>NZ_JBEZDU010000017.1:0-274536 GCF_040648495.1 Nonomuraea sp. NPDC049129 | reverse complement strand
TTCAGATCGGCCAGCCGTAGCATGGCCGTCTCGATCCAGCGCAGGTCGGCGTCGAGGTGCTGGAGCGCGTAGTCGGCGGCCAGCGCCTGGGCGGGGGAGCCCGCCGAGCGCTCCGCGGTGAGCTCGCGCATCCGCGCCAGGTGCGCGGCCCGCTGCCGCGACAGGTAGCCGTCGGCGGCGCCACCGGCCACGGATGCCACCACCACGCGCGACAGCAGCGCGCTGGACAGGTGCGGCGCGGGCGCCTCCACCCCGTCCAGCCACCGGGTGAGCTCGGCGAGCCCTTCGCCGGTGATGGCGTACACCGTGCGTTCCGGGCCGCCCTCCTGCATCGTCTCCGTGACCTCGGCGAACCCGTCACGCTGCAGGCGCTGCAGCGTCGCGTACACCTGGCCGTAGGCGAGCGGTTTGGCGCCGGGCAGGCGCCGGTCGTGCTCGCGTTTGTACTTCGCGAGAGATTTAACGCAATCGCCTGTGAGTTTTAACCTAAGTCTTGTTAAGAGCTTGGCTGCTTGCTAAAAAGTGAGGGCTTTCGACCCCCCAGCTCTTAGGAAGCCCATGCATCGTCCCTCACGCCGATCCTTCCTCGGGATCGGCGGCTCCGCCCTTGCCCTGGCCTTCACCACCAACCTCGCCGATCCCTGGACGGCCCAGGCCACCGCCAGGGCCGACTACCCCTTCCAGTTAGGTGTCGCCTCCGGGGATCCGCTGCCCGATCGGGTGATCCTCTGGACGCGCCTGGCCGTCAGTCCGTTGGAGCCGCTCGGCGGCATGCCGTACGGCAGGATCCAGGTCGACTGGGAGATCGCGGAGGACGAGGCTTTCACCCGCCGCGCCGGGCGCGGCTCGGCGTGGGCCACGCCCGAGTACGGTCACTCGGTCCACGTGGACGCCACCGGGCTGCGGCCCGGCCGCGAGTACTTCTACCGCTTCCGCACCGGCGGCCAGATCAGCCCGGTCGGCCGGACCAAGACCGCCCCGGCGGCCAGGAGCAGGCCCGACGCCCTGAAGCTGGCCTTCGCCTCGTGCGCCTCGTGGCAGGACGGCTACTACAGCGCCTACCGCCACCTCGCGGAGGAGGAGCCCGATGTGGTCTTCCACCTCGGCGACTACATCTACGAGTACGGCATCGTGCCCACCGGCGGCCTGCGCAACACCCCGGTGCCCGAGCAGTACCGGGTGCAGTGCGACACCCTCGACCGCTTCCGCATCCAGTACGGCCTCTACAAGAGCGACCCCGACCTGCAGGCCGCGCACCACCGCGCGCCGTGGATCGTCACCTGGGACGACCACGAGGTGCTGGACAACTGGGCGGGCAAGTACGGTCCCGGCGGCGAGGTGACCGAGCAGGACTACCTGGTGATCCGCGCCAACGCCTTCCGGGCCTACTGGGAGAACATGCCCATCAGGGTGCCCGCCGTGCAGGGCCCCGACGCCCGGATCTACCGCCGGTTCACCTTCGGCGACCTCGCCGAGTTCAACGTGCTGGACACCCGGCAGTACCGCGACGACCAGGCTTGCGGCGACGGCCAGCAGATCGACTGCGCCGACCGGCTCGACCCGGCCCGGCAGATGCTCGGCGCCGAGCAGGAGAAGTGGCTGCTCGACGGACTGGACAGGTCCCGCGCCAAGTGGAACGTACTGGCCCAGCAGATCGCCATGATCCAGCTCGACTACGACCCCGGCCCCGCCCAGAAGCTCAGCATGGACCTCTGGGACGGCTACAAGGCCGCCAAGGACCGCGTCATCAACGGCATGATCGACCGTGAGGTCAGCAACCCCGTGGTACTGACCGGCGACATCCACTACAACCTGGCCGGCGAGCTCAAGGCGAACTTCGACGACCCCGCCTCGCGCACGGTCGGCGTGGAGTTCGTCGGCACCTCGGTCACCAGCGGCGGCAACGGCAACGCCACCACCGGACTGCCGGCCGGGGGCAGCGACCCGACCAACCCGCACCTCAGGTTCTCCAGCTACCAGCGCGGTTACGTCTCCTGCGAGGTCACCCGGAGCCAGTGGCGGGCCGACTTCAAGGTCGTCCCGTACGTCGACAAGCCAGGCGCGCCCGTCTCCACCAGGGCCAGCCTCGTGACCCTCGACGGCACCCCCGGCCTCCAAGCCCTCTGACCCCGGAAAGGAATGATCATGCGACACCTCACCGCCGCGCTGGCCGTCGCCGCCGTCACGGTCCTGACCGGGCCGGGCGCGAACGCAGCCGCTCCGCAGCAGGACCCCTCACCCGCCGCCCAGCCGCCCGAACAGCAGCCCGCCTCCGTCACCTCGATCAACGTCAGACCGGGCAAGTCCAAGGGCACCGGCAAACTGACCCCCCTCGCGGGCGCCGACAAGCTCATCGCGCCACTCGGCGTGGACCCCGCCTGCCCGGCAAAGATCGAGATCGGGATGCGCAGCGACGCCAAAAAGGCCGCATACTCCGACATGCAAGTGGAGATCGACCAGCCGCTCAGCGCCTCCCGCTCGATCCTGTCCAGCTACCTGCCGCCCGGCTACGAACTCGGCGCGAAACTGCTGGTCGCCGTCCCGCCGACCACCCCAGAAGGCCAGTACGGCCTGCGCCTGCGCACCGGGGACCGCACACTGGCCGTACCCGTAGAGGTGGTGACCCCGGACAAACTCGACAACGGCGGCAACCTCGCGCTGAGGCGCCAGGTCACCGCCTCCTCCCAGCACGTCAACGCCAACTACCCGCCCTGCAGCATCGTCGACGGCGACAACGGCTCCAACGGCTGGGCCGGAGGCAACGGCTGGAACGACGCCACCGCCAGAGCCTGGCCGGACACCGTGGCCATCGCGCTGGGCGGCGCCAAGCAGGTCTCCCGCGTGGACCTGTACACGCTGAGCACCGAACGGTACCCGGCCTCGACCTTCGGGTTGCGCGACTGGGACGTCCAGGTCCAGGTGGGGGGCCAGTGGCAGACGGTCGCCCAGGTACGCGGCAACACCGCCGGCAACGCCCGCTCGGACTTCGCGCCGGTCACGGCGGACGCCGTCCGCATCGTCGCGCTGGCCTCGAACGGCGCCAACGACTACACCCGCATCGTCGAGGTCGAAGTGCGCTGACGCCCGGCGATCATCGTCTGGTCAGGACTTCCGACTCCCAAAGGTCGCGGTAGTAGCCCGGCTTGGTGACGAGATCGTCGTGGTGGCCGCGCTGAACCACGCGCCCGTCCTCCAGCACGACGATCTCGTCCACCTGCTCCAGGCCCCGGAGCCGGTGGGTGACCAGCAAGGTGGTGCGGTCGTGCGTCACGTCGAGCAGGTCGGCCATGAGCGCGTCGGCGGTCTCCTCGTCGAGCGCCTCGGCCGGCTCGTCGAGCAGCAGCACCGGCGGGTCGTACAGCAGCGCCCTGGCCAGGGCCAGCCGCTGCAACTGCCCGCCGGACACGGTCCGGCCGTCCTCTCCCAGCTCGGCCTCCCACCCGGCCCGCTCGACCCACTCCTCCAGACGAGCGTCTCGTACGGCCTGGCGCAGCTCCTCGTCACCGGCTTCGGGACCGGCGAGCCGCAAGTTGGCGCGCAGGGTGGTCTGGAAGATGTAGGGGTCCTGGGTGAGCCCCGTCATCATGGCCCGTACGTCATCCGAGGCCAGCCCCCGGATGTCCACGTCGTTGACCCGGATGGCGCCGGACTCGGGCTCGACCAGGCGCATCAGCGCGGCCAGCAGGGTGCTCTTCCCGGCCCCGCTCGGCCCCACCAGGGCCACCCGCTTGCCAGGGGTCAGGCTCAGCGACACCCCGTCGACGGCCGCCCGCTGCTCCGGCGCGTGCCGTACGACCAGGTCGTCGATCTCGACCGTCAGCGGCGACCGCGGGAGAGGGGATGGCGGTTGAGCGGACAGTGTGGGAGCCGACGGCGGTTGAGCGGATGGTGCCGCAGTCGACGGCGGGGGAGCGGCCATCGAGGGAGTGGACATCGAGGGAGTGGACATCGAGGGAGTGGACATCGGGGGAGTGGATGGTGCGGGAGTGGACGGCGGGGGAGTGGCCGCGGTGTCCGGCTCGGTGACGGCGGGCGGGGTGGCGCTCACCTCGCGCAGGCGTCTGAGCGCGGTCAGGATGCCCGCCAGGCGTTCGCCCGCCGCCGCCAGCGGGAGCACCGGCTCGAAGGAGACCAGCGCGGTCAGGGCGAGCACCGCCATGGCCACCCGGTCGGTCCCCGTGGCCTGGGCGAGCAGGACGATCGCGGCCACTGTCAGGCCCTGCACCAGCGTGCCGGCCCCCAGGGCGGTGGCGTGGACGCGGGCTTGGCGGCGCTCCAGCGCGGCCAGGGCCTCGTCGTCGGCGCGGGCCTGGGCGAGGGCGCGGTCGCCGGCGCCGTACGCGGCCAGGTCGGCGGAGCCGTGGACCAGGTCGGCCACCCGTTCGGCGAGGGCGGCTCTGGCGGGGGCGATCCTGGCCGACCAGCGGCGCGCGGCGGCGGCCGTGGCGGCGGGCAGCAGGACGCCCGCCACGACCAGCCCCGCCAGCAGGACCAGGGCCGCGACGGGGAGCAAGGTGAGGCCGATGACGACGGCGGCCAGGCCCGCGAGCGCGGCGGCCGTGGCGGGGAGCAGGCAGCGCACCAGGAGGTCCTGGACGGCCTCCGTGTCGTCCACCATCCGGCTGAGCAGGTCGGCGCCGCCGTGCCGGGGCCGCTGCGGGGGGATGAGGGCCTGGTAAAGGCGTTCGCGGGTGCCGGCCTGGGCGCGCAGGGCGACGTCGTGGCCGGTGAGCCGCTCGGCGTAGCGGAAGACGCCCTTGCTCGTGGCGAACGCCCTGGTGGCCACGATGGCGATGCTCAACGCGGCCAGCTCCGGCTGCTCGGCGGCCCGCGTGATCAGCCACGCCGCCGCCGCGATCAGGCCCAGCCCGGCCAGCTCGGCCGCCGCGCCGGCCAGCACCGCCCAGGTGAGCCGGAGGCCCATGCGCCGGTTCATCGGTCACCCCTCATGGCCGTGTTCGTATCGAGGTCGGAGCGGGTCGCGCTCGTACCGGGTCCGGAGTGGGCCGCGCCCGTACCGAGGTCCGAGCGAGCGCCGCCCGTACCGAGGCCGGCGCGGTCGGCGATCACCCGGCCCTCGTGGATGCGGACGACCCGGTCGGCGAGGTCGATCATGGCCGGCCGGTGCGCCACGATGATCGCCGTGCGGTCCCGGGCCAGGTCGCCGGTGGCTGTCACGACGGCCGCCTCGCTGCGGCCGTCGAGCCGGGCCGTGGGCTCGTCCAGCAGCAGGACCGAGGTGTCCGGGCGGCAGAAGGCGCGCGCCAGGGCCACGCGCTGCCGCTGGCCGGCGGACAGGTTCGCGCCCCGTTCGCCCACTGCCGTGTCGTAGCCGTCGGGGAGCGCCTGGATGAAGTCGTCGGCGTAGGCGGCCGCGGCGGCCTGCCGTACCTGCTCCAGGGAGGCGGACGGGGCGCCGAGACGGATGTTCCCGGCGACCGAGGTGGCGAACAGGTGCGGGCGCTGCGGGACGAAGGCCAGCCTGTCGCGCCAGGCGTCCAGGTCGAGCTCGCGCAGGTCGGTGCCGTCGACGAGGATCCTGCCTTCGGACGGCTGGACGAAGCCCAGGATGAGGTGCAGAAGGGTGCTCTTGCCGCCGCCGCTCGCGCCGACCAGGGCCACGCGTTCGCCGGGCTCGATGGTGAGCGAGACGTGCTCGAGCGCCGGGTCGTCGCGGCCGGGGTAGCGGACGGTGACGTCCTCCAGCCGGATCGACGGGGGCGCGGCACCCTGCGGCAGTCGCTTCCGAGACGCGGCCGCGGGTTCGGCGTCCGGCCCGGCCGCGGGCTTGCCATCGTGCCCGGCCGCGGGCTCGGCGTCCAGTACGGCGAAGGCCGCGTCCGCCGCCGCCACCCCTTCCATGGAGGCGTGGAAGCGGGTGCCCATGGCCCGCAGCGGCAGGTACGCCTCCGGTGCCAGCAGCAGCACCAGCAGCGCCGTCGTCAGGTCCAGCGACCCGCCCAGCAGTCGCAGCCCGATCGGCACCGCCACCAGGGCCAGCGACAGCGACGCGCACAGCTCCAGCACCAGCGACGACAGGAACGCCACCCGCAACGTACGCATGGTGGTGGCCCGATGCGCCTCGGCCACCTGCTGGATGACCGTCGCCTGGTAGCGGGCCCGGCCGAAGGCGCGCAGCGTGGGCAGGCCGCGTACGACGTCGAGGAAGTGCCCGCCGAGCCGCGACAGCGCGCGGAACTGCTGCTCCGTGACGGCCTTGGTCGTCATCCCCACGAGCGCCCCGAAGAGCGGGATCAGCGGCAGCGTGACCAGGACGATCACCGCGCTCGCCAGGTCGGCGGCGAACAGCCGGACGAGGACCGCCAGCGGCACCACCGCCGCGACGGCGATCGAGGGCAGATAGCCGGTCAGATAGGCGTCGAGCCGGTCGAGGCCGCGTCCCGTGAGCGTGACCAGCTCACCCGAGCGGTGACCGGCGAGCCTGGCCGGACCCAGCTCCTGCAGCCTGGCCAGCAGCCGGTGCCGGAGCGCGGACTTGACGCCCGTCGCCGTACGGCCGGCGAAGATGCCCTGCGTCCACCCCAGCAGCGCGCGGAGGCCCACCACGGCGGCCAGGCCCGCCAGCGCCACGGTCGTGAACCGGCCGGACAGGACCCCTGCCAGCAGCTCCGCCTGTACGAGCACGAGCAGCCCGGCCGCCATCGCCGCCGCGAAGGTGACGGCCAGGTGGCGCCGCACCGACTGCTCGGCCCGCATGAGCCGCAGGAGATCTTTGTGCACGAGCCCTCAAAAGAACGACGGGATCCGGACGGCGTCCTTGCCGGGACGGAAAGTGCGCCACACCCATCCTTGCGCGATGAGGACGATCGGCGCGAACGGCAGCGCCATGACACTCAGCACATTCAGCGTCTCGGCCGGCGCGGTGTGGTCCAGCAGGTACGGCATGCTGCCCAGGAGCACCCCGAGGGCGGGGATCGCGGCCACCGCCCCGGACACGGCCAGCGCGCGCCCCGAGCGGTTGACACCGGCCAGGCCGGGGGAGCGCCAGGCCAGGAACGTCCAGCCGTGGAAGGCCAGCAGCAGCGTCATCACCACGCCCAGCATCAACCCCACCGGGTTCAGCAGGGACGAGCCGAACCCGGTGGCGGCCGCGTACAGAGCCACCCCCCAGCCGAACGTGAGCCCCAGCGAGCCGAGCGCGATCATCAGGTCCCAGAAGCCCCGCCAGGCCGCGCCCCCGATCCGGCGACGGAACCACAGCCCGGCGTCCCGCAGGATCCAGGACAGCAGCATGGCCACCACCAGCGGATACAGCCCGAACAGCACCTCGCCCTCGAGCGCCGGATAGACGCCGAACAGTGTCCCGGCGACCGCCACCAGCCACACCTCGTTCGCCAGCACGAACGGGGCCATGGCCGCCACCATGCGATCCTTGCTGTCAGCCGACGTGCCGAGGATCGGCAGCAGGAGCCCGACCCCCAGGTCGAAGCCCTCCAGCGCGAAGTATCCGGCCAGCAGCAGCGTGAAGCAGGCGAACCAGATCAGTTCCATGTCACGACTCCTAGTAGGTCAGGGCGGGCTCGCGGACGGCGCCGAGGTCGAGCTCGCGCGGCCCGCGCCTGACCACCCTGGCGATGAGGACGTAGTCGACGATCGCCAGCAGCACCAGCACGCCCACGAAGGCGATCAGCGAGCCGGTGATCATCGGCGGGGTGAGGCCGGGCGTCATGGCGTCGGCGACGGTGAGCTTCTGCCAGATCATCCACGGCTGCCGCCCGACCTCCCTGGCCAGCCAGCCCATGATGGCCAGGACGAACGGCAGCGGCGTCATCAGCATGAGCAGTGGATGCGTCCACCGCCAGCGCGGCAGCACGCGGATCAGCGGCAGCATCGCGAACAGCACGACGAGCGCGAGCAACTGCCCGATCTCGATCATGATCCCGAGCGGCACCGCCCCCGTGTCGCCCGCGAACTTGCCCTCCTGGATGCCGGCGAACTGGGCGTAGCCGAAGCCGACGGTCAGGAAGATGCCGATCGCGGCCGTGGTCACGCCCGTGCGCAGCGACTTGGTGAAGAACGCCACCTCGGACGTACGGCGGCGCAGCTGGTAGGCGCTCGCCCCGACCAGCACCATCGCCCCGGTGAACAGCCCGGCCCCGATCACGTGCGGGAAGGAGAAGATCAGCGCCTTGTTGGTGAACATCGCGCCGATGTCGACCAGCTCCATCCGATTGCCCCTGACGACGGCTCCGGCGGGGTTCTGCAGGAAGGAGTTGGCCGCCATGATGAAGAAGGCGCTGCCGTACGCCGTGAGCGTCACGAGCCAGATGCAGGCCAGATGCGCCCATTTCGGCAGCCGTCCCCAGCCGAAGATCCACAGGCCGAGGAACGTCGACTCCAGGAAGAACGCGACCAGTGTCTCCATGGCCAGCGGAGCGCCGAAGACGTCGCCCGCGTAGTGCGTCAGCCCGCTCCACGAGAGCCCGAACTGGAACTCCATCACGAGCCCGGTGACGATGCCCAAGGCGTAGTTGATGACATAGATCTGGCCCCAGAACCTGGTCAGCCGCTCGTGCAGCGGCTTGCCGGCCAGTGCCCAGCGCGTGTGCATGATCGCCACCAGCGGCGCGAGCCCCAGCGTGAGCACGACGAACAGGAAGTGCAGGTTCCCTGTCATCGCGAACTGCAACCGGGCCAGTTCCAGCGCTTCCATGCGCCGGCCCCCTTTCGTTGTGCCTGCCTACCTATAGGCAGTCTACATATAGACGGCCTACATGTAGACTGGCTACTCAACGAAGGGTTATCTAGGATCGGAGTCATGAACCCCGACGCGCTGCGCGGCCACATGGACGCCCTGCTGCTCTCCGTGCTGGAGGGTGAGCCGCTGCACGGCTACGCCATCATCGAGGCCCTGCAGGCGCGCAGCGGGGGCGCGCTCAACGTGCCGACCGGGACCGTCTACCCGGCGCTGCGCAGGCTGGAGCGGATCGGCTACCTGGCCAGCGAGTGGGCCACGGTCGGCGGGCGCAAGCGGCGCACCTACCGCCTGACCGATTCCGGCAGGAAGCAGCTGGAAGGGGAGCGGTCGGCCTGGGCGGAGTTCGCCAGTGTGATCGGCGGAGTGCTACGGCCGGGGATCAGGCAGTCCGGGTGAGGCGCAGACGGCCCGGGTGAGGCGCAGGCAGCGCGTCGCGCCGTAGAGCTGCAGGCCCCAGCAGGCCGACGTCACGAGGTTGGCGAGCACGGTGGGCAGGAAGAAGTCGACGCCCTGCGGCAGATCGGCTCCATAGTTGAGCAGCAGGCTCAGCCCGCCGACCACCGGCAGCATCGCCCAGACGACGATCCCCAGCCCTTTGGTCACCAGATGCGGCCTGAGGCGCCACCGGCCGCCCCGGCTCAGCGCGAACAGCGATAGCCCGCCGAACACGCCCGTGCCCAACTGCAGGATGTCGAGCGCCCGCGAGACGGGCGAGAACCAGGCGGGCCTGTTGGTCCAGGCGGTGGGGTCCATGGGGTAGAAGCGCCAGAGCACCGACCACATCAGCGCGGTCATCGGCACGCTGATGAGCAGCAACGTGCCCAGCATCCGGCCAGCCGCGACGGTCAGCTCTCTCTGGTAACCGGAGACGATCTCGGGGATCGCGCCGAACTGCCGCACCGCCAGCCGCTCGGCCTCGGCTCGGGTCAGGCCCTCGGCCTCCAGCGCGTCGGCGGTGTCGGCCAGGCTGTCACGCGCCTCGACGACCAGGTCGCGCTTGGGCCCCGGCGGCCCGGCCAGAGACCTGCCCAGCTCGGCCACGTAGTCGTCGATCCGCATGCCCCCCATCCTACGAAGGCGGAACCCGGTACGTAATCAGGGATCTCCCCGATAACTTGATGCGTAGGGAAATTCCTACATATAGTGGCCCACATGCCAATCTCCAGCATCACGACTGTGACCGTGCCGGTAACGGACCAGGAGCGGGCGCTCGCCTTCTACGGTGGCGTCCTGGGCTTCGAGACCCGCACCGACAACCCGTTCCCGATGGGCCGCTGGCTCACGGTCGCCCCGAAGGGGGCCGAGACCACGCTGCTGCTCGCCTCCTGGTTCCCGGACATGGCCCCCATCGGCGGCCTGGTGGTCGCCGCCGACGACCTCGACGCGCTGGCCGGGCGCCTGCGCGAGCACGGTACGGCCTGCGAAGGCCCGACGGACGAACCGTGGGGCAGGCAGTTGCTGTTCCAGGACCCCGACGGCAACGGGTTCGTGGTCAGTCACGCATGACCGCCGACCACGTGTTCACCGCGCTGGCCAGCCCGGCCCGGCGGGAGTTGCTGCGGCTGCTGCTCGATGAGGGCACTCAACCGGCCGGGCGGTTGGCCGAACGCTTCGACATGAGCCGTCCCAGCGTCTCGGAGCATCTCAAGGTGCTCCGGGACGCCGGGCTGGTGGCCGAGACGCGCCGGGGGAGAGAACGGCTCTACCGGCTGGAGGCGGCGCCGCTCATGGAGATCCGTGAGTGGCTCACGCCGTACGAACGCTTCTGGAGAGAGAAGCTCTCCGGCCTGAGCGACCTGCTCGACGAGATGGAAGACGATGAAAGGGAAGACAGGGATGTCTGACGACCTGCGCTCGATCCGGCTGGACCAGTTCCTCGGGCACCCGCCCGCGAAGGTGTGGCGGGCGCTGACCGAGCCCGAACTGGTGGCCCGCTGGCTGATGCCCAACGACTTCAGCCCGGAGGTGGGGCACCGGTTCACCTTCACCACCACGCCGGTGAAGCAGACCGGCTTCGAGGGCATCGTCTACTGCGAGGTGCTGGAGTTGGAGCCGGAGAAGCTGCTGAAGATCAGCTGGAGCGATGGCAGGCTCGCCGACTGGACCGTCACCTGGCGGCTGGAGCCCGAGGGCACGGGCACCAGGCTCTTCCTCGACCACGAGGGCTTCGACCCCGACGACGCCATGCAGCAGATGGCCCGCAAGATCATGGGCGGCGGCTGGCGCTCCATGCACTTCACCGCCATCGGCAAGGTCCTCGACGAGCTGTGACGGACGGCTTGTGACGGACGGCGTCTATGGGCGGGCGGCGTCTGAGGCTGAACGGCCGCTATGGGTGGACGGCGGGTGCGGGTGGTTGTTCGGCGCCGCGTGCGGCGTGTGAGGTCGAGGTCCAGAACAAGGCGGCCACGGTGATCGCCATCAGCAGGGCGAGCCAGCCCGCGGCCCGGCCCATCCGCATGCCGTACCCCCATAGAAGCCACGAAAGGGACAGCCACCACCGGCGGCCCGCCTGGCGGCGCATCTCCATCGCCGCGAACGCGAAGTCGGCCGAGGTGCCCACGTCGTCGACCTGGGCGCGCAACCCGGAGTAGAGGGCGGCCAGCCGGTCGGGTCCGGCCGGCGGGTCCTGCGCCGCCGGAGCGCCGTACGCGGCCGGCGGGCGGACCGGGCTCTTGTCCGGAGCGGGGGCGGGGGGAGCCCAGCCGCGCATCGTGTGCTCGTCGGCCAGCGCGCTGCGCCGGGAGAACCAGCGCAGCATCGGCCAGTGCAGGCTCACCCGCACCCCCCGCGGGGTCAGCGCGAAGGTGCAGTTCTTGACCCGGACCGCGGCCGGGCGGGCCAGCCCGGCGAACCGGCAGCCCGACAGGTCGAGGCCGAACAGCGCCAGGTCGGCCGCGTCGACGTGCCGCAGCGAGGTCAGCGCGGACCCGCCGCGCCCGGTCACCATCGCGGGCCCGCGCAGCACCGACCCCTCCAGGTCGGCATCGGAGTCGGCGAGCCGGATCGTCGTCGCGCCGGTGACCTCCATCCGCCGCAGGTTCGCGCGGCCGGCGGCGACGGCCACGTCGAGCGTGCCGTCGGCCCGGGCCCGCGAGGCGGACAGCCGCCCGGTGACCGACAGGTAGGCGTCGGCCGCGAAGTGCGCGGTGTCGAACCAGGCGGGGCCGCTGACCTTGCGGAAGGACAGCGTACGGCCGAACCTGGCGCCGCGGAAGCTCGCGCCGTCGCCCAGCGCGGCCCCGTCGAAGGTGGCGTAGCCGTCGAACCTGGCCCGCTCGCACGACAGCCCGTGGCCGAACACGGCCTGGCTGAACAGCGCGTCACGCGACATCACCGCCCGGTCCAGCGACACGTGGCCGCGCACTCGGACGCCGTGGAAGGACAACTCGCGGGCGAACCCGGCCCCGGCCAGCGAGACGTTGCCCTCGAACCGGGCGCCGAAGAAGGAGGCCAGCCGCTCGAACCTGGCGCCGTCGAGCGACACGTCGCCGGCGAAGGTCACGCCGGACAGCCGTACGTCGCCGGTGAACGTGACCCGGTCCAGCCGGGCCCGCCCTGGTCGGCCGCCCGTCACCTCGATGATCCTGCTGAGCAGCGCGCCGTTGATCGGCGTGCCGCGCAGGTCGAGCAGGCGGCCGGGGGCCATCTCGTCGAGGATCTCGGCTACTTCGTCCGGTTGCAGATGTGCCAGGCAACGGTCGTACGGCTGGTGGGCGATTCCCGAGCAGGCTGCCGAATAGGCGCAGGTGACCCAGTCCATGCAGTGCTCATACCCGCAAGGGAGCAGTGTCAAGGTTCGATGATTTAATGTTCTAGCCACTTTTTGGTGGAAATCTGTGACCGCAATTCCCTCTAAAGTGCTGGTCATGCGTGTTTTATCCAGAACTTTTCTCGTCGCGTTCGTCGTAGCGGCCGCCCTCCCCGGCACCCCGGCGCTCGCCGCACCGGCCACCGCGTGCGACACGCCGCCGAGCCGGCGCATCTCGGAGGTGCAGGGGAGCGGTGACGCCAGCCCCCTGGCCGGGCAGACCGTCACCGTCGAAGGCATCGTCACCGGCGACTTCCAGCGCGGCGACCAGCTGAGCGGTTTCTTCCTGCAGGACCCGAAGCCGGACGCCGACCCGAAGACCTCCGAAGGGCTGTTCGCCTACGCCCGCGACACCTTCAAGGACGTCGCGGCGGGCGACCGGGTGCTCGTGACGGGCAAGGTGACGGAGTACAACGGCTGGACGGAGCTGTCACCGGTCACCACGGTGGACGTCTGCGGCACCGGCTCGGTGGCGGCTCAGCCGTACAAGCTGCCGGACGACGGGCGGGAGTCCGTCGAGAACATGCTGCTCACCTTCCCGCAGCCGCTGACCGTCAGCGAGCACTACAACCTGGGCCGTTACGGCGAGGTCACCGTTTCCTCCGGCGGCCGGCTGTTCCAGCCGACGGACCGGCCCGGCGTGGACGCGGCGCTGAACAAGCGGCGCTCGCTGCTCATCGACGACGGCTCCAGCAGGGAGAACCCGGCCACCCTGCCGCCCATCGTGCGTACCGGCGACCTGGCCGCGGGCATCACCGGCGTACTCGGCTACGGCTTCGGCACCTACCGCCTGCAACCCACCAAGCCGATCAACTACCACAACACCAACCCCCGGACGCCGCGGCCCTTCCCGGTCATCGGCAACGTCAAGGTGGCCTCGTTCAACACGCTGAACTGGTTCACCACCCTCGGCTCGCGCGGCGCCTCCAACGCCGTGGAGCAGCAGCGGCAGCTCGCCAAGCTGGTGGCGGCGCTGAAGGGGCTCAACGCCGACGCCGTGGGCCTCATGGAGGTCGAGAACAACGGTCAGACGGCGCTCCAGGCCCTCGTGGACGCCGTCAACGCCGAGGTCGGCGCGGGTACGTACGCGGCGCTCCAGCACCCGTACCCCGGCACGGACGCCATCCAGGTCGCGGTGATCTACAAGCCGGCCAAGCTCACGCCCGTCGGCGCTCCCCAGGCGTCGCAGGACGCGGTGTTCAGCCGGCCGCCGCTGATCCAGACGTTCCGCAGGACGGCGGGCGGCCAGCCGTTCACGATGGTCGTCAACCACCTCAAGTCCAAGGGCAGTTGCCCGGCCGACGGCCCCGACGCCGACCAGGGCGACGGGCAGAGCTGCTGGAACGCCACCCGCGTCAAGCAGGCGCAGGCGCTGCTCGGCCTGGTGAAGGACCTGCCGAACCCGGTGGTGCTCGGCGACCTCAACGCCTACGGCGAGGAGGACCCGATCCACACGCTGGAGGCGGGCGGGCTGACCAGCCTGACCAAGAGGTTCGTGCCGGCGCGGCAGCGCTACAGCTACCTGTTCGACGGCCTGGCCGGGGAGCTCGACCACGCGCTGGTCGGCCGGCAGCTGCTCAAGCGGGTCACCAGCGCGACGATCTGGCACATCAACTCGGACGAACCGCGCATTCTCGACTACAACACCGAGTACAACCCGGCGTCCCTGTACAAGCCGGACGCCTTCCGGTCCACCGACCACGACCCGCTCGTCATCGGCCTCACCCTGCCGGGCCACTGATCCTTTCGTCACGGGCGGCCTGTATTCCGTACGGGCCGCCCGCTTGCGTTGCGTATGGGCGGCCGGTGTTGCGTACGGGACGCCCGCCTGTGTTGCGTACGGCAGCCTGGGGGTTCCCTACGGACGCCCGCCTATGTTGTGTATGGGCGGCACGTGTTGCGTGCGGTCGCCCATGTTGCGTAGGGGACCCCTGTTCTGTATAGGGGCCTGTGTCCCTTACGGGCCGCCTGTGGCGTGGACATCGAGTGCTCACCTACCCGGGGCGACCACAGTTGATCATTGCGGGATAATCGAAATCATGGCGCTCATCCAGGTTGACGAGGAAGCCGTACGGAGCCAGGTCAGCGAGCCGGTGTTCGCCGAGGCTCTGGCGCTGGTCGCCGGCGGCATGGTCGCGGGGTTGACCGAGAAGGGTCCGTCGGTCGCCGCGCTGGTGAGCGGGCGTTCGGTGACGGTCACCTTCACCGCGCGCGGGATGCGCGCGGTCTGCGAGTGTCTGGATCCCGAGTTGTGCGCCCATGCGGCCGCCGCGGCGGTGACCTGGGTCCGGATGGGCGATGTGCGGCCCGCGCCCGATCTGTACGCGCTGCTGCGTACCCAGGACTCCGACTGGCTGGCCCGCCGCCTCGCCACTCTGGCCGCGACGGACCCCGCGCTCGCCGACCGGCTGCGGACCGAGCTCGCGGAGACCATCATCGGCGAGGAGTCGACCGACCTCCTCGCCGACCTGGAATCGATCATGGCGGACCTGCTGGCCGAGGCCGCGGACGTGTGCGACTCCTGGTACGAGGGTGAGTGGTATCCCGATCTCGAGGACCTGGAGGAGATCCTCGACGAGATCGACGACCTGATCGAGCCGTCACCCGACACCGCTCGCGAGCTGACCGTCCGCGCGATCGACCTCATCGAGGAGGTGCTGGACACCGGGGAGGTCTATGGCGGCCAGCTCGTCGACGATCTCGAACGCGTCCAGGGCATGCATCGGGACGCTTGCCTGGCCGGCTCGCCCGACCCGGTGCGGCTGGCGGAGTGGCTGATGGGCAAGGTGCGGACCAGCAACTGGTGCACCTTCGAGAGCTCGCTGCCCGGCTATGCTCCCGTGCTGGGCGACCAGGGCCTGCGCCACTGTCACGAGCTGCTGGACGGGACCCTCGCACGCGGGATCCGCGACTACAAGCTGAGCACGCTGCGCGAGTCGCTCGCCCGCGCCGAGGGCGGCACCGACGCCGTGATCGCCCTGCTCGCCCAGCGGGCCGCCGGCAGCGGTGACATCGAGAAGATCGCCCGTCTCCTGATCGGCGAGGAGCGCCACGACGAAGCCCTGGCCTGGATCGATCAGGGGATCGGCCGCTACGGCCGCGATCAGCACCTCCTCACCCTCGCCCTTGACTGCCATCAGCGCGCCGGACGGACCGAGCAGGCGCTCGAGACCCGCTGGCAGCTCTTCACCCTCTCACCGTCCACGCACACCTATCAGAGCCTGATCCGCCAGGCCGCCCCGGACACGGCCCCGTGGCAGGCCAAGGCCATCACACACCTCCGCTCATCGCCCGCCATGGCCCCCACACTGGCCGAGGTGCTGCTGATCAACGGGGACGTGGCGGGCGCCTGGGAGGTCCTCCAGACGTACGGACTGGACTCTGACCTGCGCATGCGCGTGGTCAACGCCCGCGCCCAGACCCATCCGCAGGACGCCATCCCGGTCTACCGGGAACTGGCCGAATCCTGCGTCAGCCGGGCGAGCAGACCCGGTTACCAGGAGGCGATCCAGTATCTCTTCACGCTACGGACCCTGTTCGAGCGCACCGGAGATCAGACCGAGTTCGCCTCCTACGTCGCCCGCCTCCGCGCCGCCCACCCAGGCAAGAAGGCTTTCCACACCCAACTGGACGGTGCGGGCCTCCTCTGACGCCATCACGCGCACGCCGACTCAGACGCCATCACGCCCCTCCCCCTTGTACGTGGGCTAGTCCGCGACGTGCGCGGGTTAGTCCGCGACGTGCGCGGGTTAGCCCCGACGTACGTGGATCAGTCCGCGACTGTCTTGACGTAGGCCCCCACGTGGTCGGCGAGCTGAGCCTCGGATAGGTCGAGATGCTCGAGGATGGTGTACCGGCCCGGACGGGTTCGCGGCGCGTACGCCACGGCCTTGGCGAAGTCGGCGTCTGACAAGCCGAGATCGCCGGGGGTGCGCGGGAGGCCGTGCCGTCCCAGGCATGCGGAGATCAGCTCGACCTTGGCTTCGTCCTGACGCAGGTAGCTGCAGAACAGCGCACCGACTCCGGCGAGTTCTCCGTGGCTGGCCGTGCCGGGGTAGAGCTGATTGATGGCATGCATGATCTCGTGGTCCCCGCCGCTGGCCGGTCGGCTCGATCCGGCGACCGCCATCGCCATCCCGGACAGGATCAGCGACTCGGCCAGTACGGTGAGGAACTCGTCGTCTCGAGCCAGACCTGGCTGGTGCAGGACCACCAGCGCCGCTGATCTGGCCATCGCCACCGCCAGCCCGTCGATGTGCTCGCCGGCCTCGGCAGCGGCCAGTTCCCAGTCAGCCACCGCGGACAGGTCGCTGATCGCATCGCCGATCCCGGCCGTGGAGAGTGCAGCCGGGGCCGACCGGACGCGGTCGAGATCCACCAGGACGGCCGCCGGCATCACGACGCCGTAGGAGCCCGTGCCCGACTCGTGTCGCAGCGTGCTGACCGGCGAGGCGATGCCGTCGTGGCCCAGGCTCGTGGTCACCGCCACCATCGGGATGCCCGCCATGTGCGCGGCGAACTTGGCCACGTCGATGGTCTTGCCGCCGCCGATGCCCGCGATCGCCTCGAACTGGCCGGCCCGCAGTTGCTGTCCGAGCTCAACAGCGGCGGCAAGGGTTCCGTTGGGAATACGGAGCACCTCGGCCCCATCGATCCGCAATTCCTCGCAGATGCCGTCACCCTGACTGGGACCGACGGCGACGGCCACCCTGCCCTGCCGGGCGATCTGCAGGTCGGTCAGCAGCGTGCCGAGGCTGGCGACCGCACCGGCCCGGACGTCGACGAACAGGGGCGCGGAGAGCATGCGAGCCAACAGCGGCATAGGTGTCCTTGTCCTCGGATGAATGTCGACGTCTGCGACCGGGCTGAGCTGATCGAATGCGTGAGATTAGCAGCATCTAGCGATCTTCGTGTCCGGGACGTCAACAGTCGTCATCCGCACTGCAGCGCGAGGTCGCCTTTATGGCTGATCGAGGCATTCGCCGTGTTCAGTCCGCTAGTGCGTGGTCCGGGCAGGTCGCTGTCCAGGAAATCCCCGCGCCCGTTATGTGAGGCCCGACGGCGTGGGCATGGAATGCTGGTGGCGGGTACGTGGTTGACAGCTTTGCACCCTGGGATGACATACAGACTTCACGCGACGATACGAGGAGCCACTTGTGGCGACTATCGAGGTAACCGAGACGAACTTCAACGACATCGCCGACAAGGGGATCGTCCTGCTCGACTTCTGGGCCGAGTGGTGTGGCCCGTGCAAGATGTTCGGGCCGATCTTCGAGAAGGCGTCCGACAAGCATGAGGACATCACCTTCGGCAAGATCGACACCGATGCGGAGCAGGCCCTCGCTCAGGGCTTCGACATCAGCTCGATCCCGACGCTCATGGCGATCCGCGACGGGATCGTGGTCTACGCGCAGCCCGGCGCGATCCCGGCGCCCGCGCTCGAAGACCTGATCAGCCAGGTGCGCGCGCTCGACATGGACGCGATCAGGACCGAGCTCAACGAGGAGATGAAGAACGCCGAGCAGAACTGACCGTCGCACCACGAAGCCCCGCCGTACCAGCGGGGCTTTTCTCGTTCTACGGGGCCGCCAAGGATCTACGGGGCCGCCAACGAGCTACGGTTTGCGGCCGACTCCCGCGTAGCCGACGTCGGTGACGGCCTTCGTGCCCAGCAGGGGTTCGCCGGGGTCGGGGCGCCAGTCCTGTGGGTAGACCAGGCCGGGCTCGGCCAGCTCGTACCCCTCGAAGAAGGCGGCGATCTCCTCGGCCGTCCGGAGGTTGAGCGCGGCCGTCGCCTGCTTGTAGATCTCCAGCGCCTGCGGGGTGGAGTCGGGCGAGGCGTCCACGGCGTGGCTGATGACCAGCCGGCTGCCCGCGGGACCCGCGTCGCGCAGCCTGCCGACGATGCCGTACGCGGCCTCGTCGGGCAGGAAGTGCAGCACGGCCAGCATCAGGAACGCCACCGGGCGGCCGAAGTCGATCGTCTCGGCCAGGGTCTCCAGCAACTGGTCGATGTCCCTGATGTCGGCCTCTACGAACTCCACGTTCGCGCCCCTGGACAGCAGGGCCCGCCCGTGCGCGCACACCACGGGGTCGTAGTCGACGTAGACGACGCGCGCCTCGGGCGCGATCTCGTGCGTGTTGCCCTGAGTGGGCAGTCCGGCGCCGAGGTCCACGATCTGGTCGACGCCGGAGTCGACCAGATGGCGTACGGCCCGGCGGAGGAAGTCGCGGTTGGCCCTCGCGGAGTCCCGCGTGCCGGGGAACAGCTTCAAGATCTGCTCGGCCGCTTCCCGGTCGGAGGCGAAGTTGTCCTTGCCGTCCAGGAAGTAGTCGTACATCCGGGCGATGTTGGGCACGCTCGGGTCCACGCCATCGGGGGCGCTGTCCACGATTTCTCCCAATAGTTGAGGAATTCTCACCTTTGTCAGGCCGATCATAGAAGATCGCGGACGGGCGTGACCGAAGAATCCTCTGGCAGCCCCGGCCCGACCCGGGGCTGCCGCCTACGTACTCAGCTGGAGCGGTAGAGCTCCGCCACCCGGAAGGCGAGGTCGAGCGACTGGCCGCGGTTGAGACGCGGGTCGCAGGCCGTCTCGTAGCGGCGCGAGAGGTCGTCCTCGACGATCTCGTGGCCGCCGCCCACGCACTCCGTCACGTCGTCGCCCGTGAACTCGATGTGGATGCCGCCGGGATGCGTGCCGAGCGAGCGGTGCACCTCGAAGAAGCCCGTCACCTCGTCGAGCACATCGTCGAGCCGGCGCGTCTTGTGGCCGCTCGGCGCCTCCCACGTGTTGCCGTGCATCGGGTCGCAGATCCACGCGACCTGCGCGCCCGCCGCGGTGACCTCCTTGACCAGCGCGGGCAGGTGCTCGCGGATCTTGGAGGCGCCCATCCGGGTGATGAACGTGAGCCGCCCCGGCTCGTTCTCGGGATTGAGCTTCTCGACCAGCGCCAGGGCCTCGGAGGGCGTGGTGGTCGGGCCGAGCTTGACGCCGATGGGGTTACGGATGCGGGAGAAGAAGTCGACGTGCGCGCCGTCGAGCTGGCGGGTGCGCTCGCCGATCCAGACCATGTGCGCCGACACGTCGTACGGGCGGCCGGTCCGCGAGTCGATGCGCGTGAGCGCCCGGTCGTAGTCGAGGATCAGCGCCTCGTGCGAGGAGTAGAACTCGACGGTGTGGAACTCCTCCGGGTCGGCCCCGCAGGCGCGCATGAACGCGAGCGCCTGGTCGATCTCCCTGGCCAGCTGCTCGTAGCGGCGACCGGCGGGGGACTCGCCCACGAAGTCCTGGTTCCAGGCGTGCACCTGGCGCAGGTCGGCGTAACCGCCCTTGGTGAAGGCGCGGGCCAGGTTGAGCGTCACGGCCGAGGAGTGGTAGGCCTTCAGCAGCCGCCACGGGTCCGGCGTGCGGGACTCAGGGGTGAAGGCGAAGCCGTTGACCATGTCGCCCCGGTAGGCGGGCAGCTCCAGGCCGTCACGCGTCTCGGTGCCCTTGGAACGCGGCTTGGCGAACTGCCCGGCCACGCGGCCGATCTTGACCACCGGCACCTTGGCGGCGTAGGTCAGCACGATGGCCATCTGCAGCAGCGTCTTGAGCTTGTTGCGCACGTTGTCGGCCGTCGCCCCGGCGAACGTCTCGGCGCAGTCGCCGCCTTGCAATACGAACGCCTCGCCTCGGGCGACGGCGGCCAGTTGCTCCTTGAGCTGGTCGCACTCGCCGGCGAAGACGAGTGGGGGCAGGCCGCCGAGCTCGGCGACGACCTTCTCGAGCTCGCTGCGGTCAGGCCAGTCAGGCTGCTGGGCCGCCGGCAGGGCTCGCCAGGAATCGAGTTCCTCGGGATTGCTCAGTGCGCTCACGACATACGAGGGTATGCTACCGGCTCGGCGTCACCGACCCCGATGTCCACGTTGTGAGAAAGCGGCCCCGCGGGACGGGTCAGAGTTCGGGTGTCCGTACGTGCTCAGGGCGCACCCCCAGCCCGAGGAAACGCCGAAACACCCCGCCGACCAGGGGATTCTGCGGCAGCTTCGCCGGAATGCGCGGCGGCCCCACCCGGCTGTCGATCGTCGGGCCGATCAGCCGGTCCTGACCCACGCGCTGCGCGGCCTGGGTGATCCTGGTGGGCAGCATGCGGCGGCGCTCCAGCTGCCGCAACATGGCCTCCGGGATGGGCCGGCCCGCCCGCAGCGGCTCGGCCAGCAGGTTGGCCGTGGCGACCGCGTCCTGCACCGCCAGGTTGATGCCGACGCCGAACATCGGCGACATCGCGTGCGCCGCGTCTCCGATGGCCAGAAATCCGGGCCGGTACCACCGGCGGAGCCGGTTGATCGCCACCGTGAGCATGTTGACGTCGTCGAAGCTCGCGATCTGCCCGACGCGCCCCTCCAGGTACGGCAGCAGCCGCGCCACCGTCTCACGGAACGCGTCGATGCCCCGGTCGGTCAGCTGGTCGTAGCCGCCCTTGGGGATGAGGTAGGCCAGCTGCCAGTACGTCTCCCTGTTGATGCCCACCATCGCGTTGCCGGTGGAGATCCGCAGGAACGTCTGCTCAGGGTCGCTGCCGAGGCGCGGCAGCCGGAACCACAGGACGTCCATCGGCGCGCCGAACTCCCGCGGCACCAGCCCGGCGGCCGCGCGCAGCGTTGAACCGCGGCCGTCCGCGGCCACGGTCAGCTCCGCCCTGATCTCGTGCTCGCCCGACTTGTCGCGGTAGCGCAGTCCGCGGGCCGCGCCGTCCTCGCGGATCAGGCCGTACGCCTCGGAGTTCATGAGCAGCCGGAACGTCGGGTACTTCTCGGCGGCCGACGTAACGAGCTTCAGGAAGTCCCATTGCGGGACGAACGCGATGTAGTTGTACTTCCCCGGCAGCCGACGAAGGTCGGCCATCTGGATCGGCCCGTCGTCGGTCAGCAGGGTGAACCCATACGTCTTGCGGTGGGGGATCTTCAGGAACTCCGCGGCCAGCCCGAGCTCGTCCAGCACCTGAAGCGTGGACGGGTGGATCGTGTCGCCGCGGAAGTCGCGGAGGAAATCGGCGTGCTTCTCCAGCAGGGTCACCTCGACACCCGCTCTGGCCAGCAGCAGGGCGAGCATCGCGCCCGCCGGGCCGCCGCCGGCTATCACACAGGAATTCATCACGTATTGAGTTTAACTCCGTCTATGGAGAAATGCACTTGCCCGGTGCCATCCGGCACGCCCGAAACGCCGAAGTACTACCGAAGTAATGACGTGACCCCGACCGACGTGGAGTGCGACATGAGCGATGAGCTCCACACCCTTTCCGGTGCCTACGCCGTGCACGCGTTGCCGGACAGCGACGGGGTGCTGTTCGAAACGCACATGGAGGAATGCCCGTCGTGCCGGACGGAGGTACGGCGGCTGCGCGAGACGGCCGTCCTGCTCTCCCTCGCGGTCGCCGAGCCACCCCCCGCCGCCCTGCGTACCCGCGTTCTCACGGCCGTCGCCCGCACGCCCCAGGCTCCCGCAGGCTCGCCCCGACAGACTCTCCGCGACGTGCGGCGTCCGGCGGGTGACGTGACCGTCTGGGCGGCGGGGCCGTCCTCGGGTGACGCGACGGTCTGGTTGCCGAAGCCGTCCTCAGCCGGTCAGGCGGTGACCGGGAGTGACGTCGTGCCCCTGCGGCGTCGGCGAGGGCGGGGGAGGGTGGTGGCCGGGTTGGCGGCCGTGTCCACGGCGGCGGCCGTCGCGCTCGGCGTCGTGGTGTTCGACGCCCGCCGCGACCTGGGCGACCTCCAGGCCAGGGACGGCGAGGTCGCGGCGGTCCTGGCCGCGCCCGACGTCCGGACCGTACGTCTGCCGGTCACCGCGGGTGGCAGCGGCACCGTCGTGGTGTCACGCGCGCGGGGCCGGATGGTGTTCACGTCGTCGGGCCTGCCCGAACTGCCCCGGTCGAGGGTGTACGAGCTGTGGCTGATGGGCCCGGACGGCATCCGCTCGGCGGGACTCCTGGACCGGCGCCCCGATGGCGTCACCACGCCCATGCTGACCGGGGCGGCCAAGGGGGACGAGCGCATCGGCCTCACGGTCGAACCGGCGGGCGGCTCCAAGCAGCCCACCACCCAGCCGGTCCTGTTGGCCGAACTCCCCACAGCCTGACCAGATTTATCGGCTTTGGGATGAGACGCCGGCACACAACGGGCCGATAATGCGGATCATGCGTAGATCCGCGGCCCTGGTCCTGGCCGCCGCCGTCTTATACATCCCCCCAGCCAACGCAGACGCAGCCGCCGCGCCCGGCGCTGCCACCGTCGCGCCGGTCCAGGTCACCGGTACGCCCGCCAAACGGTTCAACCTGGTCATCATGGGCGACGGCTACACCGAGTCCGAGCAGGCGAAGTTCCGGGCGGACGTCGACCGGCACCTCAACGTGATGTGGTCCATCGAGCCGTACAAGTCCTACCGCGCCTACATCAACGTCTACCGGGTGGACATCGTCTCCGGCGAGTCGGGTGTCAGCTGCGACCCCGCCTTGACCTCACCGAAGAAGACCACCCCGCTCAGCATGGGCTTCTGGGGCCAGTGCAACCCCAGCAGCGTCCAGCGGCTGATCACCATGGACAACACCGCCGCCACCCGCTACGCGAACCTGGTCACCGGCACGACCTCGGCCAACCGGCAGATCCTCGCGCTCGCCAACAGCGGGACGTACGGCGGCGCGGGCGGTTCCTACGCGACCGCCTCCGGCAGCAACTCCATGTCCGCCCTGATCAGCCCGCACGAGCTGGGCCACTCCCTGGGCGGCCTGCAGGACGAGTACGACTACTACCAGCGCGGCGTCCCCGGCGGCCCGTACACCGGGCCCGAGCCCGCCTCCGCCCACCACACACTGCTGACCGAACAGCAGATGCTCGACCAGAAGAAGAAGTGGTGGCGCTGGCTCGGCGAGCCCAGCGAGTCCGGCGGCCCGATCGGCCGCTACGAGGGCGGCATGTACGCCACCACGGGCGTCTGGCGGCCGAGCCGGCACTCGATGATGAAGACGCTCGGCTACTACTACGACCAGGTGAGCCGGGAGGTGATGGCGCAGCGGATCACCGGCAAGACGACGGTGATCCAGGACGCCACCCCCTCGGCCGCGCCCGTCGGCGCCGACCGGGTGCTCTGGGTGGAGCCGATGCGCCCGAACGGCCACGCGCTCACCGTCACCTGGAACGTCGACGGCACGGACCGGCCCGCCGGACAAGGCACGGCCCTGGACTTACGCGCGCTTGGCCTCACCCCTGGCACCCACACGGTCAAGGCGACGGTCAGCGACCCGACGAACTTCGTCAGGGACCCGGCCATCCGCGCCGCGATGTCCGCCTCCCGCACCTGGACCGTCGACACGTCACTGACCACCCCGCCCGACGGCGTCACCCCCGGCATCGTCTCCGCCACCTCGGTGGAGCGGCCGCTGGGCCGTACCGAGGTCGTGTACGTGGAGACCACGCACCCGGCGGCGAGCGTTCCCGCGGTCGCGTGGGCGCTCGACGGAAAGCGGGTCGGCGAGGGCGACAGCGACCTGGACCTCGGCGCGCTGAAGCCGGCCGACGGCACGCACACCCTCACCGCGACGGTCGGCGACCGGACGCTGACCTGGACGGTAGACGCCACCTCGCCGAAGACCGGCTACGAGCTGTCGCCGCCGCTCGTCAGGTCCGGCGACACCTATGTCTACAACGGGCCGTTCTCGATGAAGCTGACCGGCACTGACGATCAGGGCGGTTACGTGGTCTCGGAGTCGAGGGTCGACGGCGACGGCTGGTTCAACTACTTCGGCTGGCCGACCTCCTCCGACCTGCCGTGGACGTTCACCGAGGACGGCACGACCATCGACTCCCTCGTGTACGGCAAGCTCCCTAGGGGGCGGCACACGATCGAGTACCGCTCGATCGACGGCTCGGGCAACTACGGCAGGGCGGGCAGCTTCACGGTCACCACGATCGCCCCGCCGCCCGCCTGCACCAGGACCCTCACCGGCGCCCAGCGCGGCCCGCTGACCGTCGCCGACGGCGTCACCTGTCTGGACCACGCGCAGGTGAGCGGGCCGGTGACCGTGCGGGCGGGCGCATCGGTGGTCGTCACCGGCGGCCGGCTCTCCGGCGCGCTCATCGCCTCGCGGGCCGCCTCGGTGCAGGTCCTCGGCGCGCGGGTGGACGGCGCGCTGAACGTCGACCGCGCCGGCTCGCTGGCCGTCGTGGGCGCCGACATCCGCGGCGCCGCCCTGCTGACCGCGAACACGGCGCCGATCTTGTCGGGCACCACGGTCAAGGGCGCGCTCGCCTGTACGGGCAACACGCCCGCGCCCGTGGACCTGGACGTGCCCAACAAGGTCACCGGCGTGGGCGCGGGACAGTGCGGCAAGCTAGGCGCGGGAGCCGGGGGCACCTCCTACGAGGCGGTCCAGGACGTCCGTGAGTGAGGTGATGGACAGGTCGCGGGCCCGCGCGTACTCCGACTCGGGATACTGCCGCGGCCCGTTCTCCACCAGCAGGATCAGGTAGAGGTAGGCACGATAGAGGTCGAGCCGGGTCCGCGCGGCGGGGGTGAGCTCCAGCGGGGTCACCTCGCGGTACCCGGCCAGGAGCGGGTCGTCGTCGCGCAGCTCGCCGAAGATGGTCGGCGTGACGAACTCGGCCAGCGGGTCGCCCCAGAACGCCCGCTCGTGGTCGATGATCGCCTGGATCCTGGGCGTCCCGGACAGGTCCAGGAAGACGTTGCCCGCCCAGACGTCGAAGTGGACGAGGTGCGGCGTGGTCACCTCGTCCAGCACGGGCGCGGCGGCGGCGAGCAGCTCGCCGATCTCCGCGGCGGGCCGGGGGAGCGGCGTCGGGTAGCGCTCGGTGTCGGCCAGCAGCGCCCCCACCATGGCCAGGTACGCCTCGCGCCAGGTGCGGCCGGTGATGCCCGCGTGCGGGTAGCCGAACACCTCGCCCGTCACCGCGTTGAACCTGGCCAGGTGGCGGCCCAGCTCACGCCGGAGCGCCGCGTCGGCGCCGTCCGGTTTCACGTCGTTCCACGACACGCCGTCCAGCGTCCCGAACAGCAGGTAGTCGCCGCCGAGCACCGGATCGTCGAACCCGGCGGCCAGCAGCCTCGCCACCGGCACGCCCGCGGCGACGGCCAGCTCGCAGGCCGCCGCCTCCATCCGCAGCAGGTTGCGTTCGTAGCTGAGCTGGTCCAGCTCGGGGGAGGGAGCCAGCTTGAGTACCACGTCGCGGCCGTCGTCGAGGAGGAGCCGCCAGACCGCGTTGGCGTAGCCGTCGGTGAGTTCGGTGGATTGGGTAACACCCGCGCCGAGCGCGCGCCGGGCGAGATCGTCGAGCTCGGTGGGCGATAGACGCCGTTTCGTCCTGCTGTCCACGAGACCCGATTGTGGGGTCAGGCGACGCTGATCGTCCAGCTCGCCACGGGACCTGCTTGTGGGCGTCAGGCGGCGCTGATCGTCCAGCTGGCCACGTGCTCGCCGCCCGGTTCGAGAACCACCACGTCGGTGCCGGAGTTGAACGCGTCGGGCGGGCAGGTCATGGGCTCCACCGCCACGCCCTCGTAGCCGAGCTGCCCGCTGGTGCAGACCTGTACCCACGGCAGCACGGCCGGGTCCCACGTCATGCGTACGCCCCCGACCCGGGCCTCTCCGGCCGCCAGCCCGGTGAACGCGTGGTCGATCACGTCGCCGTCGAGCACCCTGGCCTTGCGGAAGTCGTACGGGGAGCCGGACACGTCGTCCAGGGACCGCGGCAGCAGCTGCTCGTCGGTGACCAGCACCTTGGCGGCGGGCAGCTCCAGGTCGTCGCCGAGCAGCCAGGGATGGGGGCCGCAGCCGTAGGGGGCGGCGTCGGCGCCGTCGTTGCGGGCGGTGACCGTGGTGGTCAGTCCGTGCTCGTCGAGGCGGTGAAGCACCCGCAGCGTCAGCGTGAACGGGTAACCGGCCGTGGGGGTGATCGTGTGCGCCAAGCGTACGAAGGCGTGGTGGTCCTCGGCGGCCAGCAGCTCCACGACCTGCCAGTCGACGCCGGACACCAGCCCGTGCAGGGCGTGGCCGCGCTCGGGCTCGCTCACCGCCAGCTCGTGCGTCCGCCCGCCGAACGGATAGCGGGCCCCGCCCACCCGGTTCGGCCAGGGGGCGAGGATCGTGCCCGCGAAATAGGGGACCGGGCCCTCGGCGGGCCAGCTCGTGATCAGGTCGCGCGCGCCGTGGCGGAGCGTCCTGAGCGCGGCGCCGCGCGGGCTGATCCGCGCGGTGTATCCGGCGGCGGCGAGCTGGGGCACGGAAGAATCCTCTCTCGGGGGGTTGAGCAAAGGGTATCCCGAGGTCAGGCCGACTCCCGGCGGACCAGGTGGGTGTCGAGGATGACCACGGGCTGGCGGAGCGCCTCGCCGTTGATCCGCGCCACCAGCAGCCGCGCCATCTGGCGGCCCATCTCCTCGGCCGGCTGGTGCACGGTGGTCAGCGGCGGGTCGGCGTGCAAGGCGACCTTGGAGTCGTCGAACCCCACCACCGCCACGTCACCCGGGATGGCCCGGCCCTCGAGCTTGAGCACCCGCATCGCCCCCACCGCCAGCGGGTCCGAGGCGGCGAACACGGCGTCGAGCTCCGGCTCGGCGGCCAGCAGCTCGCGCATCGCCGCCGCGCCGCTCTCCTCGGAGAAGTCGCTGCCATAGGCGACCAGCTCCCGAGCTCCCAAGGTGAGCAGCGCGTCGTGGTAGCCGGCCAGCCGGTCGACGCCCACGCCCATGTCCTGCGGCCCGGCGATCGTGGCGATGCGCTGCCTGCCGAGACCCAGCAGGTGCTTGACCGCCTGCCGGGCGCCGGCCCGGTTGTCCATGTCGACGTAGCTGTAGGGGGTGAGGCCGACCGGGCGGCCGCCCAGCACGGTCGGCACGCCCATCGCCTCCAACCGGCCGGGCAGCGGGTCGGCGCCGTGCAGCGACAGGAGCAGCACGCCGTCGACGTGCTGCCCCGTCAGGTAGTGCTCCAGGCGTTCGTGCTCCTCCTGCGACTGGGCCATGGCCAGGATCAGCTGGAGGCCCGTCTCGGCCAGCGCCGAGCCGATGCCCCTGATGGTCCCGGCGAAGTAGGGCTCGTCGAAGACGCGCAGCTCGGACTCCGACACCACCAGCGCCACCGTGTCGGTGCGCCGGGTGACCAGCGCCCGCGCCGCGCGGTTGGGGACGTAGCCCAGCTCCTGGATGGCCCGTTGCACGGCGTCGCGGGCCTTCTCGCTCACGTTGGGTGAGCCGTTGATGACTCTGGACACCGTGCCACGGCCTACTCCGGCCAGAGCGGCGACTGCCTCAAGAGTCGGTCGGTTCATGACGCCTATTCTGCCGGATGATCTCCGAGTACCAGATAGCGCTGTCCTTGAGCACGCGCCGCTGGCTCTCGAAGTCCACGTGCACGAGGCCGAAGCGCTTGCCGTAGCCCCATGCCCACTCGAAGTTATCCATAAGCGACCAGGCGAAATAGCCCTCCAGCGGCACCCCGGCGTCGATCGCGTCGCGGCAGGCGCGGAGGTGGTCCTCGAAGTAGGCCACCCGCTCGGAGTCGTGTACCCGGCCGTGCTCCAGGACGTCGTCGAAGGCCGCGCCGTTCTCGGAGACGACCATCGGGATCGCCGGGTAGTCCCGCGCCACCCTGGTCAGCACCTCCACCAGGCCGCCCCGGTCGATTTCCCAGCCCATCGCGGTGACCGGCCGGCCGCCGTCGACGAACGACACGTGCTCGCTGCCCACCCAGGGCGAGGCGGAATCCGTGGGCGCCGCCGCCGCCGAGGCCCTGCCGCCTGGTGCTCCCGAAACCGTGAAGCGGCTGTAGTAGTTGACGAGCAGCACGTCGATCGGCGCCTTGATGGTCGCCAGGTCACCGTCCCTGATGAAGTCCAGGTCCATTCCGAGGTCGTCGAGGACGTCCTGCGGGTAGCGGCCGGTCATCAGCGCGTCGAGGAAGAACCGGTTCTGCAGCCCGTCGATGCGCCGCGCCGCGTCCTGGTCCGCCTCGCTGTCGGTGGCCGGGGTGATCGCGTAGAGGTTCACGCAACCGCCGACCCGCCTCGCGCCCATCGCCTGTACGGAAAGGCCGTGCGCGAGGTTGAGATGGTGCGCGCCCCTGATCGCGTTCTCCGGCTCGCGACGGCCCGGGGCGTGCTCGCCCGAGGCGTAGCCGAGGAACGCGGTGCACCATGGCTCGTTGACGGTGCTGAAGGTATGTACGTGATCCTTCAGCGCTTCGTGCACGGTCGCCGCGTAGTCGGCGAAGCAGTAGGCCGTGTCGCGGTTGGGCCAGCCGCCCCTGTCCTCCAGCGCCTGGGGCAGGTCCCAGTGGTAGAGGGTCAGCCAGGGGTCGATGCCGTGCTGCCGCAGCTCGTCGGTGAGCCGCTTGTAGAAGTCGAGGCCCTTCTGGTTGATCTTGCCGGACCCGTCGGGCTGGATCCGGGGCCAGGATACGGAGAAGCGGTAGGCGGTCAGGCCCAGCTCCGCCATGATCTGGGCGTCTTCCCGGTATCGGTGGTAGTGGTCGATGGCCACGTCCGCGTGGTCCCCGTTGAGCACGCGGCCCGGGGTCTTGGTGAAGGTGTCCCAGATGGACATGCCGCGCCCGTCCTCGGCGACCGCGCCTTCGATCTGGTACGCCGAGGTGGCCGCGCCGAACGCGAATCCCGTGGGGAACTGCAGCCCGGCACGCGTCTGTTCCTCTTGTGTCGTCACGCCTTGACCGCACCTTCCATGAGTCCGCCGACGATTTGGCGGCCGAATGCGACGAATACCGCGATGAGCGGAATGATGGACAGCGCCGTTCCCGCGAAGATCAATGTGTAGTTGGTGGAGAACCTGGCGTTCAGCGAGGTGATCGCGATCTGCACCGTCGGATTGTCCGGAGTGAGGACGATCAGCGGCCACATGAAGTCATTCCACATCAGCATGAACGTATTGATCCCGAGCACCGCCATGCCCGGCCGTACGGCCGGCAGCACGACGTTCCACCAGATCCGCAGGGTGGCCGCGCCGTCGACCCTGGCCGCCTCGACCAGTTCCATCGGCACCGCCTGGCGGGTGTACTGGGTCATCAGGAACACGCCGAACCCGTTGAGCAGGTACGGCAGGATGACCGCCTTGAGGGTGCCCGTCCACTCCAGGCTGACCATCAGCCGGTAGAGCGGCACCACGCCCATCTGCTGCAGCGGCACCGCCATCGTCAGCAGTACGGCCAGGAGCAGCACGTTCCTGCCCTTGAACGACAGGTTGGCGAAGGAGAAGCCGGCCAGCGTCGAGATGATGACCACCGAGACGGTGACCACGCTCGCCACGATGAACGAGTTGGTCAGGCCGAGCAGGAAGTGGGCGTCCTCGTTGTTGAGCACGGCGAGGATGTTCTGGCCGAGGTTCCCGCCGGGCAGGAACGGCGGCGGCACCGCCACCGCGTCGGCGTTGGTCCGCGAGGCGATGACCAGCATCCAGTACAGCGGGAAGGCGGACAGCACGATGGCCAGCGCCAGCATGACCCGGGTGATGAGGGTCGGCGACCAGTTGGTCATTTGGTGCCCCCGATCCTGCGGACGAACAGGAAGTTGATCAGCGCCCCGATGAGGATGAGCAGGAACAGCAGCCAGGCCGCCGCGGCGGCGTAGCCGTAGTCGAACTCGCGGAAGCCCTGCTTGACGATGAACATCGCGACCGTCTGGAACTGGCCCTGCGACCCGCCGTCGACGTTGCCGTTGTAGAACGTCGTCGGCTCGGAGAACAGCGTGAGCCCGCCGATCGTGGAGTTGAGCACCACGAAGATCATGGTCGGGCGGAGCATCGGCAGGGTGATCTGCCAGAACTGCCGCCGCCGCGAGGCCCCGTCGATGGCCGCGGCCTCGTACAGGTCGCGCGGAATCGTCTGCATGCCGGCCAGGAAGATGATCGCGTTGTAGCCGGTCCAGCGCCAGTCGACCATGGTGGCGATGGCCAGCCACGACGGGACCCGCTCGGCCCGCCAGTTGATGGCGTCCACGCCGAACCAGCTGAGGATCCAGTTGACCAGCCCCCAGTCACGGGCGAAGAGCTGGGTGAACACGACCGCCACCGCGACCACCGAGGTCACCAGCGGCAGCAGCACGCTCATCCGGATCGCCAGGCGCAGCCGGAACCGCTTGTTCAGCGCGTTGGCCAGGAACAGCGCCAGCAGCAACTGCGGGATGGTGGCCAGCAGGAACATGCCGACCGTGTTGACCACGGCGTTCCAGAAGTCCTCGTCGGCCAGCAGCTTGGCGTAGTTGCCCAGCCCGGTCCACTTCGTGGTCCCGGCCAGGTCGTAGTCGTAGAGCGAGTAGTAGAGGGTGAACGCCAGCGGGAAGAGCCCGAAGGCGGCGAACAGGATGAAGTACGGGGACACCAGCGTGTACGGCATCACCTTGACGTCCAGTCTGGAACGCCAGAGACGGCCGGTCGGAAGGGTGTCGATACTCATAGGAGACCTTTCGGCGGCAGTAGCCCGGCCCGCTCATGGCGGGCCGGGCGGGGAAGATCAGCCCGCGGCCTTAACCGCGTCGTCGACCAACTGCTGCCAGGCCTTGCCGTAGGGCACCGAGCCGTCGTCCATGCCCTGGATCACCGACTCGATGGCGTTCTTGACCTGGGCGTGCTTCACGCCGAGGAAGACCGGCTGGAGGCTCGACGCCGACTTGGCGAAGATCTCGCCGATCGGGGCGTCGTTGAAGAACTCGTTCTTCGCGCTCTGCACGGCCGGGTCCTGCTGCGCCTTCGTGTTGCTCGGCATGTTGCCGAAGTCGGTGAAGATGCTCGCCTCGGTCTGCGCTTGGGTCAGGTAGTCCGCCACCGCCGCGGCTTCCTTCGGGTGCTTGCTCTGCTTCGGCACCGACAGCCAGGAGCCGCCCCAGTTGCCGCCGCCGCCGGGTACCGCGGCCACGTCCCACTTGCCCTTGCCGCCGTCGCCGGCGTTGCCGCTGACCACGCCGAGCATCCACGACGGGCAGCCGACCGTGGCGAACGCGCCCTTCTGGGTGCCCGCCGCCCACTCGTCGGTGAAGTTACGCAGCTTGGCGGTCAGGCCCTGCTGGCTCATCTTCGTGGCGAAGTCGAAGCCGGCCTTCACCGCCGGGTTCTTGTCGACGATGAGGTTGTTGTCCTTGTCGAAATAGGTGACGTTGCCGTTCTTGGCCGCCTCCTGGTAGAGGACCACCTGGTAGAGCGTGTTCGTGCCATCGGCGAACTTGGTGTCCTTCACCTTCGCCTGGAACTGCTGGCCGACCTTCATGAAGGCGTCCCAATCGGGCCACAGGGCGCTGACCTTGTCGCGCTCGGAGGGCAGTCCGGCCTTCTTGAACAGATCCGAGCGGTAGCAGATGCTCATACCGCCGATGTCGGTGCCCAGGCCGAACAGCTTGCCGTCGGCGGTGAGGCCGTTCTCCCACTTCCAGGCGGGGAAGTCCGCCTTGCGGGAGTCCAGGCCGAATTCCTTCAGGTCCGCCCACCACTCCGGGTGCGCCTTGGCCAGGCCCATGCCACCTTCGTCGATGCCGACCACGTCGCCCGCGCCGTTGCCCGCCTGCAGCCACTGGATCATCTGCGGCCAGTACTGCTGCTCGAACTGGTCGGTCAGGTGCTCTTCCTTGATCTGGATGTCCTTGTGCTCGGCGTTCCACTTCGTGATGGCGTTCTTGTAGCCGAAGTTCGAGCCGCCGCCGAAAGTCTGCACCCGGATCGTGACCGGTTCGGCGGCCGACGAGGACGCGGGTGCGTTGCTGGCCGCCGGAGTGCCGCCGGAGCCGCAGGATGCGACGGTCAGGGCCGCCGCCGCCAGGGCGGAAGCCGCGGCGAGACCGCCGCGACGCTTGCGGTTCAACATGGTGGACCCCTTCTCGGGTGAATGGGTGGGGAGGTGCACCGCGACACACGCTCCGGGCCGCGGTGGGAAATCCTTGGGAGCGCTCCCACAAAGGGTGCACTTATGGCCTGTGCCCGTCAATGCGCTGAAACGCAACCGTTACCAATGGTGCGATTTCTCATTCTGAAAGGGGATTTTTGGTGACTTACGACGCAAAGAGCCGTTTGGGAGCGCTCCCATCACAAGGGACTCGTTTGTGTTTGCTTTCTGGGCATGTCGCCCACACACTGCGGGCTTTTCTCGTGGTCACGCCCGTGGTCACGAGCGCAGTCGGGCTCGCGGTCGCGACTGCTGAGGCGTCCGTACGGCGCGTTGGCGGCGATCAGCAGGCGACAGGGATCAGCGGGCGACAGGGATCAGCAGGTGGCGGCGCGCTCTCGCAGCAGGGTGCGCTCGCGGGCGTTGCGGGTCATGGCCGCCGCCCGTTCGAACTCGGCGCGCGCCTCACCCTGTCGCCCCAGCTTGACCAGCAGATCCCCGCGTACGCTCGGCAGCAGGTGGTAGCCCTTCAGCGCCGGTTCGTCGACGAGCTGGTCCACCAGTTCGAGCCCGACCGCCGGACCGTACGCCATGGCGAGCGCGACCGCCCGGTTGAGCTCGACCACCGGGGAGCGCGACATCCGCGCCAGCGCCTCGTAGAGGGTGGCGATGGCCCGCCAGTCGGTCTCCTCGGGGGTGAGCGCCCTGGCGTGACAGGCGGCGATGGCGGCCTGCAGCACGTACGGGCCCAGGTCGCCGTCGAGATCCTCGGCCCGCTGGAGCGCGTCCAGGCCACGGCGGATCAGCAGGCGGTCCCAGCGGCCCCGGTTCTGCTCCAGCAGCAGGATCGGCTCGCCGGACGGTCCCACCCGGGCGGCCGCGCGCGACGCCTGGATCTCCATCAACGCGACCAGGCCGTGCACTTCGGGCTCCTTGGGCATCAGCTCGGCCAGCACCCGGCCGAGCCGCAGCGCGTCCTCGCAGAGACCGGGCCGCATCCAGTCGTCACCGGCCGTGGCCGAGTAGCCCTCGTTGAAGATCAAGTAGATGACCTCCAGGACCGACGACAGGCGTCCGGCCAGCTCCTCACCCTGCGGCACCTCGAACGGCACCTGCTTGTCGGCCAGCGTCCGCTTGGCCCGGACGATCCGCTGCGCCACCGTCGGCTCAGGGACCAGGAACGCCCTGGCGATCTCGTCGGTGCTCAGCCCGCCGAGCACCCGCAGCGTGAGCGCCACCCGGGCCTCCGTGGACAGCACCGGATGACACGCCGTGAACACCAGCCGCAGCAGGTCGTCCTCGATCTCATCGGTGCCGGGCAGCTCCTCGTCGGCACCCGGCTCCTCCGACAGCTCGCGGCCCATCTCGGTCAGCTTGCGCGCGTAGCGTTCCTGACGGCGCAGCAGGTCGATGGCGCGGCGTTTGGAGACGGTCATGAGCCAGGCGCCGGGATTGCCCGGCACCCCCGACTCCGGCCACTGCTCCAGCGCCGCGACCAGGGCGTCCTGGGCCAGCTCCTCGGCCAGGCCGAGGTCGTGCACCAGCCCGGTCAGGCCGGCGATGAGCCGCGCCGCCTCCATTCGCCAGACCGTCTCGATCGCCCGATGCGTATCGGAAGCCATCACCTGGCCATAAGACCAGCCCGCCCCAGCTCCCGCAAGCCGGGACCGGAGCCTGGTGGGCGATTCGGGCCCCCAACGGAGAGTTGGGCTCGCGGGCGGGAAGCGGCTTCTATTGTTCGGCGGAACCCGTCAGGCGCTCGCGCAATGCCGCCTCGCGTTCGGCCTCCTCGGGGGTCATCGACCCGTCCGGCAGGTCGGCGGCGTCGAACACCTGCCAGACATCCAGCCCGACCCCCTCATGCCCACCGGGAACCGGCACCCGCAGCGCCCATTCGATGGCCTCCTCCCGGGACTTGACCTGGATCAGCCAGAACCCGGCGATCAGCTCCTTGGCCTCGGCGAACGGCCCGTCGAGCACCGTCGCCTTGCCATCCTTGGTGTAGGCGATCCGCGCACCGTGGGAGCTGGGGTACAGCCCTTCGGCGGCCAGCAGCACCCCCGCCTTGGCCAGGCTCTCGTTGTAGGCGCCCATCGCGTCGACGAGTTCCTGGCTGGGCAGTTCGCCGGCCTCGGTCGCCTCGTTCGCCTTCCCTACGATCATGAACTTCACGATCCGCCTCCTTCACTCTCACGAACGCGTCGAACGGTCAAGGCCCCGAATCGACACGTGAGCAGAAATTCTTCACCAGGAGACGTCGCAGCGTCATCGGCACCGCGAACCAAGACCGGCGCCTTCAGCCCGCCAGCGGTAGGACCGGCGATCTTACGTTCCAGCGAGGACCCGGACATCCTCCTGGCCGTGATCCGGGCTTGGGATCCGCCGTAGTCCGCTTCTCGCCAGTTCTTGCGGTAGTACGGGAGCGTATAGATGGCCAGTGTCCTGCCCTGCCGCAGGACGGTGCCGTCATGGCGGAGGCGTCCGCCGCGCGGGCGGGCACGCCGGAGCCGATCAGGACCACGAAGGCGACCGCCGCCGCAGGCAGCAGGCGGAAGTCGGGTGACTTGCGGGCTGTTCGAGTCCTGACTCCAGGGGCTGCAGATAGTCGGCGGCGAACCTCGCGTGTCAATACACAGAGTAGCTATTACGGCGCATACCGTATCTGTTGGGCTTCTGCGCCGTTTCCGTCGTCACGATGTTCTGGGCTACGTCCTCGAACGGCACCCGAGACAACCATGGTCCGCAGAACCCGGCGGCTGCCACCAGGGCAGCCGCGCCGACCGTCAACGGTTAGGGAGCGCGATGAGCGACGACAAGGAACCAAAGCTGATCTACGGCCAGGGGGCCGATGCGTGTCCCGAGGGGCACTTCTGTCTCTATCGGGCCAATAACTTCAACGCGGGCCAGACCCCGGGGCGTGGCGACAAAATCCTGGCCATTCCGATGGGCGCGCATGCCAACGACTTCTCCGAGTACGGGTTCGACCACAGCGGTGATGGGGTGAGCGCCGTCGTCAACAACACCGTCGAGGACAACGCGCTCTTCTCGGCCGCCAACCAGCAGGGACACTCACTGCCGGTGGAGCGGGGAGCCTCGATCGCGAGGTTGTCGGACATCCCCATGGCCGAGAGCCCGAACGGCTCCTGGAACGACCAGGCCCAGTCCGCGCTGGCGGCCCGCTTCGTGGGGAACCTGCGCGTCGACCAGGAGTTGCGAGGCCACTGGGCGGAAGGCTCGGGCCACATCTACTCCTACCGGCTCACGATGCACGCCGAGGACACCCGCGTCATGAAATGGGCCGTGGGCTTCGGCGGCCTGCCGGAGGGAACCTTGCTGTCCAAGAGCTTCGTCGACACCTTCTGGGGCGAGATCTTCCGCGACGGCAGCGACGGCGCCGTCCTGCTCGGCTCCCCCGAAGGCGGCGGGCACAGCGTCGATCCTGGGACAGCCCTTCCCATCGACATCCAGGTCGTCTACCCAGGCGAAAGCCCCGCCTACGAACGCCTCACCGGCCTGAACGCCCAGCAACTGGGCTGACTCGCCGGATCGCCGAAAGCGTCGTCCAACGCCGATCTCCCCGCGAAGCCGTGGCGTCGCGGGGAGATCGGCCGGGGGTCCGGTCTTGCGTCAGATGTGCTCGGCGGGGTTCGCCGGGAGGTAGAAGTTCCAACTGCCGTGTCCCTCGTGGGCGCCGCCCGCGGGGCAGTGTCCGTTGTCGGGGCGGCCATTCCACCAAAGGGTGTAGCACTTGTTACAGAAGCGCCAGTTGTCCTGCTGCGTCGTCGGTGACATGTCCCCTCCTCCAGTATCGAGAACCGGCTCGCTGTCCGGCCACCGTCAGTGTCCGAGGTGACGGCAGGCCCGTGACATCCCCAAACTTGGGGGGTTGCGGTCGGATGGGCAGATAAGGCAGCCATGCGCTGTTCAGCCCAACGTGGTGGGCTTTTCGGCAGCCGGTACGTGAGAGTAAGACGCCGGTACGGGAGAGTAGGACGCCGACGAGCGCGCGTCCAGTAGGACGCGCGCTCGTCGGCAGGAGAGCCCTCGATCAGGAAGTCGTCAGGCCCCGTAGTTCGGGTAGCCGTAGCCGACCACCTGGGACGTCGGCCGGACGCGCTGCTGGACGCTGCCGTTGCCTGTGTTGCCCTCGATCGTGGAGATTGTGCCGTCGTGGTTGTCCTTGACGACGAAGCCGACGTGCTCGATGTCGTCCAGGCTCTTGCTGCCGCCCCACGAGAAGAACACCACGGCGCCCGGCTTCGGGGTCGTGCCCCAGTGGTTGTTGTTGGCGAACCACTTCGCGTGCTCGACCGTGTAGGCGTCCCAGCCGATCATGCTGCGCGCGCCGGACTGCTCGCCGACCCACGAGACGAACATCGAGCACCAGGCGGCGTTCAGGTAGTCCGCGCGGGTGCCGCCGTCGCGTCTGAGGGTCTCCAGGGCGCGCGGGGAGTTCATGTACCACTTCTGGAACTTGGTGCCGCCACCGTAGGCGTTCTCAGTGGTGCCGACCTGGGCCTTGGCTAGCGCCAGAACCCGCGAGACCGTGGCCTTGGCCTTGACCTCGCTCTCCGGGTGGCTCTTCGCGGCGGCGGCGTGTGCCGGGGCCGCGGCAGCGTGGGCGGTGGCGGTGTCCGCGTGGGCGGCGGACTGGCCGGCGAAGGCGGCGGCCGCGACGCTCACGCCGAGGACGACGTGAGCGAAGGTCGACTTGGTGGCGCGAAAAAGATGGGACTTGGCCATCGAGGGGGTAACTCCTTGCTTCCATGCCGCTTACCGGGTTAGCTGACGGGTTCGGACGTGGAAGCTGTCCTACGGCACGTGACGTGCCGATACACCCCAAAGGACGGTGGGTCCCCGGTTCCGCGCGAGGCGGATTCAGCGGTCACAGGACGGTCCTGTGATGCCTTTGTGCGATGGTCTGGCAACGAACGGACAAACCGGACGTATGCCTCATATGACCACAAAGGTAATGCAAGTGGCAAGGGTCTTACAAATGGATAAATCGCCAGCTAAGAGAGCTGCTCCCTCGCGTCGGCCAGAAGCCCCATCATGGCAAGGCTTTCGTCAAGTGGCATGATCGCGGATTCGGTCCTGCCTTCGGCCATGGCGTCCCGTACCTCGCGCACCTCGCCGGCGTATCCGTTGTCCGCCGGATCGAGCACGAACTCCTCCGTCTCCATCGACGGCCCGCTCAGCACGACCCGCTCCGGCGCCCAGAACGGCGCCTTGATGTGGGCGCGCATGTCGGTGCCCACCACGAGGGCGTCGTTCGCGTACGGGCCCAGCAGCGAGCACTCCACCAGGGCCCGCCTGCCGCCCGGATAGACCAGCACCCCGCCCGCCTCCGCGTCCACCCCCGAGGGCGCCAGCGAGCCCGTGACGTGCATCCGTGAGGGCATCCCGAGCAGCAGCTGCGCCAGCCCGAACGAGTAGACGCCCAGGTCGAGCAGCGCCCCGCCGCCCAGCTCCGGCGCCCACAGCCGGTGCGCGGGGTCGTAGGGAGCCTTGAAGCCGAACGACGCCTGGACCGAGCGGATCTCCCCGAACCGGGGATCGCCGGCCACCCGCTGAATGAGCGGATTGAACCGGGTCCACATGGCTTCCATCAGGAACACCCCGGCATCGCGGGCGAGCTGGACCATCCGCTCGGCGTCGGCGACGGACGCGGCGAGCGGCTTCTCGCACAGCACCGCCTTGCCCGCCGCGATCGCCGCCTCGGCGACCTCCAGGTGCTGGGCGTGCGGGGTCGCCACGTAGATCGCGTCGACGCCGGGGTCGGCGCACAGCTCCGCGTACGAGCCGTACGCCGACTCGGCGCCCAGTTCCGAGGCCAGCGCCCGCGCGCGGCCGAGGTCGCGCGAACCGACGGCGGCCACCCGCATTCCCGGCTCAGCGGCGATGACCGCCCCGACCCTTGCAGCGATGACACCCGTGGCCGCTATGCCCCATGCGAGATCCTTCATGGGGAAAGATCCTAGGGACTTACCCCATCCAGCTGAAAGTCTCCGGGTCGGGCCCGATCCGGCCGTCCTGCTTGGTCAGGGCGCCTATGGCCGCCATGTCCTCGGCGTCGAGGACGAAGTCGAACACCTCGAAGTTCTCCTTGATCCGCGCGGGCGTGACCGACTTGGGGATCGTCACATTGCCCAGCTGGATGTGCCAGCGCAGCACGATCTGGGCCGGCGTCTTGCCGTGCTTCTCCGCCAGCACGGCCAGCGCCGGGTCGCCGAGCAGGCCCTTGCCCTGCCCCAGCGGGCTCCACGCCTCCGTGAGGATGCCGTTGGCCTCGTGGAACTCCCGCAGCGCGCGCTGCTGGAAGTACGGGTGCAGCTCGATCTGGTTGATGGACGGAACGATGTCGGCCTCGTCGATGACCCGGGTGAGGGTCTCGATGGTGAAATTGGACACACCGATCGCCTTGGCCCGTCCCTGACGGTAGATCTTCTCCAGGCCGCGCCAGGCCTGCAGATACTTGTTCCGGGACGGCACCGGCCAGTGGATCAGGTACAGGTCCACGTAGTCGAGACCGAGCCGGGACAGGCTCTCGTCGAACGCCTCCTCCGCCCGCTCGTGGTCGTTGTTGAAGAGCTTGGTGGTGACGAACAGCTTCTCGCGCGGGATCCCCGAGGCGCGTACGGCCCGGCCGACGCCCTCCTCGTTCCCGTACGCGCTGGCGGTGTCGATGTGGCGGTAACCGGTCTCCAGAGCGGCCGTCACGACCTGTTCGGCCTCGTCGCTCGGCACCTGCCAGACGCCGAACCCGAGCTGCGGCACCTGCACGCCGTCGCTGTTGAGTAGTAGCGAGTTCATGGGTCCCATTGTTCATGTCCCGTTTCTGGCGGCTTAAGGCGGCCGGGCTAGCTTGAAGCGGTCGTGATCGGGCTATCACCCCGCGGGGGTAACAGAGTGGGCAAACAGGCGTCGGCCTGGGTGGAGTCCCCGCTTCAGATGCTGTGCGCCATAGAGGCGCACCGCGCTGGACTGCTCGGGCCTGCCACGGTCGTCGTGCCGCGTGCCGGGCTGCGAGCGCTCAAAGCCACTCGCCGGGAGCTGTCCGGTCTGGCTCTGCCCGAGGGGCTGGAGCTGGCCGAGCCGCGCGAGCGCATGCCGCGCTCCCCGCACGCCGTCGGCGACGCCTTCTCCGGCCGGGTTCAGCTGCGCTGGCTCGTCTCCCATCCGGGCCGCATCGTGATCGTCGATGACGGGCTGGCCACGCTCCGGTTGCTGTCTCTGCTAGCCGAAGGGCCGTACAAACCGCTGTTACGGGCGCGGGCCCACCCGGGAAAGCTGCGCGCGGCCCTGGGGCTGGCGGCGGCGATCAGGCTGCGCGCGAGCCGGGTGTCGGTCTTCACCGCGCTGCCGGTGACCGACGAGCTGGCGGCGGCCGTCCGCGCGGCGGGCGTCGACCTGGTCCGCCACGACTTCGGCTGGCTGCGCGAGCAGCCGCTGAGCGGGCCGGGACCGGCCGAGCGGACCGTCGTGCTCGGCACCTCCCTGGTCAGGAACGGACTGGTCCACCGGGACCGCTACCTGAGCTGGCTGATGGAGCGGGCCGCCGAGGAGCCGCTCGCCTACTTCCCGCACCGCCGCGAGGACCCCGCTGACGTGGCGGTCATCCGCGAGCGGCCCGAGATCACCGTGCACGACGCCGGCGTACCCGCTGAGCTGACGCTGCGCGGTCTCGATCCCGGCCAGCGGGTGCTCAGCCTGCCGTCCACCGCGATCACCTCGCTGCGCGTGCTGCTCGGCCCGCGCGGCGTCGCGGTCGAGGCGGTGGACGTGCCGGACGACTGGTGGACCAGCAGGGCGGCCCCCGACCTGCGCTCCCATCTGACCGGAGTGGCCGGATGATCGGCTTATCTCGCCGCTGATGGGAGTCGCCGGGTGACCGGCTCATCCCGCAGCTGACGGAGTCGCCGGGTGACCGGCTTGCTCCGTACGTGACTGGAACGGCCGGTCAAGACCGGCGTTCAACCCATACGACTGGGCGTCTGCCCGTATTTGACTGGAGTGACCACTTGAGAGTGCTGGCCGTGGCCGACTCCGACTCGTACCTGAAGTGGGCGTCCTGCCTGCTGGAAGACCTGCCGCCCGGCTGCGAGACGGACCTCGCGGTGGTGCGCACGCCGATCGCGCCCTCGCCCGAGCAGATCGCCGCCGCCGTGGGCGGGCGTCCCGCGCCGCCGCTGATGCCGGCGCGGGCGGTGCGGCGTCTGGCGGAGCGGACGCGGCCGGACGCGATCATCGTGGCCTGTACGGGGCCGGTCGTCGACGTACTGGTGGCCGAGGCGTTCGCCGGGCTGCGGCCGCGGCCGGTGTTCGTGACCGGGCTGCCGGGCATCTCGGTGCCCGCGACGGAGAAGGCGTGGCTGTTCCGCAGCGGGTGCGACCTGTTCGTGGTGCACAGCGAGCGGGAAGTGGCCGAGTTCGGCGGGATCGCCGCCCAGCTCGGCGGGGGAGGGGCGGTCGGGCTGGCCCGGCTGCCGTTCCTGCGCCCCCGGGCCGTGCGCGGCGGCGGGAACCGGGTGGTGTTCGCCACCCAGGCCAAGGTGCCGCGTGAGCGTGAGGATCGCGAACGCATCCTGCTGTCCCTGGCCGAGCTGGCCGCCCGCCGCCCGGACCTGGACGTGGTGGTGAAGCTGCGCGCGCTGGAGGACGAGCGGCAGACGCACAACGAGCGCTTCCACTACCAGCGGCTCTGGCGCGAGCTCGGCGAGCCGGGGCGGGTGGCGTTCGAGGTGGGTTCGATGCACGACCAGCTGGCTCAGGCGGCCGGGTTCGTGACCGTCAGCTCGACGGCGGCGCTGGAGGCCATCGCGCAGGACGTGCCGCTGCTGGTGCTGAGCGACTTCGGCGTGAGCGCGGAGATGATCAACCTGGTGTTCGAGGACAGCGGGCTGCTGGGCACGCTCGACGAGCTGGCCGGCGGCGGCTTCCGCGCCGCCGACGCCAGGTGGTGCGCGGCCAACTACTTCCACCCGGCGGAGCGCAACGACTGGGCCGCGCTGCTGGGCGGGCTGGTGGCCGGCGGCCCGCGGGTCCCGGCCAGGTCGCTGCTCGACGGGCCGGAGCACGCCGCCGCCCGCCGACGGGCCAGGATGCGCCTGGACGTGCCGCCCACCATGCTGCGCGTCGGCTACCGGGCCAAGCGGCGGATGCGCCGCTATCTGCGGGCGCTGTCCTGAAGTCGTTGCCCCCCGGAGAACGCTGTCCTCCGGGGGCGCCGCTCGTTCAGATCGCGGAGCGGATCTTGCGGCGCAGCCGCGTCAGCGCCGTGGGCTTGGCCGTCAGCCCGAGCGTCTCCAGACGCTTGCGCTTGAAGTAGCGCGGGTCGAAGTCGAAGTCCACCGGCCGCAGCTCCGGATAGGTCTCGGCCTGCATGCAGTAACCCACGGCCCGCACCAGCTCCCGCAGATAGCCGCGCGGCGCCGGCTCGATCGTGCCGTCCGCCGACATGCGGGGCAGCAGCGCGTCGACGATCGTGACGGGCACCCGGTTGCTGTTCTCGTACGGGGCCAGCCGCTCCAGCACCAGATCGGTCCCGTACGAGGCCACCGGCAGCCCGAAGTAGCGCCCGGCCGTGATCAGGCCGGTCGAGAAGCAGCCCACGACCAGCTCGGGCCGGAGCGCCGAGAAGCACACCTCGGCCGGGACGCTCTCCCCGGCGACCAGCAGCCGCACGTCCAGCGGCTCGGCGGCGGCCCTGAGCAGCTGCGCGTGCCGGCGCCCGGCCGCCGGGTGCGGCTTGAACACGACGGTCGAGTAGCCCCGGGCGACCAGGCCGCGCAGCATCGTCTCGTGCAGCGCCGCCTCCTCCTCCGGCGTGACGATCTCCAGCGCGGACAGGTACTGCCCGAGGATCATCGCCTGCCCGGCCAGCATGTCGGGCGCGGTCGTCGCCACCTGCCGGACCACCGCCAGGAACGCCTCGTCCGGCAGGATCTGGGCCGGCACGCCGTACTCGCTGAGCAGGAGCGGCTCCAGCCCCGGCACGAGGTCCAGATGCAGCAGGCGGGTGATGCGGCGGAAGATCTCGGCGGGCAGCGGGTCGCGGGTCGGGCCGTAGCTCATCAGGCCGTCGGAGTAGACGGTGATCGGGCAGTCGCGCACCAGCCCGGCGATCGTCCGGGCGGGCGGCACGGCGATCGACTCCAGCACCAGCTCGGCCGCGTCCTCGAGCCCCAACTGAGCGCGGATCAGCCGCTCCATCATCGGCACCTCGATGACGCGGGCCTTCCAGTCCGACGGGTGCAGCGGCGCGATCAGGTCGTTCCACGAGTGGATCTCGTCGAAGCGGGAGCGCAGCACCGCGAAGCCCGGCGTCCGGTCGAGCGGGACGGTCACCTCGGGGATCGCCGCGTTGTTGGACACGATGAGGACCCGGCGTCCCTCGGCGAAGCGGCCGTCGTCGATCCCGGCCGCCAGCGACATCGCCCCGAACAGCGTCGAGGCGTAGAAGACGGTCGTCATGAGTCCTCCCGTTCGCGGCGCGGCCGCACGTGGGGGTTCGGGGGGAGGTCGGGCAGCAGGGCCCGCAGGGTGGCCTCGCGTTCCACGGACATCCGCGACACCACGTCCGCCACCAGGCCGGTGGGCAGCGTGCGCACCATCTCCGCGCCGCGCTCCTCGAACCGGGCGCGCAGCTGCGGGGTGAAGCGGTCGGCGATCTCCAGGTGGTGGGCCAGCAGCGCGCAGAAGTTCCGTACGGCCTTGGGCAGGAACTCCTCCTCGAGGTCCTTGAACACCAGCTCGAAGGCGTCGAAGAAGTGCAGCTGCCGCTCGTCGCCCACCCGCGTGAGCGACCCCGACACCATCCGCCGGTAGAACACCCCGGCCAGGGAGACCACCGCGAACGAGGCCGCCTCCCTGTGCAGCCGCCAGATCCACGGCCGGTCCTCCGCGGTGTGCAGCGAGCCGGGGAAGTGCAGCAGATCGTGCAGCGAGCGCCGGTAGATCCCGGCCCAGGCGTAGGGATAGTCGACCATGGTCCGCACGTTCGCGGGCAGGATCGCGTCCCGAGGGTTGAGCACCACGCCCCGCCGCGCCAGCGGAGCGCGGTGCACGACCCGCTTACGTCCCTCGACCTGTACGTGGTCGGCGCGGACGAAGTCGCAGCCGAGGCCCTCGATGGCCTCGACGAGCCCGGCCAGGTAGCCGGGGGCGAGCCAGTCGTCGCCGTCCATGAACGTGACGTACCGGCCCGAGGCGGCCGACAGCCCGGTGTTGCGCGCGTCGGCGAGCCCGACCGGCGCCGGATTGCGCAGGACGGACAGGCCGGGCAGGTCGGCGCGGAAGTCATCGGCGATGGCGCCGGTGGCGTCCACCGAACCGTCGTCCACGACGATGAACTCGAAGTCGCGCCGGGCGTTGCGGCAGAGCGAGGAGAGCGCGTCGGCGATGAAACGCTCGCCGTCACGCACGGGCACGATGACGGACAGAGTGGTCAAGATCGCGCTCGTCAGACGGTGACGCGGCGCAGGCGGGCCTTGGGGGCCTCCTCACCGGGGAAGACGCGCTTGACGCCGTCGCCCATGGCCTGCTCGATGATCCGGATGTCGCGCACCAGGTGCTCCAGACCCGACGGCTCCAGCGACGCGGCGTGGTCGGAGCCCCACATGGTCCGGTCGAGCGTGATGTGCCGCTCCACGCAGACCGCGCCGAGCGTCACCGCGGCCAGCGAGATCTGCAGGCCGCGCTCGTGCCCGGAGTAGCCGACGGGCACGCCGTAGCGCTCCTTGAGGGTGGTGATCGTACGCAGGTTCGCCTCCTCCGGCGGGAGGGGGTAGGTGGAGGTGGCGTGCATCATGATCAGCTTGTCGGTGCCGAGGATCTCGACGGCCTGGTCGATCTCGGAGAGCGTGGACATGCCGGTCGACAGCATCAGCGGCTTGCCCGTCGCCGCGAGGGCGCGCAGCAGCTCATGGTCGGCGACGCTGGCCGAGGCGATCTTGTGCGCCACGACGTCCATCTCTTCGAGGAAGTCGATGGAGGGCACGTCCCACGGCGAGGCGAACCAGTGCAGGCCGCGCTCGTCGCAGTACTTGGCGATCTGGCGGTACTCGTCGTAACCGAACTCGGTCCGCTCCTTGTACTCCAGATAGGTCATCTCGCCCCAGGGCGTCTGCCTGATCTGCCCCTTCTGCGCCTCGGGCACGCAGATCGCCGGGGTGCGCTTCTGGAACTTCACCGCCTGGCAGCCCGCGTCGGCCGCCACGTCGATGAGCCGGCGGGCCAGGTCGAGGTCGCCGTTGTGGTTGATGCCGATCTCGCCGATGACGTAGACGGGCTCGCCGTCGCCGACCAGCACCTCGCCGACCGCCACCGGGCCGAACCTGGGCCGCTGCCTGGTCTCAGGCGCAGGCTCCGCGGGCCGGGCCGCCACGACCCGGTCGCACAGCTCGCGTACGGCGCCCTCGCCGCCCGCCTTGGACAGCACGACCCTGGCGGCCGCCCGGACCCGCGGGTGCGCGTCGGGCACCGCGATCGGCCAGCCCACCTCGGCCATCGGGCCCAGGTCGTTGACGTCGTTGCCCACGTAGGCGACACGGGCCGGGTCGAGGCCCTCGATCGTCAGCCAGTCGCGCAGCACGACCCGCTTCTCGGCGATGCCCTGCAGCACGGGCACGCCCAGCTTGCGGGCGCGGGCGGCCACGACCGGGTTGTGCTCGGTCGACATGACCAGCACCTTCACCCCGGAGCGGCGCAGCAGCGCGATGCCCATCCCGTCGGAGCGGCTGACCAGCACCATCTCGCGGCCGTCGGAGTCGACGTAGGCGCGGTCGTCGGTGTGCACGCCGTCGAAGTCGGTGATGACCGCGTCGACGTCGATCGGCTCGGGCAGGTCCACGAACGGGGCCAGCGCGCGGGCCAGCTCCAGGTCCTCGGGGTCGTCGATCTCGATCGCGTGCCGCACCGGCACCGGCTGCACGGCGATGGTGCCGAAGAAGCGGTGGCCGTGCTCGCGCAGCCCGGAGGTGCGCATGACGTAGAACGCGCCGTTCTCGCGGAACTGCGGCTCACGGTCCTGCCTGCGCGGCCTGAACGCGGGGTCGTGGTTGATCCCGGCGCCGGCCGGGGTCCAGAGGAACTCGTGCGTCGGCAGGCCCGACACGACCGCGTCGGCCTCGCCGTCGAGCACCTTGCGCACGGCCGCCGACAGGTCCTCGGAGTCGATGAACGCACTGGTGCACTGCACGAGCACGACCACTTCCGGGTCCTCACCGAGCGTGTCGAGCGCGTGCAGGACCGCCGACTCGCTGGAGGCGGTCGAGCCGCTCAGCTCCTCCGGACGGTCCACGACGTGCGCGCCCGCCTCCTTGGCGGCCTCGGCGATTCCCGCGTGGTCGGTGCTGACCACCACCCGGTCGATCAGCTCGCTGCGCAGCGCGGCGCGTACGGCTCGGGTGACCAGGGGGATACCACCGACCGGCGCGAGGTTCTTCAGGGGAACACCCGCAGAACCGCCGCGGGCGGGAACAACGGCCAGGACTCGCAACGTGACTCCTCAGTGCTTACGGATTGCATCCCGAAGCTAGAGGCACGGATTGAACGAGCAGCATCCCCTTTATTAACTTTCCGGGGGGATCCGGTAGAGCAACTCTGGACGGCCCACTCCGCCGTACTGTGGCATCCGCACCGCGATCCCCAGCTCCACCAGGTGTTCCAGGTATCTGCGTGCTGTCACCCGGGAGACCCCGGCCGCCGTCCCCACGGCTTGCGCCGACATCCCCGCGGGGCGCCCGCGCAGCTCGGCGACGACCACGTCGAGGGTGTCGCGGGCCATGCCTTTCGGCAGCTCGGAGCGGCCGCGCAGGGTGCCGAGCACCCGATCCACGTCACCCTGCCCGACGATCTCGCAGGCCTCCTCCTTGAACCGGGCATAGCGGGTCAGCTTCTCGTGAAGTGTCGAGAAGGTGAACGGCTTGAGGAGGTACTGGGAAATGCCCAGGGACACCGCCGAGCGCACCATGGCCAGATCGCGCGCGGAGGTGACCGCGATCACGTCGCACAGCAGCCCGCCCGCCCGTACGGCCCGGCAGACCTCAAGCCCCGGCATGTCGGGCAGGTACAGGTCGAGCAGGATGAGATCGACCGGCGTGCGCCGCAGGAACCGCAGCGCCTCCCCGCCCGAGCGCACCACGCCCGCCACCTCGAAGCCCGGCACCCGGGCCACGTAGATGCGGTTGGCCTCGGCGGTGATCTCCTCGTCCTCGACCACCAGCACCGAGATCATCGGACCGGCTCCGTCGCGGGCTCGGGAACGGGCAGTCGTACGGTGAACACCGAGCCGTCCACCTCGATCGACCCGCCCAGCCGCCGCACCGCCTGCCCCACCAGCGCGAGCCCCAGGCCGTGCCCGTCGCCCTTGGTGGTCCAGCCCTTCCGGAACGCGTCGGGCGCGATCAGACCGGGCCCGTCGTCGGCCACCCTGATGAGGAAGCCGTCCGGCCCGGCCCGCAGCAGCACCTCGACCCGCGTCGCCGCGTCGATCGCGTTGTCGATGAGGTTGCCGACGATCGTGACGAGCTCCCCGGCGTCCAGGCCGAGGTCGTCCAGCTCGCTGTCCTCGCTGATCACCAGCTCGCCGCCGCGCTCGGCCGCCTCCGCGCTCTTGCCCAGCAGCAGCGCGGCCAGGACCGGCTCGCGTACCGCGCCCATCACCCGGTCCGTCAGATGCTGCGCCGCCCGCAGCTCCGCGGTGCCGAACGCCACGGCCTGCTCCGTGCGGCCCAGCTCCACCAGTGTGATGACCGTGTGCAGCTTGTTGGCCGACTCGTGGGCGGCCGACCGGAGCGACTCGGCGAACCCGCGCTCGGCGTCCAGCTGTCCGGCCAGCGCCTGCAGCTCGGTGTGATCGCGCACGGTCACCACCGTGCCCAGCCTGCTGGCCGCGCCGTTGACGGCCAGCACCCGGTCGCCGACCAGGTGCACCCGCTCCTCCTGGCCGGCGTCCAGCACCTCCGACAGGCCCAGCTCGTCCAGGTGCCGCCCTTCGGCGTCGGCGGGCAGGCCGAGCAGCTGCCGCGCGGCGTCGTTGCAGAGCGTCAGCGTGCCGTCCTTGCCGACCAGCAGCAGCCCCTCGCGTACGGCGTGCAGCACCGCGTCATGGTGCTCGTGGATGCGGCCCAGCTCGGCCGGCCCGAGCCCGTGTGTCTGCCTGCGCAGCCGGGCCGTCACCAGCCAGGTGCCGGCGGCGCCGAGGGCGAGCACGACCAGCGCGATGAGCCCGGTCCAGAAGAGCAGGCCGCGCAGCCTGGCGCTCACTCTCTCGACCTTGATGCCCGCGCTGACCAGCGCCCGCACCGGGCCGGTCGCGCCGTGCGCGCGGACCGGGGCGACCGCCCGCACGGACGGGCCGAGCGTGCCGGTGTAGGTCTCCGTGAACGTCTGCCCGCGCAGGGCCTGGTCGATGTGGCCGAGGAAGCGCTTGCCGATCTCCGCCGGGTTGGGGTGGGTGTAGCGGGTTCCGTCGGGCTTCATGATGGTGACGAAGTCGACGCCCGTCTGGGTACGCACCTGCTCGGCGAACGGCTGCAGGCGGCTGGTCGGCGACGGAGCGTCCAGCGCGGCCAGCACGTCGGGCGAGGCCGCCACCGCGGTGGCCGCCGCCCTGGCCTGGGCCGCCGCCTCGGCCGTGACGAGGTTGCCGGCCAGCACGGAGACGAGCGTGGCGGCGCTCACCAGGGTGAGGACGACAACGAACAGTTGCAGGGCCAGCATCTGGCCGGCCAGGGTCCATCGGCTCATGGGAATCTCTTCAGTGTACGAAACTTACGCAATGGTGACCTGCGTCACCACAGAGCGCATATTCGCATGGTTAGCAGTCTCGTCCATACGACCGGAGACCGTCCCATGCGTCGTGATCGCACCCACCTTCTCTACATGGCCGTCATCGTGGCGGTGCTGCTAGGGATCCTGGTCGGATTCGTCTGGCCGGACGTCGGCAAGGAGCTCAAGCCGCTCGGCACCGCGTTCGTCAACCTCGTCAAGATGATGATCGGCCCGATCATCTTCTGCACGATCGTGCTCGGTGTCGGCTCGGTCAGCAAGGCGGCCAAGGTCGGCAAGGTCGGTGGCCTCACCATCGGCTACTTCACCATCATGTCCACCGTAGCCCTGATCATCGGACTCGTGGTCGGCAACTTCATCGACCCGGGCTCAGGGCTGCACCTCACCGACGCGGCCAAGCAGGCCGCGGAGGCCGAGGCGGCCAAGGGGGCCGCCGCCGGATCGACCGACTTCCTGCTCAGCATCATCCCGACCACGCTGGTGTCGGCGTTCACCGAGGGACAGACGCTGCAGACGCTGCTGGTCGCGCTCCTCGTCGGGTTCGCGCTGCTGGCCATGGGACCCAAGGCCGCGCCGATCCTGACGGCCGTCGAGCACATCCAGCGGCTGGTGTTCCGCATCCTCGCCATGATCATGTGGGCGGCGCCGATCGGCGCGTTCGGCGCCATCGCCGCCGTCGTCGGCGCCACCGGCCTGGACGCGCTCAAGGCCCTGGGCATCATCATGGTCGCCTTCTACATCACCTGCCTGCTGTTCGTCGGCCTCGTGCTCGGCCCGCTGCTGTGGATGGTGGCCAAGGTGGGCATGTGGCCGCTCTTCCGCTACCTGGGGCGCGAGTTCCTGCTGATCCTGTCCACGTCGTCGTCCGAGGCCGCGCTGCCCAGGCTGATCGCCAAGATGGAGCACCTCGGCGTGAGCCGTACGGTGGCCGGCATCACCGTGCCGACCGGTTACTCCTTCAACCTCGACGGCACCGCGATCTACCTGACCATGGCCACGCTGTTCGTCGCCTCGGCCACCGGAGCGCCGCTGTCGTTCGGTGAGCAGATCGCGCTGCTGCTGTTCATGATGATCGCCTCCAAGGGCGCGGCGGGCGTGACCGGAGCGGGCCTGGCCACGCTGGCCGGTGCTCTCCAGTCGCACCGGCCGGCGCTGGTCGACGGCGTCGGCCTCATCGTCGGCATCGACCGGTTCATGTCCGAGGCCCGCGCCCTGACGAACTTCGCCGGCAACGCGGTCGGCACCATCCTCGTCGCCACCTGGACGGGGGATTTCGACAAGGAACGAGCCGCCGAGGTGCTCGCCGGCAACGCGCCGTTCGACGAGTCGACGCTGCTGGACGAGGACGAGCGGCCCGAGCCGCCCGCGGCGGACGACGAGCGGCGGGAGATGTCGCCGGTCTGAGCCGCTGGTCGCCGCAAGCTCTGCTCCGTCGTCAGATGGGTCAGAGCTTGCGGCCGATGCCCGCGTAGCCCATCCGCGCCATCTCGTCGTCGAGGAAGATCGTCTCCTGTGGGTCGTTGAACGGCCAGCCGACCTCCGGCCCCAGGCCGCTGGCCAGCCCCGGCGGGATCAGCTCGAAGTCACCGAAGAACCGGGCGATCTCCGCGCCGGGGCGCGGGCAGAACGGCGAGTTGGCCTTCTGGTAGAACTCAACGATCTTGGCCACCCGCTCCGGCACGACGTCGTTGCCGACATGGGAGATGGCCAGGTAGCTGCCCGGCGCCAGCGCGTCCCGGTAGGCGGCCACGAACTCCTGCGGGCGGTCCTCGTCGGGCACCAGGTGCAGGAAGAACATCATGAGCACCGCGACCGGCTGGTCGAAGTCCAGCACCGACAGCACCTCGGGATGCCGCAGGAGCTTCTCCGGCTCGCGGCCGTCGCCCAGCACCATGGCGACCTTCTTCGGGTCGGCCAGCAGGGCGCGGCCATGCGCGGCGACCACGGGGTCGTTGTCGACGTAGACGATGCGCGCGTCCGGCGCGAACCGGTGGGCGACCTCGTGCACGTTCTCCGCGGCCGGGAGGCCGGAGCCGAGATCGAGGAACTGGGTGATGCCCTGACGGCACAGGTATTCGACCACTCGCCCGATGAACTTGCGGTTCTGCCTCGTGCCCTCTCTGACCTCGGGGAGGACGCTCATCACCAGTTCGGCGAGATCCCGGTCGGCCTTGAAGTTGTCCTTGCCACCGAGAAAGTAGTCGTACATCCGCGACGCATTGGGGATGTGCGGGTCCACACCTTGCGGCGCTTGTTCCGTCATGTGCCCATGATCTCGGACAAACAATCAGGAAATCCACCGTTTCATGTCACAAGGTGACTAACGGGAGGTGGATCGTGTCACACGGCAGGCAGCCTCAGGACGAAGCGGGCGCCGCCGCGACACTCCTCGACGTGGATCTCGCCGCGATGCGCCACCGCCACGTCGCGCGCGATGGCCAGGCCCAGGCCGGTGCCGCCGGAGTCGCGGCTGCGGGCCGCGTCCAGGCGGGTGAAGCGCTCGAAGATGGACTCGCGGTCGGCCCGCGCGATCTCCACGCCGTCGTTCTCCACGGCCAGTACGGCCATGTCCCCGTCCCTGGTGACCGCCACCTTGACGATGCTCTCGGCATGGCGCTGGGCGTTGTCCAGCAGGTTCGTCAGCACCCGGGCCAGTTGCAGGCGTACCCCCTCCACCACCACGCCCTCGTCCAGCATCAGCTTGACGGGCAGCCGGTCATTGCGGGTTGACAGCTCGTCGCGGACCAGGACGGCGAGATCCACCCGCTCCTTCACCACGTCCACGCGGGAGCCGATCCTGGCCAGCAGCAGCAGGTCGGTGATGATCGCTTCGAGCCGGTCGGTGTCGCGCAGCGCGCTGTCCACCAGCGCGATGAAGTCGGTGTCCTCGGGGTAGAGCTGGGCGCTCTCCAGCTGCGCGCGCAGCCCGGCGATGGGGGTACGCAGCTCGTGCGAGGCGTCGGAGGCGAACCGGCGCTGCTGGTACGCCGAGCGTTCCAGGCGGGCCAGCGTGCCGTTGACGGACCTGGCGAGCTGGGCGACCTCGTCCTTGCCCGGCGGCTGGCTCACCCGGCTGCTCAGGTCGCTGGCGTTGACCGCGTCGAGCTCGGCCCGCATCGCGCCCACCGGCCGCAGCGCCCGGCCCATGACCAGCCAGGTCGTCCAGGTGGCCAGCGCGATGAGCACGAGGATCTCGGTGAGTACGACGGCCTCCAGGATCCTCGTGTCCAGCAGGCCGGGGGTGGTGCGCCCGGCGTACACGACGTTCGAGGTCGGGGACGGCGACGTGCGGACGGCCGTCAGGTGGACGCACTGCCTCGGCAGGCAGTGCGTGGTGCTGATGACCCGGTTGTCCGCGGTGGGCCAGACGTCGCTGAGCGGCGGCAGGTTGCGGGCCGCGTCGCTGGTCGCCACCACCTGACCGGTCGGCGTGACGACCTGGATCAGGTCGACGGAGGGGTCGATCAGCGGCATCGCCGCGCCCAGCGGGAGGTCGCCCACGCGCCACTCGGCCGCCACCTGCTCGGCGGTGTCCCTGGTCTGCTTCCACACGTTCGCCTCGACCACGGACCTGGCCACGAGGATCGTGCCGGTCCCCACGGGAATCAGCACAGCGGTAGCCACCGCGGCCGCCACCAGCGTGATGCGGCCGCGGAGAGAACTCGCCCATAGGCGTGACATCAAATCGAGGCTACTAACGGCATTTACCCCGATATGTCGGACAAGGGGAAAGTTTGTCCCATTCTCCAACAGCCCCGTGTCAGTGCTGGAGCCACACCGTGGTGTCGGGCGGCAGGGTGCCGTCCGCGGTGAGCGGGCCGCTCGACAGCAGCACCTCGCCGGTCACCTCCACCGGCTGGTCACTGGTGTTCAGCATGACGACCAGGCCGGGCGAGCGCTCGATGGCCAGCACGTCCTTGGGCGAGTCGAGCCAGGTCAGCGTGCCGCCGCCGAGTGCCGGGTGGGCCTTGCGCAGGCGCAGCGCGGTCCGGTAGAGGTTCAGCGTGGAGCCGGGGTCGTCGTGCTGGGCCTCGACCGACAGCGCCGCCCACGAGGCGGGGATCGGCAGCCACGGGTCCTGCCAGCCGAGGCCGGGGGCGGTGGTCCACGGGATCGGCACCCGGCAGCCGTCGCGGCTCTCGCCGCTGCGCAGGAACGCCGGGTCCTGCCGCAGCTCGTCGGGCAGGTCGAGCACCTCGGGCAGACCGAGCTCCTCGCCGTTGTAGAGGTAGGCCGAGCCGGGCAGCGCCAGCATCAGCAGCGTGGCCGCCTTGGCCCTGGCCAGGCCGCCGTGGCGGGTGACGTGCCGGGGCTTGTCGTGGTTGGACAGTACCCAGGTGGTCGGCGCGCCCACCAATTCCGCCTCGGCCAGCGCCTTCTCGATGACCGCGCGGAAGGACTTGGCGTGGAAGTCGGCCAGCAGGAAGTCGAAGTTGAACGCCTGGTGCAGCTCGTCGGGGCCGACGTAGCGGGCCAGCCGCTCGGGGGAGGACACCCACGCCTCGGCGACGGCCATCCGCCCGCCGGGGTAGGAGTCGAGGATCGGCCGCCACTCGCGGTAGATCTCGTGCACGCCGTCCTGGTCGAAGTACGGCACGCGCTCGTCGCCGAGCATCTCGGCCTGGCGGCCCTCCTTAGGCCCCACGTCGGGCAGCCCGGCGGCCTTGACCATGCCGTGCGCCACGTCGACGCGGAAGCCGTCCACCCCGCGCTCCAGCCAGAACCGCAGGATGTCGCGGAACTCGGCCCGCACCTCCGGGTTGTCCCAGTTGAGGTCGGGCTGTTCGGGCGCGAACAGGTGCAGATACCACTGCCCGTCGGCCACCTGGGTCCAGGCGGGGCCGCCGAAGATGGACTCCCAGTCGTTGGGCTCGTCCCGGAAGATGTAGCGGTCGCGCAGCCCTGCCTGGAACCACGGGTGCCGGTCGGAGGAGTGGTTCGGCACCAGGTCCACGATCACCCTGATGCCCCGCTCGTGCGCGTCGGCGATCAGCCCGTCGAGGTCGGCCAGCGTGCCGAACATCGGATCCACGTCGCGGTAGTCGGCCACGTCGTAACCGCCGTCGGCCATCGGCGAGGTGTAGAAGGGGCTCAGCCAGATGGCGTCCACGCCCAGCTCGGCGAGGTAGTCCAGGCGTTCGCGCACGCCCGGCAGGTCTCCCATGCCGTCGCCGTTCGCGTCGGCGAAGCTGCGTGGGTAGACCTGGTACACGACGGCGTCCCGCCACCAGTCGTCGTTGCCGAGCATGGGGGTCCTTCCGGGGTTTGTCCGTGATGTCTGGTGCAGGATGGCCTGCATGGTTCAGTGGGGTCAAGTGTAAGTTGCGGAAAGTTGCAGATGGGGCCCCACTTCTCCGCCGCGTTCGGTTGGCGAGGTCAAGGGAGTATCCAGCGGGTCTGGATCGGGTAACGCTCTTTCGCAAGTTCTTCCAAATTTTGCAAAGAGTCGCTAACGTCCCGGAAACATAAGCCGCGAAAGCGGTCAATTGCTCCCTCCGTGACCTCAGGAGGTCCCATGCGCAAGCGAGCCCTGGGTGTGGCCGCTCTCACGTCCCTGGCATTAGCCGCCACGGCCTGCGGCGGTTCTCAGCCCGGCACCCCCTCCGCCGCCCCCAGCGGTTCCGCCGCCGCCTCCTCCTCGGCCCCCGCCGACAAGGGCAGCGGCAAGCTGGTGATCTGGGCCGACCCCAACCGAGTCAAGGCGCTCAAGCCCTTCGCCGAGCAGTTCGGCACCGAGAACGGCGTGACCGTCGAGGTGAAGGAGATCAGCAAGGACAACCAGCAGACCTTCCTCACCGCCTCCCAGCAGGGCAGCGGCCCGGACATCATGGTCGGCGCGCACGACTGGATCGGCAACCTGGTGCAGAACGGCGCCATCGACCCGGTCAACCTCACCGACGCGCAGAAGGCGGCGTTCCCGGAGATCGCCATCAAGGCGGTCACCTTCGACGGGCAGGTGATGGCCGCGCCGTACGCGGTGGAGAACATCGCGCTGATCCGCAACACCAAGCTCGCGCCCGAGGCCCCCGCGACGCTCGAGGACATGGTCAAGAAGGGCAAGGAGCTCAAGGCGGCGGGCAAGGTCAAGGAGGTGCTCTGCCTGCCGGTGGCGCAGAAGGGCGACGCCTTCCACGTCTACCCGATCTTCGCGGCGGGCGGCGGCTCGCTGTTCGGCACCACCGCCTCCGGCGACCCGGACCCGAAGAAGGTGCTGCTCGGCTCGCCCGACTCGGTCAAGGCGTTCGGCAAGCTGAAGGAGCTGGGGGAGAAGGGTGACGGCGCGCTCAAGACGTCCATCACCAACGAGAACTACATCGCCAGCTTCGCCGGTGGCAAGTGCGCGTTCCTGATCTCCGGACCCTGGGCCATGGGCGATGTGAAGAAGGGCGGCATCAGCTACGACATCACGCCCGTCCCGTCGTTCAAGGACGGCAAGCCCGCCACCCCGTTCGTCGGCGTCCAGTCGTTCTTCGTGGCCTCCAAGGGCAAGAGCAAGACCCTGGCGCAGGAGTTCGTCGCCAACTACGTGACCAACAAGGACGTGGCCAAGGCCCTGTACGCGGCCGACCCGCGGCCCCCGGCGCTGACCGAGGCGCTGCAGGAGGTCGGCGCGACCGACCCCGACGCGGGCAAGTTCATGGACGCGGGCAAGAACGGTATGCCGATGCCGGCCATCCCCGAGATGCAGGCCGTCTGGGAGCCGTTCGGCATCGCCGAGGCGGCGGTGGTCAAGGGCGGCGACGCGGCCAAGGCCGCCGAGGCCGCGCAGAAGGCCATCGACAGCTCGCTCAAGAACTGACGTCATGTCCCTGGACGTGCGTGCGGCCGCGGGATCCCATGCTCCCCCGCGGCCCCGCCGCGAGATCACCACGGCGTTCCTGGTCAGCAGAGTCGTGGTGCTCGCGGTGGCGGCGGCGCTCCTGGTGTACGCGGCGCCGCCCCTGATCGCCGCCGGGTCGTGGCCCGCCCTGGCGGTCCTCGGCCTGGCCACCGCGGCCATCGCCTACCTCTACCTGACCCGCCGCTTCATCCCGGCCAAGTACCTGATCCCCGGCACCGTCTTCCTGATCGCCTTCCAGGTGTTCCCGGTCCTCTACACGGTCAGCACGGCGTTCACGAACTTCGGCGACGGCCACCGCGGCGACAAGCAGGCCGCCATCACGGCGATCGAGACCGGCTCCGTACGCCAGGCGCCCGGCTCACCCGAGTACAGCCTGACCACGGCGCTCAAGGGCGACCGGCTGGTCTTCCTCCTCGTGGACCCGAAGACCAAGCAGGTCCAGGCCGGCGACCCGGCCGGGCTCGCGCCGGTGACCGGTGCCGAGGTGGGCGTGACGGGCAAGGTGCTGCGGGCGCCCGGCTTCACCGTGCTGACGGCACCGCAGGCGGCGGCCAGGGCGCAGCAGATCGCGGCGCTGGCCGTACCGACCCGCGGCGGCCTGATCAAGGCGAACGGCCTGAGCCGCGCGGTCGAGGGCCGCTCGGCGCTGGTCTATGACGCGCGCTGCGACTGCGTCCAGGGCGAGGGCGACCGATGGAAGGCCGACGAGGGGCAGGGTTACTTCGTCAACGCCGCGGGCGCGCACCTCGCGCAGGGCTGGCAGGTGAGCGTCGGCTTCGCGAACTTCACCCGCGTCCTGACGAATCCCACGATCTCCGGATATTTCATCGGGGTCTTCGGATGGAACGTGGTGTTCGCCCTGGTATCCGTGGCGGCCACGTTCGCGCTCGGCATGGCCGTGGCGCTCGCGCTGCACCATCCGCGCATGCGCGGCACCCGCTTCTACCGGATCGCGCTGATCCTGCCGTACGCGATGCCCGCCTTCGCGATGCTGCTGGTCTGGCGGGACATGTTCAACCGCGACTTCGGGCTGATCAACCAGCTGTTCGGGCTGGACGTCGACTGGATGGGGCAGCCGTCCACCGCCAGGTTCGCGGTCATTCTGGTCAACCTCTGGCTGGGCTTTCCATACATGTTCCTGGTGACCACGGGCGCGCTGCAGGCCATCCCGCGCGAGCTGACCGAGGCGGCCTCCATCGACGGGGCGACGCCGTGGCAGGGCTTCCGCAAGGTGACGCTGCCGCTGCTGCTGGTGGCGCTGACGCCGCTGCTGATCTCGTCGTTCGCCTACAACTTCAACAACTTCAACGCGATCGCCCTCACCAGCGAGGGCGGCCCGTTCCCGGCGGAGAGCCCGCAGGTGGGGGCCACCGACCTGCTGATCACCTACACCTTCCGGCTGGCGTTCGGCACCTATGGCGCCCAGTTCGGCTTCGCCGCCTCGATCTCGGTGTTCATCTTCGCGATCGTGGCGATCATCTCCGCGGTGGCCTTCCGCCGGACCCGCAGACAGGAGGAGGTCTACGCATGAGACTCGCGCTGCGGCACGTGTTCGTGCTGGTGGTGTGCGCGTTCGCGGTCTTTCCGATCCTGTTCGTGGTCTCCGCCGCGATCAACCCGCTGGGCACGCTGGCCTCCACCGACCTGCTGCCGACCGGGGCCAGCCTCGGGAACTTCGCCGACCTGTTCACCTCCGACCGGTATCCGTTCGCCAGGTGGTTCATCAACTCGGTGTTCGTCGCGCTGACGTCGTCGTTCGCCAGTCTGCTGCTGTCGATGTTCGCCGCCTACGCCTTCAGCCGGATGCGCTTCCGGGGGCGCCGGGTCGGGCTGCTGGCGCTGCTGCTCATCCAGATGTTCCCGCAGTTCCTGGCCATCGTGACGATCTTCATGATCTTCACCAAGGTGACCGAGCTCTATCCCGCGTTCGGCTTCAACACCGTGTGGGGGCTCATGCTGCTCTACCTGGGCGGCGCGCTGGGCGTCAACACGTGGCTGATGAAAGGCTTCCTCGACACTGTCCCCAAGGAGCTCGACGAGGCGGCCACGGTCGACGGCGCCACGCACGCGCAGATCTTCTGGCGGGTCATCATGCCGCTGGTCACGCCGATCCTCGCGGTCACCGCGCTGCTGGCCTTCATCGGCACGATGAGCGAGTTCATCATGGCCAACGTCTTCCTGCGCGATCCCGAGAGCAAGACACTGGCCGTGGGCATGTACGGGATGATCGCGGGGGACCAGCGCAACGCCAACTTCGGCATGTTCGCCGCGGCCACGCTGCTCACCGCCGTCCCCACGGTCGGCGTGTTCCTGTGGTTGCAGAAGTACATCGTCTCCGGGCTCACGGCCGGTGCCGTCAAGGGATAGGTCTCATTGCGCTTCCTCGGCGAGCCGCATCACGACGGCTCCGCTCTGTACGTCTCCACCCAGGCGCCGGCGCCCGGCTCGACGGTGACGGTCCGGCTGCGGGCGCCGCTGTCGGCCGGGATCACCGGTGTGCACGTCCGTACGGTCCGCGACGGCGAACCCCGCTTCACCGCCGCCTCACCCGACACCCCCGGCTCCGTTGGCGGGTACGGCGAGACGGACATCTGGTGGCGCGCGGACCTCGTCGCCGCCAACCCGGTCACCCCCTATCGCTTCCTCCTGCACACCACGTCCGGCCAGGCGTGGCTGACCGCGGCCGGGCTCGTCGCGCACGACGTCACCGACGCCACCGACTTCCGGCTGGTCTGCCACGAGACGCCGCCCCCGTGGCTGGCCGACGCGATCGTCTACCAGATCTTCCCTGACCGTTTCGCCAGGTCCAGGCCGATGCGGGAGCTGCCGGACTGGGCGCTGCCGCGCGACTGGGACCGCGACCCGGTCATCCCCTCGGGCCCCGGCACGTCCCAGCAGTTCTACGGCGGCGACCTCGACGGCATCGTCCAGCGTCTTGACCACGTCCAGGCGCTCGGCGCGGACACCGTCTACCTGACACCGATCTTCCCGGCCCGCTCCAACCACCGCTACGACGCCGCCGACTTCGACCGCGTCGACCCCCTGCTCGGCGGAGACGAGGCGCTGCACCGGCTCGCCGACGCGCTGCACGCGCGCGGCATGCGGCTGATCGGCGACATCACCACGAACCACTGCGGCCAGACGCACCCCTGGTTCACCGCCGCGATGTCCGACGCGGGCGCGCCGGAGCGGGAGATGTTCTACATCGACCCCGCCACCGGCGACTACGAGTCCTGGTACGGCGTCAAGTCGCTGCCCAAGCTCAACTGGGGCGGCGACCTGGTGCGGGCGCGGATACCGGCCGTACTGAAGAAGTGGCTGGGCCCGCTCGACGGCTGGCGCGTCGACGTCGCGAACATGACCGGCAGGCACGGCCGCGACGACCACAACCACGAGATCGCCGCCCTGCTGCGGCGCGAGATCGGGCCCGGCGCGGCGCTCATCGCCGAGCACTGCCATGACGCCTCGCCCGACCTGGACCGCGACGGCTGGCACGGCACAATGAACTACGGCGGCTTCACCCGGCCGGTGTGGGCCTGGCTGCGCTCGCCCGACCTGGAGCTGGCGAACTTCCTCGGCGTGCCCGGCGGGGTGCCGTCGCGTGACGGGCTCCAGACGTACGCGACGTTCCGCGCCTTCGCCTCCCACCTGTCGTGGCGCTCGCAGGCGCACTCATGGCAACTGCTCGACTCGCACGACTCGCCGCGCATCCGCACCGTGACCGGCTCGGCGGAGCGCCACCTCGTCGCGCTCGGGCTGCAGGCCACGCTGCCGGGCACGCCGATGGTGTTCGCGGGCAGCGAGTTCGGGCTGACGGGGGTCAACGGCGAGCACGCGCGTACCCCCATGCCCTGGGACCGGCCCGCCGACCAGGACCTCGCGACGCTGGCCGCCTATCGGGAGCTGCTCGGCCTGCGCCGGGCCGAGCCCGCGCTGCGCCACGGCGGGCTGCGGTGGCTGCACGCCGACGCCGACTGCCTGGTCTTTCTCCGGGAGGCCGCCGAGGAGTCGCTGCTGGTGTGCGCGCGCAGAGCACCGGGCCAGGCCATTCCCCTTCCCATGCGTGCGGCAGGGGTTTATAACGCTTCTGACACCGATGTGTTGCCGGGTGATGGCCCTTCGCTGCGTGTCTGGCGCCTCGCGCGGTGACGCGCTAGCGTGGGCGGCCCCCCATCGTTCAGATTTAAACTAGATAGTGGTGTGTTCGCATGAGGTTGCTCTCCGTGGCCGTCATCGCCTCGCTCGCGCCCGCCCTCCCGGCCTCGGCCCTGGCCCGCGCGGGCACCACCTACTACGTCGATTCGCGGACGGGCGACGACTCGGCTGCCGGGACCAGCGCCACCAAACCCTGGAAATCCCTCGAGAAGATCGGCGCCGCCGACCTCAAACCCGGCGACGCGGTCAGCGTCAAACGCGGCAGCAAGTGGACGGGCACCCTCACCCTGAGCGCCAAGGGCACGGCGGCCAAACCCATCGTCATCCAGCCGTACGGGACCGGCCCCATGGCGAAGATCTCCGGCATGGACGGCAACTGCGTCGTCGTGACCGGCAACCACTGGCGCATCAGCGGCCTGCGCGCCTCCGGCTGCCAATGGGCGGGGTTCGAGCTGAGCGGCGACGGCAACGAGCTCGTCGGCGTACGGGCCGACCGCAACATCGCCGGAGTGCTGGTCACCCCCAGCGGCTCCCGCAACGTCATCAGGGACAGCACGCTGACCTCCAACGCCCGGATGAGCGTGAACGACTCCGAGCCCGACAACGACTCCGGGGCGTTCGGCATCCTGCTGAACGGCGACGACAACACGGTGACGGGCAGCACCATCACCGGCAGCTACGCGCCGAGTAACGACTATGGCTTCGACGGGGCGGCGATCGAGATCTTCGACGGCGACCGCAACCTGATCACGCACAACACCGCCCGCGACAACGAGACGTTCACCGAGCTCGGCGCCCGCAAGGGGAAGACGGCCGCCGGGAACGTGTTCGCCTTCAACGTGGTCACCTCCTCGCGCAAGCATGGATCGTTCCTGATCACCCGTGGCCCCCAGCACATCGTCGGCCCGGTGACGGGGACCATCGCGGTGCACAACTCGGTCTACCTGCCCGCGCGCGAGACGATCGGCTGGTCCTGCCACGGCGGGTGCTCGCCGTCGATACTCAAGCTGCGCAACAACGCGATCTCGGTCGGCGGTGAGGCCGGGTACGAGGACGGGAAGGGCGCCGACGACGCGGGCGGCGTTTACAAGGGGCGGACGTACGCCTTCAAACTGGGGCCCAAGTCGGTGAAGGCGGACCCCCGCTTCGTCTCCCGTACTGACCTGCACCTACGGCCCGGTTCGCCGGCGCTGGGCCGGGGCGTCCGGCTCGGTGCCGCGTGGTTCGGCCGGGCGTCGGGCGGCACGGACATCGCGGGCCTGCCCGCCGCCCCGAACGCCGGCGCCTTTCAGCGCTGAAACCCTGTTCAGCGCTTTTCTTGGGTCTGCTGCCAGATCTCCACGCCCGCGTCGTCGTAGCCGATGATCTGGAAGCGTTCGTAGATGATGCTGCGGGCGCGATCGTGCGTCCCGGCGAACAAGCGGATGCCGAGGTTCCACGGGTCCGGCCGGGTGACGGCCGACAGGGAACGGCCGTCGCCGAAGAGCAGGGTGACCCGGGCGGTCTTCGCGCTGGCGATGCCCAGCCAGCGCTTGTCGTGCTCGGCCAGCTCCACGGGGTACTTCTTGCCGCCCATGTCGGTCATCAGGCGGTCGGGATCGACGAGATTCATGACGACGGTCTGTCCGTTCAGCTTCCAGAGCAGCGTCTCGCCGGGCACCTTGTAGAGACCTACGGACAGACCTCCCGGCATCCGCACGGCCGGGCCGACCGGCTGGGCCTTTTCCTCGGGGAAGATGGCGGGCTCGTTCTTGATCCGTGCCACGATCTGGCCCTTGGCATCCGTGAACTCGAACGCCGTCACCGTCTCGCTCGTGGGCGCGGACACGGTCCAGATGCCCTGGGGAGCGCCCTTCGGCCGGTGGATCGTCCCGGTCACCCGGTCGCCGCCCTCGATCAGGGCGGTCACGCGGGCGACCTCGGGCCGCGCGGTGCCGAAGAACATCACCACGCCCGTGGACGGATAGGGGAACGAGTCGGTCGAACTCTGCTTGGTGGCCTTCCGGTCGTCGAGCGGCTTGCCGCACCCTTGCGTCGTGACGCCGGTCCTGCTCTCGTAGGACTGGCAGAGGAACGTGCCCGTCTTACCCTTGGCGTACCAGAGAGTCAGGGGCCGCTCCTCGGACGGGTTGTCGATCAGCAGACGGTCGCCCATCGGAGTCTTGCCCTCCATGACGTCCCAGCTGCGGCGTGGGTCGATGGTGCCGGTGGCGACGTCGCCACCCTGCTGCCCGCCGGTGGCCGTCAGCGTGACCGGCAGGGCCACGGCGGTGACGGCCAGTGCCACGACGAGGGCCTGCCGGCGCGTCCTGCGCCGCCGCGACCGCGACACGACCTCCGCACGCAGCCCGAAAGGCGCCTTCGGCGCATGCTCGGCGGCGTGGCCGAGGGTCGAACGCAGGTGGGATTCCAACTGGTCGGTCATGCGGGGCTCCCGTCGATCGCTGAGGGGTGGGGCACGGTGGAACGGAGCTTGGCCAGGCCGAGCGACGCGTGACTGCGCACGGTCCCCCGGGAGATGCCGAGGACGCCGGCGATCTCCTCGTCGGCGAGGTCCTCGTAGTAGCGCAGGACCAGTACGGCCCGCTGCTTGCGCGGCAGGCCGGCGAGCGCCTGCCACAGGTCCTGCTCGATGCCGGAGGGCAGCACGTCGAGCTGGGCGGTCTCGGGCAGCGCCCAGTCGAGCCGCTCGCGCCTGCGCAGCCGCCAGACGCTGATGTGCAACCTGGCCATGATCATCCTGGTGTAGCTCTCGGGAGCCTGCTTCTGGCGCACCCGTGGCCAGGCCCGGTGCAGCCGGATCAGCGCCTCCTGGGTGAGGTCGGCCGCGTCGTGCGGGTTGCCGCTGAGCAGGTATCCGTAGCGCAGCAGGGCATCGGCCCGTTCCGCGACGAAGTCCTCGAAGCGCGAAATTTCATCCAATGGCCTATGCCTTTCCTTGGTCCGTCACGGCATAGACGGGCCGAGGGGCCGAACCGTTGAATCGGATCTGGATCGGAGCGGCGACGGAGGGCGTGCCAGAATAGCGGGGAAACGTTTTCTCAGCTGGCTGCGGGAGCTTGGACACATGGCAGACGAACCGGCCGGGCGGCTCACGTACCGCAACCCCGTGCTCAACGCCGACTGGCCCGATCCGGACGTCATCCGCGTCGGTGAGACCTACTACCTGGTCACGTCGAGCTTCAACCGCGCCCCCGGCCTGCCTGTCCTGCGCTCGCCCGACCTGTTGCGCTGGGAGCTGATCGGCCGCGCGCTGCCCGCCGTGCCACCGGCGGAGCACTTCACGGTGCCCCGGCACGGCGGCGGGGCGTGGGCGCCCTCCATCAGGCATCACGACGGCCTGTTCTGGATCTTCTACCCCGACCCCGACCACGGGGTTCATGTGCTGACGGCGACGGACCCCGCCGGGCCGTGGTCGGCGCCCCACCTCCTGCTCCCCGGCCCTGGGGTGATCGACCCCTGCCCCCTTTGGGACGACGACGGGCGCGCCTGGCTGGTGTTCGGGTGGGCGAAGAGCCGCAGCGGCATCAGCAACCGGCTGTCGCTGGTGGAGATGACGCCGGACGCCCGCGAGATCATCGGCACACCCGTCACCGTCATCGACGGGGACGCCCTGCCCGGCTACTCGACGCTGGAGGGGCCCAAGGTCTACAAGCGCGACGGCTGGTACTGGATCTTCGCCCCGGCCGGGGGAGTCGCGACCGGCTGGCAGTCGGTGTTCCGGTCACGGTCGCTGGCGGGCCCGTACGAGGACCGCGTCGTCCTGGAGCAGGGCGACACGCCGGTCAACGGGCCGCACCAGGGGGCCTGGGTCACCACACCGGAGGGCGAGGACTGGTTCCTGCACTTCCAGGACCGTGGCGTGTTCGGCAGGGTGGTCCACCTGCAGCCGATGCGATGGGGGGACGACGGGTGGCCGGTGATGGGGGCGGACGGACATCCCGTCCTGGAACACCCGGCCCCGGCGCGCGCCTCGGCGGCGGTCCTTCACTCGGCACCCGCGCTGGGACCGCATCCGGCTCCGGCCCGTGCTTCGGCGCTGGACCCTCGCCCTGCCTCGGCTCGTGCTTCGGCGCTGGACCCTCGCCCGGCCGGTTCCGGGCAGGCGGAGCCGGGGCGGGACGACGACTTCCGGGCGGGGGAGCTGGGGCCGCAGTGGTACTGGCAGGCGAATCCGGCTCCCGGCCTGCTGCGTCTGGACGGCGACGGTCACGCCAGACTGCGCGCGGTGCCCAACGACGAGGGCAACCTGCGGAACCTGCCACAGGTGCTCGGCCAGCAGGTGCCCGGTGTGGCCGCGCGGTTCACCACCACACTCCAGCTGGCGGCGGATGAGCCGGGGACCAGAGCCGGAGTGGTCGTGCTCGGCGCCTCTTACGCGTATGTGGGATTGGCGCGCGACCGTGACGGGCTCAGCGTCGAGGTCCGGACGTACCAGGACGGTGATGAGGGCGAGGTGACACGGTTCAGCGCACGGCTGCCCGACGAGACCGCGATCGTCGGGCTACGGATCGACTCCGACGGCGCGGGGGTCTGCGTGCTGCGCTTCCGCCACCGCGGTGGCAACGGCGGCGCTGATGAGAGTGGCGCTGGTGACGGCTGGGTCACCGGATTCGAGGGGTTCCAGGCGGAGCAGGGACGGTGGATCTCGGCGGAACTCGGCCTGTTCGCGGCCGCCCCGCCCGGTTCGCCCGGCGAGGGCACGGCCGTCTTCGGCCCGGTGACCATCCATCCCCGCGCGCGTTGACAGCAGCTCCGGCTTCGCCGAGCTGGAACGCCGCGGGTTCTTCCTGGTCAAGCAGGCACCCGAAACGGCGGCCGCCGCACTCGGAGTCAGCCGCTTCACCATTTACCAGAATGTGGGCCAGTGCTCCGGCGTTTACACCGGGGGTGAAGGCCCACGCGGGAGTGCCCGCTAGGGCGCGAGCGTGCCCTGACCTTTCAGGTTTTGTCGGCAGTTTCGCTCACACGGGTCGTTTCTGCTGCTCGATGTACTGCTTGAGCACGGTGAGTGGCGCCCCGCCGACCGACCCGGCGAAGTAGGAACCAGACCAGAAATGTCCGCCCCAGAGGTATGTGCGGACGTGTGCGCTGTATTCCTTACGAAGGATCCGGGCCGAGACCCCTTTCAGCGAGTTGACGAGTTTGGACAGGGCGACCTTGGGCGGGTAGTGGACCAGCAGGTGGACGTGGTCGTGCTCGCCGTTGAACTCGCGCAGTTCGACCTCGAAGTCGGCGCATACCTCGCGCATGAGTTCCTCGCAGCGAATCAGCATCTCGTCGGTGAACACCCCACGCCGGTACTTTGTCACGAACACCAAATGGGCATGAAGGTGGTAGACGACATGTCGTCCCCTTCTCACATCGGGATTCGGATTCCATCGCGGTGACATAAACCAAACGATACGATCAGCGCGTGGAGCAGGTGAAGCGGACTCGTGCGCACGTGGCGCGACTCGACCTCAGCCCAGCCCAGGAGGCCGCTTTGGACGGTCAAGCCCACACCGCGCGTGCCGTGTGGAACCTGCTCCATGAGTTCACCACCTTCCGCCAGGCCCGCCTCGCGTCGCTGAGGGAGTGTGACGCGGCGATTCGGCAGGCCCGCCAGGAGATCGCGTGGATGGGGCAGCTGCCCGCTCAGGCCGCGCAGGCGGTGCTGAAGATCTACCGGCAGGCGTGGGCGAACTTCTTCAACCCCGACCACCCGGCCGAACGCCCGACGTTCAAGGCCCGGTTCGGGTGCCGGATGGCCGTGGACGTCCCCCAGGCCCGCGACTTGCGGATCACCCGGATCAGCCGCAGGTGGGGTGCGGTGAACCTGCCCAAACTCGGGCGGGTGAGGTTCCGGTGGACGAAAGACCTGCCTGGCGTCACCAAGGGCGGCCCGTCTGGGAGGGTCACTGGGGCTCGCCTGGTGAAACAAGCCTACGGGTGGAACATCGTCTTCCGCATCGAGCTGCTCGTTGCCGCTCCCGTGCCGCACACCGGGCCGAAGGTCGGCATGGACCGGGGCATCGCGGTCGCCCTGGCTCTGTCCAACGGGGAGCATCTTCGGCATGGTCCGTGGCTCAGTAGCGGGCAGCGTGAGCGGCTGTTGCGTCTGGAGCGCAAAAGCGCCCGTCAGCGTGCCAGCCGCAGGAAAGGTGCCCCGGTCTCCAATCGGGAACGCCGCACCTATGACCAGATCGCCCGGCTCCGCGCGACAGCCAAGCGCCGAGCCGTCGACTGGCAGCATCGGAGCACGACCGACCTCGCGCGGCGGTTCAGTGGGATCGTGGTCGAAGACCTGAACATCACCGCCATGATGGCCTCGGCGTCCGGGACGGTGCGGCAGCCGGGGCGGGGCGTCGCCCAGAAGCGGGGCCTGAACCGCTCGATCGCGGGTGAGGCGTGGGGCCGGACGGTGGAGTTGCTGACCTACAAGGCCGCCGACCGTGGCGGTCTGGTCGCCACGGTCGACCCGCGCGGCACCAGCCAGGAGTGCCACCGCTGCCACACCACCACGAAAGGATCGCGCGAGACGCAGGCGCGGTTCGTGTGCAAGAACCCGGCGTGCGGATGGATCGGCAACGCCGACACCAACGCCGCCCGAAACCTGCTTCATCGGTACAACTCTGCCGCCGGACGGGCGGTCACAGGACGTGGAGACTCCGCGATAGCGGGGCCTGTGAAGCGTCAAGCATCCTGTCCCACAGTCTCGCCCGCACCCGCGCTGCGAGCTGCTGCGTAAGCAGCACAGGAACCCTCCACATCTATTTATGTGGAGGAGCACATCAAAACTACCTCAACGAGCTGAACGGCTCCGCTGAGCAATCCGCTTGACGGCCGGACACGCCCGTCGGCACGGCGCATCAAAGGCCGGGGACGGGACCCGTGCTGCCACGCACTTCGATGCGGGGACGGAAGCTGAGATCGTGATCCGGCGTGTCACCGTTGAGCAGCGCGTGCAGCCGCTTCCACGCCTCCTCGCCCAGCTCGACGACCGGCACCGACGCCGTGGTCAGCGGCGGCGTCGTGTACTTCGCGAACGGGATGTCGTCGAACCCGGTCAGCGACAACTGCTCCGGCACCCGTACGCCCCGCTCGTTCAGCGCGCTGAGCAGCCCCATCGCCACCAGGTCGTTGAACCCGAGCACCCCGGTCGCCCCCGACGCGAGCACCGCGTCCGCCACGGCGTGCCCGCGCTCGAACGTGACCCCGCACGGAATGCCGAGCACGTCGGCGTCGGGATGCTCGGCTCGGAACCGGGCGAGCCCGGTCCGCCGCTGGGTGTTGGAGACGCTGTCGGGATTGCCCTCCAGGTAGGCGATCCGGCGGTGCCCGAGCTGATAGAGGTGCCGGGCGAGCGGCTGGATGCCCGCCTCGTAGTCGGCGGTGAGGGTCGGCGCCGGGACGTACGGGCTCTCTCGGTTGATCAGGACGACCGGCGCCAGCTCGGGCAGCAGGACCCTGAGCTTGTCCTCCGGCATCCTGGGCGCGCAGAGCACGATCGCGTCGCAGCAGCGGCGCGTCTCCAGCGCCAGGATGCCCTCCTCATCGGCCGTTTCGAGGGAGTCCGCCACCAGTACGTGGTAGCCGTCCCTGGCAGCGGCGCGGGTCAGGCCGCGCAGCACGCTCTGGAACGTCGGATTCTCCAGGTCCGGCACCAGGATGGCGACGCGCTGCGTGCGGCCCAGCACAAGCGAACGGGCCAGCGGGCTGGCCGAGTAGTGCAACTCGCTCGCCACGGCGCGAACCCGCTCGGCGATCGCCGGATCCACGTGCGCGTTGCCGTTCATCACCCGGGACACCGTGGAGATGGAGACCCCGGCCTGCTTGGCGACGGCGGTGATGGTCGCCGGCCTGCCGCTCGCGCCCCTGGCCATGCGCCGTCCTTTGTGTGACTCGCTGGAGGTGGCTCGGGAATGCCGCCGAGAAAACCCTTTCAAGCGATGATATCCACAGCCGGGGAGGGGAATCCGTCGCCGCGTCCTGATCACGTTTCACACGCGCATCCACGCCTCAGCCCATCTGACGACAATCAGACGATCGCCTCCAGCCCTGCGACAACACCTCCGCTCAGCAAGCCGACGACCAGGATCAATGGGCTGCCTTTGAGCGCCGCCACGGCGTGGAAGCGTAGGTCCCTGTACTCCCGCATGCCCTCGGTGCCCGGTAGCACCATCAGGCGGGGGCGTAGTCCGGCGAAGACGATCCAGTCGAGCACCACCAGGTCGTACACCGACAGGGTGAGGAACATGAGCGTCCCGGCCACGGCGGCCGGGCCGAAGCCCAGGTCCGTGCCGAGGTCCGCGCGCAGGCGGAGCATCGCCGCGACCGTGAGGGGCACGCAGCAAACTCCCCAGAAGAGCACTCCCACCCAGACCGCCACCCGGCGGCCGCGCGCGCTCTTGGGTTTGGCGTAACGCTCCTGGATGGCCGGCGGGTAGTCGTCCAGCAGGAAGTCCCGGCTGACGAACGCGCCGGCGAAGATCGCCACGGTGAAGAGCACGCTCATCACCAGCCCGAATCCCACTCCGTATTCGACGACCAGGGACCACCGCATGCCGTTTCCTCCTTGGTAAGGGTCGCCTAAGTGTGGCGGGGGAGGCGGCTTAAAGTCAACGGTGTGTGAAGTTCAAGGGATCCGGCTAGCATGGCTCGGTGCCCGCCCGCCGCCGACGCCCCGAAGTCCGTATGGGCAGGCCCACCCTGACCAAGGAACGGATCGCCCGCGCCGCGCTGCGCGTTCTCGGCCGGGGCGGTCCCACGGAGCTGACCATGCGCAACGTCGCCGCCGAGCTCCAGGTCTCGCCGCGCGCCCTGTACAACTACGTGAGCGACCGTGACGACCTGCTGCGCGAGGTGCTGGCGATCTGCCACGCCGACCGCCCCGAACCGCGCCTGGATCCCGGGCGGTGGCGCGAGAGCCTGCGCGACTACTGCCTCGACCTGCGGTCCTGGTATCGGGCCCACCCCGGCCTGCTGGCGCTCGCCCACGCCGAGAACCTCACCCACCTGGCCACCCCCGGCCTGCTCGACGCCGACGACGCGCTGGTGGGCTTCTTCCTTGCGCTCGGGCTGAGCTCGCAGAACGCCTACCGGGCCTGGACGATCACCGTGCTCCAGGTGGCCGGGTTCGCCGAGATCTGGGACACCTGGCACGACCGCCCACCCGCTGGGCTGCTCCCCGCCGCCGTGGCGACGGCACCGCCCGCCGAGGGCCGGCCACACCTGGGGCGGATCAGCGAGGAGGCCGTGGTGGAGCCGCCGGACGTGCTGTTCGAGTCGGTGGTGGTCATGCTGACTGCCGGTATCGAAGGGGCCCTTCTCCGCCCGGCCTCGGGAGGCGCCGACGCCCCGGTCTCGGGAGGCGCTGGCGCTCCGGCCTCGGGGGGCGCTGGCGCCTCGGCCCCGGGAGGCGCCGATGCTCCGGCCTGAGCGTCGGCCGATCCGTCCGGCTGTACGTCGGGTCAGCTGTACGTCGTGGCGCCGCCGGTGTGGCAGCTGATCTCCATGCCGTCCTCCACCGGGAAGGCGACGCTGACGTATCCGTTGGCCGGATCGCGCACATAGTCCAGATAGTCGGCCATGGAGGCGAAGGTGACGTCGTCGGCCACCACCAGCGCGCCCGGCGCCAACCGGGGCTCCAGTAGCCGGAGCACCGGCACGCTCAGCTCCTTCCACCCGTCCAGCAGCACCAGGCCGATCGGTCCTGGCACGTCGGCGAGGGTGTCCAGGGCGTTGCCGGGCAGGATCGTCACCACGTCGCCGAGACCGGCCTCGTCCAGGTTCGCGCGGGCGGTGGCGACCTTGGTCGCGCTCATCTCGGTGCCGTACACCCGGCCCGTCCCGTTGTCGGTGACCGCGGCGGCGAGGTACACCGTGGAGATCCCGAACGAGGTGCCGAACTCCACGACGGTCTCCGGGCGGGCGGCCCGCACCAGCGTGTAGAGGAGGTCGCCGCCCCGAGCGGAGACCGGCATGTACACGGCCGCCAAGGCGTCGGCGCGCTCCTGCGCGGTGGCCGTCTCCAGGGAACCGCCGGGGAGCGGCCCGTGAGGCGCGTCGTCGTCGAGCGCCGCGGCGGCGAACAGCCGGTCGAGCACGGTACGGACCAGCGGAGAGTGCAGAGTGTTTGCCATGGCCCGTAGATTAGACTCACCGTTGCGTCTTGTCTATCGGGAAGGTGTGTGCCCTTACGATCGGGAATGTGGAGAAGCGTGAGCTGGGCAGGACGGGCAGACAGGTCGGCGTGGTCGGCCTCGGGGCATGGCAGCTGGGCGCCGACTGGGGCGCGGTCGGAGAGGATGACGCGCTGGCGACGCTGCACGGCGCCGTCGACGCCGGGGTGACGTTCATCGACACCGCCGACGTGTACGGCGACGGGCGCAGCGAGCGGATCGTCGGGCAGTTGATCAAGGAACGCCCCGGCCTGACGGTGGCCACCAAGATGGGGCGCCGGGTGCCGCAGGAGGTGTCGGCCTACACCCTGGACAACTTCCGGGCCTGGAACGACCGATCCCGGAAGAACCTCGGCGTGGACACCCTCGACCTGGTGCAGCTCCACTGCCCGCCGACTCCGGTCTATTCGGACCAGGCGGTCTACGACGCGCTCGACACCATGGTCGAGGAGGGCAGGATCGCCGCCTACGGCGTGAGCGTCGAGACCTGCGCCGAGGCGCTGACCGCGATCGCGCGGCCGAACGTCGCCACCGTGCAGATCATTCTCAACGCCTTCCGGCTGAAGCCGCTGGAGGAGGTGCTGCCGGCGGCCGCCGCGGCCGGGGTCGGGATCATCGCCCGGGTCCCGCTGGCCAGCGGTCTGCTGTCAGGCCGGTACGACGAGCACACCCGCTTCTCCGACGACGACCACCGCGCCTACAACCGGCACGGGGAGGCGTTCGACGTCGGTGAGACGTTCTCGGGCGTCGACTACGACACCGGGCTGCGGGCCGTGGCGAGGCTCAAGCCGCTGGTGCCGGAGGGGATGACGACCGCCCAGTTCGCGCTGCGGTGGATCATCGACCAGCCCGGCGTCAGCGTGGTCATCCCCGGAGCCCGCGACGCGCGGCAGGCCGGCGCCAACGCCGCCGCGGCCGGGCTCCCCGCGCTCACGGAGGAGACCCGGGCGGCGGTCACCGCCGTCTACGACGAGCTGATCCGCCCGCAGGTCCACGACCGCTGGTAAGCAAGCCGCCACTGGTAAGAAGCCGGACCCGAGAAGCGCTAGCTGGGGCGCACCCGCCTGGGGAGCACCCGCCCGGGAGCGCGGGCAAGGGAAGCGCGGGCCCGGGGAGTGAGCGCCGTTTCCGGGCCGGGTTACTGCTGGCCGGGCCGGCGGGCCGGGGTCGGGGCGGGCCCGGCCGTGCCGTCCGTGAAGCGGCCCGGCCGGAACGTCGCCAGCAGCGCCGACTCCTCCCCGAACAGCTCGCCCGCCACCTCCTCCATCAGCAGCGGCGCCAGCGTGATTCCGCTGTGCGTGGCCACCGTGTACACCCGCCGCCCCGCGTCCGCGAACCCGGCCACGGTCAGCCCGTCGCCGGGCATCGCCCGGCGGCCCACGACGGCGCGCTCCACCGTCGCGCCCTCGGTGCCCCGCAGCACGTTCGGCAGCAGCCCCATGATCTCGTCCAGGACCGCGCCCGGCACGTCGGCCGCCGGGTCGTTCGCCCGGTCGTCCAGGTGCAGGGAGTGCAGCAGCAGCCGCCCGCCGCCGTCGGGCCGCAGGTTGAGCCCGGTGGTGGTGAGGAACCGGGACAGCCGCGCCGGCACCGGCGAGGTGGTGACCAGGAATCCGTTGGTGACCCGACCGGACACCGCCGGATCCAGCATCGGGACGGTCAACCCGGCCAGCGCCGCGACCCCTTGCGTCCAGCGCCCGGCGCAGGTGACGACCACGTCGCAGACGAACGTACGCCCGTCGGCCAGCGTCACTTTCGCGCCCGCCGCCGTCGTGTCGATGGCGGTGACCTCGGCCCCGCACTCGACCGTGGCGCCCCGGTCCCGCGCCTCGCCGAGCAGCCGCCCGAGCAGCCGCAGCGCGTCGACGTATCCCTCGCCGGGGAAGAACGCGTACTCGGTGCCGGTGGGCGGCGGCACCAGGTCGGGTTCCAGGGCCAGAGCCCGGCGGGCGGTCACCCGCTCCACCGGGTAGCCCAGGCCGACCAGCCGCTCCACCCGGGCCGCCAGCAGCTCCTTGTGCTCGGCGCTCACCGCGTACTCGAGCATGCCCGTGGGGAAGAACCAGTCGCCCGCGAGCTGGTGGTGCGCCCACACGGCGGCGTGGTTCAGGGCGAAGTACGCCTTGGGCGTCTTGTTGTTGGCGTTGACCCACGCCATGGAGGTGGACGTCGTACCGGATCCCGGCGTACGTGCCTCCAGGACTGTGACCTGCGCGCCGCGCCGGGTGAGCCCGGCCGCGACGGCGGATCCGACCACCCCCGCACCGATGACGACGACTCGCACCATGACTCCTCTCGGTGGGGGGGACGGCTCAGCACCAGCGCAGTGTGATCCCCTGCGGCCGGAATGTCACGTACCGGCCGTGACCGGGCACACGTGAAGCGTGCCCGGCGCCGAGGGCACCGGGCACGCGAGGGTGTGGGAATCAGCCGGTACGGAGCGTCAGCCCGTACACGCTGAGGATCTCGTTGACCGGCTGGAAGTAGGTCGTCCCGCCGCTGCTGCAGTTTCCGGAGCCGCCGGAGGTGACGCCCTGGGCCTGGCTGCCGGAGATGAACGATCCGCCGGAGTCGCCGGGCTCGGCGCACACGTTGGTGCGGGTGAGGCCGGTGACGGTGCCCTCCGCGTACCTCACGGTGGCGTTGAGCTGCTGGACGGTCCCGCAGTGCCAGCCGGTGGTCGAACCGGAGCGGCAGATGGAGGAGCCGACGCCGGCCACGGTGGAGCCGCGGACGGTGACGTTCGCGCCGCCCGCGCCGCGTACGTACGGCGTAGCGGTGTTACCGGGAGCCGAGACCCAGGAGTAGTCGTTGCCCGGGAACGAGGCGCCCTGGAAGGTGCCCGTCGGGTTGGTGGTGTTGTTGGCTACCCGGCAGTGCCCGGCGGAGACGAAGCCGGGGGTGCTGCCCTTGGTGACGGCGAAGCCGATGCTGCACCGGGCGCCGCCGATGTAGTAGGGGGCGCCGCCGACGATGTTGATCAAGGTCCGCGGCTGCTCGCCGGAGACGGTCACGCGGATCGCGTTCCGGTCGACGCCGGCGGCCGCGGCGAGGGCGTCACCGGCCGCCTGCTGCCCGGCGACGATGACCACGCTGTTGGTGGTCACGTCGATGTACCACAGGGACGCGCCGGCCTTGGCCTGGTCCGACGCCCGGTCGATCTGATCCTTGACCGCGGTGAGCTGGGCCAGCGTCCGCGAGACGAGCACGGGTTGCGCGCCCTTCGCCTCGATGGCGCCGGTGGTGGCCGGGTCCGTCGTCGCGACCATGAGCTTGGCGGCGTCGGCGGTCAGCCAGGATCCGCCGTAGGAGGCGCCGAGCGAGGACGTCAGTGCGGCCTCCGTGGCCGCCGCGCGCTGCTCGTTGGCCAGCCGGGTGATGACCTGCTGCTCGGACAGGCCGAGGTCGCGCTCGAGGGAGTCGATCACGGACGGCGGGGTCGACTCCGAGGGGACGGGAGACGGGGAGGACGCCGCGGCGGGGGTGAGGGGGGTGGTGGCCAGGCAGGCGGCCACGATGGTGGCGCCTAAGAGAGGCCAGCGCTTACTCCGCATGTGCACTCCTTTGTGGGGGTGCCTGTCAAGCTAGCGGTTGCTAGGGATTGGCATAGATGGCAAACGACCCCTATCACGGTGATATGGCCCCGGCTCGCGGTGGTGGGACGCCCCCCGGTGGCTGATCAGCCAGGCCCTTAGCGGTTGGTCAGCCGCCCAGGCCGCGGATGATGAGGTCGACCGCCGCCTCGAAGGTGCGGTCGGCCTCCTCGGTGTCCTGGCCCTGGCCGATGTGCCCGGCCGTCTCGGCGAACACCAGGCCCGCCACGAACCCGTACAGCACGTCCGCCGTGCGCCGCTGCTCCTCCTGCGGCACGCCCGCCGCCTCCAGGATCGGGAACAGCACGCCCCACAGGCCGCCCTCCCGGTCGGCGGTGATCTCCGGGTGGGCGTACACGTAGCGCCACATCGCCGGGTGGTCGGTGGTGAGCCGGCGATAGGCGCGCCCGAGGATGCGCAGCCGCTCCTGCCAGGGCAGTGTCTCGTCCGGCGGGAGGTCGAGGCGCTGGACGTTGGTGTCGCAGATCTGCGTGAGCAGCGCCATCTTGTTGTCCACGTGGTGATAGAGCGACATCGGATTGACGTCGAGCTCGGCGGCCAGCCTGCGCATCGACAGCCCTTCCACGCCCACCTCGTCCACCATGCGCAATGCCGTGGTGTAGATCTCCTCCAGGGTCAGCGGGGTTCCCCTGCGCGCGCTCACTGCCATACACCGTATGGTAGCGTGAGCCATACGGTGTATGGCTACCAGGACCAGGAGTGCTCATGAGAGAGATCCCCGCCCCCAGGGGGCTGCCGATCGTGGGAAACGCGTTCCAGATGCCCGCGCACTCGCCCATGACCTACTTCGAGGAGGTCGCGCGGGCGCACCCGGAGGGCATCTATCAGCTCGACCTGCTCGGTCGTCATGTCGTGGTGATCCACGATCCGGACCTGGTGGCCGAGGCGTGCGACGAGACGCGGTTCCGCAAGGAGATCAACCCGCCCTTGTCGATCGTCCGCGACTTCGCCGGCGACGGACTGTTCACGGCCAGGCCGGACGAGCCCGTCTGGGGTCACGCGCACCGGATCCTCATGCCGGCCTTCAGCCAGCGGTCGATGAAGGCGTACTACCCGCAGATGCTGGAGGTCGCCGACCGGCTCGTGGAGTCCTGGGCGGCGCGCCCGGGGCAGGATCTGCCGGTGGCCGACGACATGACCAGGCTCACCCTCGACACGATCTCGCTGACCGGGTTCGGCTACCGGTTCGACTCCTTCGACTCGCCTGAGCTGCACCCGTTCCTGACGGCGATGGGCGGCGCGCTGACCGAGGCGATGCTGCGCAACCAGCAGCTCCCGTTCGTCACCAAGCTCAAGCGCAAGCAGGAGGTCGCCTACCGGGCCGACATCGAGCTGATGCGCGAGCTGGTCGACGACGTGATCAGGCGGCGCCGCGCGGAGGACGGCGCCGCCACCAAGGACCTACTCGGCCTGATGCTGGAGGCGTCCGACCCCAAGACCGGCGCCCGGCTCTCCGACGCGAACATCCGCGACCAGGTCCTCACCTTCCTGATCGCCGGGCATGAGACCACCAGCGGCCTGCTCTCCTTCGCGCTGTACAACCTGCTGCGCGACCCCCACACCCTGGCCAGGGCCTACGACGAGGTCGACCGGCTGCTGCCGGGCGACGAGCCGCCGGCCTACGAGACGGTCATGAAGCTGGACGTGATCTCCCGGATCCTGGAGGAGACGCTGCGGGTCTGGTCCCCGATCCCGGCCTTCTCCGTGAACGCCATCGCGGACACCACGCTCGGCGGTGAGTACGCGCTGGCGGCGGGGACGCCGGTCATCATCCTGCTGCCGTCGCTGCACCGCAACCCGAAGGCGTGGGAGCGGCCCGACGAGTTCGACATCGACCGCTGGCTGCCCGAGAACAAGCGTGACCATCACCCGGCCGCCTACAAGCCGTTCGGCAACGGCGAACGGGCCTGCATCGGCCGCCAGTTCGCGCTCACCGAGGCCAGGCTGGCGCTGGCGATGATCCTGCGGCGCTTCGCCGTCTCCGACCCCGCCGTCTACAAGATGAAGATCAAGCAGACGCTCACCCTGAAGCCCGACGGGTTCACCGTCCGGGTGCGCGAGCGCCGTCCCCACGAGCGCGTCACCGTGCTCGGGCAGCCGATCGAGGTGGAGGAGCAGCAGGACATCGCCGTCACCGGCGTCGCGCTCACCGTCGCCTACGGCTCCAACCTGGGCACCTGCGCCGACATCGCCGAGCGGCTGGCCGAACGCGCCGGGCGGGCCGGCTTCGCCACCACGCTGACCACCCTCGACGAGCTGGTCCCGCCGAGCGAGGGGCTGCTCCTGGTGGTCGCCTCCTCCTACAACGGAAAGGCGCCCGACAACGCCCAGCGCTTCGACGCGCTGGAAGACCTGCCCGACCTGTCGGGAGTACGGCTGGCGCTGCTGGGCTGCGGCAACACCCAGTGGCCCACGTACCAGGACTTTCCCCGCCGCGCCTTCGCCAAGCTGACGGCGGCCGGTGCCGTACCCCTGATCGAGCGGGGCGAGGCCGACGCCGACGGCGACTTCGACGGCGACGTGTCGGCGTGGACCGCCAAGCTGTGGGCGGCGACGGCCGAGGAGTACAGCGCCTCAGCCGCCGACGCGGGCCCCCGCTACCAGATGGAGGTGCTCAGCGAGGCGGAGGTACGGCCCGCGGTGGTGTCCGCGCGGGCGTTCCCGCTGACCGTGGTCTCCAACGAGGAGCTGACCGGCGACCCGGCCGGGCTGTGGGACTTCTCGCTGGAGGCGCCGCGGCCCGGCGTGCGCTCGATCGTGGCGCGGCTGCCCGAGGGTGTGACCTACTCGGCGGGCGACCACGTGGCCGCCTTCGCCAAGAACGACCCGGAGCTGGTGGAGTGGGCGCTGCGCTGCCTGCGCGTCCCGCGTGAGCAGGTCGTACGCCTGCGCACCGGCGGGGCCACGCACCTGCCCGTGGACACGCCGGTGACGGCCGGGCTGCTGCTGACCGAGTTCGCCGAACTGCAGGAGGTGGCCACCCGGTCGGACCTGGCGGCCCTGGCCGCGCACACCTCGTGCCCGTGGACGCGGAGCCAGCTCGACGCGCTGACCACGGACTACGCCGACGAGATCCTGGCCAAGCGGGTATCCCCGCTGGCGCTGCTCGACCGCTTCCCGGCGATCGAGCTGCCGCTGCCGGTCTTCCTGGAGATGGCCGGGCCGATCCGGCCGCGCTACTACTCCGTCTCCTCCTCGCCGCTGGCCGACCCCGGCCTGGTGAGGATCACGGTCGGGCTGGTGGAGGGGCCCGCCTGGTCGGGCAGCGGCGAATACCGCGGGATGTGCTCGGCCTACCTGGCCGGGCTGGCTCCGGGGGAGAGCTTCTACGGCTACATCCGGGTGCCCGCGCCGCCGTTCCGGCTGCCCGAGGACCCTGCCACGCCGGTGATCCTCGTGGGTCCCGGCACCGGGTTCGCGCCGCTGCGGGGGTTCCTGGAGGAGCGGGCGCTGACCGGGGCCACCGGGCGGGCCGAGGTGTTCGCCGGGTGCCGCCATCCTTCGCATGACTGGCTCTACCGGGACGAGGTGGAGAGCTGGGCGTCGGCTGACGGGGTGCACGTCACCGTGGCCTACTCGGCGGTGGCCGGGCATCCGTACCGGTTCGTGCAGGACGCGATCGCCGCGCGGGGCGAGGCGGTGTGGGAGCTGCTGGAGGCCGGGGCGCATGTGTACGTCTGCGGTGACGGGCTGCGCATGGCGCCCGCCGTACGGCGTGCCTTGCTCGCCATCCACCGGGACAAGACCGGGACGGACGGAGAGGCGTGGCTGGCCGCGCTCGAAGAGCAGGGTCGTTACCAGCAGGACGTCTTCGCCTGATCTCCGCGTTCTTGGGCGCCACCTGCGGCTTTCCGCAGGTGGCGCTGGGCGAACCTTTATCCCAAAACCCGGATTAGCGGACCATCCTTGGATATAAGTGCAGCATGCGTGACATATCCGTGGAACATGCTGGAAACCTTCCACGGGCACTGTGAAAGCCTCTGGAAAGGGGGCGGGTCATGCTGCTCAGACTGAGGGTGTCGTTGCCGGACCGGCCCGGGGGGCTGGGCCAGGTCGCGCGGTCACTCGGTGCGTTGGGTGCCGACATTCTGCAGGTCACCGTGCTGGAACGGGAGACGGGCCGGGCGGTGGACGACTTCACGGTGTCATGGCCGGGGAAGGTGACCCCGGACGAGGTGCGCGACCGGCTCTCGGCCGTCCCGGGCGTACGCGTCGAGGGGGTCTGGCCGACCAAGGACCTCCCGGGCTCGGCGCCCGACTACGACCTGCTCATGCACGTCGCGTCGGAACCGTCGCGGGGGATCGCGACGCTGGTGGACGCGCTGCCGGGGCTGTGCGGCGCCGAGTGGTCGATTGCGCTGGCGGGTGACGTCGTACGGCATGCCAGTCTGGGCGCGCCGGAGGTGTTCGAACTGCTGGAGCCGCCGCTCAGGGCCGCCACACGCGCGGCCGACGATCTACGGCTGATGCTGCTGCCGGTCGCCACCCACGGGCTGCACGTGGTCGTCGCCCGCGCGGCGGGACCGCACTTCCACCGCGCCGAACTCGAACGCGCCGCGCGCATCGTGGCCGTGGTCTCCAAGCTGTCCTCTGTGCTGCCCGCCCCCAACTGACTTTCCTTCGCGGTGCCTTAATGTCGGTGTCGTGCCTCGACGATCATGGATTCTGTGGAGTACGGCGTTATTACTAACGCTGATTCCCGACGTCTTCTTCTGGATCCGCTCGCTTCTGGTCGGAGATGACGGCGGCCGGAGCTACGCGTGGATGTGGGTGGGTTCGTGCCTGGGTAACCAGATCAACGACCTGATCGGATATCCGGAACGCCTGATCAGGGTTCTCCCCCTTTTCTGGTTCGGCGGCGCGCCGATGATCGTCGTGGCCTGCGCCTGCTGTTACCTGAGCGTCCGGACCGGGCGTGCCCGGCTCGGCCGGATCATCGCCCGCTCAGGCGCCGTGACGTTGCTCTTCTTCCGCCTCCCAGAGCTTTTGCTGTTCACGCTCGACGGGGCGCTGGGCCCGCGATGCCTGGAGGCGTGGGGTCCGTCCGCGATTCTTAGCTGGAACGCGGGCATGGACCTCTACTTCCTGGCGCCGCCGATCCTGGTTCTGCTCGCGGTGCGCCCAGCCCGCCGCGGCTACGTCCGCAGAGGGCGCTTCGCCCGTACGGCGGTCGCGGCCCTGACGCTGATGACGACCCTCCTGGTCGTGGACCGGGCGGCCCCACCCGGCAAAGTGAGCAGTGAAGGCGAGCTCGACTGCGCCGGTTTCGGGGGCGGCACCGTCCACGACCTGACCAAGGCGGAAAAGGACTTCCTGTGCCAGGTCCGCGGCTACGCCCCCTTCATGAACAACGGCATTGAGATCTGGGACAAGGCTCCCGACCGGGTGGTCCTGACTCAGGGCCGCGACCTGTGCCGTCTGGCCGAACAGCACGGCGGCGAGATCAACGCTCCCGCCGTGCGCGAGGCACCCCACGCGGCGCTGGCCGGCGCGCTGGGATCGTTGTGCCCTGCGGTGGCCCGGGCCCAGGAGCTGGCCGGCCGGCGGCAACAGGAGGAAGAGGACGCGTACGTCGCCAAGGAGGAGAAGGCCTGCGCCGCGCACCCCGCGCACCGCCCGAAGATCAAACCGGTCCGGCAGCACCGCGCCACCACGTGGACCGAGTTCTGGACCATCAACGGCTGGGAGGACGGATATGAAGACGCCTCTCCTGACCTGGTCAAGGAGCTGATCGGCAGCGAACGGGGCGCGCTGGCCATCTGGGCGGCCGACGAGGTCGGGTACGCCTGCGTGACCACCGAGTCCTATACCCGGCGGCCGCCGCTGGAGACCAAGGGGTGGAAGGAGGTGGTCGAGGTCGCCTACGAGAGCCCGACCGGCTCGCTGACCCTCGGCGACGGCTTGGGGAACACGTCGCCCAAGCTGACGACCAGCGGCCCCGGGTCCTACCGGGTCCGGGTCCACCTGCGCGGCCGTGAACGCGTCTACCAGGTCCCCTACCCTCCGGACGGCGCCGTGGAGTTGCTGATCATGGTGTTCCCCGGCAAGCGGAAGGAGCCGGCCGTCTACCGGTGACGGTCCGTCCGAGGGGATGATCCTCCGGCGCGCGTATCGTTGGCCCCGGCCGTGGTAGCACTGAGGAGGAGCCGGTGGATTTCGAGCTGAGCGACGAGCAGAGGGCCTTCCGGGAGACCCTGCGGGCCTTCGTCGACAAAGAGATCATGCCCGTCGCCATCGAGTGGGAGCACTCCGGGCGATACCCCACGGAGATCGTCGACAAGATGAAAGCGATGGGGCTCTTCGGCCTCAGCGTGCCCGAGGAGTACGGCGGGCTCGGGGCGGACATGGTGTCGTTCGCCCTGGTCTTCGAGGAGATCGCCCGGGGCTGGATGGGGGTCGCCGGCACCATCGGGTCTCACTCGCTGGCCTGCTGGATGATCGCCCGGCATGGCACCGAGGAGCAGAAGTCGCGCCATCTCCCGGATCTGGCCACCGGAGCCCGCCGTACCGGCATCGCGCTCACCGAGCCCGGGGCCGGGACGGATCTGCAGGGCATTCAGACCAGGGCCGTACGTGACGGCGACCACTATGTCGTGACCGGCACCAAGACGTGGATCACCAACGCCCGCCACGCCGATCCGTTGCCCGTGCTGGTGAAGACGTCCGTCACCGAGCCCGCGCACAAGGGGATGTCGGTGCTGCTCGTCGATCCGGCGGCCGAGGGGTTCGGGGTCAGCCGGGATCTGCCCAAGCTCGGCTACAAGGGGACCGAGACGTGCGAGGTCGTGCTCGACGGTGTGCGCGTGCCCGTGGACGCGCTGCTCGGCGGGGTCGAGGGGCGCGGCATGCAGCAGGTGCTCGGCGGGCTGGAGATCGGGCGGATCAACATCGCCGCCCGCGCGGTCGGCGTCGCCCAGGCCGCCTACGACGCCGCGCTCGGCTACGCCCGTGAACGCAACGCCTTCGGCCAGCCCATCGCCGACTTCCAGGCCGTACAGCTCAAGCTGGCCGACATGGCGACCGAGATCCAGGCGGCCCGGCTGCTGACCTACTGGGCGGCCTCCCAGGCCGACAGCGGGAAGCGGGTCGACATGGAGGCGGGGATGGCCAAATACTTCGCCTCCGAGGTGGCGTTGAAGGCGTCGCTGGAGTCGATGCGCATTCATGGCGGATATGGCTATTCGCAGGAGTTCGTGGTCGAGCGGCTCTACCGGGACGCGCCGCTGATGGCCATCGGCGAGGGCACCAACGACGTCCAGCGGCTGGTGATCGCCCGCTCGCTCGTCTCCGGCAAGAACCACGTCGGGTGGTGATGACTCGGGGGGCGCGGTAGAGCACGCGACTTGTTGGGCAAATGAGGTGCTATGACCGGTCAGCACGATTCCACCTCTTCAGGCCTTTCACCCGAACCTGCGCATGGACACGGGCACGGTCATGGGCATGAGGGCGAGCGCGGGCGCGGTGGGATCAGAGGGCTGCTGGCGAAGGCCGGGCATGCCCTCACGCCGCACAGTCACGACAGCGCCGACAAGACCGACGCCGCCCTGGAAGGCAGCAGTCGCGGGCTGCGCGTACTGGCCGTCTCGTTCGGTGTGCTGCTGGTCACCGCCGCCGTCCAGGCCGTGATCGTCGTCATGTCCGGCTCCGTCGCGCTGCTCGGCGACACCCTGCACAACGTCGCCGACGCGCTCACGGCCGTACCGCTCGCGATCGCCTTCTCGCTCGGCCGCCGGGCCGCCACCCGCCGCTTCACCTACGGGTACGGCAGAGCCGAGGACCTGGCCGGCATCGCCATCGTGCTGATCATCGCCGCCTCCGCCGTCCTTGCCGGGTACGAGGCGGTCACGCGGTTGCTCCACCCCCAGGACATGCGGGCCGTCGGGTGGGTGGCCGCGGCGGCCGTGGTCGGGTTCCTCGGCAACGAGTGGGTGGCGCGCTATCGGATCGGGGTCGGCAGGGAGATCGGCTCCGCCGCGCTGGTCGCCGACGGGCTGCACGCCAGGACCGACGGCTTCACCTCGCTCGCCGTGCTCATCGGCGCGGGCGGCGCCGCGCTGGGCTTCCCCCTCGCCGACCCGATCGTCGGCCTGCTCATCACCGTCGCCATCTGCTTCGTGCTGCGCGACGCCGCCCGCGAGATCTATCACCGGCTCATGGACGCCGTCGACCCGGCCATCGTCGACGAGGCCGAAGCCATCCTGGGCGGAGTCGAGGGAGTGGAACGCGTCGGCTCCGTACGATTGCGCTGGATCGGCCACGCGCTGCACGCCGAGGTGGAGATCCTGGTGGGCCACGAACTCTCGCTCGTGGACGCGCACGCTGTGGCGGTGGCCGCCGAACACCGCCTCATCCACGAGCTGCCCAGACTGCGCGCCGCCACCGTACACACCGACCCGCACGGCCCGGCGGGCGCCGACCATCACGCCCCGCTGACCAGCCATCGCTGACGACAGGGCATTATCGGTGCGGGTCAGGGTAGGTTTGGGCGGGTGTCGATCGCCCCCGCCACGACCACACCCACCACGACCCCCGCCCCCGCGCGCCTCGCCTGGCTCGACGCCCTGCGCGGCATCGGGGCGCTCGCCGTGGTCGCCGAGCACCTGCTGCCCTGGTTCCTGCCGGCGCTCCGGCCCTTTTGGTTCAGTCTCGGCGTCTACGGCATTCTGGTGTTCTTCCTGGTCAGCGGCTACATCATCCCGACGTCGCTGGAGCGGCACGGCGATGTGCGGACGTTCTGGGTAAGCCGCGCCTTCCGTCTCTACCCGCTCTACCTCGCCGTGGCGGCCCTGGTGCTGGCGGCGGCCTGGTGGGTGCCGGTACGCGCGGAGGTGCCCCGCGACGGCACGGCTGTGGCGGCGCACGCGACGATGCTGCTCGACGTGGTGGGCGTCGGGGGTGTGGCCGACACCATGTGGACGCTCTCGTACGAGATGGTGTTCTACCTGCTCGTCACCGCGCTGTTCGTGACCCGGCTGCACGAGCGGAGCGGGCTGTTCGCAGTGCTGTTCGCGGCCGGTTCGGTGGTCGTCGGGCTGCTGGTCGGTGGGGCGCTGCTGAAGGGCGGCTGGGTCGCGTACGCCTCCGGGGCCGCGTTCTTCGCCGGGCTGGCGTGCGTGATCTCGGGCAGATTCCGTACGGCGGCGGCGTGCGCGCTGGGCCTGATGGCGGTGGCGCTGCTGGTCCTCGGCAGCCGGGTGCCGTGGATGGGCGTGGCCGTGCTGGGCGTCATGTTCGCCGGGACCGCGATCCACCGCTGGGAACGCGGCACGGGCGGGCTGTGGCCGGTGGCGGCGACTGCCGGACTGGTCGCGCTGGCCCCGATCTGGGCGATCGAGGCGGGATGGTGGTGGGTCGAGCCGGACGTGTGGATCACCACGATCGCGCTGGCGGCGGCCACCTTCGCGGGCGGGATGGCGCTGCGGGGGCGGCGGGTGCCGAGGGTGCTGACCTGGCTCGGGCTGATCAGCTACTCGCTGTATTTGGTGCATCATCCGCTGCTGAAGTTCTTCGTGGAGGTGAGCGGGGATCTGCGGCGGTCGCCGCTGCCGCTGCAGCTCGGGATGGCTACCTTGGCCATCGTGCTGGTCCTGCTGGCCAGCGCCCTGGCTTACCGCTTCGTCGAGAAGCCGATGCAGTCGTTAGGCCGTCGGGTGTCCCGTCGCGCCGCCTAGGGCCAAGGGTTTCCTGGGTGGTTCGTCACGCGACCGCCTCAATCCGTGTGATGGTCCGTGGTGGCTGGGGTCCCGTGGAGGGACAACCTCGTCGGGGGCGGACGGCGACGACCGGCTGGTGCTTAGAGAGTCGGGACGCACCGCCGGGGCTGGTCCAGGGCTGAGACGATCTCCGGGTGGTGGGCCAATGCCTGCCGTACGACGGGATCCTCGGCTGTCAGGAACGCCAGGTGCCGGATGGCGTGGGCCACCACATTGGCCACCTCGACGCGGCCGGGCGCGGGCGTGGCGGGTGCGTCACCGGCGACGATCTCCAGCACGGGCAGGTCGATCGCGGGCAGCCACGGCTCCGGGTCCGGGCAGACGGCGTACGTGAGCACGATCTCGCCCTCGGGACGGCAGCGCCAGCTCGTGGAGTGCACGACGGTGGACGGCGCGTCGGCCGGGATCCCGCTGACCCGGCGCGCGGTCTGGTCGGGCGTCTCTCCGGGGGCGGGCACGGCGGTGGCGTGCCGGTACGCCCACTCACTGTCAGTGCTCGCCCGTAGCATGAGCGTCTCGACCGAGACGACGTGTCTTCCCGTCACCCCCGACAATCTACTGCCAGCTGTATGCAGAAGCGATCTATTCGCAGAAGGCCGTAGGTGGGGAGGCGCGAAGAGAGAGGCGGACAGCCATGCCCGGGTTGCTGGTGCTCATGGGGTCGGGCGAGACGAGCCCGACCATGGTGGAGGTCCACCGCTCCGCCGCGCGGCGGCTGCGGCCGGGCGCGCGGGCCGTGCTGCTCGACACCCCTTACGCCTTCCAGGAGAACGCGGCCGATATCTCCGCCCGTGCCCGCCGCTACTTCGCCCGGAGTGTCGGCCTTGAGGTCGAGGTGGCGACCGGGGCGGCCGGAGCCGACTGGGTGTTCTCCGGGCCCGGCAGCCCGACCTACGCCCTCGATCAGTGGACGGCCGCGCCCACGGCGGGCGACCTGCGGGCCCGCGTCCGGGCCCGCCAGGGTGTGACCGTGCTGGCCTCGGCCGCCGCCTGCACGGCCGGGCTCGCGACGGTGCCGGTCTATGAGATCTACAAGGTGGGCGCCGAGCCGCACTGGCGCGAGGGCCTCGACCTGCTGGCGGCGCTCGACCTGCGGGCGGTCCTGATCCCGCACTTCGACAACGCCGAAGGCGGCACCCACGACACCCGCTACTGCTACCTGGGGGAGCGGCGGCTGTCCCGGATGGAGCGGGAGCTGCCGCCGGGCACGGCCGTTCTCGGCATCGACGAGCACACCGCGGTCGTCATCGACCTCGACGCCGAGACCGTCGAGGTGGCGGGCCGTGGCGGGCTGACCGTACGTCGTCCCGGCTCGCAGGCGGTCCTGCCCGCGGGCACCCACATCGGTCTGGAGGAGGTCCGCCGCCTGGCCGAAGGCGGTCGCGTCGCCGCCGCGCCATCGCCCCGGCCCGCCGCCGTCTCGGCGCCGGCCCAGATCACGCTGGAGGAGACCGTACGCTCCTGCGAGCGGCGCTTCCAGCTCGCGGCGGCGGCGCCCGACCTGGTCGCCGCGGCCCGCGCCGTCCTCGACATGGAGGCCGAGCTGGTCAAGTGGGCGGCCGACACCGAGGAGGACGCGGGCGGCGTCGACGAGGCAAGAGAGCTCATGCGGCTGCTGATCGCTCGGCTCGCCGAGGTGGCCACCACCGCCGATCTGCGTGCCCTCGTCGAGGCCCTCCTGGCGTTCCGCAACGACCTGCGCAGGCAGGGCCGCTACGAGGTCGCCGACGCGCTGCGGGCGGCGATGCTCAGCGGCGGCGTGCTCGTCGAGGACACCCCTGACGGACCGCGGTGGACCACCTCGCGGTAACCGGCCTACTCTCGGAGCGGAAGGGACACCACCATGGTCACCAGCATTCTCTTCTCCGTCCTCGCCGTCATCCTGCTCTGGTCCGCCTTCAGCTTCATCAGGGTCGTCAACCAGGTCGAACGGGGCATCGTCTTCCGCTTCGGCCGGGCTCAGAAACAGGTGCGGCAGCCGGGGCTGAGCTTCCTCATCCCCTTTGTGGACAAGATGAAGAAGATCAACGTGCAGATCGTCACCATGCCGATCCCCACCCAGGAGGGCATCACCCGCGACAACGTCTCGGTCCGGGTCGACGCGGTCGTCTATTTCCGGGTCCAGGACCCGCTGCGGGCGGCCATCGAGGTCCAGGACTACCTGTTCGCGGTCGAACAGGTGGCGCAGACCTCCCTGCGCTCGATCATCGGCAAGAGTGAGCTCGACGACCTGCTGTCCAACCGCGAAGAGCTGCACAGGGGCCTCGCCCTCATGATCGACAGCCCGGCGCTCGGCTGGGGCATCCACATCGACCGGGTCGAGATCAAGGACGTGCAGCTGCCCGAGTCGATGAAGCGCTCGATGTCGCGGCAGGCGGAGGCCGAACGCGAGCGCCGGGCCCGGGTCATCACCGCCGACGGGGAGTTCCAGGCCGCCCAGAAGCTGGCCGACGCCTCCGCCATCATGTCCGAGACGCCGGCGGCGTTGCAGCTGCGCCTGCTGCAGACGGTGGTCGAGGTGGCGGCGGAGAAGACGACCACGCTGATCATGCCGCTGCCGGTCGAGCTGCTGCGCTTCTTCGACCGCATGGGGCGCGACCCCGCGCCGGTCGACGCGTTGGCGGACGCATCTGCCGCGGCCGCGACCTCCCGGGAGGAAGCCATTCGCGAGACGCCCATTCGCGAGACGCCCACTCGCGAGGAGACGGCTCCGCTGGAGTCGCTCCGGCGGGAGGTGCCCGCCCAGCTGCCGCCGCTCGACGAGGTCCGCAAGGTCATGCCGCCGCCGTCCCCGGAGGCGGAGATCCCGGAGGCGGCGTTCGCTGCCACGGCGGACCGCTCAGAGGCGGACCGCTCAGAGGCGGGCCGCCTGGAGACAGGCCTTCCGGAGGCGGTGGACAGCTCTGAGATGGCCGACCGGGTGGAGACAGCGGAGCGCTCGGAGGCGGCGGAGCGGACTCCCGGCGCACGGTCGATGTAGCCGCCCGAGCGGCTCCCTAGCGGTTCGTCGAGCCGGCGCGGTGGCTCAGGCGGTCGTCAGCCGGAGGAGCGGTGCCACAGTAGGGGCCTCGGGCAGGTCGCGGCCCGCCGCGACGAGAGCCGCCACGCGGTCCGGGTCGAGCGCCCGCCCCGCGTTCGTGCGGAACTTCACCGCGAGCTCCTCCGCCGTCAGCGGATGTTCCGGACCGCCACGGGAGGAGTCGACCCGATGCTCCAGCAGCGAGCCGTCACGCAGCCGTACCCGCAGCACGGCCGCGAACGCGTGCGGGAAGATCTCCGTCGCCCGCTCGTCCGCCACGCAGCGCACCCGCTCGGCCAGCGCCAGCCGTGCGGGATCGAGGGCGGCGAAGTCGTCCAGTGACAGCCCCAGCCCGCCGCCGCCGTGCAGCGCCGCCGCGACCGTGTACGGTCCCGAGAACTTCGCGTGGTACGGCGACTCCGGCCTGACCTTGTCGGCCCGGGGCTCGGCGATGGTACGCAGCACCGGAGCCGCGACCCCCAGTTCGACCTCCTCGATGTCGGCGGGGGACAGGCCGCCGGCGCGCAGGGCGAGGGCGCAGTCGATGGCCGGATGGGTGAAGTGGTTCGTCGGATACGGCTTGTAGACCGTACGCAGGAGTTCCCACCGCTCGCCCAGCCCCGACAGCAGCGCCTCGGCGTCGAACCGGCCGTCCAGCCACGCCTGGAAGAAGCCGAACCGGCCCTCCAGCACCGTGGGCGGCCCCGTCAGCCCCTCCAGCGCGAGCACGGCCGCCGTAACCCCCGAGTGGGCCGCCCAGCCGCAGTGCACCCGCTTGATCGTGCCGCCCGTGCGGTTGGCCTCGAGGACGCCGGCGCCCATGCTGGCCGCCACCCCGACGGCGTGGGCGATGCCGGCGGCGTCCAGGTCGTACAGCAGCCCGGCCGCGACCGCCGCGCCGAGCGTGCCGCAGATCGAGGTGGCGTGCTGGCCCTTCTCGAAGAACAGCGAGTTGCCGGCCTCCGGCAGGTAGGAGGCCATGCCGAGCCGGTTGCACACCTCGACGCCGGCCGCGACGGCCGCGATCAGCCGCTCGCCGGACGCGCCCGTGGCCTCCGCGGCGGCCAGCGCGGCGGGCACCACGGGAGCGCTCGGATGCAGCACGGACGGCAGATGCGTGTCGTCGTAGTCGAGCGCGTGCGCCAGCGTGCCGTTGACCAGCGCCGCCGACGGCGCGGGCAGCCGGTCGCCGCTCCCGATCGCGGTCGACTCCCCGGCCCCCTGCCACCGTCGTACGGCCCGCAGCACGGCCGGGGCCGCGTCACCCGCCGGCTCCGCGTAGGCGGCCAGGCAGTTGCCGAGCACGTCGAGCACCCGGCCCGTCACGTCGTCGCGCACCTCGGCCGGGACGCCGCGATCCCGGCAATCCACGGCGAATTCCGCGAGCCGCTGAACATGAGTGGTCACTTCCGCTCCCCGATCAGGCGATGACGGCGAGCGGGCGGACCGGGGCTCCCGTGGCGCCGACGATCGGCAGCGGGTTCAGCACCAGCAGGAACTCGCGGACTCCAGAGTCGAGCAGTTCGGCCAGCCGCATCGTCTCCACGATGTTGATGCCCGACTCCACCAGCATGATCCGGTGCACGGGGAGCGTGGCATGCCCGCGGCCCGCCGCGATGTGCTCGAAGGCGATGGTCTCGCCGCCCACCACGCGCGGTCGCCGCGCGGCCAGCCAGCGGCCGGCATCGGCGCCCGGACCCGGAACGCCGTTCCGCTGACCGACGAAGTCGTCCCCCGACTCCCACAGCCGTGACCAGCCGGTCCCGACCAGTACGGCGTCGCCCGCGCGGATCTCCAGGTCTCCGGCGGCCCGCTCCAGATCGTCGGCGGTGACCTCGTAGCCGGCGGGCAGCGTGGTCACCCCGTGCACGGCGGCCACGTCGAGCAGCACGCACCGGCCCACGTACGGCTCGAACCCGTCGATGCCCATGGCGCTGAACCCCTCGTGCGACATCACCTCGCCCGCCGGCCGCCCGCCGTACAGCAGGCCCTCCTGGGAGACGTGCGCCAGCGCGTCGACGTGCGTGCCGACGTGGCCGCCCGTGACGATGATCTCGTTGGCGGCCGAGCCGCCGTCGGTCCTGACCAGGTCGCCGTGCCGGCGTTCCAGCGCCATCCGGAACGGCGGGTGGTTGGGGGACTGCGGCATGCCCTTGCGCATCGGCTGCGCCAGGTCCAGCACGCGCGAGCCCTCCAGGGCCTTCCACAACGACGACATATCCGGTGGCTCCTTGTGTTCCAATAGTAGGAATGCTGTTCCCGACAGTACACATGATTCACCGGGGAAGGCCCACCATGCCCAGCCAGACCGCCGCCACCGTCGAACGGGCCGCCGACATCCTCGTCCGGTTCGCCGAGGCGGGCACGGACACACTCGGCGTCACCGAGCTCGCCGAGAGCCTGGGCATGTCGAAGGCGGCGGTGCATCGGGTGCTGGCCTCGTTCAGGAGCCGGGGGCTGGTCGTGCTCGACGAGGAGAGCAGGCGCTATTCGCTGGGGCTGACGGCGATGCGGCTCGGCCTGGCCTACCTCGACCGCATCGACGTACGGCGGCTGGCCGCGCCCGAACTGCCCGCCCTGTCGAGGCTGACCGGCGAGACCGCCACTTTGTCGATCAGGACCGGCGACACCCGCGTCTACATCGACCAGGCGACACCCGAGCGGGAGGTGATCATGTCGGTCTCGCTGGGCGTGCCGTATCCGCTGCACGCGGGCGGATCATCGAAGGCGTTCCTGGCGTACCTCTCGGAAGAGGAGATCACCCGCTATCTCAGCCGATCACTGGAAGCCATGACGCCCGCCACCGTCACGGACCCCGGCCGCCTGCACACCGACCTGACCCTCATCCGCCGCCGCGGCTACGCGATGTCGATCGCCGAACGGCAGAGCGGCGCGGCCTCCGTGGCGGCCCCCATCCTCGACCACCATGGCCGGCCGGCGGCGGTCATCAGCGTGTGCGGCCCGGCCGACCGCTTCATGGCCGAAGCCGACGCCTGCGCCGCCGCCCTCCTGCGGACCACCGACCGCCTGTCTGCCGAGCTTGGCCACCACTGACCCGACCACAACGGGCCTTCGCTTCGCTCCGGGCGTTCTTCCTCCCCGCCCGTTACCCGATTCGGTGGTTGGCCGTCTGATGCCCACCCGCCCAAAAAGGGCCTCCGCTACGCTCCGGACGTCCTCTCAGGCGGGCTTACGCCCGCCCCCTGAAGGGCCTCGCTGCGCTCGGACCGCCTTCCCGAACACGCTTCGCCGGGTCGGCTGGTTGGAGCGGGTTTGACCGTCACGGCAACATCATCGAGACCGGCATCGACTCCTACCGCCTGGCCCAAACCCGCGTACCGCGGAGGGGAACTCCAGCGCGGTGGCCGACATTACGATCATGCGCAATGCACGCATGGTGCCCCCGAATCCCGATGGTGCTGATCATGGGTGTTCGACGATCGGTGCCATCGGAAAGTTCGTGGGGGATTCGCATCCCAGAGCGCCTGCGAGTCCGGAGGCCTATGTGTCGAGCAGTTCCGGAGCGAAGACATCTTCGAGCTTCCATTGCCCGGAGGACAGGCCCTGCTCGTGGTGGTAGCGCAGATAGGTGTCAAGAGCGGAGCGGTTGGACGAGATGCCGTACGGCCACCAGTCCTCGGAGAATTGCTCGCCGTTGCGCTCGACCAGGGCATTCATCCACGGCACCATGGTCGGGACCTGGTAGAGCCTGCGGTTGCGGCGGTAGCGGTCGGCGGCGGCGTCCTTCGCCTCGGCGAATGCGCGGTAGACCTTGTGCGCGAGGTCAGGACGGTGGCGGAGGAGCTCTCGCCGGATGACGATCGTGTGCATGATCGGGAAGATCCCGGTTCGCCGGTGGTAGTCGCGCTCCAGCGGCTCGAAGTCGGGGAACAGACGGGCGACGTTCGGGGATCCATCGAGCACGCACTGCGGGACGTTCGCCGAGAACAGGGCGTCGATCTCGCCCGCGTCGAGCATCGCACCAAGTGTCTTCCCCTCAGGCGCGACGGTCACGTCGACGTCGGCCGGATGTGGATGGGGGATGAAGTCGAAGGGAGTCGCAGGGTGCTCCAGACCGCCGATCACCCAACGGCTCTGTTCGGGTTTGAATCCGTACTCGTCCATCAGGATTCCCTTGGCCCACACGCCGGAGTCCTGACCGTAGGTGCCGAATTCACCGATGGTCTTGTCCGCGAGATCACCTGGTTCAACGATCCCGCTGTGGGTGTTGATGAAGATGCACGAGTGCCGGAATACGCGGTTCGGGAAGATCGGCAGCGCTACGAACGGCAGACCGGTGCCCAGTAGCCGCAGGTAGAACGTGAGGCCGAGCTCGGCGACGTCGAACTCGTTTCCGCGGATCAGCCGATCAAAGATCTCCGGCAAGGTGACCCCGGTTTTCATCCTGACGTCGACGCCGTCGACGCTTACGCTCCCGTCGAACAGCGGCTGTGTCGTGTCGTACTGGAAGCACCCGATCGTGAGAACGGAGTCGGCCATGTGTATCGCTCCCATCGTTGACCGTCTCGGGCCTGCTGTCCAAGCCCATCCCGGCACGACCCCAGAACGGACCCGGCCGGTTAGCCGTGAGCGATCTTCGCAGCAAAGGCGCACAGCAGACCGGACAGAAGCGTGCCGATCGCGGCGGTTGTCACCTGCGCGCGGCTTCCCGTCCTGTCGTAGGTCATCTACCCGCTGCCTCGATCCCGCCGGGCGCAATCAGCGAACCGCGACGCACACGTTCCTTTCTTGGATGTTCACTTCCCAGATGCTCGAAGCGTAGGCACACTGCGCAGCAACTCGGGTACGGCCGTCATCTCGCCGTGTCCTTCGACGACGGAGGCGATCGTGACCCACAGAGAAGGTGATCGTTCATGGGACGTACGCTCGGAGCCATGACCCGCCATGTCGAAGTTCGCGTGACCGCCGACAGCCGCGAAGAGGCCGAACGCATCGTCAACGCGGCGGTCGAGAGCCGGGTGGCGGCCGGCGCCCAGATCAGCGGTCAGATCGTCTCCACCTACTGGTGGAAGGGCGAGATCCAGACGGCACCGCGCGAGCGCTATCTCTGCCTTGACGACGCACAACTTCATTCGCCGGGCCGGCTGATCGGAGTGGGCTTGCCCGTAGTGGCAACACCATCGAGACCGGCACCGACTCCTACCGCCTGCCCCAGACCCAAGCGCGCCACCGACCCCACCGCGCAAGCAACGGAGCCGAATCGCCTGATCTCAGTGGTCTAGCCGGTGACCCCTGGTTGGGCCGAGTCGGCCAGGGTTGCGACCAGTTTGAGGCCTTCGTCGGCGAAGAGGGATCCTGCCTGCTCTCCCTCGGCCCGCGTTTCTAGCAGGACCAGGCGGGAGGAACCATCGGGTTGGGGGACGACGCGGATCTGCCGTATCTCGCTGGAGCCGACCTCCTGCAGGCAGGGGTGGATCGCCGTCGGGGTCCAGTGAACTTTCCACGCGCGGTCGAAATCGATGACCTCGAAGTGCCCCTCGTAGGAGTAGGGGACCGGCCCGTCGAGAGTGACAGAGAACATGGCGTCATAGGCGGCGGCCTGCCCGAAATTCCGGTTGGACTCGGGACGGACGCGGGTCTCCCGGATGGTGATCTTCTTGGCCTGGGAGCCTCTGGTGAAGGCGTCATAGATGCCGTCGAAGTCGCGAGGCGGTTCCAGTACCTGGGCTTTCATGGCGGGCAGGTCGCCGCGTTGCCAGGCCGTCAGGAACGCGGTCGCCGTCTGCTGGGGTGAGCCTTCGGTGCGCATCGACAGGTAGACGGCAGTGCCCAGACCGAGGACGGCAGCCAGGGCTAGGGCGATGGTGATCCCTGGCCGTCGCCAAAATGGAGAAAAGACTGACATTAGTGGGCGATTTTACTGGCTAGATGCGGCTGTGGCCGCCCGAGTTGCGACATGTGCACAAGATCCGCACTTATCGCCAGACGGCGTCAAGGCCCCTAGCCAGATCGGCTTGTTCACCACGGCGACCCTGCGGCCCAGCTCCGATGCCGTCCATTATGAGGGTGTCGTTGCCAGTGCCCTGCTGGCAGGCGAGGACAGCTCCGCTTCGCCGACGCGGCCTACTCCACCGGCTCCTACCGCCCTCAGGCTGTCAAAAAAGGATCCAGGAACATCAGCGGATTCGCTAGAAGCGCCTGGCGACCTCGCGGGCCCGCTCGTCGGCCTGCTTCCGCTCGTCCTCGTACGACCCGGTCAACGTCGGATGGTGGCGGATCTCCTGGACATCGTCGATCCCGGCCCAGCGCAACCACCCGTCGAAGAACGTCGACTGGAAGTCACTCCCGAACTCGGCCCCGATCCCCGGCCCCCAGACCGAGCTGGTGTAGACGACAGCTGCCCGCTTCCCGCTCAGCAGGTGCTGGTACCCGGTCTCCGGGTCCACCCCGAACACCATGCCCGGCTGGCTGACCACGTCGATGAACTGTTTGAGCTTGTACGGCACGCCCATGTTCCACATGGGCACGCTGAACAGATACCGATCATAGGCATCGAAGCGCTCGAACATCCGCACAGCCGCCTCCCAGGCCACCGCCTCCTCTCCTACGGGCGTACCCCCTCCGAACACGGTCATCTTGGCCTTCGCCGCAGCGGGCCCGAACTCCGGCAGGCTCCCGTCCCACAGATCGAAGTGGTCGACCCGCCCCCCGGGATGCGTGGCGAGGTACTCCTCGGCAAAGGTCGAGGCGATGGCGATCGAGATCGACTCCGCTCCTCTGGGGGAGGCGGAGATGTGCAGCAAACGGCTCATGATTGTCCCCTTCCGGACTGCGGTCCGCTTGTGGGAAAGACAATACGGACCACGGTCCGGTTGGTCAACTACGGGTCGTACGGGCGTCCGGTCCCGTGTGGGCTCAGGGGTGGCCTCCCTGAGCTGTAGATCTTGGAGGGACCCCCATGAGGTCGGCTCCGAAACGGTTCGGCAACCGTCGTCGGCTTTCCCGGTCATCGCGCGGCGGAATGAGCCCGGCGCGCTGGGCATTTCAATTAAGTGATAAGTGGAATGGCAAGAGTGGATCATCTCCGTTTGCCGTCCTGATGGCGAGGAAATCAAGGCGATGCCGCGCATTGGCAATGGGTGGCCGGAGTGGGCGTTCCCGATCGAAGTGGGCAATTCGGAAACCAGCGCGATGCTGAGCGCCAATAAACGCGACAACGGCGGGGGTTGCACATGTCCCGAGCGCGTACACAGCGGCGCTCATTCGCGCCTGAGCCGTCGCACTTTCGGAACCCGCGCTCCTCTCTTGCCGCCCGTTCGTGGCATTTCCTGACCGGCGCGTACGCAGCGCGCCCTCTGCAGCGTCCATAGCCCTACCGGCCCTCCTGAGGAGTTCTCATGAAGCGACTCTCGATCCTCGTTTCTACGCCGCTGGCCCTGCTTGTCGCGGCGGCACTACCCGCGCAGGCTGTAAGCCCGCACTTCGTTTCAGCCAGCGCCCAGCTGGGTGGTACGAACTTGATCGTCTCGTTCAAGGAAGCCGGACTCGGCACCAACGAGAGCATCGACTATGCCGCGAGGGCGAGCGCGGCGGCCACGTACGTCTGCGTCAACCGGGGCGGGAGGAATCCCAGTGCCCAGAACAAGCAAGTCAATTCCGGCGAGGTGACCGCGACCGGCACATTCAGCTCCGGCAGGAACGGCCAGGTGACGGCCTCGCTCGCGATCCTCCCGCCGTCGCCGGAGGGCTTCTCCTGTCCGCCTGGACAGAGCCTGGAGATCGCGCAGGTGACCTATAAGGAGGTGGAGATCGCCGATGACACGAATGGTGTCACGGCGTCGATCCCGGGCACGTTCGGCACTGGGTGCCTGTTGCCTGAAGTGAAGGGTGCCTGCTAGGGAGCCAAGGGCTCGAGCGCGGAGGACCGGCCTGTGGGCCGGTCCTCCGCTGTTTGATAGCGGACAACTATCGCGCAGCGGACACGCCGACTATATAGGGCAATATGGCTTACATTATTATACCTAGCGGCGCAGAGAGTATATTAGCGGCCGAAGTAGGGCGGCTGGGTGAGCATTTCAATTAAATGACAAGCGGAGTGGCAAGTGTGCATCATCTCCGTTTGGGGTCCTGATGGCGAGGAAATCAAGGCGATGTCGAACGCCAGGCAATGGGCGACCTGGAACGAGCGTTTCTGATCGAAGCGGACAATTTCCAACACATCGGAATTGGTATCCCTGAAAGGAAACAGAACTTGCTCAGGTCGAATGACATTGTTGGCGTTTCGGTCTGATCGGCAGGTAATTCGCACTTCTGTCGAACAGTGACTCTTCCCTGCACCTCATGTCGGCAAATGCCAAAATCCCGAATTCAGTGTAGAGCAACGCCTGAGGAGTTCCCATGAAGCGACTCTCGATCCTCGTTTCTACGCCGCTGGCCCTGCTTGTCGCGGCGGCACTACCCGCGCAGGCTGTAAGCCCGCACTTCGTTTCAGCCAGCGCCCAGCTGGGTGGTACGAACTTGATCGTCTCGTTCAAGGAAGCCGGACTCGGCACCAACGAGAACATCGACTACGTCGCGAGTGCGACCTCGACGGCGACGTACGTCTGCGTCAACCGGGGCGGGAAGAATCCCAGTGCCCAGAACAAGCAAGTCAACTCCGGCGAGGTGACCGCGACCGGCACGTTCAGCTCCGGCAGGAACGGCCAGGTGACGGCCTCGCTCGCGATCCTCCCGCCATCGGCGGGGACCTTCTCCTGTCCGCCTGGACAGAGCCTGGAGATCGCGCAGGTGACCTACACGAGCGTTAAGATCACCGATGACACGAATGGCGTCACGGCGTCGATCCCGGGCACGTTCGACACCGGGTGCCTCTTGCCTAACGTGCGGGGCGCCTGCTAGGGAGCCAAGGGCTCGAACACGGAGGGCCGGCCCATGGGCCGGCCCTCCGTGTTCGCTCCTCCCGATCAGGCGGCCACGACCCGGACGATCTCACGGAGACCTGGTGCACACGTGCGATGAACTCCTCTCGGTGGGAGGCGTGCGGATGGTGGCTTGCGATCATTCCGACCTTCACGATGCGCTCCTTCGCCGGCTGCGTCCGATCGGTCGAATCAATGCCGGGTCCACGATCAGGTGGCGGAAGGGCCCGATCGCGGCCCTCACCGGTGACCATGCCGCACCAGCCGTTCCAGGGCGCCGGGCCGCCGGGTGCGGGAAACTCAGTGACAACACGACGAGAGCAGACCAGCAACGAGAGTCGCGAGTTGATCCTCGACGCGGCGGCGGAGCTGTTCGCCGAGAAGGGGTACCGGCAGACGACCTTCATTGGCCGCCCAGATGGCGCAGTGGCCGCCGAAGATCGCGCCGACGCGGTCAGCGGCGGGGTGGGTCGATGCGGGCGCCGTCCGGGGTGAAGATCATCAGGCGGCTCTGGTCGATGGCCACCTTGGCCGGTTCACCGGCGCGCCAGACCGGGCGGCCGCCCAGGCGGACGATGATGTCGGAGCGGCGGTGGATGCCGCTGCCGACGTTCTGACCGACCTGTTCTTGTTCCTCCCGCTCCTCGCGGTTGGAGAACATCCGGCGGACCAGCCCGCCGAGTCCGGCGGAGCGGTCCTTGCGACCGTTGACCTGGGCACGCCGGTCCGGCGGCTCGGGCACCGGTACGGCCGGGACGCCGCACTCGATGTAGGCCAGCCACTCGTGGCCGTGGTACTCCAGCGCCCGCACCCGGCCGAAGAACGACGGCCCCTCGTACGACTCGGGCACGGGCGCCAGGCCGTCGGGGCGCAGGCCGACCAGCACCTGGCCGCCGGTGTGCTGGGAGATGGCGTAGGCGCGGGGATCGCTCCACGGGAGCGTCAGCCGGTGCGGGCCGAAGTCGAGCATGACGTACTGGTTCTGCGGCGTCCGGACGGTCGCGGCCAGGAGGTTCAGCTGCTGGGAGTTGAGAAAGGCCGCCACGAACGCCGTCGCCGGGTCGTTGTAGATCTGCGCCGGAGTGCCGACGTCCTGCAGGACGCCGCGGTTGAGTATGGCGATCCGGTCGGCCAGCGTGAGCGCCTCGACCTGGTCGTGTGTCACGTAGATGGTGGTGACGTTCAGCGACCTGACCAGGGCGGAGATCTCCATGCGCAGCTCGGTGCGCATGCCGGCGTCGAGGTTGGACAGCGGCTCGTCCATGAGGAACAGCTTGGGCTGGCGGACGATCGCCCGTCCCATCGCGACGCGCTGACGCTGGCCGCCGGATAAGGTGCCCGGGCGGCGTTCCAGCGTGTCGTCGATGTGCAGCGCCTTGGACAACTCGGTGACGCGCTCGCGTACCTGTGCCGGGTCCGACTTGGCGATCTCCAGGGGGAAGGCGATGTTGCCGCGTACGGTCCTGTGCGGGTAGAGGGCGCCGTTCTGGAACACCATGGCGACGTCGCGGTCACGCGGCGCCAGGTTGTTGGCCAGCTGGCCGTCCAGCCAGAGGTCCCCCTCGGTGATCTCCTCGAGGCCCGCGATCATCCGCAGCAGCGTGGACTTGCCACAGCCGGAGGGGCCGAGCAGAACGAGGAACTCGCCATTTTCGGCCTTCAGGCTCAGTCGGTCTACCGCCAGGTAGCTACCCGGGTACACCTTGGTCACTTTGTCGAGAACGACCGAGCTCATGGGCCCAACACCTTGCGCACGTGTCACCTGTGACGGGGCTGATTGAAGGGGTAGTACATCGCGCCTTAACGCCACATGTCCACCCTTGTCATAAAAGATCTCTGCCCAATCGGGTTTCGGCTAGGGGTTTTGGGCATCCGATGGCGGAAACATCCGGAAAAATCGTGACTTGGAAGGGCTTGCGGGAAATTGCGGCAAGAGCTTTCATTGTCGGGACCGTCTTAGGGGCTGCGGAGCATGATCAGGGGTGGCGCGAGGCTGTGACGTACTCCGTGTACAGGCGCGGCTTCGCCGCCCCCGACGTCCCGCGCGCGTCACATCCGGCGGCCCGGTGGAAAGTAAAGTGGCGCGCATGACCGGTCACGCGCGCCTCGCCGACATCGCCGTCCAGGCCGGGGTGAGCGAGGCCACGGTCAGCCGGGTGCTCAACGGCAAGCCCGGCGTCTCCGTCGCCACCCGCCAGGCCGTGATGACCGCGCTCGACCTCATGGGCTACGAACGGCCACCCCGGCTGCGGCAGCGCAGCAACGGGCTCGTCGGCCTGGTCACCCCCGAGCTGGACAATCCGATCTTCCCGGCGTTCGCCCAGTCCATCGAGAAGGCGCTGACCCAGCACGGCTACACGCCCGTGCTCTGCACGCAGCTGCCGGGCGGCGCGCCCGAGGACGAGTTCACCGAACTGCTGGTCGACCGCGGGGTGAGCGGCATCGTGTTCGTGTCGGGGCTGCACGCCGACACCACCGCGCGGATGGACCGTTACACCAGGCTCACCGACCGCGGGCTGCCGATCGTGCTGGTCGACGGCTACAGCGAGCACATCGACGCGCCGTTCATCTCGCCCGACGACCGGCTCGCCGCGCGGCTGGCCGTACAGCATCTCGTGGACCTCGGACACGAGCGGATCGGGCTGGCGCTGGGGCCGCGCAGGTTCGTACCCGTGATCAGGAAGATCGAGGGTTACCGGCAGGCCATGGCCCAGCTGCTCGGCACGAACGCCGTCGACGAGCTGATCGCGCACTCGCTGTTCTCCGTCGAGGGCGGGCAGGCGGCGGCCATGCAGCTCCTGTCGCGCGGCTGCACCGGCATAGTGTGCGCCAGCGACCTGATGGCGCTGGGCGCGATCCGCGCCTGCCGCGAGAAGGGGCTGGCCGTGCCGGGCGAGGTGTCGGTGGTCGGCTTCGACGACTCGCCGCTGATCGCGTTCACGGATCCGCCGCTGACCACCGTACGCAAGCCGATCGGCGCGATGGCCACGGCCGCGGTGCAGACCCTGCTCGAAGAGGTCAACGGGGCGCCCGCCAAGCACGTCGAGCTCGTCTTCCAGCCCGAGCTGGTGGTCCGCGGCTCCACGGGCTCCGGCCCGCTGGTGAACCGATGACCGGGGCACGCCCGCTCTACTCGCTCCAGCGCCGATGATGCGCGATGTCCTGGTCCTCGGCGGCGCCGGGGTCGACACCACCGTGTACGTGCCCGCGCTGCCCCTCCCGTACGAGGACACCTACTCCGTACCGCCCGTGATCGACCGGATCGGCAACACCGGCGCCGGTGTCGCGCTCGGCTGTGCGGCGCTCGGGCTCGACGTCACGTTCGCCGACCTGATCGGTGACGACCCGCAGGGCGCGCTGATCCGCCACGCGCTGCGCGGCCTCGACTTCATCTGGGCGCCGGCGCGGGCGGGCACCCGGCGCAGCGTCTTGCTGGTCGATCCGGACGGCCGCCGCACCTCGCTGTTCGACCCCAGGGCCACGCCCGGCGAGCGGCTCCCGAGCCACCTCTACAAGGGCGTGCGCGCGCGGCACGCGCACGTGTCGATCACCGACTTCTGCCGCCATGTGTACCCGGACCTGGACATGCCCGTCTCCACGGACCTGCACGACTGGAACGGCGTCGACGACTACCACCAGGACTTCGCCTACCGCTCCGACCTCGTCTTCCTCTCGGCCGCCGCGCTCGCCGACCCGGCCGCCACCATGGCCGTCATCATCGAACGCGGCCGCGCCCACACGGTCGTCTGCACGCGCGGCGCCGACGGCTGCCTGGTCCTCACCCGCGACGCGCCCCTGCGCGCCTTCCCGGCCGCGCCCCTGCCCGGTCCGGTCGCCGACAGCAACGGCGCGGGCGACGCGTTCGTCTCTGGCTTCCTGTACGGCACTCTGCGCGGACTACCCCTGGAGCAGCGCGTAGGGCTCGGCGCCACCGCCGGAGCCCACGCCTGCACCGTCCTCGGCACCCACGAGTCCCCGATCACCGAGCCCACGCTGCTGAGCCGCGCGCTCGGCCAGGATGGGGTCACCGACCCCACCCGTGCTGACCCGCGCGCTCGGCCATGACGCCATTCACCGGACCCGCCCCGCTGAGCCGCGCGAAGGAGCCGAGCGCTAGCGATACTCCGTGATCGCGTCCCGGCCGATCGCCCACAACGGCTTCCCGCCGGGGAGCGCGGTCATCGCGGTCACGGGGGCGGGAGGTGTGACCCGCGACCACCTTCCGCCCGCTTCGGCCAGCAGCCGGTAGGCGTCTTTCGCGTCCTCGGAGACGGACTTCCGGGAGGCGACCCACACCACGCCATCACTGTCGCGGGCGATCCCGGTCAACTGCCCGCCGTCGATGGCGACCGCCCGCCAGGCCGTGCCGTTCCACCGGTAGGACAGAGGGCGGAACGCGCCGTCCGACGTCTCGTAGCCGCCCACGGCCCACACGTCGTCGGCGGCCACGGCCAGCACCGCCAAGACCCGCGAGTCGACCGAGCCGGACGGCGACGGCGAGGGCAGCGACGACGTGGGCTCCGACGGCGTGGGCTCCGACGGCGAGGGCAGCGACGGCGCGGGCAGCGGTACGCGTCGCCAGGCGCGGCCGTCGAAGCGCGCGACGGCGGGCTCCGACTGCACGTAGCCGTCGTCCGGCAGCGGGTCCACCTCGCCGACCGCCCAGATGTCCTGCGGCGACACGGCGACGGCCGCGTACGTCGCGATGGGGATCGCCTGACTGGTCCAGCGCTGCCCGTCGAAGTGCCGCGCCCACCCGTCACCGAGCGCCCACACCTTCCCCCCACCCAGCGCGACCACCTCTGACGGACTCGCGGTATCCCCCTCGGACGTGATCACCGGATCGGGGATGAACGACCAGCGCCGCCCGTCGAAGCGCAGCAGCCCGGACTCACCGCCCTCCTTGTCCTCGGCGATCACCCACACGTTGCCGGGATCCGATGCGTCTACCTTGGTGAGCGTGACGTACCGGGCCTGCTTCGGCAGTTCCTTCGTCAGCCGTCGCCAATGCTTGCCATCCCAGTGGACCAGTAACGCCTCGTGGCCGTCGGTGCCGAACGTCCGCTCACCGACCGCCCACGCGTCGGCCGCGCCCGTGGCCGCGATGTCCAGGAAGTCGGCACCGTAGTCCAGCCCCTTCTGCCGGTAGACCACCCGCCAGCGGCCCTTGGGGTGCGTCGCCACCGGGGTACTGTCACTCGGGCTGGGCCGGGAGGTGACGCGATCAGTCGGGCCGGGCTCGCGGCCGGTAGCCGAGACGACCGAACATCCGGTCAATGCCACCATCACCAGGGTGACGGCCGCCAGTCGCAGGCCCACCATGCCTCCTGTGCGCGTCCGTCTTGGGTGATCTCCGTGGGCACGGGCCAAAAGGAGCGGCGTTCACACTACCGCGAGGCACCGGCGACCGGTCAGGAACGGGAGCCACATTGAAGCAGCGGCATCTCCGGCGAGCGGACGGCGACTTCGTCCACCATCGATCCGATCGTCGCGCGGATGGCCGCCCACGCCTGCGGGGCGGAGAAACCCTTAACATTTCGCACGTGACCACCTACGACGGCCATGACACGTTCGAGCACCTGGGCGCTTCGGCGCTGCCGCAGCGCCAGCAACGGATCCTGGCCACGATCCGGGACTGGGTGGTCAGATACGGATACCCTCCGAGCACCCGCGAGATCGGCCACGCCGTCGGGCTGCGGTCGTCCTCGTCGGTGTCCAAGCACTTGAGGAGCTTGGAGGAGAAAGGGTTCCTCCACCGGGGCACGACGATGACCCGGCCGATCGACGTACGCCTGTTCCTGGGGGCCTCGGCGCCGGAACCGGCAGGGGACCTGGTGACCGTGCCTGTGGTCGGGGACATCGCCGCGGGCACTCCCATCCCGGCCGACGAGTACATGGACGACACACTGACCCTGCCCCGTGACCTCACCGGACGTGGCAACGTGTTCGGCCTGCGGGTGCGGGGCGATTCGATGATCGACGCCGCGATCTGCGACGGCGACATCGTCGTCGTACGGCAGCAGCCCGAGGCGCATTCGGGCCAGATCGTCGCCGCGATGATCGACGGCGAGGCCACCGTCAAGGTGTACCGCCGCCGCGACGGGCACGTCTATCTCGAACCGCGCAATCCCGTCTACGACATCATCGACGGCGACGGCGCCGTGGTGCTGGGCATCGTGGTCTCGGTCCTTCGCAGCCTCTGAGCAGCGTGCGGCGACCTTCACCGGCGCTCGCCACCTCCGCGATCACCTGGACAGGCCTGACGGTCGTGACCCGAACCCGGGGAAAGGCGCAGCCACGAATTTTTCGAGAGCGACCCGAGCGGGCGCCGGGGTGCGGCCGTCTTCGTGTGCGTCTTATGAGTTCAGTCGTTTGGTGTGTTGGGCCAGGGTCGTGTCGATGATCTGGGTGTTGCTGGGGGGAGGGTTGGTCGTGTCCCACCAGCAGATGGCGCTGATCTCTTGGTTGGGGATGAAGTCGTGGTGGCGGGTGGCGGCATGGGTGGTGTAGACGGCGGCGTATTCGTTGTGCGGCGGGGTGGTCAGCCAGAAGCGTGCGTATCCCGCGAGGGTGAGGGTGGGCAGGTGCAGGCCGCTCTCCTCGCGCAGTTCCCGTACGGCTGCTTGGAGGGGAGTCTCGCCAGGGTCGATCCGGCCGCCTGGTAGTTCCCACTGCTGACGGAAGCGGTCGAAGACCAGCAGCAGGTGCCGGCCGTACCAGACCACGACCAGAGCTGCCGGCATCGGCGCGTCGTCCGGCATGCCGGGGACTCGTGTGGCTGGCAGGAACGCCGTCAGCGCGTTCCCCCTCTTGTCCATGGCCAAAGCTCGATCCATACGTCCCATGGTGAGTGCTCCGCGGACGGACTCCGCGGGTAACACCTCAACCAGACCGTCGGCAGGCCATCCGGGCGCGTGAGGCCATCGCGTAGCGCTGGGCCCCACAGCATGTCCTAAGCCGGTGATGCGCCTGACCGGCGCCCCGAGGGTCATCGCGGATGCGGGGCGGCGGAGCGCGGGGTCAGGGTTCGGCGTGGCGGTCGATGCCGAGCGTGGCGATGAGGTCTTCGTGGAGCTCGAACCAGACACGATGGCAGGAGTCGACATCGGTGCGGTCGACCCAGGCGCCCTGCCCGGCTCGGGCGCGCGCCAGGGCCGCGCCGAATCGTGCGTCGTATCCGCGGAACCGGGTGAGTACGCCCCGGAGCCGGTCCGCGAGTGGCAGGAGCGCACGGTCGATGCCGGCGAGCTCGTCGAGGATCCGGGCATCCCAGACGGGATCGGAGTGGTCGTTGGCGGCGAGCCGGTCACCGGCGGTGGGCCGGAGCTGCCAGTCGGTGCAGGCTCGTAGCAGGAGGGCGTTCAGCGGGAGGAACTCGCGGTAGGCGTCACGGACCTCGTCGGCACCGCCGACGCGGGCGAGCTCGGCCGCGAGCAGGCGCTCGTTCTCGGCTCGGCCTGTTTCGGTCAACGACCAACCTCCGCTACCGGCGAAGGCGGTGTGCTCGACCCACCCACGTGCCTCGGCGTCGTGCAGCACCTCTTTCGTCTCGGCCGCGTCGAGCCCGTACCGATAAGCGATCACCGGGGTGTCCGCGAACCCGGTGATGCGTACGGAGTGCAGGACCAGGAGATCGGTCGCGGAGTCCCGTGTCATGAGCCGGCGTCCGATCGTCCTGCCAGGCGGGTGTAATGCTGCTGGCATGCCTGCGGGGAGTTGAACCCCATCGCCTGCGCCATCTGTGCCCAGGTCAGCCCCGCGCTCCGGGCCGTGAACAGCAGGCCGGCTTCGAGTCCTTCGACCTCGGCGCGTGCGGCGGGCAGGAGGGCGAGCGCGCTCAGGACGTCCTCCGGGTCCAGGTCGGCGTTGCGCCAGACGGCGAACTGCACGAGGTCGACCGCCGACAGCGGGGCGGGCGAGGGTCGCCATGGACGGGCGTCGAGCTCATCTGCGCCCAGATCCAGGAGACGCTCACGCGCGTCCTGCTCGCGGCGGGCCTGTACGTGATCGGTCTGCATGTTGTGAGCGATGTCCTGCTTGCGTGGCATGCACTTACCCTGCACAATCAACAAAACGTTGTCAATCATTTGTTGAAAGGTAAGGGTGGATGATCGTACCCCTCATGGAGGCTGCCGCCGATACCTGCGGAGGTAAGGCCGGCGCGCTCGGCGCGTTGCTCCGCGCGGGCCTGCCGGTTCCTGACGGCTTCGTCGTCTCGTACGCCGCCTACCTCGCCGCCGTCCGCGACCTGGACCTCGGGCGGTTCGCCGGCGAGCCGGACGTGGCGCGGCAGGTGCTTGAGTCCCGCCCGGTCCACGCCACCGTGGTCGATGCGCTACGCCGCGCACTCGACGAGCTCGGCGATCCGCCCGTGGCGGTCAGATCGTCGGCGGCGGACGAGGACACCGGCCAGGCATCGGCGGCCGGTCAGTACGAGAGCTTTCTCGCCGTGCGCGGAGCCGGTGAGGTCGCCGATGCCGTACGTGCCTGCTGGGCCTCGTTGTTCTCCGCACGTGCCATCGGCTACCGGCGCCACGGCCAGCCGTCCGACGATCTTGTGATGGCCGTCCTCGTCCAACGCCATGTGGATGCCGAGGTGTCCGGGGTCATGTTCACACCCGCGGGCCCGGACGACGCGACCCAGATCGAGGCGTCCTGGGGGCTCGGCCCCAGCGTCGTCGGAGGCACGGTAACCCCAGACGCCTACCGCGTCGCCGAGGACGGGTCGGTCACCCGTAGCGTCGCGGACAAACGGACCCGCCTTGACCGGCACGGCACGCGGCTCGTCATCAGCGACGTGCCTACTGGTACCCGGGACCAGCCGGCGATCGACGACGCGACGGCCACGCGGCTGGCCGAGCTGGGCAAAGACATCGCGGCCGTACGCGGTGGACCACAGGACATCGAGTGGGCGATGGTCGACGGCCGCGTCTGGATTCTGCAAGCACGGCCGGTCACCGCCGCACCCCCACCGGCGACCTCGCCTTCCAGTGCCTCGCACACCCCAGCCGCCACGCCCCCCGGAACCCTGGGCCACCACGGGACCGTAACCGGCACGCTCACCGGAACGCCAGGCAGCCACGGGATCGTAACCGGCACCGCGAGAATCGTCCGCGGCCCCGGCGACTTCGCGCGCGTGCGCCCGGGCGACATCCTCGTCTGCCCCTTCACCGACCCCGCTTGGACGCCGCTGCTGCGCGTCGCCGCCGGTGTCATCACCGAGACCGGAGGCGTGCTCTCCCACGCCGCGATCGTCGCTCGTGAGCACGCCATCCCCGCCGTCCTCGGCATCCCGAACGCGACGAGCACGCTCCACGACGACACCGTCATCACCCTCGACGGCACCAACGGCACCGTCACGGCGGCACGCGCGTGACTGATCACTTCCGTCCCTGGCCGGTCTACGTCAGGCCAAGAGCCGAGCCCACCCAGGCATCCCGCCACCGAACCCACACCTACGGATCCACATCGAAGGAGATGGGAAGCGGGCCCGCACGGGCACCGCGCCCCTGACCACTCATGGCAACGCGACACCTCTACCTGGCACGCCACGGCGCGGCCAACGCGTTCGGGGAGCTCACCGACATCGGGCACCAGCAGGCGGGCCTGCTGGGCGAACGGCTCGCCGGCGTACCGGTCGACGCCGTGTGGCACTCTCCGCTGCCACGCGCCGTAGCGAGCGCGCACGAACTCGCCCGGCATCTACCGAACGTGCCCGTGGCCGAGGCCGCCGAACTCATCGACCACGTGCCCTACGTTCCCAGTACGGCCGAAACGCCCCCGTCCTGGGCCGGCTTCTTCGACGGCTACGACGACGCGGAGGCGGCCTCGGGCCAGAAGCTCGCCGAGGCCCTGGTCGCCCGGTTCGCGAAGGTTCCCGAGACGACCGCACAAGGGGCTCGGCGTGACACGCACGAGGTCCTGGTGACGCACGCCTATCCGATCGCGTGGCTGGTGCGGCACGCGCTGGACGCGCCGCCAGCCCGATGGCTCGGCCTGAACAGCGCCAACACCGCACTGACGGTCATCGAGTACCGCGACGGCCTGCCGCCCACGATCGTGATGGTCAACGACATGAGTCACCTTCCGACCGGCCTGCGCTGGACCGGGTTCCCCGAAAGCATCAGGCCGTGAGGTAGCTCCTGCTGTCCGTACGGCCGAGGCGTTCTAGGGTCGACATCGTGAACCTCATCGGTGCGGTGCTGCAGCTGTGCGCGCTGGTGGTGGCGTTCCGGCCGCGCGTCCCTCCCGCGTACTCGGCCGTGGGCGGGGGAGCGGTCTCCCTGGCGATCACCGCCTACCATCCGCTGACCGGCACCCGTGGAGACACCACCTTCTGGCTGCTGATCGAGGTGCCGGCGCTGCTCGCCCTGACGATGCTCGCGGGCCGCCGCGCGCCTCTCGCAGCTCTCGTCCCCGGTCTCGCGGTTTCGACCATCCTGCTGAGAATGGTCTGGCCCGGCCCGCCCTCGCTGATACTGGCCGGTTGCGCGGGCTGGTCGCTGGGGGCGGTCGGGGTCGCCGCGGCCGGGCTCTATCTGCGTTCGCTCGATGGCAACCGGCGTCGGGCGGTGGCGCAGGCCGTACGGGATCAGCGGCTCGCTCTGGCGCGTGACCTGCACGATTTCGTGGCGCACGATGTCAGCGGCATGCTCGTACAGGCCCAGGCCGCCCGGCTCGCACCAGAGCTGCCGCCGCGGATCGAGGACGCCCTGCGGCGCATCGAGGAGGGTGGCCAGCGGGCTTTGACCTCGCTCGACCGTACGGTCCACATGCTCAACGAACCTGCCAGAGGCCCCTTCCCCGGCATCGACGGCCTGCGGGAACTGGCCGACGGGTTCTCGCCGACCGTCCGAGTGAATCTCGCCGTCGAGGCGGAGCAGATCTCCCGCGAGGCGTCGGCAACCGTCTACCGGGTGGTGACGGAGGCGCTGACCAACGTACGCAGGCACGCGCCGCGGGCGACCACTGTCGACATCGCGGTGACGAGAGACGGCGACATGGTCCGCATCCGGGTGGACGACGATGGCAGCGCTGGCCTGCCGGAGGGCAACGATCGCGGTGGCGGGAGTCGTTTCGCTGAACACCGTCGCAACGGCGGCTTCGGCCTGGCGGGACTCGCCGAGGTGCTCGGGACGGTCGGCGGCTCCCTTTCCGCGGGTCCCCACGGTGCGGGCTGGCGCGTCACGGCGGCCGTCCCCGTCTGAGTCCGGAGCCGCGGGTCGGAGTGGGAGGGTTATATGACGTACACGCGGCTGGAAGGGGGCAAGGACATGTGTCCGGGCGGTGTCGGTGGTATCCGGTTGGTGGGGGCGGTGACGTGACGACTCGGGTTCTGATCGCGGACGATCAAGATGACGTACGGATCGGCTTCCGGCTCATTCTCGACTCGCAGCCCGACATGACGGTCGTGGGGGAGGCGGCTGACGGGCAGGCGGCAGTCGGGCTCGCCCGGCATCTCAAGCCCGACGTCGTACTGGCCGACATCCGCATGCCCAAGCTCGACGGACTTGAGGTCACCAGGGTGCTCGCGCCGGAGACGCGGGTGATCGTGGTGACCACGTTCGACCTCGATGACTATGTGCACACGGCACTACGCAACGGTGCTTGCGGGTTTCTGCTGAAGCGGTCGGGACCGACGCTGCTCGTCGAGGCCATCCGTGCCGCCATGGCCGGGGACACGCTCATCAGCCCGCAGGTCACCGTACGGCTGTTGCGCCACCTCCGTGCCGCCCGGCCGGAGCCGCCGGGGGAGCCGCTCACGGAGCGAGAGATGGAGATCGCGCGGCTGGTCGCGCATGGGCGTACGAATGGTGAGATCGCCGCCGAGCTGTTCATCAGCGCCGGCACGGCGAAGACGCATGTGGCCAACATCCAGCGCAAGGTGGGAGCGGCCAATCGGGTCGGGATCGCGGCCTGGGCGTGGAACTCGGGGATCGCCTGAGGCTGCGTAAGATCTCACGGATGTCTTCTGCGACCTACCTTGCCCAGGGGCCACGCGTGGCCATTCGTCACCTCTCCCTCCAGGACTACGAGCAATATACGGCCCTGGTTCGGGAGAGCGCCGAGCTGCACCGCCCCTGGATGCCCGGCCGGTCCATGAAGGCTTGGTGATCTGTTCGCGGGACACCGGAGCGATCGTCGGCCGGGTCAACGTCAACAACATCGTCCGGGGAACGAACCAGAGCGGAACCCTGGGTTATGCCGCCTATGCGTCCACGACTGGTCGCGGCTATATGACCGTGGCCACCGCGCCAGAACAGGAGCCGGTCCGGCGCCCCCGGTGACGAGGCCCCGTGCGAGAAGGCTCCAAGGAGGTCTCCCTGGGGCCGCCCGAGCCGGCTCGCGCGTCCGTGGAAGGCCACGGCTTACGGGGGCCCTGGGGTCAGGATCCTGGTGAGTCTGGCCAGCGCCTGGGTGATCTGCTCCGGGGTGAGGCCGAGCACCGCGCGCTGGTAGCCGTACACCTCGGGGGCCAGGGGGGCGAGCAGGAGGTCGACCAGCCCGTCCCGGCTCGGCGTGCCCGCGGCGACCAGGAGTGCGTGCACGTGGGCGCGCCAGAAGCCGTACGCGCCGGTTTCGAAGCGGGAGCGGCCCACCTCCGAGCCGAGCACCAGGTGAGAGTGGTCCTCCAGCAGGCGCACCATGGCGGCGTAGAAGGCGGCCAGCCGCTCGGCGGGTGGCGCGCCCGGGCCCAGGGGGGGCTCGCCGCGCAGCAGGCGTTCTTGCAGGTCCCGCTCGTGCTCATCGAGCAGCGCGACGGCGATCGAGGCCCGGTCCGGATAGCGGCGGTAAAGCGTGCCCCGGCCCACCCCGGCCGCCTTGGCGATGTCCTCCATCGTCACGTCCTGCGGAGACCGCTCCGTGAACAGCAACGCGGCCGCCTCGAGGATCCGTGCCCGGTTGCGCGCGGCGTCGGCTCTCTCCATGCGCCCCATTGTATGTGGACATGACGTCCGGTTATAGTTAAGTGGACAGTGTGTCCACATATCTGTGATGAGGAGAGAGCATGCTGCTGCACCTGGACGCCAGCGCCCGCCGGGCGTCGTTCTCGCGGAGGCTGTCCGACGTGTACGCCGAGACCTGGCGGGCCGCCCACCCGCAGGCCGGCTACGTCTACCGCGACCTGGCCGCGCAACCCGTGCCGCACATCGGCGAGGCATGGACCGAGCTGTGCGACCACATCCTGCGGCACGAGATCACCGACATCTCGCGCTATCGGGAGGCGGTTCGCACCCCTGCTCAGCGCCGGGCGTGGGCCGTTGTGGAGCCGCTGCTCGACGAGGTGGTCGCGGCCGAGGTGATCCTCATCGGTACGCCGATGTACAACTACTCCATCCCCTCGGCGCTGAAAGCCTGGCTCGACCAGATCACCTTCCCCAAGATGTCGCTCGAAGGACGGTCGTTCGTGGTGACCAGCGCGCGCGGCGGCGCGTACGGTCCGGGCACGCCGCGCGAGCCATACGACCACCAGGAGCGCTACCTGCGCGACTTCTTCAAGGGCCACTTCCGGGTCGAGGACGTGACGTTCATTCACGCGGAGCTGGTCAACGCCCGCCTCGACCCGGCGCTGGCGCACCTGCGCGAGCGGCACGAGGAGTCACTGGCCGCGGCGCTCAAGGAGGCGGCCCGATGAACTGGCTGATCCTGTTGCTGGCCGGGCTGATCGAGGTGGCGTGGTCCCAGAGCATCAAGCCGACGCACAACTTCACCCGGCCGCTGCCCACGCTGATCTGCCTGGTCCTGATGGTCGCCGCCGTCTGGCTGCTGTCCCAGGCCATGAACGCGCTGCCGGTCGGCACCGCGTACGCCGTCTTCACCGGCATCGGCGCCGTCGGCGCGATCACCTTGGGCATCGTCGTCAACGACGACCCGGTGTCGGTGGGCAGGATGGCGGCGCTCGCCCTGATCATCGGCGGCATAGTGCTGGCCCGGGTTACCACCTGAGCCAGAAGGCGAGCGACACGGGAAAGGCGGTCCTGACCTGGTAGGTCGGCTCCGCCGTTGGCTCACAGCAGGCCCTCCCCGGCCCCGGCTCTCTCGGGAGCCCACGGGAACAGGCGGCGCAGCGTCGCCAGGGCGATTTCCTCCGAAGGGACGAACTCCGTCTCCAGGCCGCGGGAGACGTCGTACGTGTGGAGGAGCAGCTCGTCGCAGCCCATGGCGATGAGCTCCCGAGGAGGGGTGCTGGGCCGTACCGCGTCGAGTGGGGTACGTGAAAGCGGTTATGCCTTCGGCGACGAGGCCGCAACAGATGTCGTCCGACACCAGAAAGGCACCATTTGTCGCTAACGATCTGACAAATCCAGTGTTCGCCCCCCGCCAGCCGGGTACGCATGGCGCAAACCGGGTGACGTGTGAGCCGGATCACACTGGGAGTCCCGGTCCGGGCTGAGGAGGCGCAGGTGACGCACGATCACGGGTTACCAGCCGCGGAGCACCAATCCCAGGTGAGGAGAGCGGCGACGGCGAGTGTCGTCGGTACGGCCATCGAGTGGTATGACTTCTTTCTCTATGGCACGGCCGCGGCGACCGTGTTCGCCGACGTCTTCTTCCCCAAGTCCACCCCTTATGCGGGCGTTCTGGCGTCCTTCGCCACGTACGCGGTCGGGTTCGCCGCCCGGCCGGTCGGCGCGGCGATCTTCGGGCACTGGGGCGACCGCATCGGGCGCAAGGCCACGCTCATCATCACCCTTGTCATGATGGGCGTCTCCAGCGCGCTCATCGGCGTGCTGCCCGGCACCGCCACCATCGGCGTGATCGCGCCGATCCTGCTCGTCGTCCTGCGCATCCTGCAAGGGATCGCGGTCGGCGGCGAGTGGAGCGGCTCGGTGCTGCTGTCGATGGAGTGGGGCGACCAGCGCAGGCGCGGCCTGATGGCCAGCTGGCCGCAGGTCGGTGTGCCCATCGGCCTCATACTGGGCACCGGCGCGATGTCGCTGGTGGCTCTCGCGGCCGGCGACTCGTTCAAGGACTGGGGCTGGCGGATTCCGTTCCTGGCCAGCCTGGTGCTGGTCGCCGTGGGTCTCTGGGTGCGGTTGCGGGTCATGGAGACGCCGCTGTTCGCCAAGCTCCTCGAGACCAGGCAGGTGGCCAAGCTGCCGGTGGTCGAGGTACTCAAGAAGCACCCGAAGGAGGTCCTGCTCAGCGCGCTCCTGCGCATCCCGGAGCAGATGCCGTTCTACCTCTACACGACATTCGTGATCACCTACATCACGTCCCCGACCATCGGGATGTCGCGAACGTTCGCCTTCGCCGCCGTCAGCGCCGCGGCGGCCGTCGAGCTCTTCGCGATCCCGTACTTCGGGCATCTCAGCGATCGAATAGGCCGCCGCAGGCTCTACCTCATCGGGGCCGCGCTGCTGGCGGTGATCGCCTTCCCCTACTACGCGCTGCTCAACACCGGCATCGCCGTCGTCATCCTGGTCACGATGATGGTCACGCAGCTCCAGCACTCCATGGAGTACGGTCCGCAGGCGGCGCTCATCGCGGAGAGCTTCCCGACCAGTCTGCGGTACGGGGGTGCCGGGCTGGGATATCAGCTGGCCTCCGTCATCGCGGGTGGACCGGCACCGCTGATCGCCACCTGGCTGCTGCACGACTACGGCTGGCAGGCCATCTCCGTGTTCATGATCATCGGTGCGGTGATCGGCTTGGTCGCGACGTACGCGCTGCCCGATCGGTCGAAGGTCGATATCTCCGACCCCGCCTCGTACAGCACTAATCGAGCCTGACCCGCACTCCGGTGCTCAGGCCGGAGTCATGCAGCTCCAGTCCCGCGGGCTGGGCCTCCTTCGGCAGCTCGAACAGCAGCGCGCCGCTGAAGGACTGGCCCGGCCCGATGCGGACCGGCGTGACCTCGGCGCCCGCCTTGTCGAGCAGCTTGGTGCCGCCGTGTAACGCGTCGTCCTCGTCCAGCAGTTTCTGCTGGCCGGGGTAGAGGACCCTGGCCTCCTGGCCGATGTTGTTGACCTTGAGGCTCACCTGGCAGGTGCGCTGCTTTGCGCCCTTGGCCGGTTTGGGGCACTTGGTGCCCGTCACCGCGAACTTCAGCTTCCCGTCCTGCGCCGGGCTGTCCGCGCCGACCGGGTCGGGGGACCTGAGCGCCCACGCCAGTACGGCCAGCAGCAGCACCAACAGCACGATGGCCACCACGATGGCGGTCACGCAGCCGGTGAACACGCTCCTCTTCCGCTTGACCGGGAACGCCACCGGGCCCCTCGGCCCAGGCGGCAGTGGCGCTTGCCCTGTCTGATGGGCGGAAAGCGGCACTTGTCCCGTCTGATGAGCGGAGAGTGGCACCTGTCCCGTCTGGAGGGATGGCGGTCCCTGGCTCGCCGGACCAGGAGGCGGCGATGCCTGGCGGGGCGATGCCTGATGGGGTGGCGCCTGGCGAGGAGGTGACTGGCGGGGCGGCGGCGGGGGCGGCGCCTGGGCGGGCGGGTGTGGTGCCGGCCCGCGTCCCGGCAGCGGCCCCATACCGGTCTGCTGGTGCGCCTGAGGCTGGTGAGACGACGGCTGGTGGGCCGACGGCTGGTGGCCCTGCGGCGGCGGGGTCCAGCCCGGCGGCGCCTGGCGTACCTGCGGATTGTTCGGGAACTCGGCCAGCGGCGGGAACTCCGACGGGTTCCACGAGCTGGTGAGATGGCGGGTCGCGGCGAGCTGGGCGGCCGGCTCGTCGGCCGCGCCCACGAGTTCGAGCAGGAGCTGCTTGGCCGCCGGTCGGCGCGCGGGGTCGGGGTGGATGGCCGCGGCCACCAGCCGGTCGAGCGGCGCGGGCAGGCCGCGCAGGTCCGGCGGGGCGGTGCGGGCGCGCGCCGCCATGACGTAGGCGTCGCCCTCGCCGAACGGGTGGCCGCCGAGCCCGGCGTAGGCGATCAGCGATCCCCAGGCGAACACGTCGCCGGCCGGGCTGGTGCGGCCCTCGAAGACCTGCTCGGGAGCGATCCAGCCGGGCGTGCCCATCACCATGCCCGCGTTGGTGTGGCGGGTGGAGACGTGGGACGAGCGGGCCAGCCCGAAGTCGATCACTCGCGGGCCGCCCAGCGTCAGCATCACGTTGGCGGGCTTGAGGTCCCGGTGCACCAGGCCGACGGCGTGGATCGCGGTCAGCGCCGCCGCCACGCCCACGGCCGCCGAGTGCAGTACGGACGGTGTCAGCGGGCCGTGCTCGATCAGGTGGTTCTCGAGGGAGATGCCCTCGATGTACTCGGTGACGAGGTAGAGGACCCCGTCGTGCTCGCCGTGGTCGAGGACGCGGGCCGTGCAGAACGAGGCGACCTTGCGGGCGTTGGACACCTCTTCGTGGAAGCGCGCCCGGTAGACCGGGTCCATGGTGTAATCGCGGCGGATCGCCTTGAGCGCGACCTGTACGCCGTCGGCGGCCTTGGCCAGGTAGACGGTGCCCATGCCGCCCGAGCCGAGGCGGCTGATCAGCTCATAGGGGCCGATCGCCGACGGGTCTTCCGGCGTCAGCGGAGTGCCTGCGGAGCGCCCCTGCTGCCCCAACGTCGCTTTCCTCTCGCCTTCGTTGCCGTGTTGCCTCAACCGACCAGATCCTCCGCCCGGCATGCCCGTTCCCCAAGACTCTAACGGAGGAACGGGTCACCCGGTGGCCACTGAGTTTGGACGGGTTTGGGGCTCGCCTCCCAGTCCGCACGGCACGTGGCCGCCCGGCCGCGCGAGAGGCACCATTCACCCCTCGATGAGGAGGTAGAGCAGCGCGTTCATGGTGGTGCCGCAGACGATGCCGCGCTTGTCGATCAGGCGGCGGACGTCGGTGAGCGGGACCCACTCGATGCGCTCGGCCTCCCAGGGTTCCGCGGGCGGCCCGATGTGCCGGGCGCCGTCGGCGCGGAAGACGTGCTGCGCGGAGTCGGAGATGCCGTTGGACGGCTGGGTGTAGAGCAGCGGTCGCAAGGGGCCGGGGCGCCAGCCGGTCTCCTCCTCGACCTCGCGGGCGGCGGCCACGATCGGCTCCTCGCCCTCCTCGATCCGGCCGGTCGGGATCTCCCAGCCCCACGTGTCGGTGATGAAGCGATGCCGCCAGATCAGCAGTACGCGGCCCTGATCGTCGGTGACGACGGCTCCGGCTCCCGACGCCGTACGGATGAGGCGATGGTCGAGATGCCTGCCGTCCGGAAGCTCCACGTCGGCCACGCGGACATCGAGCCAGCGGTCGGTGTAGAGGGGCTCTTCGGAGTGGACCTGCCAGCGCATGCGGCTGCTCCCAGCGTGGACGCCTGAACCGGCACCACGCTACAAGGCGATGCCCGCCTGAACCGGCACCACGTTACAAGGCGATGCCCGCCTGAACCGGCACCACGCGAAGCGCACGCCACTCCACAAATCCGGAATTCGGTAAAATGAGTGGGAAATGCCTCCTGGTCTCGCCAAACTGATCACGAACCAGCGAGGAGACCTATCCCATGCCGAACCAGCCCGCACCGAACCTGTTGTCGTGGGCCAGCGAGATCGATGAAGGCGCGATCACGCAGGCCGCTCGTGCTGCCCGCCTGCCATTCGTCTCCGGGCACGTCGCGCTCATGCCCGACGCTCATGTCGGCATCGGCGCCACGGTCGGCTCGGTCATTCCCACCGAGAACGCGATCATCCCCGCCGCCGTCGGCGTGGACATCGGCTGCGGCATGGTCGCCACCGAGACGACGCTGACGGCCGCGGACCTGCCCGACACCCTCGCCGCCCTGATGCCGATGGTGGAGCACCGCATCCCGGCCGGCGTCGGAAAGGGCCATGACGACCCGTCGATGGACCGTGCCCTCAGCGATCTCGGCCTGCCGCACACCGATCTCAACCCGAAGCAGACCAAGAAGGTGTCCGACCAGTTCGGCACCCTCGGCTCCGGCAACCACTTCGTCGAGGTCTGCCTGGACGAGCGCGATCGGGTCTGGACGGTGCTGCACTCGGGTTCGCGCGGCATCGGCAACCAGCTCGCCCAGACGCACATCACGGGCGCGAAGAAGCTGATGAAGAAGCAGGAGATCGGCCTGGAGGACCCGGATCTGGCCTACCTCGTGCAGAGCACGCCGGAGTTCACCGCGTACATCGAGGACATGCTGTGGGCCCAGCGCTACGCCATGGCCTCCCGGGCCCGGATGGACAAGGTCCTGGTCAACGCCCTGTTCCGGGTCGCGGGCCAGGGTGAGCGGGTTCGTACGATCAACTGTCACCACAACTTCACCCAGCAGGAGACGCACTACGGCAAGTCCCTGTGGATCACCCGTAAGGGAGCCATCAAGGCCGACACCGGTGACGAAGGCGTGATCCCCGGTTCGATGGGCACCCGCTCGTACATCGTGCGCGGCCGGGGGAATCCCGAGTCGTACAACTCCTGCTCGCACGGGGCGGGCCGCCGCATGTCCCGTACGAAGGCGAAGCGGGAGCTGTCCGCGGCCTCCCTGACCGCGGCGATGAGCGGCCGGACCTGGAACGCGGACCGGGCCGCCGCGCTGGTCGACGAGCATCCCGAGGCCTACAAGTCCATCGACCAGGTGATGGCGGACCAGAAGGATCTGGTGGCGGTTCAGCACACCCTCCGCCAGATCTTCAACTACAAGGGGTGACTCACCCCCGCGCCCTGGCGACCAGCGAGGTCGCCAGGGCCGCGATCAGCGGGATGAGCGTGAGGCCGACCAGGTACAGCAGGCCGACCGGCCAGAGACCCTGGCCACCTTCCCGCAGTTCCCTGACCACGCCCGACGCGAAGTAGACGTAGAACGGAGCGGCGGCGAGCAGGCCCCACAGGAGGCCCACCTGAGGGGCGAACCACCCGGCCAGACCGGCCAGGACCGCCAGGACGAGGAAGGCAGGCAGCAGGAAGGGCGAGTCGAAGAACTCACGCGGGGCCTCGGCGGACACCACGGGTGCGGTGGCGACGCAGAGCGCCACGGCGACGGCTCCCACGACGACGAGGACCAGGGCCCACACAAGGACGGAACGGGTCATGAGACTCCCCAAGACGAGGTGTGAAGGCCACCCTGATCGGCGACGGACCTTCCCACCATCCGCCGTGATACTCATCCGGCCTAGGTAGATCCCGTGAGCGCGGTCGCCTCACTACGGGCGGCGGCGGCCGCCGTGAGGTCGCCGGCGGCGGTGTAGGCCTCCGCGAGGTCGGCCAGCGCGCCCGCCAGGAACTCCTGCCACCCCCGAGTACGCCAGAGCCTGACCGACTCCTCCAGATGGGCGACCGCCTCGTCGATCCTGCCCTCCGCCAGGTCCACGCCGCCGAGCACCCAGAGCGCATCGGCCTGGTGGTGGGCCAGACGGTGTGAGCGGCTCAGCATCTCGGCCGCCTCGGCCGCGGGCCGCGCCCTTGGATCGTGGTGCCCGGCGTACAGCCGGGCCAGGGCGACCAGGCCCATCGCCTCCAGCAGCGGATCGCGGATCTGGCGGTAGATGGCCAGGGCCCTGACCAGGTACTCCAGCCCGGCGTCGAACTCCTGCGCATGGGCGTGCGCCAGGCCCAGGAACTGCAGTGTCGTCGCCTCGAAGCGCGGATTGCCGAGCTTCTCGGCCAGCTCCAGGCCCCGCAGCAGGTGCACGATGGCCATCTTGATGTCGCGCGTCCCGTACGCCACCGCCATGCACACCAGCGCCCTGGCCTGCCCGCTCTGGTGGCCGCTGCTCTCGGCCAGGCTCAAGGCGATCTGCCCGGACCGCAGGCCCTCCGCCATGTCGCCTCTGGCCGCCTCGCCCCAGGCCCGCAGCACGTACGCGTCGGACAGCCCGCGCTCCTCACCCAGTTCGGAGAACAGGGTGATCAGCCGCTCGGCCCCCTCGTACTGCGCGGCCATGGCCTCGCCGCCCGTCTCCATCCACGTCGTGGCGTGCATGAGCCCGCGCCGGATCACCGCCTCCCCGAGCCGGTTGCCTGTCGCGAGGCAGACCTCCAGGACGCGTTCGTGCAGCCCGCGCCAGTCGTCGAACTGCCCGCACACGTCGAAGTAGCGCTCCACGCAGCAGGCGGTATCCCAGGCGACCTCGGCCAGGCCCAGCGAGCACGCCTGGCGGATCGCCGCGATCAGCGCCGTCCGCTCGGTGTCGAACCAGGCCATCGGATCCTGTACGGCCGGACCGTCCCAGGGGGCGCCGTCGGGGGAGTTCCAGCGCGGGGCGGTGCCGTGGATGATGGCCGAGGAGGTGCCCGGCACGCGCTCGGTGGCGCGTTCGGCCAGCGCGAGCCAGGCGCCGAAGGCCCTGCTCAGGGCCGCGGCCACGGCCTCCGGCTCGTCCTCGAGCTCACCGCGCTCGCGGGCGTAGAGGCGGACGAGGTCGTGGAAGCGGTAGCGCGGCTGGCCCGCCGCGTCCATCCCGCTGAACAGCACCAGCTGCGTGTCCACCAGCGTCTCGACCAGCTCCTCGCCGGCCGCCACGGGAAGGTCGAGCAGCGCCCCGGCCACCCAGCCCGCGAAGTCGGGCACGTCCAGCGAGCCGAGCAGCCGGAACGCCCGGCGCGCGTCGGGATCCAGCCCCACATAGCTGAGCGCCAGGCTGGCCCGGACGGCCAGGTCGCCGGTGGTGAACTGGTCCAGCCGCCGCCGCTCGTCGGTGAGCTGCCCGGCCAGGCGGGTCAGCGGCCAGTGCGGCCGGGCTACGAGGCGGGCGCCCGCCACCCGGACGGCCAGGGGTATGCCGTCCGACAGCCGGACGAGCTCGGCCGCCGCCTCCGGCTCGGCGGCCACCCGGTCGGCTCCGACGATCCTGGAGAGCAGTTGCACGCCCTGCTCGGGGTGGAGCACCGAGAGCTCGACCACCGCCGCGCCGGACAGGCCGGTCAGCCGGGTCCTGCTGGTGATGATGACGGCGCAGCCGGACGTACCGGGGAACAGCGGGCGAACCTGCTGCTCCGAGGCGGCGTTGTCGAGCACGATGAGCATCCGGCGCTCCGCCAGCCGGCTTCTGAAGACGGCGGCCCGCTCCTCAAGGGTTTCCGGCAGGGTGGGCCGCGGCACGCCGAGTGCGGTGAGGAAGGCCGCGAGCACCTGCGCGGGATCGGCGGGGGAGGACTCGGCGCCGTGCAGGTTGGTGTGCAGCTGCCCGTCGGGGTAGTGCTGGGCGATCAGATGGGCCGCGTGTACGGCCAGCGTCGTCTTGCCGACCCCGCCCATCCCCGCGATGACGTACACGCGCATGGGCCCCGGTCCCGGGGGTGGGCCGTCGCCGAGGAGGTCCGTCAGTTCGGCGAGCTGCTCGCTCCGTCCGGTGAAGTCGGAGATGTCGGCCGGCAACTGGGCGGGGGAGCGAAGGGAGGGGTCGTCCGGCGGTACGGTCGCGGACTCGACGGGCAGGGTGCCCGTGAGGATGGCCTGGTGCAGGCGCCGGAGCTCGGCGCCGGGATCGAGGCCGAGCTCGGCGGCGAAGACCCGGCGGGCGTCGCGGTAGGTGGCCAGCGCCTCCGCCTGGCGGCCCGACCTGGCCAGGGCGAGCATGAGCTGCCAGCGCGGCCGTTCCCGCAGGGGATGCTCGCCGACCAGCCCGGTCAGCTCGGCGACGAGCGCCGCGTGCATCCCGCGGGCCAGGTCCGCCTCGATCCGGTTCTCCAGCGCGATCAGCCGCTCCTCCTCCAGGCGGTGCGCGTGGTCGCTGAGCCCGACGGTCAGGTTCAGCTCCGCGTACGCCGGACCGCGCCACAGGTCCAGCGCCTGCTTGAGCAGTTCGGCGGCCCGTTCGTGCTCGCCGGCGGACAGGGCGCTCCTGCCCTGTTCGGCCAGCTCCTCGAACCTGTCCGCGTCGAGCTCGCCCGGATGGAGGGTGAGTACGTAGCCTGCGGCGGTGCGGGTGATCCGGTCGTGGCCCAGCGTCCTGCGGAGCTGGTGCACGTAGAGCCGGAGGTTGTCCGGCGCGGTGCGGGGCTGGCTCTGGCCCCAGAGCGCCTGGATGAGCGTGGCGGGGGAGACGGGGCGCCCCGGACGGCAGAGGAGTTCGGCGAGCAGGGCACGCTGTTTTCCGGCGCCGAGTGGTAAGGACTGGGCATCGGCCGAGATGTCAAGCGGCCCCAGAACGGCGAACTCCATCGCGCCCCCGGACAAGGCTAAAGTGCACAAAGAAGATCAAAGTCGCTTAAATGTGCACGATGGTTCTTTTCCCGTCAACCCATGCAACGCCAACATCGACGGAAGCCTTTATGACGGCTCCCGCCGATGTCAAGCCCGATTGTCAGCCGAAGGCGGCGGGCACGGCGAGGAAGAAGTTCAGGGCGATGGAGTCGCGGGTTCCCTTCCGGAAATCAGCTGCGGCTGCTGAAGGGGTCGTAGGTGTAGCGAGGAGTGATCACTATGCTCTCCGAGTAGGCACCGGGCGTCAGTGGCGGGGCGACGGAGAGCGGTGGCCCCCAAGGCTTCTTGAACACCGTCCACCTCCGCTGCGACGCGAAAAGCCAGTCAGGCTCAGGCTGCTCAGCGGCCGTATAGGTGCCGTATAGAACGCGTTGGGGGCGGGTGCCTCAGCGGAGGGCGGCGGCCTCGGAGGCCAGCTTCTCCACCCGGCCCCAGTCGCCCGCGGCCAGGGCGTCGGCCGGGGTCAGCCAGGTGCCGCCGACGCAGCCGACGTTCGGCAGCGCGAGGTAGTCGGGCGCGGTGGCCGGCCTGATGCCGCCCGTGGGGCAGAACCGCACATCCGGCAGCGGCGCCGACAGCGCCTTCAGGTACGCCACGCCGCCCGCGGGCTCCGCGGGGAAGAACTTCAGCTCCTTCAGCCCCCGCTCGGCCAGCGCCATCGCCTCGGAGGCGGTCGCCGCGCCCGGCAGGTACGGCAGCCCGCTCGCGTCCAGCGCGTCGGCCAGGGTCAGCGTCGTCCCGGGCGAGACCAGGAACTTCGCCCCAGCCGCCAAAGACGCCGCAATATCATCAGAAGTCCGGATTGTTCCGGCACCGACCGTGGCCTCCGGCACCTCGGCGGCGATCCTGGCGATGGCCTCCAGCGCGCCCGCCGTACGCAGGGTCACCTCGATGACCGGCAGGCCGCCCGCGACGAGCGCCCGCGTCAGCGGCACGGCCGTCTCCACGTCGTCGATCACCACGACGGGGATGACGGGGGCGAGATCGAGCAGGCTCATGAAAGTTCTCTCCTCAATGGGTACAGCTCATTTACTCGGCCGCCCGAGGGCAGCCGCTCTCCTGCGGCGCGCTGCGCCAGCCAGGCGGCGGCGCCCGTCAGCGCCGGTTGCGGGGCGACGATGAGCGTGGTCGCGATGGCCGACAGGTAGCCGGCCATGTCCGGGTTGTCGGCGAACCTGGCTCGGAAGTCGCTGGTACGCACGCGCTCCACGATACGGGGCAGCACTCCGCCGCCGAGATAGACGCCACCCCGGGCGCCGAGGGTCAGCGCCACGTTCCCGGCGAAACTCCCCAGCATCCCGCAGAACACCTCGACCGTCTCCGCGCACAGCGAGTCGTCCAGCCGCGCCACGATGTCCGCCGACGACAGGCGAGGCGCGTCGACGCCGTTGACCTCGGCGAGGGCCCGGTGCAGCACCACCAGGCCGGGGCCCGACAGCACATGCTCGGCCACCACGTGGTCCAGGCCCCCGGCGCGGAGCACCCGGACGATCTCCCGCTCCCGGTCGTCGCGCACCGGTATCGTGACGTGCCCGCCCTCGCCGGAGACCGGCGTCCAGCCGCCGTCGGTGGGCACCAGCCCGGCGACACCGAGCCCGGTGCCGGGCCCGAGCACGGCCTTGACGCCGTGGGCGGGTTCCGGGCCGCCCAGGGACGCCAGGTCGCTGGCCTCCAGACGGGGCAGCGAGACGGCCAGCGCCTCGAAGTCGTTCAGCATCATCGTGTACGGCAGGCCGAGGTCGCTCGCCGAGCCGCTCCAGGCCGAGTTCGTCAGCGCGTAGCGCTCGCCCTCGACGGGTCCGGCCACGGCCAGGCACGCCGCCCCCGGCCGCACTCCGCCCGCGTGCTGCGCGAGGTAGGCGGCTACGGCTTCCGGGAGAGTGGCGTAGTCGGCCCCCGCCAGGACCGCGACGTGCGACGGCCGCGCTCCCGGCGAGGTGACCAGCCCGAACCGGGCGTTGGTGCCGCCGATGTCGGCGACCAGCCACGGCAGATCGAACGCGCTCACGACGGCTCGCCGACGCGCCGCGGAGAACTGAAGAGCACGATGTTCACCTGGCGATGCTCGCGTGCCGCCCGCGAGGGGCGCCCGACTCCAGGTGAGAGGCGCCCGCCTCGGCGGGGAAGCCCAGTCCGGGGCCGTGGTCCGGCGACTCGGCGCCGCTGATCCCGAAGATCCCCGCCCCCTGCTCCGCGTGCCCCGCCATGCGGCGGAACGTCGCGAACAGCTCGCGCCCGGTCCCCACCCACTGCGCGTCGCTCAGCGGCCGTCCGCCGGGCGTGCGCCGGGCCAGCTCCTCGGCCGGGACCAGCACCTCCAGCGTCCCCGCCGCCGAGTCGAGCCTGATCACGTCGCCCTCGCGGACCAGCGCGATCGGCCCGCCGTCCGCCGCCTCGGGCGACAGGTGGATGGCCGCGGGCACCTTGCCGGAGGCGCCCGACATGCGGCCGTCGGTCACGATCGCCACCCGCTGCCCCCGATCGAGCAGTACGGCCAGCGGCGGCGTGAGCTTGTGCAGCTCGGGCATGCCGTTCGCGCTCGGCCCCTGGTAGCGGATGACCGCGACGAAGTCCTGCCCGTCCAGCTCGCCCGCCTCGAAGGCGCGCAGCAGTTCGAGCTGGTCGTCGAACACCTTGGCCGGCGCCTCGATCACCAGGTGCTCGGCCTTGACCGCCGACACCTTGCTGACGGCCCGGCCCAGGTTGCCCTCGACCATGTGGATGCCGCCGTCGGCGGAGAACGGCGCGGCCACCGGCCGCAGCACGTCGAGGTCGGCGCTGCCGCCGGTCACCTCCGACCAGGTCAGCTTCCCGTCGGACAGTGTCGGAGCCGACCGGTAGTGGTCCAGCCCACGCCCGGCCACGGTCAGCACGTCGGCGTGCAGCAGGCCCTCGTCCAGCAGGTCGCCGATGAGCACCTGCATGCCGCCGGCGTCGCGGAAGTGGTTCACGTCCGCCTGGCCGTTCGGGTAGATCTTGGTCAGCGAGGGCACGACGGCCGACAGGCAGGCCAGGTCGTCCCAGGTCAGGACGATGCCCGCGGCGGCGGCCATGGCGACCAGGTGCAGCGTGTGGTTGGTGGAGCCGCCGGTGGCCAGCAGCGCCACGCAGGCGTTCACGATCGACTTCTCGTCGACCAGCTCGCCGACCGGGGTGTACTCGGGGCCGTGCGCGGTGATCTCCACCGCCCGGCGCCCGGCCGCCTCGGTCAGCGCGTGCCGCAGCTCGGTGTGCGGGTTGACGAACGTCGAGCCCGGCAGGTGCAGGCCCATGACCTCCATCAGCGCCTGGTTGGAGTTGGCGGTGCCGTAGAAGGTGCAGGTGCCGGGGGAGTGGTACGACTTGGCCTCGGCGTCGAGCAGCTCGTCCCGGCCCACCTTGCCCTCGGCGAACAGCTGCCGGGTGCGGGCCTTGACCTTGTTCGGCAGCCCCGAGGTCATCGGGCCGGCCGGCACGAAGATCGCGGGCAGGTGCCCGAAGTGCAGCGCCCCGATCAGCAGGCCCGGCACGATCTTGTCGCAGACGCCCAGCAGCAGCGACGCGTCGAACATGTCGTGCGACAGCGCGATCGCGGCCGACATGGCGATCACGTCCCGGCTGTAGAGCGACAGCTCCATACCGGCGCGGCCCTGGGTGATGCCGTCGCACATCGCGGGCACGCCGCCCGCCACCTGCGCCACGCCACCGGCCGCGCGCACCGCCGCCTTCAATTCGGCCGGGTACGTCTCGTACGGCTGGTGCGCGGAGAGCATGTCGTTGTAGCTGGTCACGATCGCCACGCCGGGCTTGGCCGTACCCATCAGGAGGGGCTTGTCGGCGGCCGGCGCGGCGGCGAAGCCATGTGCCAGGTTGGCGCAGCCGAGGTGCGCGCGGGCCGGGCCCTTGGCGCGGGCGGCTTCACCTTCGCGCCGGATCCGCTCCAGGTAGACGGTGCGGCTGGCTCGGCTGCGTTCGGTGATCCTGTCGGTGATCTCCTGGACGACGGGGTGCATAGACCCTCCTTCAGTGGGTCCTCGACCCCAAGTCGGCTTGTTCACGCTTGGTCCTCTTCGTGCCACTCGCGACCGCTGCGGGCGAGCAGCTCGTGGGCGCCCGCCGGTCCGGTGGACCCGGCGGGGTAGGGCTCGGGCAGTTCGGCGGACGACTCCCAGGCGGCCAGGATCGGGTCGATCCACTGCCAGGCCGCGGCCACCTCGTCACGGCGCATGAACAGCGTCGGGTTGCCCGCCAGCACGTCCATGAGCAGCCGCTCGTACGCCTCCGGTACGCGCGCGGTGAACGTCTTGCCGAAGCTGAGGCTCAGCGGCACCGGCTTGAGCGCCACCTCGCCCGCTCCCGGCTCCTTGGCCATGATGTGCAGCTCGATGCCCTCTTCCGGCTGCAGCCGCAGGACGAGCCGGTTCGGCGAGCCGCCGGGGTAGATGGAGTGCGGCACGTCCTTGAACTGCACCACGATCTCCGACGCCCGGCGCGGCAGGCGCTTGCCGGTACGCAGGTAGAACGGCACCCCGGCCCATCGCCAGTTCTTGACCTCGGCGCGGATCGCGGTGAACGTCTCCACCCGGCGCGAGGCCTCGGTGGGCGGGGTGGAGGCGGGCTCGTCCAGGTAGCCGGGCATGCCGTCGGCCTCGGTGTACTGGCCGCGCACGGTGAAGCGGTCGACCTCGGTGCCGGTGATGGGCCGCAGCGCCTGGAGCACCTTCACCTTCTCGTCGCGGATCGCCTCGCGGTCGTTGCGGGCCGGCGGCTCCATGGCGGTCATGCAGAGCAGCTGGAGCAGGTGGTTCTGCACCATGTCGCGCAGCGCGCCGGCCTGGTCGTAGTAGCCGCGCCGGCCGGGCGTGCCCACGGTCTCGGCGGCGGTGATCTGCACGTGGTCGATCCAGAGGGAGTTCCAGATCGGCTCCAGGAAGGCGTTGGCGAAGCGGAGCACGAGCAGGTTCTGCACGGTCTCCTTGCCCAGGTAGTGGTCGATGCGGAAGATCTGCGCCTCGTCGAAGATGGCGCCGACCTCCTCGTTGATCCGCTGGGCGCTGGCCAGGTCGCGGCCGAGCGGCTTCTCCAGCACCACCCGCGAGCGGGGCGTCACCAGGCCCGCCTGGTCCAGTTCGCGGCAGAACGGCCCGAACGTCATCGGCGGGCTGGCCAGGTAGAACACCCGGTCGCGCTGCTCGTGCCCGCCCAGCAGGGCGGCCAGCGCGCGCCAGCCGGACCGGTTCGTGCCGCCCACGTCGACGGACACGTGGTGCAGGCGGCCCAGGAAGCGCTGCCACGCGCCGAGGTCGGCCGGGACCTGGTCCCGTACCTCGGCGTCCACCTTGCCGCGGAAGTCCTCGTCGGTCAGCCCGCCCCGGGACATGGCGATGATCCGCGTCTCGGGCGAGAGCCGGCCCTCCACGTCGCTGTGGTAGAGCGCCGGGAGCAGCTTGCGCATGGACAGGTCGCCGGTGCCGCCGAAGACGACAAGGTCAGCGGCGTGCGCGGTGGCGGGGGTGGGAGAGGGGGACACGGCTGGGAACTCCGATGATCTACCAAGCAGGGACAGAACGGACACTAGCCAGAGTTGGGTAACTACACAAGCAGAGTTTTGCTATTTGAGATAAAAAAGTCGAGACTTTTCATTACCTAACCTCCTGTGATTCACTTGGCGGATGCCTCGACGTACCGCCGCGACGCTCGCCACGAGTGGCGAGGTGCTCCGCCTCATTCGCACCGGTGAGGCCGTGACGCGAGCGGATCTGGGCCGGGTGACCGGTCTGTCCCGCCCCGCGGTGCAACTGCGAGTCGGCGAGCTGCTCGACCGCGGTCTGGTCGTGGAGCGGGCCGACGCGCCGTCCACCGGCGGCCGGCCCCCGGTCCGGCTGGAGTTCAACGCCGTCGGCGGCGTGGTGCTGGTGGCCGCCCTCGGCGCCACCCGTACGCGGGTGGCGGTCTGCGACCTGGCCGGCCGCGAGCTCGAGGGGCGCGACTTCGCCATCGACGTCGAGCAGGGCCCCGACGTGGTGCTGCCGCTCGTCATGGACACCTGGGACGAACTCCTCGGCGACCGGCCGCGCTCGATGCTGCGGGGCGTGGGCATGGGCATGCCCGCCACGGTCGAGTTCGCGCAGGGCCGCACCGAGAGCGCCAGGGTGATGGCCTCGTGGACGGGCGTGGTGATCCCGCCGGTGGTCCGCGAACGCTTCCCGGTGCCCGTACTCATCGACAACGACGTCAACCTGCTGGCCATCGGCGAGCACCGGGGCGCCTATCCCGACCTGGACGACCTGATGTTCGTCAAGGTGTCCACCCGGATCGGCGCGGGCGTCATCGCGGGCGGCGAGATCCTGCGCGGCGCGCTCGGCGCGGCGGGCGAGATCGGCCACATCCCCGTACGCGACGGCGGCGGCGTGCTGTGCCGCTGCGGCAACATCGACTGCGTCGACTCGGTCGCCAGTGGCACCGCGCTGCTGCGCGACCTGCGGGCCGCGGGCAAGGACGTCAAGACCATCGCCGACGTGACCGCGCTGGTGCGCGCCGGGGACGCCGAGACGATGGCGATCGTCCGCGAGGCGGGCCGCCGGATCGGCGAGGTCCTGGCCATCGCCGTCAACATCCTCAACCCGTCGGTCGTGGTACTCGGTGGCGACGTGGCCGAGGCGTTCGGGCCGCTGGTGTCGAGCATCCGCGAGGTCGTCTACCGCCGCGGCACCGCGCTGGCCACCCGCCGGCTGCGCATCGAGCCCAGCAGGCTGGGCGCCGGGGCGGGCATCAGCGGGTGCGCGGTCATGGTCCTCGACCACGTGCTCTCGCCGGACGCCGTCGACGAGAGCATGATCGCCCGCCTCAAGGTCACTTCCTGACGGTCGGCTTCAAGGCCGCTTCCTGGCGGTCGGCGGCGGTCAGGCCCGCACCGCTGGGGATGCGGTTCGGTCAGGCTCTCACCGGTGGGGGTGCCGGCTCGGCCAGGGCTTCTTCGTCTTGCGCGGTGGCGTGATCCGGTCCGAGGGGATGCTCCTCGGTGGTTGCGTGTGGCCCATGGCCGCCTCGGGCAGCGCGGGCTGCAGCGTGGCGATGGCCGTGCCGTTGGGCCGCGGGGTCGGTGACGCGCTCCGGGTGGGGCTGGCCTGGGGGTGCGGGCTGCCGGTCGCCCGGGTGGCGGCAGGGGTGGGCGGGGCGGTCCTCCTGGTCCGGCGGGTGGGCGCGGGGTCCGCGGGGGGCGGCGTGGACTGGACCGGACGCGTGACCGGGACGCGATAGCGGGCGAGCTTCGACTCGATCGCTCCCGGCTCGCGCCGTGCCGGGCCCGGGTGGTGGCCACGGTCGGGCAGGCCGGCCATAGTGAGCTGTGTCCCGGGGAAGACGCCGCCGACGAGGATCGCCGCGGTGGCCAGCATCAGGCAACCGGCCATCAGTCCGGCGACCATCAGAATCCGCCTGCGCCGCTCTGTGTGATCCACAGGCGCCGATGATAGTAACTCGGCACCCCATCTCGGGCGACTCCCGGCGAATCGTGATCAAGTTCCCCGGCACGTCCCCCTGACGCTCAGCGCCGCGAACCCCTCACGGTCGGCAGGGCAGTCAACACGCGCACAGCAGGCCGCGCAGCGCGGTCTCCAGGCAGAGCGCGGTGTGCGCGGGGGCCGGCCACGCGAAGCGTACGAGCTGCTCGTCCGCCCGGACCGTCGCGCCGTAGCGGTCCAGCTCCCACAGCCACACGTCCCTGGCGTCCCCGCCCAGGTGCTTGGCCACCCCACCCGCGAGCTGGGCCCGGTGCGATTCGTTGATGTGGGCCAGCACGCGCTCGGCGGTGGTGGCCAGTGGATCGGGGATGGCGTCGAGGTAGTCGTCGGCGTCCAGCACTCCGGAGTCGTGCCCGGTCAGGTACACCACCTGGCCGACATCGAGCCGCAGCAGCCGGGGCGCGTCCGGCCGCCCGTACCTCTCCAGCGCCTCGAACAGGGCCTCGTCGGCGGTGTGCGCCGCGACCGCGACGGCGGCCCCGCGCGCCTCGCTCTCGGGCACCGCCTGTGCCCATCCCTGCACCTCGAGCAGCCCACGGGGATGCGAGACCTGGCCGAGCACGCGCATGGCGGTCAGGTTCACCGCGACGACGGCGTCGTCGCGCAGGCCGTGCAGCGCCTCGCCCGGCCGCACCAGCAGCACCGGGCGGCCCCGCTCGTCGACCCCGCCGCGGGCGGGCGCGGGGGCGCCGTCGACGGACAGGCGGGCGACGCTCGCCGACGCGGCAAGAGTGCGGATCCGCTCGGGGATCGTGAGCATGGCGCCTCCTTGAGATCTCGCTTCGCTATAGGTTAGCCTTGCCTAAGTAAGGACTACCTAACCACATGAGGTGAACGTGCGCTACACCGGTCCGAAGGTGCGACTGTCACGTCGCGCGGGCGTCCCGCTGACCAAGAAGGCCGTCCGCTACTTCGAGCAGCGCCCCTACCCGCCGGGCGAGCACGGCCGCAAGACCAACCGCCGCAACTCCGGCGACTACGGGCTGCGGCTGTTGGAGAAGCAGAAGCTGCGCTGGTACTACGACGTGTCGGAGCGGCAGCTGCGCCGCTACTGGGACCTCGCCGTGCGCAAGCCGAGCGCGTCGGGTGCCGAGCTGGTCACGCTGCTGGAGACCCGCCTGGCCTCGCTGGTGCTGCGGGCCGGCCTGGCCCCGTCGATCTACGCGGCCAGGCAGTACGTCAACCACGGCCACATCGCCGTTGACGGCCGCAAGGTGGACATTCCCAGCTACCTGGTCAAGCCCGGCCAGGTCATCACCGTGCGGGAGCGCTCACGGCGGATGCAGCCGTTCGTGGCCGCCGCCGAGGGCGTGTACGCCGACGAGCGGATCGCGGCCTACCTGTCCGTCGATCATTCCGACCTGCGGTTCACGCTGGTCAGCAGGCCCGAGCGCGAGCAGATCAGCGTCCCGGTGGACGAGCAGCTGGTCGTGGAGTTCTATTCTCGTTAGCCGTGAGTGATGCAGGAGCCGCGAGTAGCGCGGAAGCCGTGAGTGACGGCGCCGCGAGTGGCGTGGGTGAGCGGCATGCCAGCTGGCTGGAATTGTTCTTCGACCTCGTCGTGGTGGTGGCGGTCGCCCAGCTGGCGCACCGCCTGCAGCACCCGACTTGGGGCGATGTGGCGCTGTTCGCCATCCTCTACTACGCGGTGTGGAGCATCTGGACGTCCCTGACGCTCTATTCCAACGTCCGCGCCGAGAAGACGCACCTGCGCAGCATGCTGATCGGGATGTTCGGCATCGCGGTCATGGCGGCGGCGGCCCCCGACGTCGCCCACGCCATCCCCGGCGTGGGCACGCACGACAAGTGGTTCATCGCCGCCTACATCACCTGCCGGGTCAGCGCCTCCCGGTCGCTCCAGGCGGCCAGCACGGTGATGACCGCCTGGCCCGCGGCCCAGCTCGGCGCGGGCCTCACACCGTGGTTCGCCTCGCTCGGGGTGGAGGGCGAGTGGCGCTACTACCTGTGGGGCCTCGGCATCGCGCTGGACGTCACCTTCTCCATCCTGCAGAGCCGCCGGCCGGAGCGGTTGGTCAAGGAGATGACGGCACAGGCCGATCGGCTCAGGGCGCGCGAGCTGCGCCGGGCGGCCAGGGGCGGGAAGATCTTGGAGGCGCGCTACCTGGAGGCGCCGAAGGTCGCTGTGCTCGACCCCGCGCACCTGGGCGAGCGGCTCGGGCTGTTCGTCATCATCGTGCTGGGCGAGGCGGTCATGCAGGTCGTGATCGCCTCCTCCGGGCTCAGCTGGGACTGGCCGCTCGGCCTGGCCGCCGTGGCCGGGTTCGGGCTGATCGTGTCGCTGTGGTGGCTCACCCTCCAGTACGGCCTGAGCGCCGTGCCCGAGATCCACGAGCGGGGGCTCAAGCCGTACATCGCGCTGCCCGCGCACTACGCGATGACGGCGGGCATCACCGCGACCGCGGCGGGGCTCGGCGTGGTGGCGTCCGCGCCCGCCGAGCATCTGCACGGCGGGATCTCGTGGGTGCTGTGCGGTGGCCTCGCCGTCTACTTCGCCGCCTCCACAGTGCTCGGTGTGGCCAGCCGCGCCGGGCGCCGGTGGATCTGGGGCTGGGCCGTGCCCTCGATCGTGGTGCCGCTGCTGGTCGCCGCGATCGCGGGCCTGGTGCCGGCGTGGAGCGTGGTGGCTCTGCTGTTGGCGGTCGCCCTCTGGCGGGTGGTCTACAAGCCCGCCGCGCCTACCGCCGTCCCCGCTTGACCGAGCGGCCGCCGCCGCCACCTCCGCCCCCGTTTCCGTTTGATCGAGCGGCCGCCGCGGCCCCCGCCTGTTCGAGCATGTTCCGCTCTTCGCGCAGCTCGGTGACCTCTTTGCGGAGCGCCGTCAGCTCGGCCAGAATCAGCTGGAGCGAGGCCGCGGTGTCGACGTCCTGCTCCGCGCGCTCGGCGGCCGACTCCTCCTCCATGGCGCTCACCACGACGGCCATGAACAGGTTGAGCACGACGAACGTGCAGACCAGGATGAAGATCGTGAAGAAGATCCAGGCCGTGGGGTGGGTGTTCATCACCTCCCTGGCGATGTTGCCCCAGTCGTCGCCCGTCATCGTCTGGTAGAGGGTGAACAGCGAGGTGGGCAGGCTGCCGAAGCGGTTCGGCGCCGTGTCGCCGTACAACTTGGTGGCCATGACGGCGGCCACGTACAGGACCAGGGAGAGCAGCAGCACGATCGAGCTCATGCCGGGCATGGCGCGCAGCAGGGCCGAGACGACCCGGCGCAGGCTGGGCACCACCGACAGCAGGCGCAGCGCCCGCAGGATGCGCAGGGAGCGCAGCACCGACAGGCCGCTCGTGAAGGGGGCCAGGGCGATCGCCACGATCACGGTGTCGAAGATGTTCCACGGATCACGCGGGAAGCGCGAGCGTTCGACGTAGATCTTCGCGAGCAGTTCGGCCACGAAGATGTAGAGCGCCGCATGATCGACCACGGTCAGCAGGTGACCGTAGTTCTCGACCACGGCGGGCACGGTTTCGAGGCCGAGGGTGGCCGCGTTGAGCAGGATGACGCCGACGATGAACCGCTGGAAACGCTGGTGCTCGACGAAGGCTCGGGTGCGTTCACGCACGGGAAGGGGCTCCTAGAGAGGGAAAAGTTGCCCCACCATGATGACGCAGGAGATCACTGTGTCGGTGTCAGGCGGAAGACCCGCAGCTCCCGCCCGGACACCTCGGTGTAGCGGTCGAACAGCGGCCACCGCTCGATCAGCCACGGCCACGCCGCCTCGCGGTCGGCGCCGGTCAGCAGCGTGGCGGTGACGGGGAAGTCCTTCCCCCGGAAGCTGGCCGTGGCCCTGGGCGTCTTCAGCAGGTTGCCGCTCCACGCCGGGTGGTGGTCCTGGCCGAAGTTGCTGCCCACCACGAGGAGGGTGCCCTCTGGTTCGGGCAGGCAGGCGAGCGGCGAGCTGCGCGGCAGACCGGACTTGGCGCCCGTGGTGACCAGGATCAGCGTCGGGATGACCGGATTGTTGCTGAGCAGCCGTCCCCGGGTCAGCCGGTGCACGGTCCGGTCGAGCTGCGGCATGAACTTGGGACCGGCCCTCATGAACCACTTGGCCGCCGCCAGCCGATGGAGGAAGAGCCTCAGAACCCGGAGCATGCGGCGAGTGTAGCAAGCGTTTGGTCAACTGCGGACGGCAGAGCGCCTGTGGTATAAAAAACCGCCTAATCGACAACGGGGGCGAGTGCAGATGTCCTATCCCAACTACGGCCCCTCCTACTACGGGCCACCGCCTCAGACGCACCCCAACGGCACCACGATCCTGGTTCTGGGCATCCTGAGCCTGGTCGTCTGTACGTTCATCGGCCCCTTCGCCTGGTCGATGGGCACCAAGGCGCTTCGGGAGATCGACCAGAGCGGCTACATCTATGAGAATCGGGGCATGGTGTCGGCCGGCCGCGTCTGCGGCATCGTCAGCACCTGCCTGATGCTAGCGGTGATCGGCCTCTACGCGATCATGTTGGTGGTCTTCGGTGGCGCCGCCATCCTCGGCGGCCTCGACGACTAGCGATCGGCGGCCATAGCCGCCGATCCCCGACTCCAGCAGGTCGAACGCCCTCGCCGCCTGCGTGCGCACGTCCGCCCAGATCTCCTGCCACTGCTCGCCCGCCATCTTGCGCCGTAGCGCGTGCCGTGTCAGCAGTCGCGTCGTGCTCAGGATCTGGTCCGCCACGAGCTGCGGAGTGAGGTCGTCGGGCCCGGCGCCGGTCTCCTCGGCGATGATGGCCGCCAGGTTGGTGGTGGAGATGTGCTCCACCTCGCGCATTTTGGCGATCAGCGCCGCGCTCTCCTCGACCATCCGGCCGAACACCTCGGCGCCCTCGCCCATCCCGTATCGCCACTCGCGGGTGTCGAGCGCGTCGAAGTAGTCGCGCCGGAAGGCGGCCACGATGCTCTCGCCGGGCCGCCGCTCGCGCACCACCTTGCTCGACAGGTCCACCACCTCGTCCTGCCGGTCGGCGAACAGGTCCTCTTTGGTGCCGAAGTAGTTGAACACCGTGTTGACCGACACGTCGGCGGCCCGCGCCACCTGCGCGACGGTAACGTTGTCGAATCCGTGGATCATGAACAGCCCCATCGCCATGTCGGCGATGCGCTGCCTGGTCTCCCGCTTCTTCCGCTCGCGCAGCCCCTCGTCCATGCCTCCATGCTACCAATATTGCAGCGGCACCAAAATTGTGGCTACTCTATTTTTGGAGGCGATGAAAATGATCAAGACCGTAGGTCTGCGCAAGACCTTCAAAGGCGGCGTCGAAGCCGTCAAGGGTGTGGACATATCGGTGGAGCCCGGCGAGATCGTCGGCTTCCTCGGCCCCAACGGCGCCGGAAAGACCACGACCATGCGCATGCTGACCACGCTGCTCCAGCCCACGTCGGGCACCGCCACGGTGGCGGGCCACGACCTGCTGGGCGACGCCCGCGAGGTGCGCCGCCGCATCGGCTACGTGTCGCAGGGCGGAGGGATCAACCCGGCCGCCCCGCTCGGGGAGGAGCTCGAACTCCAGGCCATGCTGTACGGCCTCTCCCGCGACGAAGCCGGGCCGCGGGTACGCGAGGTGCTGGCCCGGCTCGACCTGACCGGCCTGGAGTCCAGACCCGGAGGCGCCCTGTCCGGCGGCCAGCGGCGCCGCTTCGACATCGCGTTCGCCCTGCTGCACCGGCCCGTGCTGCTGTTCCTGGACGAGCCGACGACCGGGCTCGACCCGCAGAGCCGGGCCAACCTGTGGGAGCACATCCGGGCGCTGCGCGCCGAGCAGGGCGTGACGGTCTTCCTGACCACGCACTACCTCGACGAGGCCGACGCCCTGTGCGACCGGCTGCTGATCATCGACCACGGCCGCATCGTGGCCGAGGGCGCCCCGGCCGAGCTCAAGACCGGTGGGCGCACGCTCGACGACGTGTTCCTGGACATCACCGGCAGGTCCCTGCGCGAGGAGGCGGGCGTCTGATGCTGCGCGAGACCTATCTGCTGTTCCGTCACAACCTGCGAAGCACGCTGCGGCAGAAGATCGCCATCATCTTCGGAGTCATCCAGCCGCTGGTCTTCCTCGTGCTGTTCGGGCCCATCTTCGCCACGATCGGCACCTGGGAGACGCTGGTGCCGGGCCTGATCATCCAGCTCGGCCTGATGAGCACCGGCATGGCCGGGTTCGGCGTGGTCTTCGAGAAACGCTCGGGCGTGCTGGAGCGCATGCGCGTCACCCCGGCCAGCCGCCTGGCCCTGCTGCTCGGCCGGGTGCTCAACAACGCGGTCACGCTCATCATCCAGGCCGTGCTGCTGGTCGCGGTCGGCTACGCGTTCGGCCTGCGCGCCCCGGCCACGGGGGTGGCGGCCGGGCTCGTGCTGGTGGTCGTGCTCGGGCTCAGCCTGGCCGCGCTGTCGTACGCGGTCGCGCTGACGCTCGATGACCAGCTCTTCGCGCCGGTGATGAGCACCGCGGTGCTGCCGCTGGTCCTGCTGTCGGGCGCGTTCCTGCCCATGTCGATGGCGCCCGGCTGGCTGGACGCGCTCTCGCACATCAGCCCGTTCCGGTATGTCCTGGAGGCGCTGCGTGATCTGTTCGCCGGACATTACGCCACCGGCACGGTCGGCGTCGGGGTGGCGGTGACCGTGGCCTTCGCCCTGGTCAGCGTCACGGTCGGGACGCGGGTGTTCAACCAGGAGAACGCCTGAGGCGGTCACCGCCACCACGGCACTCCGTCAGGACATGCTTCTGGCCCGGCGCTGGAGCGCGGCGATGATCCCGGTGGTGTCGACGATCCCGTAGCCGTAGTCGTAGTCGAAGCCCACCTCGCTGCGGTCCTCGCCTGTTCGGCGGAGCAGCGCGCGCAACTGCGCGGGCCGCAGCCGCGAGGTGGGCCAGAGCGTACGGATCGCCGCGACCAGCCCGGCCGCGACCGGAGTCGCGGCCGAGGTGCCCGAGTCGGGCTCGGCATCGCCGAACGCCTTGGACCCGGAGAAATGGGTGTAAGCGCAGATGTCGGGCTTGCGGGCGGTCAGCCGCCCCGGCCCCTGCGAGGAGTAGCCGACCCGGGTGCCGCTCACGTCGACGCCGCCGATCGACAGGGCCCTGGGATGGGAGTTCGCGCCGGTGATCGGCCGGTTCGGGTAGGCGCACCGGCCGTCGCGGCACTCGCGCCCGCAGTTGCCGGCCGCGAACAGCACGTCGGCGCCCGCGCTGTCGAGGCTGGAGATCATCAGGTTGAACGGGTGCGCCGCGTTGTCCGAGTAGTTGCCCGGATGGCCGACGGGGAAATCCCACTCGGGGGAGAACGACCCCCACGAGTTGCTGATCACCAGCGCCCTCGACTCCTCGGGCTGCGCCTCCAGCACCATGCGCAGGTGCGCGAACGCGGCCACGGCGTCCGACAGCAGCCCGTCGAGCGCCGAGCCGCCAGGACGGGTGGAGCGCAGCACCGGGATGTCGATCAGCGACGCTTGCGGCGCGCCGATGAGCGTGTCGAAGGCGCACATCGTGCCATGGGCGACCTCGAACTCGCCCGCCCGGCCCTCGACGCCCGTGGGGTTCCAGCTCCGCTGGGCGTCGAGCGTGACGCCCCGGCCGAGCTGCCTGGCGACATGGGCGGCGTTGATGCCGGTGTCGAGCACGGCCAGGGTCACCCCGGAGCCGTCCAGTCCCTCGGCGTGCAGTCCGGGGACGTTGAGCAGCCGTTCGACGTCGTGCCAGTCGCCGAACGGCGCGTCGCCGCCGCAGGTGAGCGAGGACTCGACGACCGGATCGGCGTAGACGCCGACGACGTCGGGCCGGAGGGTGGGCAGGAGGGTCACGCGGGTCAGGAGCTCGTCGTCGGAGATCGTGCCGCGAACCAGCACCGAGGCGTCCTCGGCCGCCAGGGAGAAGTCCAGCGGCTGGTTGAGTGACAGCGGGTCGCCGCCGGGCGGCGGGACGGGCCGGGGGAGGGGCACGGGCGTGAAGGCGTGGTCGAGCTCGACTCCGGGCAGGCCGTCCGCGACGTCGGCCGTGGTGGCGGTCTGGCCGGGATCGGCGACTGCCGCGACCAGATCGGGGGAGGGGCGCAGCTGGATCAGAACGCGCATGGGGCACCACCGGAATGTTCGGAGGGAAATGAACCTCCCAAGATTCCTTCATCTGTCCGGGCGTGTCCAGCGCATCTCATGGGCTTTGACCTGCTGAAATGCCGTAAAAGCCGCCAAGGGGACGATATTCATTCCCGCTGTCAGGCTTCCTTGTTCCCGGTCCGTTCACTAGCGTGAGGCGGCATGACGCTCCAGGCACAAAAGACGGTAGCGGGCGAGGACGGCGATCACTGGCTGGCGGTGCGGCCGAGGCTCATTCTCGCCAGTGCGTTCATGCTCTTCCTGGAGCTGGCGCTGATCCGGTGGACCGGATCGAACATCGTGCATCTCAGCTATTTCACCAATTTCGTGCTTCTCGGGTCGTTCCTCGGCATCGGGCTGGGGTTCCTGCGCGTGGGGCGGGCGCGGCGGCAGCCGTACTATTCGCCGGTCATCCTGTTCGGCCTGGTCTTCGTCGTGCTGACCTTTCCGGTGACCGTCGACCGCAACACCGAGGGCGTCCTCTACTGGACCAGCCTGCAGACCACGGGACCGCCCGCGTGGCTGATCCTGCCGGTGATCTTCTGCGCGGCGGCGCTCGTGCTGATGGGCCCGGCCGAGCTGGTCGGGCGCTGCTTCCCCGAGCTGCCCCGGCTGGAGGCCTACCGCTACGACCTGATCGGCAGCCTCTCGGGGATCGCGCTCTTCACCGCGCTGTCGTTCCTGAGCGCGCCGCCGGTGTTCTGGGGGCTGATCGCGGCCGCCGCCTACGGTGTGCTGCTGGTGCCCCGGCCGCGGATCATCTATCTCGGGCTCGTCACCGTGCCGTCGCTGGCGGTCGTGGGGCTGCTGCTGGCCGAGACGCTGACCGCCGGGGCGTTCTGGTCGCCGTACTACAAGGTCACCTACAAGCAGTTCCAGCAGCTCGGCGTGCCCGTCACCGACATCTCCGTGAACGGCATCCCGCACCAGCAGGCCGTGCCCGCCGCCGCCCGGCTGCAGTGGGAGCGCCAGTACGGCCTGCCGTACGAGCGGGCGAGCACCCCGCCCAAGAACGTGCTCATCGTCGGCGCGGGCAGCGGCACGGACGTGGCGATCGCCCTGTCCAAGGGCGCCACCCACGTCGACGCCGTCGAGATCGACCCCAAACTCCGCGAACTCGGCGGCTCCCTGCACCCGGACAAGCCCTACGACGATCCCCGGGTGACCACCCACGTCACCGACGGCCGCGCCTTCCTGGAACGGACCGGCGACAAGTACGACCTGATCCTGTTCGCCCTGCCCGACTCGCTCACGCTCGTGTCGGGGGCCAGTTCGCTGCGGCTGGAGAGCTACCTGTTCACCGAGGAGGCCATGCGGGCCGCCCGGGCGCACCTCAAGCCCACCGGGACCTTCTCGATGTACAACTACTACCGCGAGAGCTGGCTCGTCGACCGGCTCGCCTCGACCGTGCAGAACGCCTTCGGCCACAAGCCGTGCGTCGACGTGGTCAGCACGGCGGGCCAGCAGGCCGTGATCACGGCGGGCGCGACGGCGTCGGCGCAGCGGTGCGCGGGGGAGTGGGCGGGCGCCGCCGCGGGCACCCCGCCGCCGACCGGTGACGACCGGCCGTTCCTCTACCTGAAGGACGGCGACATCCCGTCCCTCTACCTCATCACGCTCGGCCTGATCCTCGCGGTCAGCCTGATCGCCGTCCGCGTCGTCGCCGGGCCCTACCGGCGGATGCGCCCCTACGCCGACCTGTTCCTGCTCGGGGTGGCGTTCCTGCTGCTGGAGACCAAGAGCGTGACGGGCTTCGCGCTGCTGTTCGGCACGACGTGGGTGGTCAACGCGATCGTGTTCGCCGGGGTGCTCGTCGCCGTGCTCGCCGCCGTCGAGATCACCCGCCGCTTCCGCACGCCGCCACTGCCGGTCATGTACGGGGTGCTGTTCGGCGGCCTGCTGCTGGCCTGGCTGGTGCCGAACACGTGGCTGCTGTCGCTGCCACTGCCCCTGCGGGCGGTCGCGGCGGTGACGGTGGCGTTCCTGCCGATCTTCGCGGCGAACGTGGTCTTCGCCAAACGCTTCTCCGACTCGGCGGACGCCACGACGTCCTTCGGCGCGAACCTCCTGGGGGCCATGGTGGGCGGCTGCCTGGAATACCTGGCGCTGGTGATCGGCTACAAGGGCCTGCTCATCGTGGCCGCCGTCCTCTACCTGGGCGCCTTCGTCCTGCTGCCGCGCAAGTCGGTGGCGGCCTCGTAGTACGGGGCCGGCCGCGCTACGGACCGGCTCAGGGCCGCTACGGACCGGCTCAGGGCCGCTACGGGCCCGCGCCGGGTTCGTCGTCGTGCTGGTCGACGGGGGCGGGTGGTGTGGGGCGTCGGTGCAGGAGGCCGAACTTCGACCACATGCCCTCGGCCGTCTCGATCGAGGCGGCCGTCCGGGCCGGGTCCACGGTGGCCAGCTGCGTGACCAGCGCCTGCGCGACGGCCATACCCGCGGTCAGCGACGGGAAGAACGCCACCCCCTCGGCCGGGACCATCACCACCTCCTCGGCGGCGTTGGCCAGGGCGGGGCTGGCCGCGTCCGTCAAGGCGAAGACGCGGACGCCACGGGCACGCGCCTCGTTGGCGGCCAGCACGGTGCTCTCGTACAGCCGCCAGAAGCTGATGGCGATCAGCACGTCACCCGGGCCGATCGCCGCGACGGAGTTGGCCAGCTCGGCGTCCCCGCTCGTCACGGCCGCGACCGGGTAGCCGGCCAGCCGGGCGTTGTGCGCGAGCGCCATGCCGACCGCCGCATAGCTGCCGTCCGCGACGATCACCGTGCGGCCCGCGGCGGCGACGGCCTCGGCGATGGTACGCAGCACGTCCTCGTCCAGACGCCTGTTGAGCAGCGCGAGGCTGTCCAGGTCGCGCCGGAGCGAGCGGGAGCTGGGCGAGCCGGCGCCGCTGTGCTCGGCCGCCACCTGGGGCGCGCTGAGTGAGGACAGGTAGCGGGCGCGCAGCTCCTGCTGGAGCGCGGGCCATCCGGCGAACCCGAGCGCCTGCGCGGTGCGGGTCACGGTCGCCACGTTCACGCCCGCGAGCTGGGCCAGCTCGGCGGCCGCGCCGAACGAGGCCCGGCGCGGCTGCGAGAGCAGCACCTCCAGCAGCGCCGCCGCCTTGGGGCGCAGCCCGCGCTCGGGCACCCGGTCGCGCAGCCAGTCCTGAAAGTTGTCCGTGACCTGCTCTGCCACCTGATCCTCTCCCATGGGGTGAGGAGCCATGCTACGCGTTCGCAACATGGACAATGTGCAAAGAACATTGCAATCTATGGGATTTGCACTATACGTTGCCAGGCAATCGTTCTACAGGGCTGTGACCTTGGGAAGGTGCGTTGGCATGACCTTGTTGGCCCGTCTGGACCGGCTCCCACTGAGCCGTCCGCACTATCTCCTTCTGCTCATAGGCGGACTCGGCTACACCTTCGACGGCATGGACTCCGCCGTGGTCGCCTTCCTACTGCCCAGCGCCCGCGCGGAATGGGGCCTCGACGACGGCCAGCTCGGGCTGATCGGGTCCGCGAGCCCGTTCGGGTTCCTGTTCGGGGCGGCCATCGCGGGCCTGCTCGGCGACCGCATCGGCCGCAAGAAGGTCATGATGTACGCGCTGGCCTTCTACGCGGTCTTCTCCGTGGTCGCCGCCTTCGCCCCCAACTACGAGGCGTTCCTGGGCTCCAGGATCCTCGCCGGGGCGGGAGCCGGCGCGGAGAGCGCGATCATCGCGCCGTTCCTGTCGGAGTTCGTCCCGGCCAAGCGGCGCGGCTGGTTCATCGGCGCGCTGGCCGGGTTCTTCTCCTTCGGCTTCGTCATGGCCGCGCTGATCGGGCGGTTCGTGGTCCCCACGATGGACGACGGCTGGCGCGTCGCGCAGCTGATCACCGCGGTGCCGATCGTGATGCTGCTGTGGTGGCGGCGCTCGCTGCCCGAATCGCCGCGCTTCCTGCTCCAGCAGGGCCGCCACGCGGAGGCCGAGGCGGTGGTCGTGGACATCGAACGCCGCGTCGAGCGGGCCACCGGGCAGGCTCTCCCGCCCGTGCCCGCCGCCACCGCGCAGGTCGCGACGGCCACGCCGAAGGTGAACCTGATCAGCGCGCTGCGGTTCCTGTGGAGCCCGGCCATGGCCAAGCGGACCGCCGTCATCTGGCTGATCTGGTTCGTGATCACGTTCTCCTACTACGGGTTCTTCTCCTGGATCCCGACCCTGCTCGTGGGGCGCGGCATCACGGTGACCAAGAGCTTCGAGTTCTCGATCATCATCTATCTGGCGCAGATCCCCGGCTACTTCTCCGCCGCCTGGCTCTCGGAGCGGCTGGACCGCAAGAACACCATCGCGCTCTACCTCGCGGGCTCGGCGATCAGCGCGTTCTGGCTGTCCCAGATGGACTCGCCGGTCGCCATCACGATCGCGGGCGCGGTGCTGTCCTTCTTCCTCAACGGAACGTACGCGGGCGTCTACTCCTACACGCCCGAGGTGTTCCCGACCTGGATCCGGGCCACCGGCACCGGCCTGTCCAGCGCGTTCGGCCGCGTCGGCAGCATTCTCGCGCCCACGATCATCGGCCTGTCGGCCGCGAGCCTGGGCTTCGCCGGAGTGTTCGGCCTCACCACGGCCGTGCTGGTGGCCGGGGTGATCTGCGTGATCGTCTTCGGCCTGGCCACGGCCGGACGGTCGCTGGAAGACCTGACCGAGCGGGGCGATCCCGCCGACACAGCGGGGGAGATGGCGAAATGACCGACCTGAAAGACGTGGAGGACAAGGTCCGGGAGTCACTGGGGGTACGGCTGTTCACGGTCCTGGCCTGGATTCCCGAACGGCAGGCGCTGCGGCGCGTCCACAGCAGCGACCCCGAGCGCTATCCCGTGGGCGGGGAGAAGACCGTGGAGGTGGCCAAGGGCTGGCTGACCCGCTGCATCGAGGCGGGCGAGCCGTACTTCGGCCCGGACCGGGCCGCCGTGCGGGAGGTGTTCGCCGACCACGAGCTGATCGAGAGCCTGGGCTGCGGGGCCATCGTCAACGTGCCCGTGATGGACGCGGGCGAGGTGCTCGGCGTGCTGAACATCCTGGACGCCGAGGGCAGTTACGACGAGGAGTCGGTCGCCGTCGCCGCGTCCCTGACGCCGCTCGCGGTGCCCGCCCTGCGTGCCGCCGTACACGGAACCGCCGAGAGAACCTGAGAGGTATCAAGTGAGTCTGCTGCTGCGTAACGCCCTCGTGCTCGACGTGGTCACCGGTGACTACGCCGAAGGTGACCTGCGCTTGGAGGAGGGCCGCATCGTCGAGGCGGGCCCGGGACTGGTCGGCACCGCGGGCACGCGGGTGATCGACGTGGCCGGCGGTGTGGTCGTACCCGGGCTGATCGACGCGCACGTGCACGTCACCGCCGCGACCGCCGACCTGGGCGGCCTGCCCGCCATGTCGCCTTCCTACGTCGCCGCGCACAGCGCCCGCCTGATGGGGCAGATGCTCGACCGCGGTTTCACCACGGTCCGGGACGCCTCGGGAGCCGACTACGGGCTGTGCGACGCCCAGGAGGAGGGCCTGATCCGCGGGCCGCGGCTGCTGTTCTGCGGCAAGGGGCTGAGCCAGACCGGCGGCCACGGCGACCAGCGCGGCCGGGGCCAGAACGGGAGCGCCGACCAGTCCTGCTGCGCCGGTCTCGGCCGGGTCGCCGACGGCGTGGACGCCGTGCGCACCGCCGCGCGCGATGAGTTGCGCAAGGGCGCCCACCACATCAAGGTCATGGCCTCCGGCGGTGTCGCCTCGCCCACCGACCGCATCGACTCGACCCAGTACTCCATGGACGAGCTGCGCGCGATCGTCGAGGAGGCCGAAGCCGCCAACCGCTACGTCGCCGCGCACGCCTACACGGCCCGCGCGGTCAACCGCGCCCTGGAGGCGGGGGTGCGCTCGATCGAGCACGGCAACCTGCTCGACGACCGCAGCGTGGAGCTGTTCCTGCGGCACGACGCCTACCTGGTGCCCACGCTCGTGACGTACTGGGCGCTCAAGGAGGAGGGCATGGCCTTCGGCCTGCCGGAGTCGAGCTGGCGCAAGGTCGACGAGGTGCTCGGCGCCGGGCTCCGGGCGCTGGAGCGCGCCGCCCGCGCGGGCGTACGGCTGGCCTACGGCAGCGACCTGCTGGGCGGCATGCACCGGCACCAGAACCACGAGTTCCGGCTGCGTGGCGAGGTGCAGCAGCCGATCGACGTGCTGCGGGCCGCCACGGTCAACGCGGCCGACCTCGTCGGACTGGCCGGCGAGATCGGCACGCTCGCGGTGGGCGCGCGGGCGGATGTGCTCGTGCTCGACGGCGACCCCCTGCGGGACCTCGGGGTGCTCGCCGAGCCCAAGCACATCCGCCACGTCGTGCAGGGCGGCCAGGTGGTCTCCGGGTGAGCTTGCCTCAGCCCTTGAGTCCGCTGGAGAAGCCCTTGATCACGTAGCGCTGCAGGAGGAGGAAGATCACCACGATCGGCAGCGCCCCGAGCACCAGCCCGGCGAAGACGAGACCGTGGTCGGAGACGTACTGGCCGACGAAGGCGAAGACGCTCACCGGCACCGTCTCGAACCCCGAGCCGCCCAGGTAGAGCAGGGGGGTGAAGAAGTCGTTCCAGATGAAGACGGCGTTGAGGATCAGCACCGTGCCGGTGATCGGCCGCAGCAGCGGGAAGACGACCCTGGTGAACGCGGTCAGATGCGAGGCGCCGTCGATCTGGGCGGCGCTGGCGTACTCGCGGGGCAGCGCGCGGATGAACCCGGTGTAGAGGAACACCGTGAACGGCAACTGGATCCCCGTGTAGAACAGGATCATCCCCGCGTGCGTGCCGATCAGCCCCAGGTCGGTCACCAGCTGGTAGAGCGGGATCATCCCGAGCTGGAAGGGCAGCACGATGCCCAGCAGGAACAGCACGTACAGCCCGTAGCCCAGATGGCTCTTGGCCCTGGCCAGGTAGTAGGCGGCGAAAGAGCCGAGGGCGATCAGCGCGACCAGGCTGACCGCGGTGATCACGGTGCTGTTCATCAGGGACGGGCCGAGCGCGGCCGCCGACCACGCCTTGGCGAAGTTGTCCGTCGTGGGCGGGGCGGGCAGCGCCAGCGGCGTCTGCGAGATCTGCGCCGGGTCCTTCAGCGACAGCGTGATCAGCGCGTACACCGGGAAGAGGAACGCCACCGCCACCACGATCATGACGATCTCCAGCAGGAACGTCCGCCTCACTGGGCCACCTCCCGGCCGCGCAGGTAGTAGACCTGCACGAGCGACACCGCGGCCACGAACAGCGCGAGCACCAGGGCGATCGCGGTGCTGTAGCCGAACTTGCCGAACACGAACGCCTGCTTGTAAAGCACGGTCGACAGCGTCTCGGTGGCGTAGCCCGGGCCGCCGTTGGTCGCCGCGAAGACCTGGTCGAACAGCTTGAGACCGCCGATCGTGGAGAGCATCAGATTGATCGTCAGAGCCGGGGCGAGCAGCGGCCAGGTGACGTACCGGAAGCGCTGCAGGGTGCTCGCGCCGTCGATCATCGCCGCCTCGTGCAGCTCCTTCGGCACGCCCTCCAGCCCGGCCAGGAAGATGACCATCGAGTAGCCGGCGTACTGCCACACGACCGTGGCCGCGATCGACCACAGCGCGAGCGACGGGTCGCCCAGCCAGTCGATCTTGAGGCCGAGCAGCCCGTTGAGCCCGGCGGACGGGTCGGGGTTGTAGATGTACTTCCACAGGAAGGCCACCATGACCGGGCTGACGACGACCGGCGCGAAGAAGATCACCCGCAGCAGTGCCCGGCTCTTCAGCTTCGCGTGCACGCCGAGCGCGAGCAGCAGCCCCACCGCGTTCTGCACGACGACGATCGCCACGGTCAGCAACAGCGTGTTGCCGATCGAGTCCATCGCCTGGTCGTCGTGCAGGAGCGTCTGGAAGTTCGCCAGCCCGACGAAGGACTTGTCCGCGCCGATGCCGCTCCAGTCGGTGAAGGCGTACAGCATGCCCGCCAGGCTGGGATAGAGCACGACGACGGCGTACACCACCAGGGCGGGCGCCGCGAACAGCCACGAGGGCGAGAGCGCGGCGAACCGCCGCCGCGGCTTGCCGGCCGCGGCGGTGGATCGTCCGACGGGCGTCGCTGTCATGGTCATTTGGCGTAGGCCTCGTCCATCTTCCGTAGCGCGTCGTCAATCTTGATCTTGCCGGCGAGCAGGTCCTGGATCACGGCGAAGTGGACCGGCTGCACCTCGGCGTTGGGCCAGCGCTGGTCCATGAACGGCACGGCCCGGTCCTTGGTGAACGGCAGGAACGACTGCACGGCGGGGTCGATGGTGGAGGAGGCGTCCTGGGTGAGCGGGATGGCCGCGATGGCCTTGGCCCAGCGGTTGATGTTCTCCTGCTTGCCGAGGAAGTCGATGAACGCCTTGGCCTCGGCCAGGTTCTTGCCCTTGGCGGCGGCGCCGAGGCCGACCACCACGCCGGCCGGGATCCACACCTGGTCCGCCACGTCCGCGCCGGGGACCGGGAACATCGACAGGTCGTCGGGACTGCCCGCCGACTTGCGGAAGTCCGGCAGCACCGCCGACACCTGGATGGCCATGCCCGCCTTGCCGGTGGCCACCATCGAGATCTGCTGCTCGAAGGTGGTGCCGTTCGGCTTGTCGTTGAAGAAGCCGCGCTTCTGCAGCTCCAGGTACATCTCCATCGCGTCGCGCCAGCCGGACTTGGCGAAGCTGGTCTGCCCCGCCGCCTGCTTGTCGTCGAAGGTGGGGTCCTTGGCGTACACGGTCGAGGGGACGAGGGCGTACGTGATGAGCTGGGTGACCCACGGCGTCTGCGCGCCCAGGGCGATCGGCGTCTTGCCGGCCTTCTTCAGCTTGTCGCAGACCGCCAGGAACTCCGTCCAGGTGGTCGGCGGCGCGTCCACGCCCGCCTCCTGGAACACCTTCTTGTTGTAGATCGCGCCGATGACCGAGGAACCGGCCGAGTAGATGTAGGTCTTGCCGTCCTTCTGGAAGGCGGGCTTGAAACCGGTCGGGATCGTCTGCGTCCACGACTGGTCGGACAGGTCGGCCAGCAGCCCGGCCCCGGCGATCTGGTCCATCGACATAGCGCTGCCGCTGCCCGGGTAGACCACGTGCACGTCGGGCGCGTTGCCCGCGCCGAGCTGCGTACGCAGCGAGGTCTGCACCTGGTCGGTCGGCGCGAACGAGGTGGCCAGCGTGACGCCCGGCTTGGCCTGCTTGTAGGCCGCCACCAGCTCGTCCATCGGCGCCTTCTGGTCGGCCACGCCGACGAACCTCAGCTCGACGGCGGAGGCCTGCCCCTGACCGGTGGAGCCGGTGGTCTGTGGCTTGGTCGAACACGCGGTCGCCGCGGCGGCGACCGCGAGACCGCCCATCATGCGGAAGAACTGAACGCGGCTCAGCCTGGCGTCGCGTAGTTCGGTCATGGCACTGTCTCCTCGGTCTGACGGGATTGGGGGGCTCCCGAGGGATGCGAACGTTTTAATTAGTTACATCTAACGTTAAAACGTGTGAAGTTGTGAAGGTGCGAGGAGACTACGAGCCGTTCCGCAGGGGTGTCAAGGGTGCGCGCCACGCTACGATGCGCTGTCATCACAGCTGCCATCGCGCTGTCATCGTTCTGTCATCGAGACCGGGAGGGCGCGGGTGAAATCACGTCAGCACTCGGACAGGGGAGTCGTCAGGCGCCAGGCGATGGCGGAGCATCTCATGCGGCACGGCTCCGCCTCGGTGAGCGAGCTCGCGGAGGTGTTCCGCGTGAGCGTGATGACCGTCCACCGCGACCTCGACGAGCTCGAGTTCCATGGCATGGTGCGCAAATACCGCGGCGGCGCGAGCGCGCAGGCGTCGAGCGTCTTCGAGAGCAACATCGCCTACCGGCTGACGGCCCAGACCGAGGAGAAGGAGGCGATCGCCCGCCACGTGGTGGGGCTGATCGAGCCGGGCAGCTCGGTCATGATCGACGACTCCACGACCGCGCTGGCCGTCGCCCGCCATCTCAACGAGGTGGCCCCCCTGACCGTGGTGACGAACTTCCTCGAGGCCATCAAGCTGCTCGCCCCCGTGCCCGGCATCCGGCTCATGGCGCTGGGCGGCGAATACCATCCGACGCACGACTCGTTCCTGGGCGTCGGCTGCGTCGACTCCGTCCAGGCCATGAACACCGACATGGTGATCGTCTCCACCTCGGCCATCTCCGACCGGCACGCCTTCCACCAGGAGCAGGAGATCGTGCTGGTGAAGCGGGCCATGGTGGCCGCGGGGACGCGCTGCGTGCTCGCGGTGGACCACACCAAGCTCGACCGGGTGGCGCTGCACCGGGTGGCGCCGCTGGAGAAGTTCGATGTCATCGTGGTGGACGCGGGGGCGCCGGCCGAGGCCGTCCAGCGCCTGCGCGACCGGCGGCACAACGTCGAGATCGCCGGCTAGCGCGCCGCCTCACATTCCGTGGTGTCGTCTCGTCGTACTGGGGAGAACACATGGGACAACGGAAAGTCGGCGACACCATGACCACCCCACCCGAGCCAGGAGGCGGCCGGCTCGATCCGGGCCTGAGCGCGATCATGAGCGAGCGGCGCAAGCTGATCAATCTCGCCTACCGCCTCCTGGGCTCCTTGGCCGATGCCGAGGATGCCGTACAAGAGACCTACACCCGCTGGTACGCCATGACCCAGCGGCAGCAGGACGCCATCGAATCCCCCAGCGGCTGGCTGACCACGGTCGCCAGTCGCATCTGCCTGGACCTGCTCCGCTCGGCACGCGCGAGGCGCGAACGCTACGTCGGCGAATGGATCCCCGAGCCGCTGCCCGACCCCACGGAGTGGATCACCGGCCGGTCGGCCGACCCGGTCGACCGCGTCACCCTCGACGAGTCGATCACCATGGCCTTCCTCGTCGTGCTGGAGTCGATGACTCCGGCCGAGCGCGTCGCGCTCGTCCTGCACGACGTCTTCCGCTACTCCTTCGCCGAGGTGGGCGAGATCGTCGGCCGTACGCCGGCGGCATGTCGCCAGCTGGCCTCCTCGGCCCGCCGCCGCATCGGCGCCGCGCAGGCTCCCGCGACTCCGGCGGCCCAGCAGGCCGGGATCGTCAGGGACTTCAAGCAGGCGTGGGAAGCCAAGGACATCGACGCCCTCATCGGCCTCCTCGACCCCGACGCCACGGCGATCGCCGACGGCGGCGGCCTGGTCAGCGCCAGGCTCCACCCGATCGAAGGCAGCGAGCAGGTCGCGCGCTACTGCGTCGAAATCGCCGATCTGGCACCCGATCTGACGCTTCTGGAGCGTACGGTCAACGGTCAGCCCGGTCTGGTGCTTCAGCTGGACGACGTCACCGTGGCGGTGATGGCGTTCGAGGTCGCGGGTGACCGGATCAAGCACATGTGGGGAGTGCGGAACCCTGACAAGCTCCGGCCCTGGACGACAGGCTGACGCGTGCCGGTCGTGTCCTGGGGCGCCGCAGCCAGTGCGGCGCCCCCTTCCGGCCAAACGATCAGGCCGGCTCGAACGCGATATCGGTGCTCGCCGCAATGGTAAGGTCGTGCGTTTCCAGGCCGATAGGGCCATCGTATTCGTCGAACCACCGCACAAAGTTGCCGCGGACTTGATCCGATCCCGCGAACTGGAGCGGCGGCACGACATCGTAATAAAAAATGTCAGAAGAGTAATGTGACATGAGGCGGTCAATGTCCTTTGCCTGGCAGGCATCGACTCGGCTCTCCAAGAGCGCCCTAACCTCGGACTCGTTCGAAGTCATCGCATTCTCCGTTCATCAATCCCGTGCTGGATCAGGCGGCGCGGCCGGCCTTGAGTGAGGCCGCGGTGTCGACGACGCGGCGGGCCTGGAAGCGAGCCGCCTGCAAGATCACCTCACTGGGCGGGCCATCGCCGCCCACGTGGGAGGTGCCATAGGGATTGCCCGACTGGAACTGGATGGGGTCGGCGTAGCCGGGGGGCACGATGATGCCGCCCCAGTGGTAGAAGGTGTTCCCCAGCGCCAGGAGGGTGGATTCCTGACCGCCGTGGGCGGTGTTGGAGGCGGTGAAAGCCGAGTACACCTTGTCCACGAGCTTGCCCTGAAACCACAGCGGACCAGTGGTGTCGATGAACTGCCTGAGCTGATTGGCCGGGTTGCCGAAGCGGCTGGGGGTGCCGAACATTACCGCGTCGGCCCACTCCAGATCGTCGTGGCCGGCCTCGGTGACGTCGGCGGTGTCCTGGCGGTACTGCACCCAGGCCGGGTTGGCGCTGATCGCCTCCGGTGGGGCCGTTTCGGCGACCCTGCGCAGTCGTACGTGTGCGCCGGCCTTCTCCGCGCCCTCGGCGACGGCTTGCGCCAGAGCATGCACGGTGCCTGTGGCGCTGTAGTAAATGATCGCGACCTTGACGGGTTCCATGATCGGTTCACTCCTTCGGGTTCGGTTCATCGGTAGGACAGTTCATGGATAGGACGACGTAGCCCTGCGCAATGTGAGGTGACGCGTCTGCACCGGAGCATGTTGGCTCAATCGAACAGGCGGGAATTGGCTCTCCCGACGGAGCCACTTCATCGCGTAGGGTCGGGCCGCCCGGAATGATCCACCGCTTGGAGCGAGTAACGATGTCCTATCCGCCGCCCCGATACTTGACGGAACACGGAACTGCCAGCGCGGCCTTCCGGTCGGCCGACGCACCGCCGGACCTGACGATCGGAGTCAAGTCCCGGGTCGGTTATCTGGCGACCGGCGCGAGCACCGATGGCCAATTCGGTCTCTACCGCTGGGACATGGCCGCGATCCCGAACGGCCCCGGCGCCCACTTTCACCGGACCTTTTCCGAGTCGTTCTTCGTCCTGGAGGGGACTGTCTCGCTGTACGACGGAGAGCGCTGGCTGGACGCGACACCGGGCGATTTCCTGTACGTGCCGCCAGGCGGAGTCCACGGCTTCAGTAACAATTCCGATGCGCCTGCCTCCATGCTGGTGCTGTTCACGCCGGGGGCGCCCCGGGAGGCGTACTTCCAGGAGCTCGCCGAAATCGTCGCTGCCGGCCGGCAGCTGACCGACGAGGAATGGACTGAGCTTTATGCCGCGCACGACCAATACGCCGTACCGTGAACCACGCGTAGCTCTGGCGGCTGCCCCTTGAGGCGGACGCAGTGGCATCGCCTGGACATTTAGCCTTGCTGGGTGGAACCAGTTGTCCTGGATGAGCTTGATCGAGCGATCGTTCACGCGCTGCACGTCGATGGACGTGCGGCGTTCAGGCAGATGGCGGCCGTGCTGGAGGTGTCGGATCAGACGGTGGCCCGACGTTATCGGCGGCTTCGTTCGGCCGGTGCGTTGCGGGTGGTGGGGCAGCCGGTGGCGCAGCGGCTGGGCTGGGTGGAGTGGGTATTACGTATCCAGGCCCTGCCGGAGGCGGCCACGGCGATCGCCGATGCGCTGGCGCGCAGGGACGACACCTCATGGGTGAGCCTGACCTCGGGCGGCACGCAGATCGTCTGTGTCGTCCAGGCGCGGGATCGGCGGCGACGAGACGCTCTGCTCCTCGGACAGCTGCCACGTACGCCGCAGGTCACCGGGGTCAGTGCCCATTGCGTGTTGCGGGTGTTCGCCGGCGGTCCGACCGGGTGGCACGGACGGGCCGACGCGCTTACCTCCGGGCAGATCGCGGCGCTGGTACCCGGACCAGGCGACTTGTCCGGGAAGGCCGTCGTGTCGGGCGAGGAGGACGAGCAGCTGCTTGCGGTGCTCGCCCAGGACGGACGGGCGGGATATGCCGAGCTGGCCAAAGCGATCGGGGCCTCGGAGATGACTGCCCGGCGCAGGCTGGAGTACCTGCGCCGGGCCGGGGCGGTCTTCTTCGACGTGGACATCGACCCGTTGCTCCTGGGATACGACACGATCGCGATGCTGTGGCTGACCGTTGAGCCATCCGCGCTACGGCAGACGGCCGAGGCGGTGGCCGGGCACCCCGAGGTCGCCTTCGTGGCGGCGACCACCGGCACGACGAACCTGCTGGTATTCGCGGCCTGCCGGGATGTGCCCGCTCTCTACGAGTACCTGGAGACCGGGATCGGCACCCTGCCGGGCGTCCGGCAGTTGGAGAGCGCGCCGATCATCCGCAGCAGCAAACGGGTCGGTGCGACTATGCGAAGTGATGCACGAACGAGCCCTGGTCGTAGCGACGCCAGCCGGGTGACTCGCCGTGGATGAAGGCGATCCAGGGCCGCTGGACCTGCTCGACCAGGCGTTCCAGATCGGCCGGGTCGGCCCCGGCCAGCATCGGGGCGTGTCGCCACGCCCGCAGGCCGCCGAACACGAACGGCAACTCGACGCAATGGCAGGCCCCGAGCGCGCTACCGGCGGGAGACCAGTCGAACTGGTAGGCGTGGGCGGTGGTCATGGCCGCCGCCAGTTCCAGGCTGCCGTGGCGGAACAGCCGGTCGGTCTCCTCCTCCGCCGCGCCGGGGAAGAACGCGCGGGCCTCATCCCGGGTGGTTCCGATCAGCGTGGGGATGTCCCGAGGAGCATCGGTCAGCGCCGGGTCCTCGACCAGTTGGAAGGGCGGAGTGACCTCGCCTGGCCTGGCGGTGCGCCGGGCGACCTCGCTCTGGGCGGCCAGGATCGACGCGGTCGGCGCCGTCATGACATCGGCGTCCAGCACCTCGAGGAAGAGATCGGCGATGGACGTGGCCGGTTCGAGGTCGTAGGGGCGTACACCCGCGGGCAGACTCTGCAGGATGACCCGCTGAAACAGCTCGCCGCAGTCCGGATGGCGCAGCATGGCAAGCGCCGACATCGCACCGGCGGACTGGCCGGCCAGCGTCAAGCGGTCCGGATCTCCGCCGAAGCGAGCGACGTTCCGCCGCACCCACCGCAGCGCCAGCATCTGGTCGAGCAGGCCGAGGTTGGCCTGACCGCCGGGCCGGTACAGGTATCCCAGAGCGCCCAGCCGATAGGTGACCGTGATCACCACCATCTCGCCGCGCCGGGCCAGCAGCGCACCGTCGTACCACGCCTCGCCGCCCGAGCCGCTGGTGAACCCGCCGCCATGCAGCCACACCAGGACGGGAAGCCCGCTGCCGCCCGGAGCCCAGACGTTCAACGACAGGCAGTCCTCGTCCTGCTCGAGCCCGCTGCCGGGGCCCATGACGTGCGCCAGGCGGGAGGCCGGCTGCGGCGCGGCCCGCCCGGGCAGCAGAGCCTCAGGCACGTCACCAAGGTCCGGTGCGGCCTGCGGCGCCGACAGCCGGTCGCCCCTGCCGTACCGGATGCCGGCGAACGCGCCGGTGAGGATCATGGCCGCACCTCGCGGAAGGCGAGCGTGGCGCCGCGTGCCTGGGCCGCGCCGACGAAGAACCCGCCGCCCGGCAGGTCCCGCGTGGCGAAGCCGTTGCCCTCCACCAGTGTGCGGGCGGCGGCGAGATCGGCAACCGCCACCGTCTGTCCGGCCATGTACGGCAGCGCCGGAACGTCCTCGCCGGGCAGCACCTCGGCGAAGCCGGAGACCGGGACGATCTCCATCTGCCCAAGCGCGAGCCGCAGCACCTGGCGCGGCCCATCGGCGACCGGCGTCACATCCAGGATGCGGGCATACCGTTGCACGGTGGCGGCCAGGTCACTGTCGTCCACCACCAGCAGGACGCTCTCCAGATGGGTGGCTCCGTTGGCGTGGCGTAGGTAGCGGGGCTGGTGGATGAGTTCGGGCGTCAGGTGACAGGCGGCGTGGACCAGCCCCTCGGGCGTGAGCGCCCTCTCCAGGTGGATCGCCTGGAATCGTGCCGTCGCGGTGCCGTCCGGGGTCTCCACCTCGCGCTGCAGGGGCAGGACGCCCGAGGAGGACAGCCCGGCCGCGCGCAGCCGCTCCTCGGTCACGGCCGCGTCGGCGCAGCCGAACGAGTTGCCGTGCAGGCCCTCGTACTGAGCGATCAGCGGGCGAATGTGCCACGGATCGACGCTTCCGTCGCCGAACAGGCCGAGCAGCTCCAGGTAGTTGCCGCCGAACAGGGCGCACCGGTTACCGGCGCCCATGGGCTCGCGCTCGCCACCGGGACGTGTGGATCCCAGGTGCATCGACAGCGGGCTCAGAGTGAAGCCCAATGCCTCATAGGTGGCGGCGGTGGTGTCCATGTCCGTGGTGTACAGGACGGAGTGATCGATCCGGTCAATGTCTGTCATGAGCCGAGACTGCACACCACCTGGCCCCGTACCCCAGTCACCCGACTTCAGGTGATGAATCTCGACACGAGAAGCTCTCTCATGAGAGAAACGCCCCATCCCCCTCGCCTGCCGACGGCGAAGGGGCAAGCGGGTGACCGTGGCTCTGGTCAGCGGAGGCCGTGCCGGTCCGCCCAGGCCGAGATGGCCGTGGCGATCAGGACGGGATGGTCCTCGGGGGTGTGGTGGCCGGCGACCTCCTCGGAGTGTTCGATCTCCAGGGCGGCCATGTTGGCCGCGCACCACGCGATCATGTCCTCGTGCATCATCGCCCCCGGCCCGGGTGCGAACGTGAGCAGCAGCTTGGGCACGTCCGTACTGGCCGCCAGCCACCGGTCGTACGCCTCGACCCTGGCCACGACGTCGGCGGGCTCGCCGCCCAGCGGCATCGCGCGCGGCCACTGCAAGAGCGGCCGCCTGCTCTCGCGCGTCGGGTACGGCTTGCCGTAGACGTCGAGGTCCCCCTGGGAGATCGGGGTGGCGACGGTGCCCGGCAGCCCCTGCTCGAGGAAGGCGTTGTCGTCCAGGATCATCGCCTCGCCGACGCCCTCGGTCTTGATCGCCCGGAACAGCTCGCGGCCGCCCTCGGGGAACTCCTCCCAGGTCATCGGCTTGACGATGGTCTCGGTGAACGCGATGCCGCGCACCCGGCCCGGGTGCCGCGTGGCCCAGTCGAAGGCCAGGGCGCCGCCCCAGTCATGCCCGACCAGCACCACGTCCTGGAGGTCCAGCGCGTCGAACCAGGCGTCCAGGAAACGGGCGTGATCGGCGAAGGTGTAGTCGATATCAGGTTTGCCCGACTCGCCCATGCCGATCAGGTCGGGGGCCAGGAGCCGTCCGGGTCCCACGGCCGGCATGACCTCTCGCCACAGATGGGACGAGGTCGGGTTGCCGTGCAGGAAGACGATCGGCGCCCCGGCGCCGGACTCGCGGTAGTGCAGGGTCGAGTCGAGAATGTCGAGAAAAGCCATGATCCAGTCCTTAGTCAAGGTTGAGCTGAGTGATGCGATCGACCGCGATCTCGATGACCACGCGGCCGGGCGGATGGGGTGGCGGTGATCCGTAGCGCTCGGCATAGCGCCTGACGCCCTCGGACACCCGATCGGGTACGTCGTGCACAGTGGCGACGCCCTCGAGCGTCACCCACCGGAACCCCACCGCCTGGCAGAGCGCCACACGGCCGCCCTGCCCGGCGAGGTTTCTGGCCTTCCGCGTGCCGCCGACGGTCAGGACACGGGCCAGCCCCGCCGCCTCGTCCCAGGTGAAGCGCACCGCGACCACATGCGGCGAGCCGTCGGGACGCAGGGTGGTCAGGGTGGCGACGTGCGGCTCGGCGAGGAAACCCGCGACACCCGCCGCCGCGCCCACCGGAAGGCGGCGAGTCGTGCCCGCCGGAAGGCTCGGAAGGCGGCGAGTCGTGCTCATCGGAAGGCGGGGAGGTTGCGCGCGGCCCAGTCGGCGAAGGTGCGCGGCGCGCGGCCGAGCACGCGCTGGACGTCGGGACTGACGGTCTGCTCGGCCGCGGTCGGCTCGCCCAGGATGGCGAGTGTGCCCTCGACGACGGGCTCGGGCATCACCTGGAGCATCTGCGCGCGTGCCTCCTCGCGGGTCTGCTCCACGAACCGCACCGGCTCGCCGAGCGCCGCGCCGAGCGCCGCCGCCCGCTCGCGCGGGGTGACCAGCGCGGGTCCGGTCAGCTCATAGGTACGGCCGGAGTGCCCGGACTCACGCAGGACCGCGGCCGCGACCGCGGCGATGTCGGCCGGGTCGATGGTCGGCAGCCCGACGTCCCCGAAGGGCGCGGCGGCGGTGCGCCGCGTCCGGACGGATTCGGCCCAGGCGTAGGCGTTGGAGTCGAAGCCGCCGGGCCGCAGGATCGTGAAGTCCAGCCCCGACTCGCGCACCGCCTGCTCGAACAGGGCCGGGTGCCGGTAGACCTCGGGACGGGTGCCCGCTCCTTGCGAGGAGAGCAGGACGACCCGCTTGACGTCCGCGGCCTCCTTCAGGATCCCGTGCGGGTCGTCTCCGGCCACGAGGAGGAAGAGCGCGTCGGCGCCTTCCAGCGCGGAGCGGAGGCTCGTGGGGTCGTTCAGGTCGGCCGGGATGTGCCGTACACCCTCGGCGAACTGGGCGGACTGGCGGGACACGGCCGTGACCTGCTCGCCTGCCGCGGCGAGGATGCTGACGAGCTCGCGTCCGACGTTACCCGTGGCGCCCGTGACAACGATCATGATGTTACTCCCGATCAGATTCTTAGTTAGTTGGCTGACTGAGAAGAACAGTAGTGTGTCCGCGCGGTGCTTGTCCACAGTTAGTTGGATGACTGACTCAGAAATCTCCCGGCGGGGCCCCGGCGGCACCACTGTTACGATTCAGCCCGGAGCCGTACTGGGGGGATGGATGGCAGCCAGGCAGCGCCGGATCACCTCGATCGATGTGGCCAGGGAAGCCGGGGTCTCGCAGACCACGGTCAGCTATGTGCTCAACAACGTGCCGCACCAGAAGATCTCCGAGGAGACCCGGAGCCGGATCTTCGCGGCGGTCGACAAGCTCGGCTACGCCCCCTCCGCCGCCGCGCGCACCCTGCGCCGGGGTCGCAGTGACCTCGTGCTGATCGTGCTGTCCGGCGTGCCGCTCGGCGCCACGCTCGCCCAGCTCGTCGAGAATCTCACCGACGACCTCGAACGACACGGCCTGACCGCGATCACCCGGCGCGAACGCCGCCTGCCCGTGACGGCGCTCGCCCGCGAGCTGGAGCCGACCGCCATCGTCGCGTTCACCGCCATCTCCCCCGAAGACCGGGCGAGCCTGCGGGCGGCCGGCATCAAGGTGGTCAGCGCCCGGCTCGACGGCGGCGGCGAGAACGTCCTGACGCTGCCGCAGACCGAGATCGGCCGCCTTCAGGCCGGGCATCTTGCCGCCACCGGCCGCCGCCGCATCGGCTACGCGGCGCCGGACGATCCACGCGTACGCGACTTCTACCACCTGCGTCTCGGCGGCGTCCGCCAAGCCTGCGCCGAGCTGGGGCTGGAGCCGCCGGACGTACGCGATGTGCCGCTCGACACGGCCACGGCCGCCGAGGTGGCGCGCGGCTGGCACGCCGCAGGTGTCGACGGCGTCTGCGCCTACAACGACGAGACCGCGTTCGCGCTGCTGGCCGGGATGCGGGCGGCGGGTCTGGCCGCCCCCGGCGACCTCGCGGTGATCGGCGTGGACGACATCCCGCTCGCGCCGTTCGCCGTACCGCCTCTGACCACGGTTGACCAGCACACCCAGACGGTGGCCGAGCACCTGACGGAGATGATCCTGCGGGCTGACGGCACGCGCTCGCCGCAGTCCCCTCGGTCGGAGACCGCGAGCCTGGTGATCCGCGAGTCCGCCTGAATCGGGGGCCGAGGAGAGCGGCCGGCTCCTCGCGACGTAGCGCGTAGACGCGAAAACGCGTTGCCGTTGATCCCCGCGAAACGTATGGTTTTGCGCTCGTGGTCACTGTGGTGGAGAGGGTCCTGCCTGCGCGGCTGGGGACAGGGTTTCGGTGGTTGCTGGCCTCGAGCTGGCTGACGAATCTCGGTGACGGGGTCGCGGCCGCCGCGGGCCCGCTGCTGATCGCGTCGTTGACCCGTGACCCGCTGCTGATTTCGCTGTCGGCCCTGGTGGGCTGGGCGCCGCCGCTGCTGTTCGGCCTGTACGCGGGCGTGCTGTCGGATCGGCGCGACCGGCGCAGGATCGTGCTCGTCGCGAACGCGGTACGGGTCATGGTGCTGGCGGCGCTCGTCGCGCTCATGGTGACCGGCACCGTGACCGTGGCGACGGCGCTGGCGGCGCTCACGCTCCGCTCCATCGCCGAGGTGTTCGCCGACAACGCGACGGCCACGCTGACGCCCATGATGGTCGGCAAGGACGATCTCGTCATCGCCAACGCCCGCCTGGGCACGGGGTTCATCACGCTCAATCAGCTCGCCGGGCCGCCGATCGGCGCGGCGCTGTTCGGCCTGGGCTTCACCTGGCCGTTCGCGAGCCAGCTGCTCCTGGTGACGGCGGGGATCGTCCTGGTCTCCCGGATCACGCTGCCGCCGCACGGCCGACAGGCCGACGGCCCCAAGCCCGACACCGTACGGGAACTCATCGCCGGGTTCACCTGGACCATCCGGCACGCGCCGGTCCGCACACTGGCGCTCACCATCCTGATCTTCAACTTCACGTTCGGCGCGGCCTGGTCGGTTCTCGTCCTCTACACCCAGGAACAGCTCGGCCTGGGCGCCATGGGATTCGGCCTGATGACCACAGTCGGCGCGATCGGCGGCCTGATCGGCACCGGCCTGTACGGGACCATCACCCGTAGCGTGAGTCTCGGCGCCCTGATGCGGATCGGACTCATCATCGAGACGTTTACCCACCTGGGCCTGGCCCTGACCCATTCACCGTGGGTAGCCGGAGCCATCTTCCTGGCCTTCGGCGCGCACGCCTTCATCTGGGGCACGACCTCGACCACCGTCCGCCAGCGCGCGGTCCCACACGAACTCCAGGGCAGGGTGGGCAGCGTCTACACCATCTGCGTCTACGCCGGTCTGGTGGTCGGCACCTTGATCGGCGGTGTCCTGGCCACCCGCTTCGGTGTCGTGGCGCCCTTCTGGTTCGCCTTCGCCGGCTCCGCGGTGTTCGTCGTGCTGCTGTGGCGGCAGCTCATGCACATCGCCCACGACGACTGAGTAGGCTGGCCGCTGCCGCCCGACCAGTGAAGGAGCCGCTGATGACCGCCGACGCGACGATGGCCCGGATCGGCCAGGGGGTGGAGTTACATCACCACCGAGGTCAGCGTGACGCCGCTCGCGAGCTGTTCGCGCAGATCTGGGATGACATCGGCGGCGAGCAAGGCGATCCGCTGCATGTCTGCGTTCTCGCCCACTCGATGGCCGATGTGCAGGACGACGTGCACCAGGAGCTGATGTGGGATCTGCGAGCGCTCGCCGCCGCTGATCAGGTCACCGACGAGCAGGTGGCGCAAGCCGGGGTGCCGCTTTCGGTGGCGGGCCTGTATCCGTCGTTGCACCTGAACATGAGTGAGTGCTATCGCAAGCTGGGCGATCTCGGCCGCGCCCGCGAGCACCTCCAGCAGGCCCGAGCCGGGATCGGCGCGCTTGGTGACGACGAGTACGGTCAGCTCATCAGGGATGGCCTGGAGCGGGTGGCCGAACAGTTGGATAACGCCACCTGACGAGGTCCATACCACGGCGTTATGGGCAAATTGGGAGGTATCTCTTAGGTCACTCGCGATGCGAGTCTGAGTGCGACCCCAGCCGGCCGGGGCTCGTCCACTCCACCCCCCTGAGGAGCAACGAGCGTGAACCCCAAGCTCAGGTTGGGCGCTGCCGCCATACTCGCGTTAGCCCTGACCATCACCGCACCGGCGGGCGTCACAAGCGCGAACGCCCAGGCGGCCGACCCACCCTCACCCTCGGAACGCGGCACCGCGGTGGCGACCGCGCAGAGCGTCATCGCGTCCAACCGGACGCAGCTCCTGGCCGCCGACCAGGACGCCTTCTCCCTGTCGTCGACCATCGCCGGCGTCAACGGCATACAGCACCTCACGTACACGCGTACCTACGCCGGCCTGCCCGTCTACGGTGGCGAGGTAGTCGTCACGACCGACAAGTCCGGCAAGGCCGTCAGCACGATCGACACCGGCCAGCAGGCGAAGATCGCCCTGGACACCAAGCCGCAGATCGCCGCGCAGGCGGCGGCGGACACGGCCCGTAACGTGGCGCCCAAGGCCACCTCGATCAGCACGCCGACTCTCGTGGTGCACGCCGCCACGACCACGCCACGCCTGGCGTGGGAGGTCGTGGCCGCCACCGCCGACCAGTCGAGCATCCTGCACGTGTACGTGGACGCGCGTGACGGCCAGGTCATCGACAAGTGGGACCAAGTGGTCGACGGCACCGGCAACAGCTACTACAACGGCAACCCGGTCACCATCGCCACGTCCCCGTCGTACCGGATGGTCGACCCCACACGCACCGGCGTCCAGTGCGGCGGCCAGAACGGCTCCGCGTACACCAAGTCGACCGACAGCTGGGGCAACGGCAGCGGCACGAACCTGGAGACGGCCTGCGTCGACGCGCTCTTCGCGGTCCAGCACGAATGGAGCATGCTCAGCGAGTGGCTCGGTCGTAACGGCATCAACGGCTCGGGCCGCGGCTACCCCGCGAGGGTCGGGCTGAACGACGCCAACGCCTTCTGGAACGGGTCGTACGCCTCCTTCGGCCGCAACTCCGCGGGCAGCAGGCAGGCCACGTCGATGGACGTCGTCGGGCACGAGTTCGGCCACGGCGTCTTCCAGTTCTCCGGCGGCAGCAGCGGCAGCGGCAACGAGGCCGGCGGCCTGAACGAGTCGACGGGTGACATCTTCGGCGCGCTGACCGAGGCGTACGCCAACGAGCCGGCCAGCTTCGACCCGCCCGACTACCTGGTCGGCGAGGAGGTCGACCTGGTGGGCAGCGGCCCGATCAGGAACATGTACAACCCGTCGGCGCTGGGTGACCCGAACTGCTACAGCTCCTCCATCCCGAGCACCGAGGTGCACGCGGCGGCCGGACCGCAGAACCACTGGTTCTACCTGCTGGCCGAGGGCACGAACCCGAGCGGTAAGCCGGCCAGCACCCGGTGCGACGGCGGCGCGGCCATCACCGGCGTCGGCATCCGCAAGGCGGGCCAGATCTTCCAGACCGGCCTGAACATGAAGACGGCCCCGTGGACGCACGCCAAGGCCCGCGTGGCCACGCTGCGGGCGGCCAAGACGCTGTTCACCGGCTGTGTCGAGTTCAACGTCGTCAAGGCGGCCTGGAGCGGGGTGAACGTACCCGCGCAGAGCGGCGAGCCGACCTGTCCCTGAGCACGATGGCGCCCTGTTCAGCGTTGATTGTCCGCAATCCGCCTGGGCAGGGCGCTTCCGGCCGTCTTAGGGCGCTTGTTCGCTCGTGATCTCTGCGGGTGACTGAAGCTTGGCCATGATCCGGTCAAGGGCGGCCAGTTCCGCCGGCTCCAGCTCCAGCAGGGCGCGCGGTGGCCGGGCCAGGATGCGTTCGGCCTGCTGGGCGGCGGCGACGCCGTCCGGGGTGAGGGTGACGAGCTTGGAGCGGCGATCGTCGGGATGCACGCTGCGCTCGACGTAGCCCGCCCGCTCCAGGTTGTCCACGACCAGCGTGGTGTACGGCTTCTCCGTGGCCAGGCGGGCGGTCAGCTCGCGCATGGTGAGCGGGCCGCCCAGCAGGCGGCGTAGCGCCTTGGCCCGGAAGAAGCTCATGCCGAGCGTGTCGGCGACCTCCTTGCGGCGGTTTTCCTGCTTCAGGACGAGGAAGCACATGGCCGCCCAGGAACGGGCGACGGCGTCCTGCGTGGCCTCGCCGCCTACGCTGTCGTTCGTCGCGTCGCTCATACGGTGCCCGCCATCCTGTGGACGAGCCGCTCCGTCGTGTGCTCGGCGGTGCGCCTGGCCCAGCGGCTTGTGGTGAGGATACCGAGCACCAGCACGACCGCGCCGGATGCCGTGCAGATCCACCAGCCGATGTGGCTGGCCTGCGGGAAGCCCGTACGCCATGGTCCCTGAACGGCGGCGGCGACCAATGATCCGAGCACCGCGACGCCGAGTGCCTGGCCGATCTGGCGGCTGGTGGAGGCCACGGCGGCGGCGACCCCGGCCTGGGCGCTCGGCATGCCGGAGACGGCGGTGTTGGTGATCGGGGCGTTGACCATGCCGAAGCCGAGCCCGAAGACCACGTACGAGGCTATGAGCTGCCACGTCGGGGTGTCGGCGGTGAGCCCGGTCAGGATCAGCGCGCTCACGGACATGGCGCCACCGGCGACGATCAGCGGCACGCGCGGCCCGGCGCCGCCGACGATCCGCCCGGACAGCGGCGCGCACACCACCGTCAGCCCGGCCATCGGCAGGGTGAGCAGCCCCGCGTGCAGCGCCGAGTAGCCGAGGACGTCCTGCAGGTACAGGGTGTTGAGGAACAGGAACCCGCCGAGCGAGGCGAACGCGCAGATCGCGATGACCGTCGCCCCCGCGAAGGGGACGCTGCGGAAGAACCTCGGGTTGATCAGTGGTTCCGCCCGGCGCAGCTCGTACGGGATGAGCAGCGCCAGTGCCAGCGCGGCCGCCCCGCAGCAGGCGATGGTCTGCCCCGAGCCCCACCCGGCGGACGGCGCCTCGATGACTCCGTACGTCAGCCCGGCCAGCAGCACGATGACCAGGAGCTGCCCGACGGGATCCATCGGGCGGGCCCGGGGGGCTCGCGACTCGGGCACGAACAAGGCGCACAGGACGAACGCGGCCAGCCCCACGGGAATGTTGATCCAGAAGATCGTCTGCCAGGTGCCCCAGTCCACCAGCGCCCCGCCGATCACGGGCCCCAGGGCCATGCTGATCCCGACCACGCCACCCCACACGCCGATGGCGCGCGCCCGCTCCCTCGGATCGGTGAACGTGTTCGTGATGATCGACATGGCGACCGGGTTGAGCATGGAGCCGCCGACGGCCTGCAGCGCTCGTGCGGCGACCAGCCAGCCGAGGCTCGGCGCGAGCGAGCACAGCAGGGAGCCCAGCGTGAACAGCGCCAGGCCCGTCTGGAAGGTGCGCCGCCGCCCGAACCGGTCCGCGGTCGAGCCGGAGAGCATGAGCAGGCTGGCCAGCACGACCGTGTAGGCGACGATGATCCACTGCAGACCGGAGACGGAGGCGTGCAGGTCGCGCTGGATGGCGGGCAGCGCGACGTTCACGATCGTGTTGTCCAGGCCCACGATGAACAGGCTCAGGCAGCAGATCGCGAGAATGAGCAACCGCCGCCGGCGATCCGGGCCGGGTGGCCCGGTCTCCTGGAGGGTGGCGACGGGCTCGTTAGTTGCTGGCATATAACAATTATACCCATGTAACCAAATGTCGGACTCTTGTGCTCCTCTCGGGGCTGCGGCTACGTTTACGGATACGTCTCACTTCTACGTATCAGTAGTGGGAGTGAAAGACGTGCTGACGGCCGTTACCCCCGAGCTCAGGGACCCCTCATGAAGCTGGAAAGCCTTGTCGCCGCCCTTCCCCTGGAGCGGAAGGTGAGGCTGCTCACCGGTGCCGACTTCTGGTCGCTCCACCCGGAACCCGCCGTCGGCCTGCGCCGGCTGGTCGTCTCGGACGGCCCGGCCGGTGTCCGCGGCGAGATCTGGGACGAGCGCGACACCTCCGTGAACGTGCCCTCGCCCACCGCCCTCGCCGCCACCTGGGACGAGACCCGCGTCGAGGCGATCGGCCGCCTGCTGGCCGCCGAGTCGCGGCGCAAGGGGGTGGACGTCCTGCTCGCCCCCACGGTCAACCTGCACAGGTCCCCGTACGGCGGGCGCCACTTCGAGTGCTTCAGCGAGGACCCGCTGCTGACGGCCAGGATCGGCGTCGCGTACGTACGGGGCGTGCAGGGCGGGGGAGTGGGCGCGACGGTCAAGCACTTCGTCGCCAACGACTCCGAGACCCAGCGGATGACCCTCGACGCCCGGGTGGACGAGCGGACGCTGCGCGAGCTCTACCTGGCGCCCTTCGAGGCCATCGTCCGGGAGGGCGAGGTGTGGGCGGTGATGGCCGCCTACAACGGTGTGAACGGCGCGACCATGACCGAGCACCCGCTGCTGCAGGACGTCCTGCGGGACGAGTGGGGGTTCGACGGGGTCGTGATGTCCGACTGGTTCGCCACCCGTTCGACGGCGGCGGCCGGCAACGCGGCGCTCGACCTGGTGATGCCCGGGCCGTCGGGTCCGTGGGGCGAGGCGCTGGTGGCGGCGGTACGGGCGGGCACGGTTCCGGAGTCGGCCGTCGACGAGAAGGTGCTGCGCATCCTCCGCCTGGCCGCCCGGGTCGGCGCCCTGGACAACGAAACCGCCGACACCGCCGGCGCCGCTGCCGGCGCGGCGTACACGGAGGAGCGGGTCGCGGCCGAAGTGCGTGCCACGGCGGCCGCCGGGTTCGTACTGGTTCGTAACGAGGGTGGGGCGCTGCCGCTCGCCCCCGCCGAGCTGCGCGGGATCGCCGTCCTGGGACCCAACGCGGAGGTCGCCAGGACCCTGGGCGGTGGGAGCGCCACCGTGTTCCCGCCGTACACGGTCTCCCCGCTGGACGGCCTGCGGGCGGCGGTCGGCGACGGTGTCGAGGTGACGCACGCCATCGGCGTCGTCGCGCACACCCGCACGCCGATCGCGCGGGCTCCCTGGCTCCGCCTGCCCGACGGTACGGATCATGGCGCTGAGGTGAGATACCTCGACGAGAACGGTTCCGTGCTCGCGGTGGAGCGGCGCGACGGGGGCGCGTTCAACTGGGTGATGGGCTCCTACCCGGAGGGGGTCGTGCCGGAGCGGCTCGCCGCGATCGAGGTCCGTGCCCTGATCAGGGCTACGGAGGCGGGTACGTACCTGATCGGCTCCTCCGGCCTCGGCCGGCACCGCCTCCTCGTCGCGGGTGAGGAGGCTTACGACGCCGTGCTCACGCTGCCGCCGGGCGCCGACATGGTCGAGGCCATGCTGACGCCGCCGCAGCGGACCCACCCCGTCCGGCTCGCGGCGGGTGAGAGCGTCGAGGTCACGCTGGTACATGATCGCGAGCGCACGGAAGGCGGGCTGCCCGGCCCCGCGCTCCAGCTCAACCTGCAGACGCCGCACGGCACGGATGAGGAGGAGATCGAGCGGGCCGTCGCGCTGGCCCGCGCCGCCGACGTCGCCGTGGTGGTCGTGGGCACCAACGAGGAGGTCGAGAGCGAGGGGTTCGATCGGACGAGCCTCGCGCTGCCTGGGCGGCAGGACGACCTCGTCCGCCGCGTCGCCGCCGCGAACCCGCGCACGATCGTCGTGGTCAACTCCGGCGCCCCCGTCCTGCTGCCCTGGCACGAGGAGGTCGCCGCGGTCCTGCTCACGTGGTTCCCCGGGCAGGAGTACGGCAACGCGCTGGCCGACGTACTGCTCGGCCGGGTGGAGCCCGGCGGGCGGCTGCCCACCTCATGGCCTCTCCACGAGGGCGACCACGCCGCCACGCAGCCGGTCGATGGCGTGCTCGCCTACGACGAGGGCCCGGCGATCGGCTACCGCGGCCAGATCGAGGCCCTGTACCCCTTCGGCCACGGCCTCGGCTACACGACCTGGGAGTACGGCGCCGCGGAGGTCCGCAACGTCGATGACGGTGCGGCGGGCGAGGTCACCGTTCGCGTGCGGAACGCCGGTGACAGGCCCGGGCGTGAGGTCGTGCAGGTGTACGCGAGCCGCCCCGACAGTGCCGTCGAGCGCCCCCGGCGCTGGCTGGCCGGGTTCGCCACGGTCGACGCGGCCCCCGGTGAGGAGGTCGCGGTGACGGTGACCGTCCGGCGGCGCGCTTTCGAGCACTGGGACGTCGCGGCGGGCCGCTGGGCCGTCGAGCCGGGCACCTTCCAGCTGGAGATCGGCTCCTCCTCGAACCCGAAGGCGCTTTCCGAGGCTCCCGGCCTCACCTTCGGGTAGCGAGCTTCGTTTCGGGTAGCGCCGAGGAGGTCGCGGACGTCTTCGGCGCTGCCAACCCTGTTGATCCAGGCGGGCTCCAGCCCCGACGGACGCCTGTTCGTCGCCGTCGCGGAAGACAAGATCATCCAGTTGTGGGAGCTGTCTGGCTGGCCCGTGAGCGGCGGCCGAGCAGTGCCAGCAGGCTGATCATGACCAGTCCGAGCGCTGTCAGTTCGGCCCGCTCGGTGAAGGTCGCGGCGTTGGCCAGCACTCCGAAGGCGGTGTGCGCCACCAGCGCCCCGCCGGCCAGCGCGAGGCTGTGCCGGTCGGTCCACGCGCCGCTCGTCGTCCAGCGGCGGACCAGCCACCACGCGAGCACCGCGAGGGCCGCGGCGGCCAGCATCGGCACCACCACCCAGTCGCCCCGGGTGAAGGCGGGCTGCGTGGCGCCGCCGAAGGGGAACAGGAGCGCGAGATAGCCGAACACGACGATCCCCCCGAAAACCGCCACGGTCCACGAACCGGGCACCGCGCCCGTACCGGTAGCCGGAGCCGATGAGCGCCGGGCGGTCTGTGATACGCCGGGAAGCGGGTGCGAGGCGCGGGGGACGACGCGCAGTGCCAGCACCGCGAGCAGCGCCACGGCCGCCAGGCAGCCTGCCACCACCGGGACCGGCGCCTGGTAGCCAGGGTCGATGAAGCTCGTCACGCTCACCCGCAGCAGCACCCCGCCCAGCACGAACACCACCCCGGTCACCACCAGGCCGGTCCGCTTCAGATACGGCCGGTCCCGCAGACCTGGGAACACCAGGTCGACCAGCAGGATCGGCAGCGCCACACTGAACACGGCGTGGTAGGGGAGGTTGAGCTCGGTGTACGCGCTGTTCAGCCCGAGGATCCTGGGCGCCCACCCGGCGACGCCGTACAGGGTGGGGCTGCTGAGCGCCTGCAACGCCAGGCCCTCCTCGACGATGCCGTACGCGAGCCCGAGCAGCAGGATCGAGAGCCAGCCCGCGCCGCGCCGGCGTACCAGCTCGCGGATCAGCACGGTGCCCGCGCCGTAGATCGGCACCCACAGGAGCATCAACCAGATCTGGCTCAGGGGTGGGTTGCCCAGGGTGAGCTCGGCGACGAGCGGGGTGATCACCGCGAGCAGCAGCGCGGCCCACCGGCGGCGTCCGCTGGAGTCTGTTGTGGTCATGCGGCCACGGTGCCGCGCGACGGGTGATCACCGCTGCTGCCGGAAGACCGCTCCATGGCAGCCTTGGTCGTCTTCCGGCAGTGACTTTGGTTGCTTACGCACGGGTCGGTGGCGGGCTAGCATCAGCGGTCATGTTCGTGGCCGGTGCGGAAGACGTACGGCCCGGCTGGATTCGGTCGCGGCGCGACTGGGTGGTCGGGGCGGGTGGGTTCATCCTCGCGCTCGCCGGCGCGGTCGGGGTCGTCTGGGGTGATCTGACGGGCGGCACGCCGGGCTGGTATCTGGTGGCCGATGTGGCGGGCGGCGCTCTGGCCTGCGCGGGGCTGTGGTTGTGCCGCAGGTGGCCGGTGAGCGTGGGGCTGGCCGTCATCGCGCTGTCGGTGCCCGCCGCGGCCGCCTCGGTGGCGGCCGGGATCGCCACGCTGATCGTGGCCCTCTACCGGAAGCCGCCCGCCGCGATCGCGGTGGGGGTGGCGGGGGTTGCCGCGACGCTGGGCAGGTTCGCCTGGCGGCCGCCGGGGCTGGCGCCCTATCCGGTGTGGGCGTTGGTGGGGGTGCTGTTCGGCGGGGCGCTGACCGGCTGGGGGATGCTGGCGCGCACCCGGCGGGAGCTGGTGCTGTCGCTGGCCGAGCGGGCCCGCCGGGCCGAGGCCGACCAGCGGCTGCGCGCCGAAGAGGCGCGCCGGGCCGAGCGGATCGGCATCGCACGGGAGATGCACGACGTGCTCGCCCACCGGCTGTCGTTGCTGGCGGTGCACGCGGGGGCGCTGGAGTTCAACGCGGACGCCACGCCGGGGGAGGTGGCCGACGCGGCGGGGGTGATCCGGTCGAGCGCTCGGCTGGCGCTGGAGGAGCTGCGGGCGGTGATCTCGGTGCTTCGCGAGGCGCCCCCGTCCGATGACGGTTCGCTGTCGCCCGGCCGCCCGGATCTCGCGTCGCTCGTGGCGGAGTCCCGGAGCGCCGGGATGCGGGTCGAGCTGCGCGATCACGGGCTCCGGCTGGCCGACTTGCCGGAGGTCACCGGGCGCGCCGCTTACCGCATCGTCCAGGAGGGGCTCACGAACGCGCGCAAGCACGCGCCCGGCCAGCCGGTCACGGTCGTCCTCTCTGGTACGGCGGGTGCTGAGCTGCGGGTCGAGGTGCACAATGCGCCGCCCGGCGGAATGACTTCATTCGGCCCGGACGCGGGGTCAGCCGGTGATGTGGGGCGGCCGGGGGCCGATGCGGGTCCCGGTGCGCTCGAAGCGCTGGCGTCAGGGGCGGATCTCGGGACGACCGGGGCGGGGGCGGGGCTGGCCGGGTTGGCGGAGCGGGCGGAGTTGGCGGGTGGGCGGTTGGCATGCGGGCCAGTGGCGGGCGGGGGGTTCCGGCTGGTGGCCTGGTTACCATGGCCCGTGTGACTGAGCCGCCGCCACAGCAGCCACCCACGCGGCAATCGCCGCCGTCCCGGCCGTCGATCCGGGTGCTGATCGTCGACGACGACGCGCTCGTCCGCGCCGGTCTGGCGTTGATGCTCAAAGGCGCGGCCGACCTCCAGGTGGTGGGGGCGGTGGCCGATGGCGGGGAGGTGGTGGCCGCGGTCGACGCGCACGCTCCCGACGTGGTGCTGATGGACATCCGGATGCCCGGCCTCGACGGCATCGAGGCGACCCGGCGGCTGCGTAGCCGGCCCCAGGCGCCCGAGGTGGTCGTGCTCACCACGTTCGACGCCGACGAGCACGTGTTCAAGGCGCTGCGGGCGGGGGCCGGCGGGTTCCTGCTCAAGGACACCCCGCCGGAGGGGATCGTCGATGCCATCCGCCGGGTCGTGGACGGCGAGCCGATCCTGTCCCCGAGCGTCACCCGGCGGCTGATCGCCCACCTGTTGCCTGAGGAGGAGAGCCGTCGCCGGGCCGACGCCCGGACGGTGCTGGCGCGGCTCAGCGAGCGGGAGCGTGAGGTCGCGCTGGCGGTGGGGCAGGGCAAGCCCAACGCGGTCATCGCCGCCGAGCTGCACATGAGCGTCGGCACGGTCAAGGGCTACATCTCGCGCATTCTCACCAAGGCGGCTCTGGACAACCGGGTCCAGCTCGCCCTGGTCGTCCACGATGCCGAAGGCGCGTCATGAACCCCGCGTGGAGGCTCGCAGGGTGAGCTCGATGGGGTGGATCCGCTCCGTCCCCGCCGGAGCCGTGCCCGACAGCAGGTCGAAGAGCAGCTCCGCGCATCGTACCCCCGCCTCTCTGGGACGCAGGTCGATGGCGGTGATGGGCGGGTCGGCCAGTTGCATGGCGGGGCTGTCGACGCACGACGCGAGCAGCAGGTGGCGACCCCCCGCGCGACGCGGGTCGCCGTCGTCTGCACGGCGGAGCAGGTCGCGGCCCTCCTCGCGCAGGAGCGGCAGCAGGTCCGTGGCCGATCCGGCGGGCCCGCACACCAGCGCGTCGATGCGCGGCTCCAGCGCCAGCAGCTCGCGGGCGGTCTCGTGGACCTCGCCCGCCGAGCAGTCGAAGGGGACCGTACGGACCAGCGGGTCCACGTCGTGCCGGACGCACCAGTCGCGGAACCCCCGGTGTACGGAGGCGGCCCAGTCACTCACGTCGCCGGCCACGATGAGCGCGGGACGGGTCGCGCCGGAGGCGCGCAGGTGGTCCATCAGACGGCCCAGCATCTCGGCGTGTTCGGAGCGGACCACGCCGTCGGCCCGGCCGGTGCCGGTGAAGCGTTCGCAGGTGACCGTGGGCAGGCCGGTGTCCATGAGCTTGGCCACGATCGGGTCGTCGCCCAGGGGGTCGCCCAGCACGAGGCCGTCGACGCGCGGGGTGCGGCGGCCCGAGGTGATCAGCGTGACGTCGTAGTCGTTGTCGGCCGCCCCCTGCACGACCCCGAACACGAACGACATGTAGTAGGACGAGCGGGTGAGCACCTCCGGCACGTGCAGGCCGATGGTGCCGGTGCTCGCGCGGCGCAGGTGCCTGGCCGACCCGTTGGGTACGTAGCCGAGCGCGTCGGCGGCCTCCATCACCCTGGCCCTGGTCTCCTCCGACACCCGGCCGGAGCCCCTGAGCGCGTCGGACGCGGTCGTCTTGGAGACCCCTGCCGTCTTGGCGACCGTGAGGATAGTGGCCGGCTCGTCTGCGCGCACGCCCTGATGCTAGCGCCACCGTTGATCTGTTTCCGCCATGTATCGACCTGGCGAAAGGTCTTGTCCTCGTCCTGAGGCGGAAGTATGTTGGCCCGCATGCCGGAACGTTCCGGCAAGAAAGGGGCGGAAAGCCGGATGGCAGCTGGACGGCGGGTTCTCGGGGTCGGGGAGCGGTCGCATCCGCTCGACCCGCTCAGTGCGCAGGAGATCGAGGACGCCAGGCGGATCATGGCGGACGACGGAGTGCTGGCCGCCACCGGCCGGGTGGCCTACCTCGGGATCGAGGAGCCCCCGAAGGAGGACGTGCTCGGCGAGGCGCCCGCTGCCCGGCGGGCCCGCGCCCTCGTGCTCGACCTGGCGAGCGAGCAGGCGCAGGACGTGGTCGTCTCGCTCACCGAGGGACACGTGGTGGAGCGCCGGCCGATCGACCCGATCACCGACGGCCAAGTCCCCATGCTGGACGAGGAGCACGAGCTGGTCAGGCGGGTGCTCGGCGCCGACGCCGGCTGGGCCGCGGCGCTGGCCCGGCGCGGCCTGGACGACACGGCCCTGGTGTGGCTCGCCGCCCTGTCGGCGGGTAGCTACGGCCTGCCGGGCGAGGAGGGCAGGCGGATCGCCCGCGTGCTGGCCCACCTGCGCCCGACCGAGGAGAGCCTGCCCTGGGCGCACCCGATCGACGGCCTGGTGGCCTTCGTCGACCTGCTCAAGGGGGTGGTGATCGAGATCGTCGACACCGGCGTGCTGCCCATCCCCGCCGAGCCGGGCGACTACCACCTGGAGCGCGAGCACCGCACCAGCCAGCGCCCGATCCACATCACCCAGCCGGAGGGCCCCAGCTTCGGCATCGACGGCAATCTCGTCACCTGGGAGAAGTGGAACGTCCGCCTCGGCTACGACATGCGCGAGGGCCTGGTCCTGCACCAGATCGGCTTCGACGGCCGGCCCATCGTCTACCGGGCGTCGGTGGCCGAGATGCTGGTGCCCTACGGGGACCCGAGCCCGGTCCGGTTCTGGCAGAACTACTTCGACACCGGCGAATACCAGCTCGGCAAGCTGGCCAACGCGCTGGAGCTGGGCTGCGACTGCCTGGGCGAGATCACCTACTTCGACGTCACCGTCACCGGCGGCGACGGCTCGCCCAAGGTGCTGCCGAACGCGATCTGCATGCACGAAGAGGACTACGGCGTGCTGTGGAAGCACACCGACCCGGCCAACGACTCCCGCGAGACACGCAGGCAGCGGCGGCTGGTGATCTCCTTCTTCGTCACCGTCGGCAACTACGACTATGGCTTCTACTGGTACCTCTACCTGGACGGCACCATCGAGCTGGAGGTCAAGGCCACCGGCATCGTGTTCACCGGCGCCTACGACGAGCGGGCCGCGCCGTACGGCTCGCAGGTGGCGCCGGGGCTGGCGGCGCCCTACCACCAGCACCTGTTCTCCGCGCGGCTGGACATGATGGTCGACGGCCCGGCCAACGCGGTGGACGAGGTGGAGGTCGTACGCCTGCCCATGGACGAGCGCAACCCGTACGGCAACGCCTTCGGCCGCAAGGCCACCCGGCTGCGCACCGAAGCGGAGGGCCGGCGCGACGCCGACCTGGCCACGGGCCGCACCTGGCACGTGGTCAACCCGGAGGTGACCAACCGCCTGGGCGAGCCCGTCGGCTACGCGCTGTACCCCGAGGGCCTGCCCACCCTGCTCGCCCACGAGAACTCCTCGATTCGCGCCAGGGCGGAGTTCGCCACCAGCCATCTCTGGGTCACCAGGTACCATCCCCGGGAGCGCTATCCGGCTGGTGACCTGGTCAATCAGCATCCGGGTGGCGCCGGGCTGCCCGCGTACACGGCCGCGGACCGCGACATCGACGGCCAGGACATCGTGCTGTGGCACACGTTCGGGCTGACCCATTTCCCCCGTACCGAAGACTGGCCGATCATGCCCGTCGACACGTGCGGGTTCACCCTGAAGCCCGTCGGGTTCTTCGATCGCAACCCCACGCTCGACGTCCCGCCGAGCAGCCAGGGCTCCTGTCACTAGAGATGAGGCGTCATGCGATACAGACTGGCCGGTAGCGTCGCGGCGGTCGTGTTGGCCACCTCCGCCTGCGGCGGCGGCACGGAAGCGGCCCCGCCGGGCACCGCGGCGACCGGCTCGGCCGCCGCCCCCGGCTACCTGGCCGTGGCCGACGGCAAGCTGCCCGCGGGCGGCGCGCTCAACGTCGCGGTGCACATCGACAGCGGCGCGGCGACCGGGCTCGACCCGCAGCTCGCCGACGTGGCCACCTCCTGGCAGCTGATGTCGCTGGTCTACGAGACGCTGGTCACCGTGGGGCCCGACTTCAGCCCGCAGCCGCGGCTCGCCGAGAGCTGGGACAACCCCGATCCGACCACGTACGTGTTCCACCTGCGCAAGGGCGTCGCCTTCTCCAACGGCAGGCAGATGACCGCCGACGACGTGGTGGGCAGCCTGAAGCGGCTGCTGGCCGCCAAGTCGGTGTGGCGGGGGCAGCTCGGCCCGGTCGAGAAGGTGACCAAGGTCGACGCGGCCACGGTCAAGGTCACGCTGGCCAAGCCGTACACGCCGTTCCTGGCGGCGCTCGCCAACGTGCCGGCCGCGATCCTGCCGATGAAGGAGATCGAGGCGAAGACGCTCGACCCGGCCAAGGAGATGCTGGGCACCGGGCCGTTCAAGGTGCAGGCACACCGCCAGGACGTGTCCTGGAATTTCGCCCGCAATGAGCATTACTGGGACAAGGGAAAGCCGGCCGCCGACAGCCTGACCGTCACGATCGCGCCCGAGGAGGCCGCCCGCGTCGCCGCCGTGCAGAACGGCAGCTCCGCCCTGGCCGCCCTGGGCAACGTCGACTCCGCCGCGATGCTGGCCGGCGCCGCGAACGTCAAGGTCGCCACCCAGGCCACCACCGACTTCTACTACCTGATGCTCAACTCCAAGAACCCCAAGTTCGCCGATCCCCGGGTCCGCCAGGCGCTGAACATGGCGCTGGACCGCAAGCAGATGGCCGAAGTGGCCCTCGGCGGCCAGGGCAAGCCCACCGGCGTTACCCCCGCCGGCCTGCCCGGCGCCTGCGACCCGGCCACGCTGCCCTCGGCCACCGCCGGTGGCGCCGCGAAGGCCAAGGAACTGCTCGCCCAGGCGGGCGTCGCGAACCTGTCGTTCACGCTCAGCATCTACTCCACCGAGCCGGCCCCCGCCGTCGCCCAGGTGATCCAGCAGAACCTCCAGCAGGCCGGCGTCACCGTCAAGATCGAGCAGATGGACGAGGCGAGCTGGGCGGGCAAGGTGTACGGCAAGGTGCCCGCGACGTTCGACGCCGCGCTGTCGTGGTTCGCCGGATACGCCGACCCAGGCATGGTCACCACCTGGTGGAACCCCGACGTCGCCGGCTTCAACGCGGGCTTCATGCAGGCCGACAAGGACCTCAACTCGCTGATCACCGCCGCGACGGAGACCCCGTCGGGCGCCGAGCGCGACAAGGCGCTGGCCGCGGTGTGCGCCAAGGTGGACACCGACGCGCAGATGATCCCGCTGGTCACCCGCCCGGCCACGATCGCCTATCGCGCCGACGGGGTCAGCCCGAGCCTGTACGCCACCGAGGGCTACGGCAACCTGCTCCGGCTGGTCGCCGACGCCCGGGTCAAGAAGGGCTGACGATGCGGCTCCTGCTGTGGTGGGCGGGCCGGGCGCTGAGCTCGGCCGTCACCCTCCTCGGCATCTCCGTCCTGATCTTCGCGGCGCTGCGGCTGATGCCGGGCGGCTTCGCCGAGACGATCCTGGGCCCGTTCGCCACGCCCGCGCAGAAGGCCGAACTGGCCGCCAGGTACGGGCTCGACCAGTCGGTGTTCGCCCAGTACGGGCACTGGCTGGCCGCGGTCGGCACCGGGGACTTCGGCACCTCGATGATCAGCAGGCAGCCGGTCGCGGCCGAGCTGTGGGCCCGGCTTCCGGTGACGGCCCAGCTCACGCTGTTCGCCGTCGCCGCCGCCGTACTGGCGGGGGTGCCGCTCGGCGTGCTGACCGCGCTGCGCGCCCGCCCCGGAGGCGGCGGCGCGGCGGGACGGCTGCTGAGCGGGCTGGGCGTGAGCGTCCCCGAGTTCGCGCTGGGCAGCCTGGTGGTGTTCGTGGTCTCCCGGTACGGCCTGCAGACCAGCGGCTACCTGCTGCCCGCCGCGGTGCTGTCGATCTTCGCCATCTCGGCGACGGCCAGGACCACCCGCGACGCCGTGCTGAACGTGCTGGTCGAGCCGCACGTCACGGCCGCCGTCGCCCGGGGTGAGACGCCGTGGTTCATCGTCCGGCACCACATCCTGCGCAACGCGGCCGGGCCCGTGCTGACGCTCACCGCGACGATCACCGCCTACCTCCTCGGCGGCGCGCTGATCGTGGAGTACCTGTTCAACCTGCCGGGCATCGGCTCGTACGTCGTCCAGGCGGTGGGGCGCAGGGACTACGCGGTCGTGCAGGCGGGCGTGCTGCTGGCGGCCACCGTGTTCATCGTGATGAACGTCCTGATAGACCTGCTCGTCGGCCTGGTCGACCCGAGACTCGGGAGGCGCGCGTGAACAGGACCGCGCGGGTGAAGAGGTCCAGGCGGCTCGATCCGTTGTCGCTGACCGGCCTGGGCTGCCTGCTGCTGCTCGTCCTGGTCGCGCTCGGCTCGCTCGTACACGCCGGGGGAGACCCCGACGCGATCGTGGGCCCGCGGCTGCGGCCGCCGGGTCCCGGCTGGTGGCTGGGCACTGACAACCTGGGCCGCTCGATGCTGCCGCGCATTATGGAGGGCGTCGGCACCACGCTGCTGCTCTCCTCGGCCGCCGTCCTGGTGACCGCCGCGCTCAGCGCGGGCTTCGGCATCCTGGCCGGATACCGAGGCGGCTACCTGAACGAGCTGATCATGCGGGTGGTGGAGCTGCTCTACTCCTTCCCCGCCATCGTCCTGGCGATCCTGGTGGCGGCCGTCGCCGGGCCCGGTCAGCTAGCGGCCGTGGCCAGCATCGTGCTGGTCACGATCCCGCTGATGACCCGGCTCGTACGCGCCGCCGCCGTCGCCGTGGCCGAACGCGACTACGTGACCGCGGCGGCCATCAGCGGCGCGGGACTGCCCCGCATCCTCGGCCGCCACGTACTCCCGAACGTGGCCGGCACCATCGCGGTCCAGGGTACCTACGCGCTGTCGGTCGGCATCTCGGTCGAGGGCGGCCTGAGCTTCCTCGGCTTCGGCGTGCAACCGCCGCAGGCGTCGCTCGGGGTGCTGATCCGCCAGGGTGGCACGTACATGATGGCCGCCCCCTGGCTGATCATCGGGCCCGGCGTCGTGCTGGTGCTCGCCATCCTGTCCATCAACGTGCTGGGCGACGGGCTGCGCGACCGGTTCGAGCCGAGGGAGACGAGGTCACTGATATGAGCGCGCTGCTCGAAGTGGACGGCCTGGAGGTCGACTACGGGACGGCCCGCGCCCTCGACGGCGCCGACCTGCGCGTGGCGGCGGGCGAGGCCGTCGGGGTGGTGGGCGAGAGCGGGTCGGGCAAGTCCACGCTCGGCGCGGCGATCGGCCGCCTGCTGCCCCGCCAGGCGGTGGTGGCCGCCGGTTCGGTACGCGTGGCCGGTGAGCCGGTGCTGGACCTGCCGCCCGCCGCGTTGCGGCGGCTGCGCAGGCAGCGGCTCGGCTTCGTCTTCCAGGACCCGATCGCCTCGCTCGACCCGACCATGCGGGTCGGCGCCCAACTCCGACTCGTCCTCCGCGCACACGGCCGCGACGGGCGCTCCGGGCGCGACGGCTCCGAGAAGCCGGACGGGCGTGCGGGTCTCCAGGCTCAGGTGGCGTTTCATCTGGGGCGGGTCAAGCTCGACGACCCGCGCGTGGCCGCCGCCTACCCCCACCAGCTGTCCGGCGGCATGGCCCAGCGGGTGGCCATCGCGCTGGCCATGGCCGCCTCGCCCGAGTTGCTGGTCGCCGACGAGCCGACCGCCTCGCTCGACAGCCAGGTACGCGAAGAAGTGCTGAACGTGGTGTTCGCGCTGGCCCGGCAGGCGGGCACGAGCATCGTCTGGCTCAGCCACGACCTGCCGGCCGTCGCCCGCAGGTGCGACCGCGTGGCGGTCATGTACGCCGGGCGCGTCGTGGAGAGCGGCCCGGCGGCCGACGTGCTCGGCGATCCCGTGCACCCCTACACCGCCGCCCTGGCCAGGTCGGCTCCCGCCGTGGCCGTTCCCGGGGTACGGCTGGAGCCGGTGCCGGGCCGCCCGCCAGTCCTGACCGGTCCCTCGCCCGGCTGCGCGTTCGCGCCCCGCTGCCCCTTCGCCGAGGACCGCTGCGCCACCGAGCGCCCCGAACCGGTCCGCGTCGGCGCCAAGGACGTGCTCTGCCACCGGGCCGCCGAGCTGGAGGTGATCGCGTGATCCTCGATCTCATCGACGTCACGGTCTCCTTCACCACCGGCCCGCCGCTGCGCCGTACTCGGCTGGACGCCATGCGCGGCGTCTCGCTCTCCGTCGCCGAGGGCGAGACGCTCGGCCTGGTGGGCGAGTCCGGCTCGGGCAAGACGACCACCAGCCGAGTCGCGCTCGGCTTGCAACGGCCCACGTCCGGCACGGTCAGATTCGACGGCCGCCCCTTCCCCCGGCGGCGCAAGGACCTGGCCGGGCGGATGCAGGCCGTGCTCCAGCACCCGCACTGGTCGCTGAACCCCCGGATGCGCATCGGGCAGAGCGTCGCCGAGCCACTCGCCGTACTCGGGAAGGCCGCCGGTGACCTGGTACCCGAGGCGCTCGAACAGGTCGGCCTGGAGGCCGGCTTCGCCGACCGCTACCCGCACGAGCTGTCGGGTGGCCAGCGGCAGCGGGTGTCGATCGCCCGCGCGCTGATCACCCGGCCGAGCTTCATCGTCTTCGACGAGGCCGTCAGCGCCCTGGACGTCTCTGTCCAGGTGCAGATCCTCAACCTGCTCAAGGACCTGCAGGCGGAGTACGGCTTCGCCGCGCTGTTCATCTCCCACGACCTCGGCGCCGTCCGCTATGTGGCCGACCGGATCGCCGTCATGCGCGGCGGCGAGGTCGTCGAGACCGCCGACGCGGCCACCTTCTACTCCGCCCCCGAACATCCGTACTCGCGACAACTCCTGGAGTCCCTGTGACCCTCGCTCCCGTGTCGGCCTTCGCCGCCGGCGTGCCCGGTAACTCCGACCTCCCGCTGACCCCGCAGCCCAGCCCGGGGCGCGGCTCGGTCGCGTTCGACCTGCCCGGCGTGTTCGTCGGCACGGCGGAGTACGGCGAGGGCCCCACCGGCTGCACCGTCGTGCACGTCCCGGCGGGCGCGCGGACCGCCGTGGACGCCCGCGGCGGCGCGGTGGGCCTGAGCGGCGGCTACGACTACAACCATGCCATCTGCCTGACCGGCGGGTCGGTGTACGGGATGTCGGCGGTGGCCGGGGTGAGCGAGGAACTGCTGGCCCGCCGGAGCAACCAGACCAAGTGGGACGAACTGCAGCTCGTCTCGGGCGCGGTGATCTACGACTTCTCCCCGCGGGACAACGCCGTGCACCCCGACGGGCCGCTGGGCCGAGCCGCGCTGCGCGCCGCCGTCGAGGGCGAGTTCCCGGTGGGGCGGTGCGGCGCCGGACGCAGCGCCAGCGCGGGCAAGGTCGACTTCGCCAGGGCCGAGTTCGCCGGGCAGGGCGCCGCGTTCGGCACCTTCGGGGCGGCCAAGGTGCTGGTGGCGACGGTGGTCAACTCCGTGGGCGTGGTCGTCGGCCGCGACGGGACGATCCTGCGCGGCAACTACCACGCCGACGAGGACGCCAGGCGTCACCCGAGCGTGGACTACGCGATCGCGTCGGACGCTCCGGCCGTCATGGGCAACACCACGCTGACGGTCCTGGTGACGAACGTACGGCTGCACGACGTCGAGCTCACCCAGCTGAGCCGTCAGGTGCACGGCTCGATGCACCGGGGCATCCAGCCGTTCCACACCCAGAACGACGGTGACGTGCTGTTCGCGCTGACCACCGACGAGGTGGACCTGGGCGGCCTCAAGCCCGCCGGGCTGGGCGCCCTGGCGTCGGAGATCGCCTGGGACGCCATCCTGAGCAGCGTGGAGTAGGAGGAATGTACAGCTTCCCGCGTTTCGCGGCGCCGGACCACGCGCACGTGGCGCGGCTGGTGCGGACGAACCCGTTCGCGCTCGTGATCACCGCGACCGGCGGCGTGCCCGTGGCCAGCCACGTGCCCGTCATCGTGGAGAGCGGCGGCGAGTCCACGTTCGTGGGCGCGACGCTGCTCGGCCACATGGCCAGGGTCAACCCGCAGTGGCACGCCTGGGACCCGCCCTCCTCTGAAGCGCCTGAGGTGCTCGTGGTCTTCTCCGCCGCGCATGGCTACGTCTCGCCGACCAGCTACGCGGTCGATCCCGCCGTACCGACGTGGGACTACGCGGCCGTCCACCTGACCGGCCTGATCGAGCCGTACCCCGACCCCCTGGACGTGGTACGGCGCACGGTGGCGGAGCTGGAGTCGGCACGGACGCCCAGCTGGCGGCCCAGCCCGGCCTCCGAGGAGCGCTTCGCCAAGCTCGTGCCCGGCGTGGCGGCCTTCCGGGTGCGGGTCACGGCCGAGCAGAGCGTGTTCAAGCTGAGCCAGGACAAGGACGACGAGCAGCGACACCGGGTCCGCCGCGACGCGGACGCCGCCGTCGCGGCACTGATGGACGAGGTAGCCCCCAGATGACGACGTTTCCTTCCAACATCTCGTTTCCCTCCTACACCTCCACCTGCCTCGACGCGGCGGGACGGGGACGGCAGTTCGGCGCCCGCTGGCGCGAGGCCGTACACGCCAACCTCGACGGATATCTGCGGCTGTTCGAGGTGAGCGGCGCGAGTCACGGGCGGGTCAGAGAGCTCGGCGAGCGGGCGCTCGACAGCACGGCCGCGTGGGCGCCGGAGCTGGCCGAGGAGATCGGCGGCATCGCGGCGGGCTGCGGCCTGGCGGACTGGCAGGTCGCCGTCGTCAACGCGCGGACCGAGATCCTGGCCGCGCTGCGCCACGACGGCGAGGGCGAGTGCTCCACCGCCGTCGTGCTCGGCGGCGGGCTGCCCCCGCGTACGACGCAGACCTGGGACTGGCACGACCATCTGCGCGACGCGCCGGTGTTGTGGGCGTACGAGCCGCGCGAAGGGCACAAGGTACGCACCTTCACCGAGTTCGGGGTGCTGGCCAAGATCGGCGTGAACAGTGCCGGCCTGGGCGCGCATTTCAACATCCTGCGCCACGAGTCGGACCACGCGAACGTCGGCGTGCCCGTGCACGTGGTCGCGCGCCGGATCCTGGACGAGGCCGCCACCCTGGAGCAGGCCACTGAGATCGCCAGATCGGCGAAGACGTCCGCGTCCACGGTCATCACCGTGGTCACGGCGGAGGGGGCCAGGTCGCTGGAGATCTGCCCGGACGGCGTCGCGGTCGTCGAGGCGGACACCGCCGGCGTACTGCTGCACGCCAACCACTTCCTGGACGGCGGGCTGAGCGCGGGGGAGCGGCTGGGCACCGAGCGGCCGGGCACGTACGCCAGGCTCGAACATCTGGAGGAGCGGACCGGCGAGCTGGGCGACCCGGACGCCACGGCCAGGGCGCGGGCGATGACCTGCCACGCGCCGGTGGCGCCCGTGTGCGCGCACGCCGACCCGGCGCTCCCGCTGGATCAGCGCTGGGAGACGCTCGCGGTGATCAGCCTGGACGTGGCCGCGGCCGAGATGCGGGTGCACAAGGGCAGGCTCTGCCAGGTCACCGCCTCGACCTGGCAGACCTTCTGAGCCTCGTCAGTGGAACGCGGGCACGCCGGTCAGCGCCTTGCCCAGGACCAGCGTGTGGATCTCCGAGGTGCCCTCGTAGGTCAGCACGGACTCCAGGTTGACCGCGTGCCTGATCACCGGGTACTCCAGCGTGATGCCGCTCGCGCCGAGCAGCGTGCGGCATGTCCGGGCGATGTCGAGGGCCTCGCGCACGTTGTTCAGCTTGCCGGCGCTCACCTGCTCGGGGGTGAGCTCGCCGCGCTCCTTCAGCCGCCCGAGATGCACCGCCAGCAGCAGGCCCTTGCCCAGCTCCAGCGCCATGTCGGCGAGCTTCTCCTGGGTGAGCTGGAAGGAGGCGAGCGGCCGGGCGAAGATCTCCCGCTCGGCCGCGTAGGAGAGCGCGGTTTCCAGGCAGTCGAGCGCCGCGCCCATCGCCCCGAACACGATGCCGAACCGGGCCTCGTTCAGGCAGCCGAGCGGCCCGGACAGGCCGCGGGCGCCGGGCAGCATCGCCTCTTCTGGAAGCCGTACACCATCCAGCACCAGCTCGCTCGTCACGCTGGCGCGCAGGGAGACCTTCCGCTTGAGATCGTGTACGGCGAAGCCCGGCGTGCCCGCCGGCACCAGGAAGCCGCGGATGCCCTCCTCGGCCCGCGCCCAGACCACGGCCACGTCGGACACCGAGCCGTTGGTGATCCACATCTTGGTGCCGTTCAGCACCCAGTCGGAGCCGTCCCGCTTGGCCGTGGTCCGCATGCCCGCCGGGTCGGAGCCGAAGTCGGGCTCGGTGAGGCCGAAGCAGCCGATGCGCTCCCCGGCGGCCATCGCGGGCAGCCACTCCCGCTTCTGCTCCTCGCTGCCGTACTTCCAGATCGCGTACATGGCCAGCGAGCCCTGCACAGACACCAGGCTGCGCAGACCGGAGTCGGCCGCTTCCAGCTCCAGGCAGGCCAGGCCGTAGGCGACGGCGCCGAGGCCCGCGCAGCCGTACCCGTCCAGGTGCATGCCGAGGACGCCGACGGAGCCGAGCGAGCGGGCCAGCTCGCGGGCGGGCAGCGCGCCCGCCTCGAACCAGTCGGCGACGTACGGCCGGATCTCCCGGTCGCACACCTGCCGGACGGCCTGGCGGATGTCGCGCTCCTCGTCGGTGAGCAGGCCGTCGATGGCGAAGAGGGCGGAAGGATGCATGTCCCAGCTCCGTATTTTGGATCCAATATTGATTATCCAATATGACACAGTTAGGGTGCGTTGACCATGGACATCCTGAACCTCGTGGACGGTCGCTGGATCGAGGGATCCGGCGCGGAGTTCGCCGACACCAACCCCGCCCGCCCGGACGAGATCGTCGCCCGCGGCCGGGCCGCCGGGCCCGAGCAGGTGGAGCGGGCGATCCGCGCGGCCCGCGACGCCGCGCCCGGCTGGCGGGCCACCCCGCACCACGAACGCGCGGCCGTCCTCACCGCGGCCGCCGCCCTGATCGAGGAGTCCGCCGAGGAGTGGGGACGGGAGCTGAGCCGCGAAGAGGGCAAGACCCTGCCCGAGGGCGTGGCGGAGGTACGCGGCGCGGCCAGGATCCTGCGGTACTACGCCGCCGAGGCCGACAGGGAGAGCGGCGAGATCTACGCCTCCCCGCGCCGCGGCGAGAACCTTCTCGTCATGCGCAAACCGGTCGGCGTCGCCGGAGTGATCACCCCGTTCAACTTCCCGATCGCGATCCCCGCCTGGAAGCTGGCGCCCGCGCTCACCTACGGCAACACGGTCGTCTGGAAGCCGTCCTCGCTCGTCCCGCTGCTCGCCGCCCGCCTGGCGGGCGCGCTGGCCGAGGCGGGCCTGCCCGCGGGCGTCCTCAACCTCGTGTACGGCGAGGCGGAGGCAGGCGCGGCCGTGATCGATCACCCCGGCGTGGACGTGGTCTCCTTCACCGGCTCCACCGAGGTCGGCCGGGCCGTCATCGCGCGCTGCGGTGAGCTGGCCAAACCGGTGCAGACCGAGATGGGCGGCAAGAACGCCGCCGTCGTCCTGGCCGACGCCGACCTCGACCACGCCGCCGAGCAGGTTTGTTTAGGCGCGTTCCGGTCCACCGGGCAGAAGTGCACGGCGACCTCCCGGCTGGTGGTCGAGGAGTCCGTCGCCGACGAGCTGCTGCGCAAGGTGGCCGCCAAGGCGGAGGAACTGGTCGTCGGCGACCCGCTCGGCGCCGGGGTGGACATGGGTCCGCTGGTCAGCGCCGCGGCCAGGGACCGGGTGGCGGCGGGCGTGCGCGACGCGCTCGGGCAGGGGGCCACGGTGCTGGCCGGCGCCCGGCCGTACACCGACGGCGACCTCGCGGCCGGCTGGTTCACGCCGCCGACCGTGCTCGCGCTACCGGGCACGGACGTGGACGTGTGGAGCAGGGAGCTGTTCGGGCCGGTCGTGGGCGCCGTGCGGGCCTCGGGTCCGGAGGAGGCGCTGCGGCTGGCCAACCGGAGCGAGCACGGCCTGTCGGCGGCGATCTTCACCAGGGACCTCGGCGCCGCCCTCCAGGCCGTCGAACACCTCGAGGTCGGCGTGCTGCACATCAACTCCGAGTCGGCGGGCACCTTCCCCTGGGTGCCGTTCGGCGGGCGCAAGCTCAGCGGCTTCGGGCCCAGGGAGCAGGGGCGCGCGGCCCGCGAGTTCTTCACCCAGACCGTGACCGTCTACCTCGGCGCCCCGGCGTGAGTGGCTCGTTGTCCGGGCTGCTGGTCGCCGACTTCAGCCGGGTGCTGGCCGGGCCGTACGCGACAATGCTGCTGGCCGACCTCGGCGCCGACGTCGTCAAGGTGGAACGCCCCGGCGCCGGCGACGACACCCGCTCATGGGGGCCGCCGCACGCTGGGGGAGTGGCCACCTACTACCTGGCCGTCAACCGGAACAAGCGCTCGATCGCCCTCGACCTGCGCGACCCGGCCGACCGGGAGGTGGCCCGCGCGCTGGCCGCCCGCGCCGACGTGCTCGTCGAGAACTTCAAGCCGGGCACCATGGACCGGCTGGGCCTCGGCTATGACGCGCTCAGGGAGGTTAACCCCGGGCTGGTCTACTGCTCGATCACCGGGTTCGGTGACGGCAAGGGCGCGGAACTGCCCGGATACGACCTGATCGCACAGGCCGTCGGCGGGCTGATGAGCGTGACGGGCGAGCCGGAAGGCCCCGGCACGAAGGCGGGCGTGGCCCTCGTCGACGTGATCACCGGGCTGCACGCGGGGCTTGGCATACTGGCCGCGCTGCGCCACCGCGACGCCACCGGGCAGGGGCAGCGGGTCTCGGTGTCGCTCCTGTCATCGCTGCTGTCGGCTCTGACCAACCACGCCTCCGGGTACGCCGCCGCCGGGGTGGTGCCGAAGGCCATGGGGAACCGGCATCCCAGCATCGTGCCGTACGAGGTGTTCCAGGCCGCCGACCGGCCGATCGTCATCGCGGCGGGCAACGACCGGCAGTTCCGCGCCCTGTGCGAGGTGCTGGGCCGGGCCGACCTGGCCGACGACCCCCGGTTCGCCGCCAACACCGGCCGGGTCGCCGGCCGGGAAGAGCTCGTGGCCGAGCTCGACCGGACCCTCGGGACGCGTACGGCCGACGAGTGGTTCGCCGCGCTCACCCCGGCCGGGGTGCCGTGCGGGCCGATCAACACCCTGGACGCGGCGTTCGCCTTCGCCGCCGAGCTCGGGCTGGAGCCCCTGGCCGGCGATCAGGTGGCCAACCCCATCGGGCTCGGCGCGACGCCGCCGGAGTACCGCCTCCCGCCGCCGTCGCTCGGGCAGGACGCGGACTGGGTCCGTGAGATATTGGGGCAATGACCTCGGTAGAAGGGCACCGCAGGCCGCCCACGGCCCAGCAGTTCGTCCTGGAGGAGCTCAGGCGGGCGATCACCACCGGCCGGCTGCGTCCAGGCGACCCGATCAGGCAGGAGGCGCTGGCCGAGGAGTTCGACGTCAGCCGGGTCCCGCTGCGCGAGGCGCTCAAGACCCTGGAGGGCGAGGGGCTGGTCACGTACAAGGCGCATCGCGGCTACTGCGTGCAGCGGCTCTCGCTCGACGACCTGCGCGAGGTCTACCTGATCCGCGAGCTGCTGGAGGCCGAGGCGGTCCGCCGCGCGGTCGAACGCCTCACCGACGCTGGGCTGGCGGCGGCCGAGCATGCGCAGGCCGAGGTCGAGCGGGCCGCGGCGGCGGGTGACGTGCTGGAGATGGCCGAGGCCAACCGCCGCTTCCACATGACGATCTTCGAGTGGTCGGGGCTGCCGCGGCTGGTCCGGCTGATCAGGACGCTGTGGGACTCCACCGACGCCTACCGGTCGCTGTACTACGGTGAGGAGCTCAACAGGCAGCGGGTCATCGAGGAGCACCGTGCCACGCTCGACCTCCTGCGCCGCCGCGACGCGGAGGCCGTGGTGCGCGTCCTGGCCGCCCACCGCGCCCACGCGGTTACGGCCATAGAGACGCAACTGGCTCCCGGAACGGTCGGCTGACCGTCTCTCGGCGCGGCGGCTGCGGTGTCAGCAGAACGCGAGGGACCCGTCCGGCCGGACGGGAACCCGGCGTTCCCAGTGCACGTAATCGTCCTCCGCCAGGGCGTCCTCGTCGATGGTGATGCCCCAGCCGGGCCGGTCGGGCCGCAGCTCCAGGTGCCCGTCGACCGGCACGTACGGGTCCGGGCACCACCTCGTCGTCTCCGGCTTGTACTCCAGGATCGAGAAGTTGCTGCAGGCCGCGGCGAAGTGCACGTTGTGCGCGGTGGCCAGCGGCCCCATCGGGTTGTGGGGCGCCACCATGGTGTTGAAGGTCTCGGCGAGGGTCGCGATGCGCCGCATCTGGGACATGCCGCCCACCACGCAGATGTCCGGCTGGACGATGTCGGCGCCCCCGTGGGTGAGCAGGTTCAGGAACTCGTGGGGGGAGTACAGGCTCTCCCCGGTGGCCAGGGGCACCCGCAACTGCTGGCGCAGGTAGCCCCAGGAGGCGAAGTGCTCCGGGCGGAGCGGCTCCTCCAGGAAGAGCGGGTCCATCGGCTCCAGGGCGTTGCCGAGCTGAACCGCCTGGTAGGGCTCGAAGATCTTGGCGTGCGCGTCGAAGGCGAAGTCGAACTCCTCCGGGCAGCACCGCCTGATCTCCTGAGCCCATTCCGCCGTCTCGGCGACGACGAGGCCCCAGCGTCTGGCGTGCAGGTCCGTACGGAACGGGCTCAGCTTGAAGGCGGTGAATCCGTGGCGCCGATGCAGCTCGGTGGCCTGGCGGCGGCACTCGTCGGGGTCGGGCGCGGAGTAGAGCCCGCAGTAGACGCGCACCCGGTCCCGTACGGCGCCACCGAGCACCTGGTAGACGGGTACGCCGAGCGCCTTGGCGGTGATGTCCCACAGCGCGTGGTCGATGGCGGCGATCGCCGCCAGCCCGAGCGCCCCCTGCGGGAACCTGGCGGTGCGGAGGAGGAGCTGGGACACGTATTCCACGCGCCGCGGGTCCGCACCCTTGATCTGCCCCCCGAGGTAGTCGAGCAGGGGGCCGAGCGCCAGGTCGGGACCATGGTTGTAGGCCTCGCCCCAGCCGCTGACGCCCTCATCGGTGTCGACGCGCACCAGCACCCGGGGACGCTCGCCGACGCGCTGCACGAACGAGCGGAGACCGCTGATCCTCATGACGCCGCCACGGGCAGGGGCCCGAGGTCGTCGGCCTTCGCCCACTCGGTGAGGATCCGCGCGACCTCCTGCCGTTCGGGTTCGCCGAGGACGGTGCTCGGCGCCCGGACCGCGCGGTCGCACAGGCCGAGCTGGTGCATCGCCTCCTTGACGACGCTGACGTTGTTGGCTCCGCCGTCGACCGCGCGCAGGTGCTCGAACCGCGAGATGTCGTGGAGCATCCGCTCCGCCGCCGGATAGCGCTCCTCGCGCAGGGCGTCCCTGAGCCGGAGTGAGAAGGCGGGGTTGACGTTCACCAGCCCGGAGGTGAAGCCCTCGGCCCCGTGGACGGCGTAGGACAGCGCGTACGGTTCGGCCAGCCCGGCGATCCAGACGAACCGGTCGGGGCCTGTCTCCGCGCGTAGCTGCGCGAAGCGGTTCACGTCCGTGACGGCGTACTTCAGGGCGATCACGTTGGGGCACAGGTCGCCCAGCCGCGCCAGCAGCCGGCCGTCCACCCAGGCGTTGCGCAGGTAGAGGACCAGGGCCAGGTCCGGCACCGCGTCGGCGATCTCCCTGTGGTAGTCGAGCCAGCCCTGGGCGGACACGTGCGGGTGCACCGGCTGGTGGACCATGACCATCCGGATGCCGTGCGCCGCCGCGTGGCGGGCCTCCTCGACGGCGGTGGCGACGTCGAGGCCGATCCCGGCCAGGAGGTGCGCCTCTCCCCGCACGGCCTCCGCGGCGGCCGTGATCAGCTGAAGCCGCTCCTCGGCGCTCAGGGCGTAGAACTCGCCGGTGTTGCCGTTCGGGGTGATCACGTTGACGCCCGCGTCGACCAGGCGGCGCAGCAGCGAACGGTACAGCGCGAGGTCGGGGACGCCGTCGGCGTAGGGCGTGACCGGGATCGCGACGACGTCGCGCAGGGCCCGGGAGAGCTCACCGAACCTCATTGCCGGCCTCCTTGATCTGCTGGAGCGCCCGCTCCTGGAACACGCTGATGTGCTGCAACACGAGCCGGGCCGCCTCGTCGGCCTGCCCGTTCAGTGCCGCCTCGAGAATCTGCCGGTGCTCCTGCGCCTCGTCCTCCCAGGAGGGACGCTGGGACCAGACGTTGACGGAGATGAGGGCCGTCTGGTCGCGCAGCTGGTCGAGCACGCCGACCAGCACCTCGTTGTCGCAGTCGGCGTAGAGGGCGCGGTGGAAGTCGCGATTGGCGAGGCTGCGGGTCACCTCGTCCGTGGCCTCGTCCGACTTGCGCAGGGCCTCGCGGGCGAGCCGGCCGCCGTCGCGCAGTCCCGCCTCGACGCTTCGCCGCACCGCGGCCGGCTCGATCAGGCACCGGGCGTCGAACACGCTGCGCGTGAGGCGCTCGTCGACCTTGCGGACCGTCACCCCGGTGTATTCGCTGATGGTGACCAGGCCGGCGCCGCTGAGCGTCTTGAGCGCCTCGCGCACCGGAGTCTTGGAGACACCGAAACGGCTGGCGAGCTCCACCTCCACGAGGGCCCGCCCGGCCGGCAGCTCGCCGCTCAGAATGCCGCGACGCAGCGCTTCGAGGACGAGAGCCGTCCTGGAAGACGCTTTGATCGCGCCCAACGCTGTCTCACTCACCCGCACTCCTTCACTTGTCGTCGACCACCGTAACCGGCGCTCCGTCTCGCCGTCCGGTGATCGTGGGGCACATGGCCCATTGTATAGAACCGACCATACCCTAAATCTCATATCTCATGTACCGTATGGCAACCGCACAGCGGAGCGCAGTTCTTGGTGAACGAGAGGAAAGACCCATGACTCGTCAGCAGCATCCGGCCGAGGTCCTCGGCCGGCACGCCCTGTCCCGGCGCGGCTTCATCCGGACGGCGGCACAGGCCGGCGTCGCCATGGGCCTGGCATCCGCGGTGAGCGCCTGCGGCGACTCAGGCGGCGGCAGTGGCGGCGCCGTCACGCTGCAGTTGTGGGACACCGACACCCGCCCGGAGCGCACGGCCAACCTCAAGAAGCTGATCTCGATGTTCGAGGCCAAGAACCCTGGCATCCGCATCAACTACCTGGGCCTGCCCACTGACCAGTACATGCAGAAGATCAACACCGCGATCGCCACACGCTCCACACCCGACCTGCTCACCCCGAAGGCGTCCGACCTCGCGGCCCTGGTGGCCCAGAACGCGCTCGCTCCCCTGGACGAACGCCTGAAGAAGGCCGGCCTCGAACAGCAGATCTCCGAGCAGATGCTCAAGTCCTCCCGGGCCGCCGCCCCCGACGGCAAGCTCTACCTGACGCCCACCACCAGCCTCGCCGACGTGATCTACTATCGCGCCGACTGGTTCCAGGAGGCCGGGCTGAAGCCGCCGGCCACCTGGGCGGACTTCGACGCGGCCGCGAGCCGCCTCACCGACGCCTCCTCCGGCCGCTTCGGCTACACGCTGCGCGGCGGCAACGGCTTCTTCGGCCAGCTCGTGCAGATGGTCTATCCACGCGCGGGCGTGAGCACGTTCTTCCGCGAGGACGGGTCCTCCACGCTGGACGACCCCGCGGTCATCGCCGCCTGTGAGAAGTACGTTGCCCTGTTCGGCAAGCAGACCGCGCGCAGTGACCTGACCGCCGACTTCAAGACCATGGTGGCCCAGTTCGGCAACGGCGGCGCGGCCATGTTGAGCCACAGCATCGGCTCCTACCCCAACCACGTCGCCGCCCTGGGGGCCGAGAAGGTCGGCGCCGTCGCGCCCTTCCCCGGTCCGGACAACCAGGTGCTGACCGGCTGGATGACGACCGGGTTCGCGATGTTCCAGAAGAGCGAGCACCAGGAGGAGGCCTGGAAGTTCCTCGCCTACACGATGGAACCCGAGGGCAACAGCTTCTGGGCCCAGAAGTCCGGATACCTCCCGGGCAACAAGACGGTCGCGAAAGAGAAGTGGGTGACCGAGAACGCCGCCATGAAGGCCGCGCTGGACGCCGCCGCGAAGCCCGGTGTCGTGACCCTGGAACAGCCCTACTACCTGCCGGAATTCACCTCCATCACCGTCACGGACCTGCTTCCGGAGTGGCAGAAGGTGCTGCAGGGCAGCCTGACGCCCCGTGACTTCCTCACCGCCGCGGCCGGGGCCCTGACCACGGCCAAGCGCAAGTACGACAAGGAGCACGGATGAGCTCCACGACCGCCGAACCGCTGCGCCGCCCGTCCGCGGCGCGCCGCCCCACCGGGTCCCGGGCCGGGCACGCGTACCTGCTGATCGCGCCGGCCGTCGTGCTGGTGCTGGTCTTCCTGCTCTATCCCGTGCTCAGCGTCTTCTGGGAGAGCCTGCGCCACCACAACCTCACCCGGCCCCTCGACGACGGGTTCGCCGGCCTGGACAACTACCGGGCACTGCTGGCCGACGAGCTGTTCTGGCGGAGCCTGCGCTTCACCGCCCAGTGGGTGTTCGTGGAGGTGGGGCTGCAGTTCGTGCTCGGCCTGGCGCTGGCGCTGGTGCTGAACCGCACCTTCGTGGGCCGCGGGCTGGCCCGCGCCCTGGCCTTCAGCCCATGGGCGGTGTCGGGCATCCTCACGACGACGATCTGGATCCTGCTCTACAACCCCACCACCGGGATCGGGCACTACCTGGCGTCCATGGGCATCGGCGAGTACGGGACCTCCCTGCTGTCGGAGCCCGGCACGACCTTCTGGGCCTTGGTCATCGCCGAGCTGTGGAAGGGCATCCCGTTCTTCGCCATCCTCATCCTCGCCGACCTGCAGTCGGTGCCGCTGGAGCTGTACGAGGCCGCGAACGTCGACGGCGCCGGGCCGCTGCGCCGCTTCTCGGCGGTGACCTGGCCGCACATCCGCAGGGCCGTGGTCATCGCCACGCTGCTGCGGGCGGTGTGGGAGTTCAACAACGTCGACCTGCTGTACACGATGACCGCCGGCGGCCCGGCGGGTTCGACGACCACACTGCCGCTCTACGTGGCCCAGACCGCCATCCACGACCAGGACTTCGGCTACGGCTCCGCGCTCACCGTCACGGCGTTCCTGCTGCTGACCTTCGCGTCCATGGTCTACCTGCGCATCAGCTCCGGCGATTCCAAGGAGGGCAAGTGAGCCTCGCCACCCGCGACGACGTCGGGCGAGTCCCGGCGGAACCACCGACCCGGCGGGACGCGACCGGCGCGCACGCGGCCCGCAAGCGACGGCGCTCGATGGGCGACCGTCTGATGCTGTGGCTGCCGCTGACGTTGTTCCTGCTTTTCACGCTCGTCCCGTTGTACTGGATGGTGCTGTTCGCCTTCCGGCCGGCGGGTTCCACGGCCCTCGTACCGTGGCCCATCACCCTGGAGAACTTCAGCAGGGTCTGGGAGGGCTCGGGCTTCGGCGTCTATTTCCGCAACAGCATCGCCGTCGCGGTCGCCAGCCTCGTCGTGTCGACGGTGATCGGCATGCTCGGCGGATACGCGCTCGCCCGCCTCACCTTCCGCGGCAAGAACGTCTTCCTGGTCATCATGCTGTGCACGCAGTTCATCCCGGGCGCCATGATGCTCATCCCGCTCTTCCAGATCTTCAACGGGCTCTATCTGACGAACAGCCTATGGAGCCTGATCATCGCCGACACCGTCTTCCACCTGCCGCTCTCCCTCGTCCTCATGGCGGGCTTCATCAGAAATGTGCCGGTCACCCTGGAGGAGTCGGCTCAGGTGGACGGGTGCGGCCGGATCCGGGCGTTCTGCGCGGTCGTCCTGCCGCTGCTGAAGCCCGGGATCGTCGCCGTCGGGTCCTTCGCGTTCATCAGCGCGTGGAACAACTTCCTGTTCGCCATCATGTTCATCAGCTCGCAGGACCGGTTCACCGTGCCCGTCGGGCTGAGCTACCTGCTGGGCGAGTTCGGCTCCGACTTCGGCGCTCTCGCCGCCGGGGGCCTGATCGCCGTCGCGCCCGTCGTCGTGCTCTTCGCGTACGTCCAGCGCTTCCTCATCCAGGGGTTGAGCGCCGGCGCGGTCAAGGGCTGACGCCGGTGCGCGGTTCGATGTGGATCCCGCGGCGACGGTGGCCCGCTCGGCGTCGCTGAGCTTCGGCAACCGCGACGCCAGCCCTTCGGCGTCGTCGTGAACCACGAGATTCCTGATCTCGATACGGATGGCCTCACCGACGCCGGGCCGGCGGCGGCCGAGCGCGCGCAGGCCGAGGTCGACCGGGCAGCGGCGGCGGGTGACGTGCTGGAGATGGCCGAGGCCAACCGCCGCTTCCACATGACGATCTTCGAGTGGCCGGGACTACCGCGGCTGGTCCGGCCGATCAGGACGCTGTGGGACTCCACGGACGCCTACCGGTCGCTGTACTACGGTGAGGAGCCCAGGGAGGGCCCGCCGGGCTGATCACGTTCCCGGGACGGCGGGGTCACTGAGCCTCGCGGGCCTTCTCACCACACATGCGGGAGATGATGAGGTGGACATCGATGCCGCCGTGGCTGCGGATGACGTGTGGGAATTGCTGGACGAGGACATCTGCGTTACGTGGGTTCGCGGCGCCGAACCCGAGGACGTCGTTCGGGCCTTCAACGGCGAGCCCACCGACGCAGCCCAAGGCCAGGTCACCAGTCTCGCCGACCAACTGGCGCTCCGGTTGGCCGGGCAGCCAGAACCGGTGGTCCTGCTGCGCAGGCAAGGAGAATGGATCATCGTGCTGGAACCGGACAGCACCATCGGCGCACACGATGACGTCCTGCTCGACGCCTGCGGCTCCGGTGAGGGGCTCAACCTGACCTGGTGCGCCGGCACGGACGCGAACCTCTCCTACGCCACCGGTTCGGCGATCACCGTGGCCTTCGACCCCGCCGACATGCATGACGACCAGGAGGGCCTCGACGACGCCCGCCGATGGAGCAGGTCCCTGGGGATCGATGACGGGGACTGGCGCGCATCGTGGAAGGCCGCGGCCTTCACCCTAGCCGAGGCGGTCACCGGCATCGAGACCGACGACGCCTGGATGGACTCGGTGTGGACGCCCATCCGGATCCGCCCGTCCCGTCCTGCGCGTCAAGGCGCCGTCCGACTGCCGTACGCGGACATGCGGGAACTTCTCACCCGGGCACCGCAGATCCGCGACATCGTCCACCACCCCGGACCAGAGCAGGTGCCCAGGATGCTGCGGATGTTCATCGCCATCGGCCTGTCCACCGCCGACCTGCGCACTCCCCTCACAGAGGCCGCCTTGGCCGCCATCGACGCCCGGCCACCAGAAGCGGAGATCGAGCTCCTTGTGCACCGGCTGCGGGCCCTGTCCGACGAGTACGGCCGCCAGATCGGCATAGCTGGTACGCAGACACAGGTAGATGACCTGCACCGCAAGCGCAACGCGCTGTCGGCCGCCACTATTGCGCTGGGTCCCGACCCCCTGGATGCCTTCCCCCAAGTGGCCAGTCTCACCCGGAGCCTCGGGCTACGCCGGGACAACGACGATTATCTGAGTCTCGAGGTATTGAACATCTGCTACAGGCACATCGTCTCTACCTGAACCTGCGCCTGGGCATGCTCCGGGGCCGGCGACGGGTAGTCATCGAGATCGACGGCGTCCAGCACTATGCGGTGGGACGGGAAGCCACCCCAAATTGTACGGGCAGATGGTCGCCGAGGAACGTACCGTGCGTCGTGGCCGCGGGCGTCCTTGTCCATCTCGGCCACGCGCGGACAAGCAGGAGAAGGCCCGGCAGGCAGTCGCGGAGGGAGGGGGGCGACCCTTCCAGGGGTGTGGGCTCGACCACCTGCCGGACGATGAGGCGCGACGAGACGGGGAAGGACCTGCCCTGTCCCCTCCGAACGGGGACTCACCGCTCCGCCGCGCCCGCCTGTTACTTGGCGATGTACTCCGCCAAGACGTTCGCCGCACCCTCCACGTCATCGACCGGATGCCGCTTCTCAGCGCTCTGCCAGGAGAAGTACGCGCCGCCGTACCCGATGAACACCCATACCGGCAGCCCCGGCTCAGGCTTGCGCACCAGAAGCGCGCTGTTGTTGTCCCGCAGGTCGGCATTGACGCCGAGCCTCGTGAGCGCGTCGCGCAACCGCACGAGCAGCTCACTCTCCTCCTGGCTCTGCGGAAAGCCAGATGCCGCCGCCAGCATGATCGGATTCATCTCCCGCTCCTTACGGCCGGGCCGCTTCCGAGGCAGTCGAGACACTCCCGCTCCCCACCCGTGCTCTGATCTCCGTCGTCGCCGCCGATGAGGAGCGCACGGCGCGAGTTGCGCAGCGTGATCTCGCGATCCCGCAAGCAGAGCGGGCGACGTCTTGCTTGTCTCGTCGGGCCGGATCACCGTCGCCACCCCCGTTCATCCGGCGTTCCCTGTGGCGGGAAGCACCCCCACGTGCGCTACACCCGAGAACGGAACCAGATGGTGCGCCCACAGCGAGGTGAACGGCGCATCACGGGCCAGCACCAGTTCGTGCTGCCCTTCCCGATTGGGGAAGGCGGCGAACTCCCACGCCGGGCGGCTGAGCAGTTCCGCCAACCCGGCCACCATCCGGGCCGGCGTCCGGTCAGTGGCCTCGCGCCGATGGCCGCGAGGAGGGCAGCGGCGGCTCATGCGGCCGCTTCCACGTCGATGCCTGGCGATCCCGGGAACAGGTCTGCGGGCAGGCGATTGCGTTCGGGGTGTGCGACGAGCATCTGATCTCCTCCGATCGAATTTCCGGCGAGCACCCCCTTAGCCAATCGCGCGGCAACGGCGCAGGCCACGGCATCAGTGACGCATCCATGCGGCACCTATGCGGCATCGCAGCCGCTGAGCGGGCACGTCCCGTACGCTGCCCTTGACGGGACCACACGTGGGCGGAGGTGCGCTGTGGCGGGCAAACGCAGACGCCTCGCCGATCGAAGGAAGGCGCTCGGCTACAGCCAGGAATACTTCGCTGATCAGCTTGGGATCGACCGGACCACCGCGGGACGGTGGGAGCTGGGGAAGACCGAGCCCTGCCCGTATATCCGGCCCAAGATCTGCGATCTTCTGAAGGTCACCGCGGACGAGTTGGATCATCTCCTGGTTCTTTGTGAAGAACCCGAGAAGCCCTCTCGCCTCCACCTCGACACCGGTCGTCATCGGCCAGGTCGTGACTGAACCCCAACAGAGGGGTGAAGCTGACGACATGTACCGTCGCGAACTCCTCCGCCTGCTGAGCATCGCGGGCACGCTCATGGTGCTTCCCCCGCCGGCCAACGCCGACATCCAGGATTGGGCTGGCCAATCCGACGAAGCCGATGACCTAGAACAGCACGCGTTGCTCAGCAGCCACCTCTGGCAGGTCTTCGCCTTGTCCAAGTCGAAGCGCCTGGTCTACCCGCTGGTCCATGACCAGCTCAAGCTTCTCATCAAGCAGCTGGACCAGGCCCGTTCAGCGCGAGCCCGCCGGCAACTGTGCGTCTTGGCCTGTGACCTTTTCCAGCTTGCGGGAGAGATCTGCTTCGACAGCAACCGCTACACCGACGCCACCTACTGCTACACCATGGCCGTGACCGCCGGCCGCGAAGCTCGCTGCTACGACCGTTGGGCTTGCGCCCTCACTCGCCAGGCGTTCGTCAACATGTACGACCATGAATACCCCGAGGCCACCGCGGTGCTCTCGGCGGCTGCCCGCATCGCCGAGCAGGGCGACAGCCAACTGTCCACACGGCACTGGGTCGCCGCCGTACAGGCCGAGGCATTTGCCAGAGACGGCGACCGAGCAGGCTGTGAACGCGCCCTCGACACCGCCGACCAGGTTCTCGACCTCGCAGGTCCCGTCAGCCCTGGAGGTTGGCTCCGCTTCGACGGCTCCCGCCTGGCTGAGGAACGCGGTACCTGCTACCTCACTCTCGGCCAGACAGACCTCGCCGAGGCATCACTCCTCGCGGCACTCAACCAGGCCACCTCGCTTCGGCGCCGTGGCAGCCTCCTCACCGACCTGGCAGCCCTCGGCATTCAACGCCGCAACATGGATCAATTCCTGCATCACGCGGGGCGCGCCGTGAACGTGGCCGAGCAGACGCAATCCGCCGGATACGTCGGCCGCAAGCTTCACGGCATCCAAAAGCAGCTCCAACCCCTTCTCGCCGACAAGCGGGTGGTCCAGTTGAACGATCGCATCACCCGTCTGTCGGCCCCCGCCCAACACTGAGAGGATCATGATGCTGACTGCGACGGACGAGCAGGGCCGCGCCTTCCGCGAAGCATGGATCGCTGGGGTGAACAAGCACTACCCAGGCGAGCCCAAGTCTTCCTACGTCGCTCCGTGGGAAGAGACGCCCGCGTGGGAACGCCAAGCTGCTGCCGCTGTCTACATCCAAGTGCGGACCTTCGTCGAGGTTAGTGCTGGCAGCACCGCAAAGCTGACCCGCGAACAGAGAGGCCGCTTCGTGGCCCTGTGCTGGATCGCTCAAATCCATAAGCACATTGAAACTCCGAAGCCGTCCTATGTGGCCGATTGGGAGGACCTTCCCGAGTGGCAGCGTGAGACCGACGCGGATATTTTTCAACGTATCGAAGATGACGCTGTGCATCGCTAAGGATCTTGCTCAGGGATGGTCCGGCTGCGGGGGCGTGGCCTCCAGGGTGACGGTGGTGCCGTTGGCATCGCTCTCGATGGTCAGCCGGTTGACCCACTGCCGGGCCTGCCACAGGCTGAGCCGCCCGCGCTCGCCGTCATGGCGCACCGCGTTGGTGGTGATCTCGTTGACCGCCACCACGAACCGGTACAGGTCCGGCCCGGTGAGACCGTGTCGCGCGGCGTACCGCTCCACCAACCGGCGCAGCAGCACGAGCGTGCCGAAGTCGAAGCCGTACCGCGTCTCCGGACGGCACTCTCCGACGGCGACAGAGCCGTGCACATGGGAGCCCACCCCAGGGAATGGCGTCCTTCGCGCAGGTCAGTGCGCTGTCGTGCGCGGATGGTGCACCCAGCCGTGCGGGTCGGGGGCACGGCCGGTCTGTACGGCCATGAGCTTCTCGCGCAACCCGAGGGTGAGGGGACCGGGCCGGCCGTCTGCCATCTGCCAGGCGGTGGTGCGGGTGCGGGCCCGGCCGACGGGGGTGATGACAGCGGCGGTGCCGCAGCCGAAGACCTCGGTGATCGAGCCGTCCGCCGCGCCCGTCTGCCACTCCTCCAGGCTGATGCGGCTCTCGCTGACGGGGTGGCCGAGGTCGCGGGCGAGGGTGAGGACACAGTCGCGGGTGATCCCGGGCAGGAGTGAGCCGGTGAGGGCGGGGGTGGTGATCTCGGCGGCAGGGCCGTGGCCGCGTACGAAGAAGAGGTTCATGGCGCCCACTTCCTCGATCCAGCGCCGCTCGACCGCATCGAGCCAGACCACCTGGTCGCAGCCGTGCTCGGCGGCGTCGTTCTGGGCGAGGAACGCGGCGGCGTAGTTCCCGGCGAACTTGGCGGCGCCGGTGCCACCCGGGGCGGCCCGTACATAGTCCTCGGCGATCCACACCGACAGGGGTCTGATGCCGTCGGGGAAGAACGACCCGGCCGGGGAGGCGATGAGCAGGAACAGGTACTCGGCCGAGGGCCGGACGCTGAGCGTGCTCTCGGTGGCGAACATCAGCGGCCGCAGATACAGAGAATGGTCATCGGCGTCGGGAACCCAGCACCGATCCTGACTCACGAGCAGCTCACATGCCTTCATGAACAGCTCGACGGGTAACTCCGGCATGGCCATCCGGCGGGCGCTCGCCTGGAAGCGGTGCGCGTTGGCCTCGGGCCGGAACAGCGCGACCGTACCGTCCGGCTGCCGGTACGCCTTGAGCCCCTCGAAGATCGACTGGCCGTAGTGCAGTCCCGTGGCGGCCGGGTCGATGGTCAGCGGGGCGTATGGGCCCAGTGCGGCGTCATGCCAGCCCGCCTCGCCGGTCCACTTGATGGTGACCATGTGATCTGTCATGTACCGGCCGAAGCCGGGCGCGGCCAGAATCTGCTGCCGCTCGGCATCAGGACGCAGGTGAGGATGCGGTTTGATGGTGAACTGCGGGAGCGTGAGGGGCATCTGGGTTTCCCTTACGGCGAGTGCTCACCGTGGTGCGCGGTCAGCGGGTGCGGAACGGGTTTCGGAAACAGGCAGGGGTCGAGATCTTCCAAAACCATGAGCAAGCAGCTGCCCGTTGCCCGTGCGTACAGCGTAGACCCACTGGATGCCGGGGTGAATGGCGTCGACGAAGGAGAACGGCACGGCGACCAGTTCGACGTCGCGGTCGAGCTGTACTGGTCAAGCGGGAGCTGCCGATGATCCCGGGCGACGGCGTCGGGGCATCATCATGGCGGTCGGTGAGGGCGTGCCAGTGCCCGCGCGCTAGTCGACGTCGTCGTACTCGTCGAAGCTGTCCGTGATCATCTGCTCGAGTTGCCTCTGCGTCTCTGCGAGCTCCGCCAGCACCTCCTCGGACGGGCTGTGCTCGGCCAGCCCTACCAGTTCGGCGAGGACCGCACGCATCTCGGCGACGCCGGGCCGCTCCGCATCCTGGTGCTCCTCGGAATCAGGCTCGCCCATATAGCGCAGCAACCAGGCCGCCGACCGAAGACAGCGTACGCGCGGGGTGAGTTCGCCGAGTTCGGTCCAGAGCGCGGCCGCCCGCTGATAGGCGGCCAGCGCTTCTGCGGTCTGTCCGGAATACTGCAGAGCTTGGGCGGCGGACCAGGCCAGTTCGGCATGCATGGCTCGTTGGTCCGAATCATTCTGGACCAGCTCCGCACCTTGGAGAAACTGCTCAGCAGCCTCGCGGTGGCGGCCCAGCTCGCCCAGTGATGCGGCGTATTGTCCGCGGGTCATCGCGATGACCGGTGCGTCGTAAGGGATCTCCACCCTCGGGATCACGTCCTCGAACAGTGCCACTGCTTCGGCATGCCTCTCGAGACGGTGATAGGCGCGCGCCGCCGTGAACGTGTTGTGCAGGGTGTCGGGTTCGGACAGGCCATTCCAGCGGGCGGCCGCGGTCAGTGCCGCTCCGACCAGGTCGTGTTCACGGCCGGGCTGTCTCGAGATGGCCTCGACGAGCAGGGAGCTCAGCTGGGCGGTCTGGTCGTGCGGGACGAGATCGGCGCCGTACGTGATCGCCTTCGACGCGAACTCCTCGGCCGCCTTCGGATCGTCGCTCCCGAGGGCGTGCTCGCTGAGCAGGGAGGCGGGATTCGCGGCGCGCCACGGCTGCCCGGCTTCGAGATAACCCGCCACGGCGGCCTGCAGATGGGCACGCGCGCCGTCCTCATCACCGAGCGGGAAGGAGATCCGGGCCAGCAGGTCGTGATACATGGCCATGCGCTCGGTCACCGCGAGTTTCACCGCCACGGCGAGTTCGGCCTCCAGCAGCGCATGGGTGGCCTTGAGCTCGGCCTCGGCCGGGTTCTCCTGCTGCCCCAGCGCCGCCATTGCCATGAGGGGACCGGCTCTTCGCACGCTCAGGTATTCGCGCGAGGTGAGCTTTCCGGCCGCGTACGCGCTTTCCGCCTGCGCCATGACGCTTTCCGCCAATGCCTCGCCTCCGGTCTGGTCCCTGGTCTGGAAGCGCGCCAGGGCCGCGGCGGCGCGGGCCTCCAGAGCCTTGGCAGTGTCGGCGAGCCGGTCGAAGCTCTCGGCGACAGCCAGCAGCGCGTCGTAGGCCGCGCCGGGGTCCGAGTCCAGCAGGGAGAGCACTTTGGCGTACTCGACCTCCGCGACAACGATCTCGGGCAGCGGCAGTTCACTGGCCGCGACGCGTTCCCACGCTCTGTCGGCGTGGGGATGGCGAGTCTCCGACAGGCGCCGCGCCTCTGCGACCAGGCCGTCGAGGCTCGAATCGGTGCCCTTCGGCGGGACCGGTACGGCACGACCGGCCGGCTGCGGCAGCGTCGCCGGGACGCCGAGCGGCAGCCGATCCGCCAACGGCTCCTGGGCGAGGCGCTTGGCGACGCGCTCGCTGAAGACGCTGCTGCCGTTGCGCGCGTCATAGCGGGCGCACAGCTCGCTGATCTCCTGTTCCAACCTGGCGAGAGTCGTCTCAAGAGTCAGCTCGCCGATCCGGATGCCACCGTGGCCCAGCATGGCCAGGCGGCGGAGCAGTACGACGACACCGCTCACGAAGCCGACCCGCTGCGAGACGTCCTCGTGCTGATTCATGAGCCAGGACGCGTGCTCGTTCAGGATCTCCAGGCCACGCGCCTCGTTGCCGGTCAGGGCGCAGAACTCGATGTGGTAGCCGACCGACTCGCGCAGGCTGACATCGTGGCGGACCAGCGAGTATCCCCTGAGGAAGGCGCTGCGAGCGTCCTCGGTTCGCCCGGTGCGCAGCAGGGGAAGCAGTGCCTTGGCCAGGACCCTGTGCGGCTCCTCCGCACATGACCACTCGCCGTCGATCAGCGGCGCCCAGTGGTCCAACGCCCCCGCGTCATCACCCGCCATGACGCGCCACGTGCCCCAGTCGTTGCCCTCGCAGGCTTCGCAGTCGGCCATCTGGTCGCGTGGAGCGGAGATCGACGACTCCATCGCCGCCGCTGCCGTCTCGTCGTCGCCGAGGTGCTGCGCCAGCAGCGAACGCAGGCTGAGCACCGGGCGCGGGCTGTATCCGCGCTGCCGATAGCGGTTCTGCAGCTCGTCGAGCCAGCGGTGGATGGTCGCCAGCGGCACGGCCGGGTTGAGGACGAGGTAGTAGCTCATCCACTTGAGCTCCCAGTGGATGTTATGGCTGAACGTGCCCACCTCGGCTGGGAAGTCGTCGTGAATCTGCAGGAGCCGTCCGAACGCGACCGGCATGCGGTCACGTTCGGCGCCGTCTTCGTAGGCCTGGATGAGAGTGAGCAGCACCTCGGCTTCCAGCGACCGGTCCTCGACCGCCTTGGCCGCGGTGGCGAGCAGTTCCAGGCGTTCGGCTTTCTGGCGTCCGCTCGGCAGCGCGTAGGTCTGACGCAGGGCGTCGCGGATCTCGGCGACGTTCATGCTTTGCCATCCTCTTCAGTGGATTCGGTCACGTTCTGGGAGGCCCAGCCGAGCAGCTCGTCGAAGGCGCGGTTGAGCAGTGCGGTGTCGACCGACCGCAGGGGCCGATGCGTCATCAGCAGCGCCTGGCCGTACAGCGCCTCGACGGCGGTGACGAGGAGTGCGGGATCGCTGATCGTCGCAAGCCGGCGGACCACCGGGCTGCGGTGGTTGAGTACGAGTTGCGCGCGAGGCTCAGCGGACTTGAGCGCCCCCAGGATCTCGGCCCACAGGTCATCCGCGTCGGCGGCGACCTCCGCGCGGGTTCGTTCGTTGCGTGCCTCGCGGGAGTCCAGATGCAGAGCGGACACCGATGCCGGAAAGAACGCGCGAAGGATCACATCGCAGCCCAGCGGGTCAAGCGTGGAGCGCGCCATCGCCATGAACCCGGCCATGGCCAGCTCATTCGCGCTGTCAACCGGGTCGAGCGCGGCGGTGACCACGTCCGAACCGAGCTCCTCGACCACCACTCCCGGCATGACATCAGGGAGCAGCGCGACCAGCTCGCTGTCGTAGGTGTAACCCCCGTTGACGACCGCCACGCCGTGGGCGGCCGCGATCGGCGCGATCTGCCGGAACTCCTCAACGGTGGGCGTGATCCGAACCACGGGGTGTTTCCTGGCGACCTCGGCAAACGTGACTTGACCGTCGGTCGTCTCCAACGTGAGATACGGCAGCATGATCCGGAACAGCTCGGCGTCATGCCTGGCCATCGCCTTCACCCCGAGGCTGTGCACAGCGAGGAAGGCGGCCAGGCGCTGCGGCTCCTGCGCGGCCAGCCCGGTGAGCCAGTCCCGCAGCCGGACACCTAGCGCCTCGCGGACCGCGACCAGCGTCTCGTCCTCGTACAGACCCTCACGCGATGCGGTCGGGCGCAGCGTGTCCGTATCGATCACGCAGCGGACGAAGAACGCCCAGTCAGGGAGCAGGCCGGTGGTCGCGTCGTTGAGCAGCATGCCCTTCAGGTAGACGCGGTGGCGGCCGCTGTCGGCCGGATTCGCCGGCTGCGGCAACACGTAGGCGGCGCCCCTGATCCCGGCCAGCTCCACGTCGAGCTCGACGACGTCGAGCGCGGTGAAGCCGAGCGCGCGCTCGCCGTACTCGATCAGCGCGACCCGGCGTGCGGCGGCCGAATCGTAGGAGCGGTCCCACACCGGCGGGCTGTCCGTGGTGCGGATCGTCCGCCCACTCGTGTCGATCGTCACCTCGTATGGCAGCAGCGAACCGAAGTCGCGGGCAAGGTCGGTGACCACGTCCGGGGCGAACCACCGTTCGGCTCCCGCTCGTGGCGTCAGGGAAACGGTCGTTCCGGGAACGGCGTGCTCATGCGGCGCAAGCCGCCGGACCGAGTACGTCCCATCGGACGCGGCCAGCCACTCAATGCCCGGCGCATCCGGGACGGTGGCAGAACGGCTGATCACCTGGATCCGCTCGGCGACGGTGAAGCAGGCCAGGAGGCCGATACCGAACTGGCCAAGGAACTCGCGGCGAGCCCCTTCCAGGTCATCGCGCTTCGATGACCGGCCGATGGTCGCGAGGAAACGATGGACGTCCGCCTCCGTCAAACCGATACCCGGATCATCGATCCGCAGCCCCGCGTCGTTCAAAGTGATCCGGATGGCGGTGGATGCCGTCGGGTCCATCCGCTGCCGCGCTGTCACCGCGTCGACCGCGTTCTGCAGCAGCTCTCTCAGGTAGACGCGTGGACTGGAATAAAGGTGGTGCGACAGGAGATCAACAAGTCCTCGCAGGTCAACCTGAAAGGAGTGGGCATTTCCCGACTCTTGGTCCAGCATGTGGAAGATCGTAGCGTCAAGCTATGACATTGAACTGATCAATTTCGGCCGCGAGCTCGAACACCGGCATCCTCCCTCCGGGCCTGACAGGGCCAGACGACCACCAGGTTCGCCTTCCGTTCCGTCTCGGCAGCCGGAGGGAATGCCACTTTCGGCAACCGAGCGACTAAAGGATCTAGCTCAGGGACGGTCCGGCTGCGAGGCGGCGGCCTCCAGAGTGACGATGGTGCCGTTGGCGTCGCTCTCAATGGTCAGCCGGCTGACGCACTGCCGGGCCAGCCAAAGGCCTCGGCCGCTGCTGCTGTCGGCCGGTACGGCGTGGTGGCCCTGTGAGTCCGGCCGCGCCAGTCCCGGGCCGTTGTCGGTGACCCGGCAGTAGAGTCGGCCGCCGGTCTGCCACAGGCTGAGTCGCCCGCGCTCGCCGCCGTGGCGCACCGCGTTGGTGGTGATCTCGTTGACCGCTACCACGAACCGGTACAGGTCTCGCCCGGTGAGACCGTGCCGCGCGGCGTACCGCTCCACCAACCGGCGCAGCAGGACGAGCGTGCCGAAGTCGAAGTCGTACCGCGTCTCCAGGGTTTCGGCGGGTTCACTCATCGGCTCGTCCGCCCCGACCGGCGCGGGCAGGACAGGGCGGGGCCGCGGAGCGGAGACCACGGCGGAGCCCAGCCCTCATCAGCCCTGCCCTCTTCAGCCCTGCCCTCTTCAGCCCGGCCGTCTTCAGCCCGGCCCTCCTCAGGCCAGACCGAACGCGGACAGCAGCCCCGTGATGCGCAGCTGGTCGAAGACTCGAGATGTGGGGTGCCGCACGCTGAAGGCCGCCTCGACCTCGGCGGACGCCTTCATCGCGTCCACGAGCACGCCGATCCCGGAGGAGTCGATGAAGGCCACCTCGCCCATCTCGATCCACACCACGGAAGGGCGCTGGTCGAGTACGGCGGCGGAGACCGTGCTCCGCACCCAGGCCGCGTTCGTGAAGTCGATGTCGCCGCGCAGCACCACTTCCAGCGTGCCGTCGGTCACGGTGCCTACCGACACCACCTCCATGCGCGTTCCTTCCTCTGCCGATGCCGAGCACGGCGAGTCTGCCCCCATGATGCGCTCCGGACTGCCGGTCGGCGCTGCCGCATCCCAACATTGTCCGGTACATAGGGGTATTTATCACCCGTCCGGCCGCCACACCACCCGACGACGGCTCCCAGCGGGCAGGCGAGCCGGGGCGGAGCCTTACGATGTGATCGTGAGTCCGAGCCCTCGGCGCGAGCCGCGCTCCGGCGCCCGCAGAGGGGCCGTGCCCAGCATTCGCGACGTCGCGGCCGCGGCGGGCGTCTCCTACCAGACCGTCTCGCGTGTGCTCAACGACTCGCCGCGGGTGCGCCCCGACACCAGGGCGGCGGTGCGCGCGGCCATCGAGACGCTGGGGTTCCGGCCCAACCGGGCCGCGCGGGCGCTTGGCCTGGGGCGCGCTCCGGGCATCACCGTGGTGACGTCCAACACCATGCTGTACGGCTACGCGTCCACACTGCAGGGTATCGAGGAGGCGGCGCGGACCGAGGGCCTGGCCGTGGGGGTCAGGGTCGTGGAGTCGGACTCGCCCGCCGAGATCAAGCAGACCGTCGACTACGTGAGCGACCCGAGCGCGGGCGGCCTGGTCGTCATCGCGTTCGACCCGGCGGGTACGGCGGTGCTGGAGGCGTTGCCGGCGGACATACCGGCGATCGCCGCGACCGAGCCGGTGGCGCCCGACACGGGCCGGGTCACGATCGCGCTGGACGAGCGGGGTGCCGCCGCCGATGCCACCGAGCACCTGCTGGCTCTGGGCCACCGGACCGTGCACCATGTGGCGATCCCGTCCGAGGGGCGCTCCAGCGGCAGGCAGGCCGGTTGGCGCGACGCCTTGTCGCGGGCGGGGGCCGAGATCCCCGAGGTGGTCGGCTCCGGCTGGGACATCCGGGCCGCCTATCTGGCCGGGCAGCGGCTGGCCGGTGATCCGGACGTCACGGCGGTGCTGTGCGGCAACGACGACATCGCCCAGGGCGTGCGCCGCGCCCTCTACGACGCGGGCAGGGACGTGCCCGGTGACGTGAGCATCGTCGGGTTCGACGACATTCCCGGCTCGGCCTTCTGGATCCCCGCGCTGACCACCGTACGGATGGACTTCGTCGGGCTGGGGCGGGCGTGCTTCCTGGCGGCGGTGGCCGAGCTGACCGGCCAGCCGCAGCCCGAGACCGAGCTGACCTCACCCCGCCTCATCGTGCGCGAGTCGACCGCCCCTCCGCGCCACGGCTGAAATCAGCACGTAACAATCCGGCAAAGGGCCCTTCCGCTCCTGCCGTGTGACCGCTCACACTCCATGTGACCGGTCACATGGCCGCTCCTCTCCCGGCAGGAGGTACTCCCGTTGACTTCGTTCCGGCTCCTGGGTGTCACGACCGTCGTCTCCGCGCTCGTCTCGGCCCTGCTCTGCGCCGCCGCCCCCGCGCAGGCCGCGTCCCCTGCCCTCGTCGTCGACCTCGCCTCGGACACGGGCCCGCTGAAGTACGGCGCAACCGGCTTCCTGTACGGCCTGGGCAACGACGGAATCCCCACCGACACCATGCTGGCGGCCCTCAAGCCCCAGGTCACCGCGCAGAAGGCGCCCGACGGCCGCCAGCATCCCAACGGCGACGCCCTCCAGATCGCCCCCATGTTCAAGCGCACCGGCGGCCGTGACATCCAGGTCTACATGCAGGACGTCTACCGCCAATGGCCGTACGAGAACCTCGGCATCGACGACTACCTGGCCAAGGTCGACACGATGACCCGCAAGATCGTCGCGGACCCGTACCGGACGTCGTACGTGTACGTGCCCTTCAACGAGCCCGACCAGATCTGGTACCAGGGCAACCTCAACGGCCTGCTCGACGCCTGGAAGCGCGTCTACCAGAAGATCCGCTCGATCGACCCGGCCGCCCGGATCGCGGGCCCCAACTTCGCCAGTTACCGCTCGGCCGACCACCGCGCGTTCCTCACCTACGCCAAGGCCAACAACGTGCTGCCCGACGTCTTCACCTGGCACGAGCTCGGCAACGACTTCTTTACCAGCTGGTACGACCACCACGCCGACTACCGGGCCATCGAGACGAGCCTCGGCATCAGCCCCCGGCCCATCGCGATCAACGAGTACGCCCGCTCCTCCGGCGACCTCGGTGTGCCCGGCAACCTGGTCCAGTACGTGACCCGGTTCGAGAACAGCAAGGTGGACGCCTGCCTGGCCTACTGGACCACGGCCGGAGCGCTCAACGACCTGGTGACCAGGAACAACCAGGCCACCGGCGGGTGGTGGCTGTACAAGTGGTACGGCGAGCTGACCGGCCACACGGTCACCGTCACCCCGCCCACCAGGAACGGCTCCCTGCAGGGGCTGGCCGCCCTGGACCCGGCCAGGAAGCAGGCCCGGGTGATCTTCGGCGGCTCGCTCAACGTTAGCGACACCTATGCCGCCGACGTCGTGGTCAAGGGCATCGCCTCGGCCCCGTACCTCGGTAGCTCGGTCCACGTGACGGTGTGGGGGGTGAACAGCACCGGCCTCAACGCCTCCCCGGGCCCGGCCCTGATCCACGAGGGCGACTACACCGTCTCGGGCGGCCAGATCACCGTCCCGCTCACCGGACTGAACGGCGCCGCCGCGTACCAGGTCATCGTCACCCCGAACACCGACCTGACGCCCGCGGGCCCGGCCACCCGCTACCAGGCCGAGTACGCGGCGCTCGGCGGCACCGCCCGCGTCACCTACGGCCCCAACACCGGCTACTCCGGCACCTCCTTCTCCGAGGGGTACGGCGCCAGCGACACGGCCGCGACCACGTTCGTGGTGAGCGCGCCCAATGACGGCTACTACAACCTGGGCCTGCGTTACTCGGCGGGCCCGTACACCGGCGCGCCGCAGAACCGGGCCGCCCGCCTGGTGCTCAACGGCACCGCGTTAACCGACCTCACGCTGCCGGGAACCGCCGACTGGAACACCTGGAACACCGTGACGACCAAGGTGTTCCTCCAGGCCGGCGTCAACCGGGTCGGCGTGCACGCCTTCACCACCGACGACCGCGACGCCGTCAACCTCGACTACCTGGACGTGACCGCCACCACCGGCACCGTCACCGCCTATGAGGCCGAGAGCGGCGCCAACGTCCTGGGCGGCACGGCCGTGGTCGGCGCCAACGGCGCCGCATCCGGCGGCTCGTACGTCGGCTACATCGGCAAGGGCGCCGCCAACATCCTGCGCTTCACCGGCGTCAACGCCCCGGCCGCCGGCCGCTACCGCGTGGTGATCACCTACGCCAACGGCGAGCTGGGCGAGGGCGCGTCCAACTACAACACCAACATCGTGGACCGCTACGCCGACATCCGCGTCAACGGCGGCGCGGCCACCCGGGTCTACTTCCGCAACACGCTGGGCTGGTCGAACTTCCGTACCACCGTGATGACCGCCGACCTCAGGGCCGGCGCCAACACGATCGAGTTCGGCAACGCCGCCGCGTACGGCCCCGACGTCGACCGGATCCAGATCGCCGCCGCCCTCGGCTGACGCCTGTCTCACAACCACCGCACAACCGAAGGAGAGTTACGTGAAGCCTGCCGACGTGGTCGAGACCCTGCGCTGGGGGCATGGCGCCCTGGCGGCGGTGGTGGAGATCCACCCGGACCGGCCGGTGGCCCTCCAGAGGCTGGGACCGCCCGGCGCCGCGCCGTCCCGTCTGTCGCAGCCGCTGGTCGAGGTCCTGATCCCCGGCGAGGGCCGGGCCAAGGCCTCGCAGCGGCTGTCGGAGACGGCGGTCGGCTCCCGGTTGCGGTACGCGGGCGCCGAGCAGAGCCGCGACGGCGACTGGCACACGCTGCGCGTCGCGCTGCGCGACGAGGTGTCCGGGCTGGCGGCCGAGCTGACGCTGCGCTCCTTCGACGGCGTGGCCGCCTGCCAGGCCCAGGTACGGGTGACCAACCAGGGCACGGACCCGGTGCTCCTGCTCGCCGTGTCCTCCTTCGCTGGCGGGTTCCTCGGCCGCCCGGTGAGCGAGGTGGACGTCCTGTCCGCCGACAGCGAGTGGCTGGGCGAGAGCAGGTGGAGCAGGCGGCCGCTCGGCGAGCACATCGCCGACCTCGGCCTGGCCGCGCACGGCCAGCACGGGCGCGGCCGGTACGCGCTGAGCAGCACCGGCACCTGGTCCAGCGGGCGGTACGTGCCGATGGGCGGGCTGGCCGACCGGCGCACCGGCCAGACCTGGCTGTGGCAGATCGAGCACAACGGCGCCTGGGGGTGGGAGACCGGTGAGCGGCTGGACGGCGTGTACGTGGTGGCCACCGGCCCCACCGACGCCGACCACCAGTGGAGCCAGACCCTGGCCGCGGGGGAGTCCTTCACCACGGTGCCGGTCTCGGTCGCCGTCTCGGACGACGGGCTCGAGGGCGCGGTGGCCGCGCTGACCGCGCACCGCCGCGCGCTGCTGCGCCCGCACCCCGACAGGTCCGCGCTGCCTGTCGTGTTCAACGACTACATGAACACCCTGATGGGCGACCCGACGACGGCCAAGCTGCTGCCGCTGGTGGACGCCGCCGCCGCGGCCGGGGCGGAGATCTTCTGCGTCGACGCGGGCTGGTACGACGACGACGGCGCCTGGTGGGACAGCGTCGGCGCGTGGGAGCCCTCCCGGACCCGCTTCCCCGGCGGCATCCAGGAGGTCCTCGGCCACATCAGGGACCGGGGGATGACGCCGGGGCTGTGGCTGGAGCCCGAGGTGATCGGCGTACGCAGCCCGATGGCCGACAAGCTGCCGCCCGAGGCGTTCCTGCAGCGCGGCGGCCGGCGCGTGGCCGAGCACGGCCGCTACCACCTGGACCTGCGCCACCCCGCGGCCACCGGGCACCTGGACCAGGTGGTGGACCGGCTGGTGGAAGAGCTCGGCGTCGGCTACTTCAAGCTCGACTACAACATCAACCCGGGCGCCGGCACCGACCTGGACGCCGACAGCGCCGGCGCCGGGCTGCTGGCCTGCAACCGGGCCCACCTCGCCTGGCTGGACGGCGTCCTGGACCGGCACCCCGGGCTCGTCCTGGAGAACTGCGCGTCGGGCGCGATGCGCATGGACTACGCGCTGCTGTCCCGGCTGAACCTGCAGTCGACCAGCGATCAGCAGGACTTCCTGCGCTACCCGCCGATCGCCGTGGCCGCGCCGCTGTCCATGCTGCCGGAACAGGCCGCCAACTGGGCGTACCCGCAACCGGACATGACGGACGAGGAGCTCGTCTTCACCATGTGCACCGGCGTGCTGGGGCGGCTCTACCTGTCGGGCAACCTGCCCGCCATGAGCGCCGCCCAACTCGACCTGGTGCGGGCGGGCGTACGCGCGCACCGCGACCTGCGCGCCGACCTGGTGCGCGCGATCCCGTGCTGGCCGCTCGGCCTGCCCGGCTGGGCCGATCACTGGCTCGCCCTCGGCCTGCGCGCCGGGGACACCACCCATCTCGGGCTGTGGCGCCGCCCCGGCGCCGCCGAGACCTCGGTCCTGTCGCTGCCCCACCTGGCCGGGCGGGCCGTCCAGATCGAGACCGTCTACCCGGGCGATAAGGCAGGATGGGGCCACTCGTGGGACCCGCAGACCGCCGAGCTGTCCGTGACCAGCACCGTTACCGGACCGACCGCCCGAATCCTGAAGCTCCGCACCCTCTGACCCCCCACGGACCAAAAGGAAACACACCGTGAAACTCACCGCGATCACGGCCGCGGCCGCCACCGCGCTCCTGACCCTCACCGCGTGCAGCGACCCGGCCTCCGGACCCGCCGCCACCCCGGCCGGGAGCGGGCAGCCCGCCGCCTGGGCCGCGCCCACCGGCCGGCTCGACGGCACCACGCTCACCATCTGGGCCGCCCAGAACAGCAACACCGTGCCCAAGGCCGTGACCGACGCCTTCACCCAGGCCACCGGCGCCAAGGTCGACGTGGTCACCATCCCGGACCCGTACGAACAGGGCGTACAGACCAAGGTGGCCACCGGCGACAAGCCCGACCTGGCCTTCTGGCAGCCGACCGCCTCCATGCTCACCGCACTGAACGCCAGGACCAACCTCCAGCCGCTGGACGGCGCCCCCTGGATCGCCTCGATGACGCCCGAACTACGCGACATCACCGGCCTGCTGGACAAGACCCGCTACGCCGCCCTCATCACCAGCCCGGCCGTCGAAGGCGTCTACTACAACAAGGAGGTCTTCGCCGCCAACGGCATCACCGCGACGCCCAAGAACTTCGACGAGATGGTGGAGACGGCCCGCAAGCTCAAGGCCAAGGGCGTCACCCCGTTCTTCGAGATGGCCGGCGACAAGTGGGCCACCCAGTGGTGGGTACAGGTGCAGCTCGCCGACGCCGCCCGCGACGGCTTGTGGGACCGGGTCAACACCGGCAAGGAGACCTTCTCCGACAAGACCATCCTGGACGCGATCAAGAAGTACAAGGCGCTGATCGGCGAGGGCCTGTTCAACTCCGACATCAAGACGGCGAAGTTCGAGGACCAGGGCGCGGCGCTGCTGTCGGGCAAGGCGGCGATGGCCGTCCAGGTGAACTCCTTCTTCGGTCAGCTCCAGGCCAAGGCCGACACCGCGACGCTGGACAAGAAGATCGGCTTCTTCCCGATCTCGCCGTCCGGCAACATAGGCACCTTCATCCCCGACCAGAGCAACGCGCTGGTGGCCTTCAGGACCGGCGACGCCAAGCGCGAGGCGGCGGCCCGCCAGCTGCTGTCGTACTGGATGGGCCCCGGCTACCAGGGCTTCGTCGCCGACCGGAAGACCGTCTCGCTGCGCGCCGACGTGCCGAGCCCGGCGGGCGTGCCGCAGGCGCTGCTCGACGTGCACAAGTCGCTCGGCGACGCGGTCGGCTCGATGCAGGCGCTCGCGGTGGCCAACCCCGACCTGTACCTCAACCTGGCCGACATGATCACCGGCAGCCTGACGCCCGAGCAGGTGGCCGCCGCGACCCAGAAGCAGTTCGCCCAGCTCGCGAAGGCGGCTGGCGCGTCCGGGTTCTGACCACATGTCCGCTACCAGCGCGCGCCACACGCATCCGATGTGGTTCCTGATCCCGGCCTTCGCGATCCTGTTCGTCTTCTTCTTCCTGCCGACCCTGTTCAACTTCATCTACGCCTTCACCGACTGGTCCAGCTTCAAGAGCGAGATCCGCCCCGTGGGGCTGGACAACCTCACCGACCTGCTGTCGGACGGCACACTGTTCAGCGCGCTGCGCATCACGGTGAGTTACGCCGTCCTGGTGGCGCTGTTCCAGAACCTGTTCGGGTTCGGCCTGGCCGTGCTGCTGGAGCGCGACACCTGGCTGAACCGGGTCGCCCGGCTGTTCTTCCTCATCCCGGTGCTGATGTCGGCGCTGGCGGTCGGCTACGTCTTCCAGGCGCTGCTGAAACCCAACGGCAGCCTGAACGGCCTGCTCGGCGGCCTGCTCGGCCACCCGGTGAGCGTCGCCTGGCTCGGCGACACCACCTGGACGCTGGTCGTGGTCTCGGTCATCCACGCCTGGAAGTGGATGGGGCTTTCCATGCTCATCTACCTGGCCGGGCTGAAGACCGTGCCGGAGGACGTCACCGAGGCCGCCAGGATGGACGGCGCCTCGCCCTGGCAGGCGTTCTGGTCGATCCGCTTCCCGCTGCTGGCGCCGGCGGTGACCTTCAACGTCGCCACCGCGCTGCTCGGCTCGATGAACGGCTTCGACATCGTCCAGGCCACCACCGGGGGCGGGCCGGCGCGCAGCACCGAGATCCTCAACATCTTCATCTACCGCACCTTCGGCCAGGGCCTGTTCGCGCAGGCCACGACCATGAGCCTGGTGCTGTTCCTGCTGGTCGGGCTGCTGGCCTTCCCCGTCATCCGGATTCTGCGCAAGCGGGAGAAGATCCTGTGACCGTTCGTACGGGCGGGAGTGTCCGCCCATGACCATCCCCGCTTACGGCGTCCGCGGCCGCCGGGTCCGGCCGCCCCGCGCGAGCGGCCTCGCGGCGCGGCTGCGTCCCTTCGCCGTCGTCGCGCTCGTTGTCACCGTGATGGGCGTGCCGCTGTGGCTGATCGTCTCGACGGCGGCCAAGTCACAGTCCGAGGCGCTCTCGCCGGACCTGTCGCTCCCGTCGCGCTGGCTCCTGTGGGACAACCTCGCGCAGGTGTGGACCCAGGGCGACATCCCGGCCGCGTTCCTCGGCAGCGTACTGATCGTGGTCCCGGCCGTCGCCCTGGTCCTGACGTTCGGCTCGATGGCGGCGTGGATCCTGGCCCGCCGGGCCACCCGGCTCAACGCCGTCCTGTACGCGCTGGCCATCAGTGGCATCGTGCTGCCGCCCGCCGTGGTGACGATCGTGCTGCTGCTGCGCCAGCTCGGCCTGGCCGGCACCCTCACCGGCATGATCGGCGTCTACGTCGGCATCTACCTGTCGACCGTCGTCTTCTTCGTCACCGGCTTCGTCCGTACGGTGCCGCTGTCGATCGAGGAGGCCGCGCGCATGGACGGCGCGGGCCCCGTGCGGGTCTTCGTCTCGGTCATCCTGCCGATGCTGCGCCCGGTGCTGGCCACCGCCACGATCCTCATCTGCCTGTACGTGTGGAACGACGTCTTCTACGCGTTCTTCGTCATCGGCGGACGGATGGACACGCTGCCCCTGAACCTGTTCCAGGTGGCCAACGCCGGGCTCTACCTCAACAACTGGCACCTGATCTTCGCCTACATCATCCTGATGAGCCTGCCGTTGCTGGTCGTCTTCGCCGTGGCGCAGCGCAAAATCATCTCCGGGATCACCGGGGGCGCGGTGAAGTGACGCCTATCAGGGGCAGGCCAGGACGGCACCCCAACCCGGCGTACGGCAGGCGCGCTCAATCGAGAAGTCGTCCGCCTTCTCCGAGATCGAGCGTGGCCAGCTCGGCCCGGGACGCCACTCCGAGCTTCGGGTACGCCTTGTACAGGTGATAGCCGATGGTCCGCGGACTGAGGAAGAGTTGTGCGGCGATGTCCCTGTTACTCATGCCCCTGGCCGCCATTCGGATGATCTGCAGTTCCTGGGGCGTGAGCCGGTCCAGCGCTCCGGGGGGAACATGTCCCCCCATGATCTGGCGTTCCCCTGCGGCGCGCAGCTCCGCGCGAGCGCGGTCGGCCCACGGACGCGAGCCGAGCCGTTCGAAGATCTCCATGGCGGACCGCAACTGATGGCAGGCGTCCGCGCGCCGCCGCAGCCGCCGCAGCCACTCGCCGTAGAGCAGTTCCGTACGGGCCCGCTCGAACAAACGGCCGCCCCGCAGGTGCAGCCGAAGCGCCTGTTCGTAGTGCCGCTCGGCCTCCTCGTCCGGGGCCAGCAGTGCCCGGCAGCGCAGTGCCACCGCGCCGGCCCAGGGCACGGGGTTCTGCGCGGCCCACATCTGCACCCGTTCAGAGGCCACCTTCGCGAAGTCGTTCCGACCGGCCCGCACCGCCGCCTCGACCAGGTCCGGCATACGGTGCATGACCATCACGGTACGGGCGGCGGGCCCGAAGGCGCCGAACTCCTCGGCCCTGTGCAGAGCCGCCTCCGGCCGCCCCAAGGCGAGATCGAGCAGGTTGAGTGAGACGCATCGCATGCCTCCCGTGGCGGCGTCGCGAACGCCGGCGATCTCTTCCGCCAGCGCCCGGCAGCGTTCTTCGTCGCCTTCGATCGCGGCCAGGTAGGTCATGACTCCGGTCAGCAGAGCCGCGTAGTGCCCCTGGTCGGTGTCACGCGCGATGCGCAGTCCTTCCTTGGCGCTGGCCAGGGCGTCACGGTGCAGCCCGAGGAACATCTGGGAGCGGGCCACGAGGACGAGCGCCAGCGGCAGGAGTCCGATCGCGCCCTGGGCGCGACATTCCCGCTCGATGCTCGCGGCCCTTTCGTAGGCGACCAGGTCGTCGCCGATCACCAGGTCCCAGATGGCGAGCTGGGCGCGTTCCTGGAGTTCCACCGGCTCGGAGCTGTCGCGTAAGCCTTCGATCAGGTCACGCAGCCACGCCAGGCCCGTCGGTGGGTCCTCGGCGGCCAGGCCGCCCATTCCCGCGAGCACTCGCGTCAACGGCCGCAGCCGGCCCGCGGTGGGGAGGCGCAATTGGGATACGCGTGCCGCCGTCTGAGTGAGAGCGGTGTAGTCGCTGCCGATCCAGGCGGGGGTGAGTGCTTCGAAGTACAGCGTGATGGCCACGTCCTCGGCCTGCTCGATGACGGTCTCAGCCGCCTGGGCGAGCAGCGTGTGGGCGGTCTGCGCGTGACCGTGCGCCATCGCGACCATCGCGCGAGTCCGGGCGAGAAACGCCAGCATCATCGGGTCGGTCACATCTGATGCCGCCCGGTCGGCGAGGTCGGCCGCACGTGCGTACAGCCCGGCCTCCGCGGCCGCCGCCGCGGCCGCGGAGAGACGACGGCCTCGGTCGCGCGGGTCGGGGCTCAGCTGGGCCGCGCGACTGAAGGCCGCCGCCACCGCCGCGTGCCCTCCTCTGGTACGGGCATGCTCCGCGCTGCGTTCCAGCGCCGCGGCGGTCTCCTCGTCGGGCCCTGTCGCCGCCTCGGACAGGTGCCAGGCCCAGCGATCCACGTCGCCGGTACGTCCGGCCAAGGTCTGCGCCAGGGCGCGGTGGACCGCCAGCCGCGGTACCAAGGAAGCGACGTGGTAGGCGGCGGCACGTACGAGCGGATGCCGGAAGCGGATGCGGCCGTCACCGACGTGGATCAGGCCCGCGGCCTCGGCGGCGTCGACGTCTGCCAGGCCGGCGCCGAGTTTGCCTACCGCTCCCAGCACGACGTCGAGGTCGCCGGTGTCGTCCGCGGCGGCCACCAGCAGCGCGGTCTGAACGCCCTCCGGCAGCCGCGTGATGCGGTCACGGAAGGCCTGATGAACGCGGCCGGGCGCGGGACCGGATCCGATGCCGATGGCCCGGATGGGTGACTCGCCGGCGCGTTGCGCCTGGGTGAGGAGCGTCGGGAGCTCCAGCAGGGCCAGAGGGTTGCCCTGCGCCTCTTCGAGCAGGTGCGCACATGCCTGCGGGGCCAGGTCGCCGGCGTGCTTGGTCAGCAGTTCGGCGGCGCACCCCGCGTCGAGCCCCGACAGGTGCAAGTCCGGCACGCCGACGGCGGGAAACACCTGCTCGTCCTCGCGGGCGGCGAAGATGATCACGACGCCTTCCGCCTCCAGGCGACGGGCGGCGAACAGCAACGCCTCCGCCGACGCGTGATCGAGCCACTGCGCGTCATCCACCAGGCACAGCAGCGGACGCCGCTCCGCGAGATCGGCCAGCAGGGTGAGCACCGCCAGCCCGGCCAGAAACCGATCCCCGCCCGATGCGCGCCCCATACCGAGCGCGCCCCGCAGCGCCCCCGCCTGCCCGTCGGGCAGCCGGCCGATGCCGTCGAGCGCGCCACGCAGGAGGAGGTGCAAGCCGGCGAAGGGCAGTTCCATCTCCGGCTCGAAACCCGCTCCGCGCAGCACGCGGATCTCGTCATCGGCCGCCTCGGCGGCGTAGTCGAGCAGCGCCGACTTGCCGATCCCGGCCTCGCCACGCACCACCAGCACCCCGCTCCTGCCGGAGCGGGCGTCCACGAGCAGCCGATCGATGGCCACCTGCTCCTCCACCCGCCCTATGAGCATGACCGATCCCATCCGCTCGACGCTGTCATGGCGAGTTCCCACGCTATAGATCCAAGTCTGGTCGCGAATCCGTCAGTGGCCTTCAGCAGCGCATCATCGAGGTACCGGGTGCGCACCGCCACCCGCCCGGCCGGCATTCAACCGCCTTCTATAAGCCGATACCGGCCGGGCCGCACCACTCGGTCAGGCACGGACCAGGTCGCCGTTGCCGGGCTTGTCACTCGCCCAGGCGAGGTAGCCGTTGGGCCGGACGAGCATCTCAAGCGAACCGGGTCAGCACTCCGACGGGGAGGTTATTGACCGGAGCACCGCTCCAGTGGTGTAGACCTTCTTCTTTCCCTTGGTCTTCGGATTGACGGTGAAGCACACATCGGTGGCCTGCTTGAAGTCGAGCTTGAGGTTGCGCTTCTGCTTGCAGTGATTATTGAAGTAGACGGTGACGGAGACGTTTCCCGGATCCCAGGAGATGTTGAGCTTCTCGCCCTTGGGCGAGGCGCACTTGAACGACTTGCGTTTCACCCCCGCGCTCTCGGCCTTGCCTTGGGCGGCCATGGTGACGTTCGACGGATGAGCGATGGCCGTCGCCGCATCGGCTGTCATGATGACAAGAGCGGCCGCCGCCGGAACCAGGATGAACTTTGCCACAGACACGCTTTCTCCCTAGCTTGCCGTTTTTCGCTGGTCACGAATCACGCTAATGACGGCAGCTGCGGGGTGAAATAAGCAATTTGACTGGTCGGCTTATGCCAGTCATACCGGCATTCCCGATCGAGGCCTACCGGAGCAGTTCCATGACCTGGCCCGTCGCGTCCATACCGCCCTCCAGGAGGGTGATGTGGCCGAACCCGAGCTGCTCGTGGTTCTTGCGCAGCTTGTCGGCGATCTGCAGGGTCGTGCCGTGGCGCTGGTGCGACGGTCCGGATCGTGCTGATGTGCGCGGATCCTCGCTCCACGAAGGCATGACGATGACCTCCCTTGCCGCAGCGGGGGAGGTCATCGGCGTGAGCAGCCTGGTCGTCATGGTGATGAGCGCGCCGCGTACGACGAGCGCCGACATCCGGACAAGCCCGGACGTGACGGTCCAGAGCGTGTGCACGCGCCGCAGGTTGGTGACCACGCGGGAGATGCGCTCGTACGCTTCGCTCGCCCGGTCGCGGGTCTCCTGCGCGGAGGCCCACACGCCGCGATGATCAACGCGGCGGCCATGCGGGACGTTCAGGGGCGGGCCTGGGGGTCGTCGCCGATGACCGGCGCGGTGCGGGTGTCCACGTCCACGGCGGAGCGGGCCAGAACGGTGCCGTCGGACACCAGGGCGATGTGCAGGCGGCCGCTGGTCCAGCCGTCGGGCAGCTCGGCGTGGACCTCGGTGGCTGCGCCGAGCAGGAACGGTTTGGCCTCGGCGCGCTCCCCGGCCGTCCCCGGTCGCGTGGGCGCGGGGCCGAAGACGGCCGACCAGGCGGTGTGCAGGTGACCGCTGACGGAGTCCGTGCCGTGATGGGAGATCCGGACCGGGACCGCGACCCGCCCGGTCTCGCTGAGCAGGTCGCGGCCGGGGGCGACGGGAACCACGTCCAGGACGAGCGTCGTCATGGCGTTGACGTGCGCAGGGTCCACTCCGGCCAGGTCCTTGGCGCGGCGCTCGAAGTCCAGCAGCCCGGCCGACTCGTGCTCGATGTCGTACAGCTCGGTGTAGACGTAGCCGGCCAGCCGGTCGTGGCGCCGCATCTCCTGGGTCTGCCAGCGCAACTGCCAGCCCCGCTGCACGCTGGTGAAGCCGGTGCCGTACTCGCTGTTCAGGTTGGGCAGGCCGCGCAGCGGCTGCGTCGGCGTCCCGGCCAGCTTCTTGCGGACCACGTAGTCGGGGCCGAGCGGCACGGGGAAGTCGTCCTGGTCGCCGTTCAGCAGCGCGGCGATCGTCCTGCCCCAGGAGGCGGCCGATTCGTCGTAGTAGTGCCAGTCGAGCAGGTCCGTCTTCACGTGCGCCCAGCCGGAGTTGTCGACCGCGGGCCGGGTCGGGTCGAGGGCCTTGAGCAGGTCGTACGCGCGGGCCGCGGCCTCCTGCTTGGCCGGGTCGCCGGGAATGTCCCAGTCCAGGCCCCACTCCTCGTTGTACAGGCCCCAGATGACGATCGCGGGGGAGTTGCCGTCGCGCTCGGCCATCGGGGCGATCTGCGCCTCGAAGGCGGCGACCGACTCCGCCGAGAACCGGCCGGTGGCGGCGGGTTCCGCCCAGATCAGCATGCCGAGCGTGTCGGCATGGTGAACGAAGCGCGGATCCTCCAGCTTGAGATGCTTGCGCACCAGGTTGTAGCCCGCGGCGGCGGCCAGCTCGAGGTCGCGGCGCAGCGCGGCGTCGTCGGGCGCGGTGATGCCGGTACGCGGCCAGTAGCCCTGGTCGAGGACGCCGCGTACGAACAGGCGGTGGCCGTTGAGGTACAGGTCCTCGCCGGACACCTCGATCCGGCGCAGCCCGGTGTAGCCGGTGACCCGGTCGGTGCCGTCGGCCGAGACCAGTTCGGCGTCCACGTGGTACAGATGCGGGTCCTCGGGCGACCACAGGCGCGGCTCGGCGATCGGCAGCACACCCCGCGCGACACCATCGGAGATCGCCACGTCCACCGTCGTTCCGTGGTCGCGCACGGTCAGCCGGAGTGTCGCCGGAGCCGGGCCCTCGACGCGGGCCTCGACCTCGATGCCGTCCAGCCCCTCGGTCGGCCGCAGCTTCAGCGCGGCCACGTGGGTGGCGGGCCGCGCTTCCAGCCAGACGCTCTGCCAGATGCCCGACGAAGGGGTGAAGCACACGCCGTCGAAGTCGTCGCGCGGGATGCTGCGCTGCTTGCCGTGCGCGATCTCCCGCTTGTCGGCGGGGGAGAAGACCCGTACCAGGATCTCCTGCTCGCCCTCGCGCAGCGCGTCGGTGATGTCCGCCTCGAACGGCGTGTAGCCGCCCACGTGGCGGGCCACCTCGGTGTCGTTGACCCAGACGGTGGCCTCGTGGTGCACGGCCCCGAAGTGCAGGACGATCCGCTGCCCCGCCCAGCCGGCGGGGACGGTGATCCGGCGGCGGTACCAGGCGACCGGCAGCCAGTGGGCCTCGATGCCGGAGGCCGGGGTCTCCCAGGCGAACGGCACGGTGATGGTCCGGTCCCAGCCTTGGTCGGCGTCGGCCCGGAAGTCCCAGTCGCCGTTCAGGCTCGACCAGGAGTGCGACCGGTCGAAGTGGGGGCGCGGGTATTCCGCACGCGGCGTCATTGGAAGGGTGCTCCGATCATGAGAAGGTGTGCCCGGTCAGCCCTTGACGCTGCCGGCGAGGATGCCGCTGATGAAGTGGCGCTGCAGCAGGATGAAGATCACCAGCAGTGGCAGCATGGCGATGCTGCCGGCGGCGAGCAGCTCACCCCAGACGGTGGCGAAGTCGGCGCCGACGCGGTTGCCGGTGACGTTCTGCGCCAGGGTCGACAGCACCACCTGGACCGTCTGGTGCGCGGTGTCGTTGACGGCGACGACCGGCCAGACGAAGTCGTTGTAGATGTTCATGGTGGTCAGCACGGCCAGCGCGGCCAGGCCGGGCCGGATCACCGGGATGACGACCCGGGCGAAGACCCCGAACTCGCTCGCGCCGTCCACCCGCCCGGCGTCGAGTAGTTCGTCCGGGATGGCGGCGATGACCTGGCGCATCCAGAAGATGCTGAAGGCGTCGACGCTGCCCGGCAGGATCAGCGCCTGGTAGGTGTTGACCCAGCCCAGCGAGCTCATCTCCAGCAGCAGCGGGATGATCAGCACCAGGGTCGGCAGCATCAGCGTGAGCATCACCACCCCGAACAGCGCGTTCTTGCCGGGGAAGGTGTACTTGGCGAAGGCGTAGCCGGCCAGCGGGCAGAACACCATCGTCATCGCGCCCTTGACCGCCAGGACCAGCGCGGTGTTCACGAAGCCGGTGCCGATCGGCACGTCGGCGAACATCGCCCGATAGTTGTCCAGCGTCGGGCCGCCCACCGACAGCGGGCTGGTGATGATCTCGGCGGCGGGTTTGAGCGAGGAGCTGAGCGCCCACCAGATCGGGTACAGGAACGCGACGGCGAGCAGCGCGAGCACCACGTACTGCACCGGACCGGGCCTGGCCTGCTTCATCTGAATGGTGGCGCGGGGACCCGGTTCCTCGGGGCCGAAGCGCCACTCCTCCTTTCGAAAATAGAATGGAAAGACTCGGTAACGTCGTGCAGCTGCGGCTCACTCCCGCTTCGGCCCAGGCCGAGGCGCTGGCGGCGGCGGTGCTGTTGTGCAATCAGGCGGCCACCGTCGTCTCCCGGTTGGCTTGGCAGCACCGTGTCTTCGCGGTGGTGGAGTTGCATCGGCTGGCCTATTACGAGGTGCGCGGGCAGGTGGCCGGGCTGGGCGCGCAAGCGGCCGTGCGGGCGATCGCCCGGGTCGCCGGCGCCTACGCCAACCGGCGTGCCAGCAAGAAGCGCGCTCACATCTTCCGCCCGCATGGCGCCGTCCCCTACGACGCCCGGCTGATGAGCTTCAACCGAGACGCCCGCACCGTGTCGCTGTGGACCCCCACCGGCCGCGTCACCATCCCCTACACCGGCCGACCAGAAGACCTCAAAGCCGTGGACACGCTGCCGGTGGGGGAGGCCGACCTGATCTGCCGCCGTGGCGTCTGGCTGCTGCAGGTCACCCTCACCCTGCCCCAACCGGCGATACGCGAGCCCGTCCATGGCTTCATCGGGGTGGATCAAGGGGTGGCGAACCTGGCGGTCACCTCCGATGGCGCGGTGCTGCCCGGCCCCGCCCTGTCGGGGCCGGTCGGTGGCAACGGCCATGTCCGCACCCTGCGGGAGCGGCGGCACCGGCAACGCCGGCGGCTGCAGAAGAAGGGCACGGCTGCGGCGCGGCGGGTGCTGCGCCGTCTGTCCGGTCGTGAGCACCGGATGATGACCGACCTCAACCACCAAATCTCGACGTTTGTGGTGCGTGAAGCCGAACGCACCGGCCGTGGTGTCGCCCTGGAGGATCTGCAGGGCATCCGCGGCCGGGTAAGGGCTCATCGGTTCCAGCGGCGCACCCTGCACAGCTGGGCCTTCGCCCAGCAGATCACCTTCACCCGCTACAAGGCCGCCCGCGCCGGAGTCGCGTTTTTGCTGGTCGACCCCGCGTATACCTCGCAGGCGTGTCCGGAGTGCGGGTGCGTGGCCAGGGCGAACCGGCCGGCGCGGGGCCGGTTCGTCTGCAAAAGGTGTGGCCTCGCTGGGCACGCCGACCACATCGCGGCCCGCAACATCGCCGCACGCGGCGCTGCGGGCTGGGCTGCTGTCAACCAGCCACACGCTACCGGCCTCCTTTCAGCCAGATGGGACCGTGAGAGCAAACCACCGGGTTCAGCCGGTGGTAGTTGACGACACCTCGTCTTTCGGGCGCAGCAGCCGGACCGCGCCCAGCGAGAGGCCGAACACCAGCAGCACCAGCAAGAAGGAGTTGGCGGCACCGGTGCCCAGGTCGGATGCCGAGATGTGGTCATAGAGGTAGAGGCCGGCCGTGGTGGTGGAGCCGTAGGGGCCGCCCTCGGTGACCACGTACGGCTCGGCGAACATCTGGAAGACCGCCAGCGTCTGCACGACCACCAGGAAGGCGATGCTGCGCCGGACGAGCGGCACGGTCAGCGACCAGAACTGCCGCCATCGCGAGGCGCCGTCGATCGAGGCGGCCTCGTACACGGCACCCGGTACGGCCTGCAGCCCGGCGAGCAGGATGATGATCGCGAAGCCGGTGGTCTTCCACAGGAACAGCAGCGCGAGCGTCGGCTTGGCCCACGCGGTGGAGGTCAGCCAGCTGACGGCGGGCAGGCCCACCAGCCCGAGCACGTGGTTGACCAGCCCGTAGTCCTCGTCGAACACCACGATCCACACCTGCGCCATGGCCACCAGCGGTGTCACGAAGGGCGCGATGAAGGCGACCCTGAACAGCCCGCGCAGCCGCAGCCGCGCGTTGGCCAGCAGTACCGCCGCGCCCAGCCCGGCGATGACCTGGACCGGCACGATCAGCAGCCACATCACCGCGCTGTTGCCGAGCGAGGCCCAGAAGTCGGGGTTGGTCAGCAGGTAGACGTAGTTGCCCACGCCGACCCAGGTGGCCTCGCCCGCGCCGCGCCAGCGGGTGAAGCTGAGGCGCAGCGCGTAGACCAGCGGGTAGACGCCGAAGGCCGCGAAGACCGCGAAGAACGGCGCGATGAACAGGTACGGCGAGAGCCGGGGCAGGCGCCGCGAGCCGGTGGCGGCCCGCCCTGCCGTCGTGGCGGTGAGACTCGACATCAGGCCCGGTCGATCAGGTTGCGCTGGATCTTCTTGGCCGACTCGGCGATCACGTCGTCGGGGGACATCTTCCCCTCGATCAGGCGCTGGGTGTTGTCACCGAGATAGTCCACGGACTGGGCCCACCACACGGGGATCGGCGCGGCGGCCGGGATGGTGGCGGCGGACTCGACGGCGACCTTCCACAGGTCCTGGCCGCCGAGCGCGTCGATCGGCTTGAACAGCGGCTTGTCCGGCTTCAGCGCCGGGGTGAAGGAGGGCACGGAGGTGGACAGGCCGCCGGGGTAGATGCTGTTGGGGCCGTAGACTGCGGTGCAGCCGGGCTCGGTGAAGCACAGGAACTCGTACAGCAGCCAGGCCAGCTCCGGGTTCTTCGCCTTGGCGGGGATGATGAAGCTGCTGCCGCCCATGGCGCCGCTGCGGGCGCCGCCGGGCGTCCACGCGGGCAGGGGCGCCGCCCGCCACCTGCCCTTGGTGGCCTTGAGCAGCTGCTGCGGCGCGAAAGACCACCAGATCGCCCACGGGACGAACACCTGCTGCCCGCCGTCGAGGGTGTTGATGTCGGCCGCTTCCAGGTAGGGCGCGTGGGTGACCAGATCGCCCTTGACCGCGTCCTGGATCCAGGTCAGGATCCGCCGGTACTCGGCCGACTCCAGCCGGAGCCTGCCCTGCGCGTCGGCGAGGCTCGTGCCCTGCTGGTTGGCCAGCATCTCCAGCCAGAGCTGGCCGAGGAAGGGGTTCTTGTCCAGGTGGATGGGCTTGGTCTTCGGGTCCTTCTCCTTGATCGTCCGGGCCGCGGTCAGCAGGTCGTCGTAGGTGCCGATCCCGGCCGGGTCGACGCCGGCGTCCTGCAGGATGTCCTCGCGGTACCAGAGCAGGCCGGGGTCCAGATCCCACAGCACGCCGAAGATCTTGCCGCCGACGGTGTTGACGGACAGCTTGTACGGGGCGACCTTGTCGCGGTAGGGGGCGATCAGGTCGGTCAGGTCGTACAGGTGCTCGGACTGGCCGCCGATCTTGGCGTCGTCCCAGAAGCTGCCGTCCGGCACGCCGGTGCCGCTGATCAGGGTGTTGGCCAGCTTGGCGTCGATGTCGACGGCCAGGTGGTTCACCTTGACCCCGGGATGGGCCTCCCGGAACTTGCCGATCGCCGCGTCGAACACCTTGAACAGGTCACCGGACCGGTTCCAGATCGTGATCTCGCCCTTGGCGGACGTGGACGCCGAGACGGTGGGCTTGGCCAGCTTGCTCGGCGCCGCGCTGGTGCCGCCGCCGGGAGCGCAGGCGCCGGCCGCGGCCAGCGCGCCCATTCCGAGCGCTCCCTTGAGGAAGCCGCGGCGGGCCATGGCGGGTGTGGACATCTCTACTCCTCGGACGGGGTACGGCGCGGCTTGCGGAGAAACGCTCTGCAACGATGCAGACATCATGCATACTCCTCTGCAACGATGCAAGAGTGAGTTATGATCGCAGCAACCGCAGAGGAGGAACATGGCCCGTCCAACGTTGCGTGACGTCGCCAAGCGGGCGAACGTCTCGATCCGCACGGTGTCCAACGTGGTCAACGGCTACGCGCCGGTCTCCGACGAGCTGCGGGCCCGGGTGCAGGTCGTGCTGGACGAGGTGGGTTACCGGCCCAACCTGATCGCCCGCAACCTCAAGCAGGGCCGTACCGGGATGATCGGCCTGGTCGTCCCCGAGCTGGACGTCCCCTACTTCGCCGAGCTGGTGCGCGAGGTGATCACCGCGGCCCGGGCGCACGGCTACGTGGTGATGGTCGACCAGACCGACGGCGACGCCGAGCGGGAGCGGGAGCTGCTGGCCCGCGACTCGCGGGCCACGATGTTCGACGGCCTGCTGCTGAGCCCGCTGGCCATCTCCGCCGAGGAACTGCGAGGCCGGGGCAACCGGGTCCCGATCGTGCTGCTCGGCGAGCACATCTTCAACGGCAGCTTCCACCACGTCGCCATCGACAACGTGGCCGCCGCCCGTACGGCCACCGGGCATCTGCTGGAGCAGGGTCGCCGCCGCGTCGCCGCCATCGGCGACCAGCCGTACGCGACCGGCGAGACCGCGCAGCTGCGCACGTCCGGCTACCGGCAGGCGCACGCCCGGATGGGCCTGGACGTCGACGAGCGGCTCATCGTCCCGACCCCGCGCTTCCACCGGCGTCTGGGCCTGGAGGCGATGGAGCGCCTGCTCGCGCTGCCCGACCCGCCCGACGCCGTGTTCTGCTACAACGACCTGCTCGCCCTCGGCGCGATGCGTGCCCTGAACAGGGCCGGGCGCCGCATTCCGGAGGACGTCGCGGTGGTCGGCATCGACGACATCGAAGAGGGCGAGTACAGCACGCCCAGCCTCACCACGGTCGCCCCGGACAAGGCGGAGATCGCCCGGCTGGCGGTGGGCGTCCTCATCGACTCGATCAACGGCTCGGCGCCCACGCCGTCGGAGATCGTCGTCCCCCACCGCCTCATCGTCCGGGAGAGCACCGCTCTCTGACCCGGCGTAGTCTTTCCCAGCGGAGTCGGAACGCCACAGCGACCCATCCGCGGCGTAAAGCGCGGGGGGCAGCACCGCGACCTGAGCCTCGGCATGGGTGCGGGAGATGAAAATCCAGGTCACAAGCCCTCTGGCGGGGCAGTCTGGGGGCGCGCGCGTTGTTCTACCGTGGAGAGCGGGGGCAGCACCCGTCCCCGCTGACACCAGAATCCCACGGAGAACATTATGTCTATTCTGTGCTTCTTCGGCATGATCCGCCCGCCGGTTCCTGCGCCTCCGGATCTGTCCAGCGGTAGCAATGGAGCGGCGCTTGCGCGCCGTCGCCGCCGCCATCGCCACTGAGCTCAACGCTCAGACATAGAAAGACGCTCGGCAGGGAAGGCCCCTTGCCGGGCGTCTCGCTGTGCTTCCCCCCAGACGGCACGGAATTTCGTGATCGGGAAGACGAATACGCCTTTCGGTGAATAGTAGAGGAGAAGATCATCAACCTACGTCTATGAGGTAGACCGTGAATTTAGGCAAGTCGCTCATCGCCGCTCTCGCGGCGGGAGCAATCGGCGTCACGCCGGCGTGGGCCCGGCAGGCCCCGCCTCAGCAGGAGAACGGGGTGACCCTGATCACCGGTGACCGGGTCGTGGTCACCGGGCCGGGGCACCGTGTGGAGCCCGGTCCCGGCAGGCGGACGGACTTCACGAGCCAGGTGCTCGGAGGCCACCTGTACGTGATACCCGCCGACGCCACGCCGCTGATCGCCCAGGGCGTGCTGGACCGGCGGCTGTTCGACGTCACCCAGCTCCTGGCCTGGAAGTACGGCGACGCCGACACCCCCGACATCCCCGTGATCTCTCAAGGGACCGCCGGGCAGGCCGTCGCACCGCAGGGCGCCCAGCGGGTCCGGCAGTTATCCAGCCTCGGGATGAGCGCGGCGCGCGTGCCGAAGGCGAACGTCGCCCAGACCTGGAAGGATCTGACAGGCGGTGGCGCCCGCGCCCTGACGGCGGGTCGTACCAAGCTGTGGCTGGACGGCCGCAGGTCGTTCTCGCTGGACGAGAGCGTCAAGCAGATCGGCGCCCCGCAGGCGTGGCAGCAGGGCATGACGGGCAAGGGCGTCACCGTCGCGGTCCTCGACTCCGGCTACGACCCCGACCATCCGGACCTGAAGGACGCGGTACAGCAGGAGCGCAACTTCAGCGACGAACCCGACATCCGCGACTCCCTCGGCCACGGCACTCATGTCGCCTCGATCGTGGCGGGAAGGGATCAGAAGTATCGGGGCGTGGCGCCGGAGGCGACGCTGGCCATCGGGAAGGTGGGCGGTCCCGCGGGCCCGACCGATTCGGCCATCCTCGCTGGCATGGAGTGGGCGGCCGTCGAGATCAAGGCCAAAGTCGTCAACATGAGCTTCGGCGACGTGGACGCTCTCGATCTGGACCCACTGGAGCAGGCGGTCAACACGCTTTCTGAGCGGACCGGCACGCTGTTCGTCGCGGCGGCGGGAAATGACGGCGCCAGGGGCAGGGTGATCAGCCCCGGTAGCGCTGAAGCGGCGCTGACCGTGGGCGCGGTGGACAAAAAGAGTCGCCTGGCCGAATTCTCCAGCCCGGGGCCGCGAGTGAGCGACCACGCGATCAAACCCGACGTGACCGCGCCGGGCGTGAACATCGTCGCCGCGGCCGCGGCGGGCACCGCCGACGGCCTCCACCGGCCGCTCAGCGGCACCTCGATGGCCACCCCGCACGTGGCGGGAGCGGCGGCCATCCTGGCTCAGCGCCACCCGGAGTGGACGGGCGCGCAGCTCAAGGCCGCGCTGATCGGCAGCGCCGCGCCCGCTCAAGGCGCGACGCTCTATCAGCAGGGAGCCGGGCTGATCGACCTGGAACGCGCGCTGAAGCAGCAGGTCACGGTCGCGCAGGGCAACGTCTGGGCGGCCTTCCCCTGGAACGCCGCCGGCGAGCGAGTGACGACCAAAACGATCACGTACGCCAACGCGAGTGACGCTCCGGTCGCCCTCGACCTGTCGGCTCAGGGCGAGGTGCTGAAGCTGCCGGCCGACCAGGTCACGGTCCCGGCCAAGGGCGAGGCCTCGGTCACGCTCACCATCGACGCCGGTGGCAAGGCGCCGGGCGACTACCCGGGAACGGTCACCGCCAGGTCGGGCGAGACGGTGATCCGCACGCTGGCCGGCGCCTACGTCGAGCCCGAGTCCTACGACGTCACGCTCACCGTCGTCGGCAAGCAGGGCCAGCCCATCAACCCCATGCAGAGCCAGATCTATGACGCGAAGACCGGAGCCCTCCACCAGCCGGCCTTCCGTGACGGTGTGGCCAAGGTACGACTGTCCGAGGGCGACTGGAGCGTCTACACCGAGATCACGGAGAAGATCGACGGGAAGTGGGTCATGACGATCGCCGACCCCGCGCTGAAGATCGACGGCGGCGACCAGAAGCTGACGGTGGACGCGCGCCAGGGCAAGGCGGCCAAGATCACGCTTGACGATCCGAGCGCCGAACGTCAGCGCGGTTACGCCCTCGGGGTGACCCACGGCGCATGGAACTCCTGGTGGTCGACAAATGGCGACGTCAACGACAACCTCTTCGTCGTTCCCAGCCGCCAGGCAGGTCTGACCTACGGTGTGGAGACCATGTGGCTCAGCAAGGACGCGTCTCCCAGCCCGTACGTCTACCAGATCGTCGACCACCGCACCGACGGCCTCCCCGAGGATCCTGTCCACAACTTCCGGCAGAAGGATCTGGCGAAGGTCACCGCGACCTACCGGGCCGCGGGAGTGGCGGCCACGGGCATGCCGATGTCCGGACTGCGCATGGCTGATTTCCCCGGCTCGGCCCTGAGGCCGCTGGTCGACGATATCGCCTTGCCCGGCACGCTCATCCACTACCGCACACCCGGGCTGACCTACGAGAGCGGGCTTGAGGTCGGCACCTCGCTGGTGTTCGACGGCGGCAAGCTCATGAAGCGCGGTCAGACCAGCGAGGTCTGGAACAGCGCGGTCACCGGGCCGGCGTTCCTGCTGCCGGGCGGCAGCCGTACCGGCGACAAGCTGACCTTCTCCGGAGTGGGGCTGTTCTCCGACGGGGGCGCGGGCAGGACGGGGTCGGACACCGCCGCCACCGGCGTCGCCACCCTCGCCAAGGACGGGCAGGTGCTGGCCAAGGCCGACCTCGCCGGCTGCTGGGTCTACGAGCAGGAAAAGTGCCAGTTGCGCGCCGACCTTCCCTCGGGGCGCGGCTCCTACACGCTGACCGCGTCGATGCGCAGGCAGGTCCCGCACTCGGCGCTGTCCACCGGCGTGGAGTCCGTGTGGACGTTCCCGTCCGCGACCACGGCCACGGAGCAGCCGCTGCCGCTGACCGCGGTCCGGTACAACCCCGAGGGCCTGGACGCATCGAACCGCGCCAAGCCAGGCAGCGTGACCCGCCTGCCCATTCGGATCGAGCGCAACGCCGGGTCCGCGCCGGTGAAGGCGAAGTCGGTCGGGCTGGAGATGTCCGTCGACGACGGCGCGAACTGGCGCAAGATCCCGGTCGTCCGCACCGGCTCGGGCTGGTCCGCCATGGTGCCGAACCCGGGTACGGCCGGCTTCGTCTCACTCCGCGCGGTGGTGACCGACACGGCGGGCATCGGACTGACCCAGACGATCACCCGCGCCTACGCCATCGGCTGACCGGTCGGCCACACCCACCGTCCTGGCCGGGTCCGGCCGGGGCGGTTGTGTGAGAATCTCGCCGCTCGGAGGGCTCGGTAGCCGGACTTGTTTTTGAAGCGTGCTTTGCGGCGATACGCGGGTCGGCGCTGACGATGGCCGGGTGATGTTGCTGGGTCTGGAGCGCTTTCCGTCCTTGGGGTGGTGGTGATCATGCGTTCCAGGCTCGTACTGTGGCCAGGTCCTCTGTGCAAGGGGGATGTGGGTTGGTGATACTGCTGATGGGCTTTTCTGGTTGTGTGCTTCGGAACCTGTAGTGCTCATGCGACGCGCCGGGTGTTCCGAGGGAGATATGGCCCTGTATGTTGCTTGATAGGTGAATCGTTCGAGAGTGGTTTCTGGTCTTGAGAGGCGTATTGCCCGATCAGAGGCCGTAGCGGTCGCCCTTCGGGGCGGCCGAGCATCGCAACCCCGTGGCCGACAGGCCCGGCAGGGTGTTGGTCTCCAGGTGTGGCGGTCGCCTTGCGGGGCGGCCGAGCATCGCAACAACATCTTCAAGGGGCGCGCGGTGGAGTTGTACCGATGGCGGTCGCCCTTCGGGGCGGCGAGCATCGTAACTGGAGAAGCCCCGGTGTCCCGTATCCAATCAGGCACGTGGCGGGCCTCCGCGCTGATGGCTGCCTCGCGCACGATCTGATGATCGAAGTCCTATCACAGGCGTGAAAGAGATACCTGGCCATTCGGGCCCGCGCCGATCGTGGAAACCATGCAACGCTACGGTACGGCTGTCCAGGACCAAAGCCTTGGTCCATGCTCGCCACGCAGACACGCCAACCTCAGCATTACTTCGTCGTGCCGAGCGGGATTCTCGGCGGCGACCTGGGCCGCCATACAGGTCATACGGAACTCGCGGACGTCCCGCAGCGTCTCGAACCCGGCCCACGAGGTGACGTCGTGCTCGTATACCCGGACGAAGGTGCCATAGTCCTCGGCGGTGATGCCGGCCAAGGTGAAAGCCTTGACAGCCGTGGAGGTCAGGTCCCATTCGGGCGGGCCGACCGAGCAGCGTTCCAGGTCGAGCAGCACAACGCCGCCGTCGTCCGTGCTCACCACGTTGCCGATCCATGCGTCCCCATGCACGACGGTCTCCGGCAGGCCCTCGGGTAGCGCTGCGTAGCGCGCCCTCAAATCGGCCAGGCGGGCGCGCATCCAGGCCAGGTCCGACTCGTCAAGGGTGGCCGCACGATCGATCCGCTCTGCGAGTCGTACGAACGGATCCAATCGGCCGATGTCGAACTCGGTCGGTGGCGGGAGGCCGTGAAGGCGGCGCAGCGTCGTCGCGACCATCAGCGTCGTGCCGTGTCGGTGGGGTGGTAGCTCTCGCCACCAGGTGACCGCGCGGCCGTCTCTCCGACGGGGCTATCTCGCGGGGGTGGCAGGACGTGAGCAGCAAGTTATGGACGGTGGCGGCCCTGGTGGCGGTCATGGTGACCGTCTCGTCTTGCGACGCAGACACCCCGCCGAAGGACACGCCCCAGCCCTCCGCCGCGAGCTGCGCGACCTCGCTCCCGCCGAATCCGCCCCCTTCTCCCACCCAGTCGACTGCCTGGGCGGCCGGGCTCTGCCTTGATGTCCAGATGCCCAAGCCGGACAGCCAGGTTCCCGCGCTGGCCGATTGCGCACTCGCGACGGCCGGGGCCCAGATCACCAAGCTCGTCTACCAGGGCAACGGGCCGGTGGAGTGCCCGAAGGACACCGACGGGATGCTGGACACCCCGACCGGTCTGGAGCCGCCGCGTACGGTCTGCCTGCGCAACCGCCGCGCCCCGCACCCGGGGGACGTCGGCAAGGGTGGCGGGATCCTACGCGTCGGCGACTGCACGCTCATCGAGGACGAGCCCGTCGTATCCGTCGAGGAGCGGGCCTGTTACGACGGCCACGGCCCCGGCAGGATCAGGAAGTTCACCAGGACGAAGAAGGCGTGTACGCGCAAGATCTGGTCCTACGCCTACAAGTGGCAGGGCTCCTACTTATGCGTCGGGCCGGGTGAGGACGCCAAGGAGGTCGGTCCCCAGTACGCGCTCGCGAGCTGCCTGACCGCTCCCAAGACGAAGCGCCGCAAGACGGTCTTCGGCACGGAGAACTCCATCGTCGGGGGACTGAAGAAGGTGTCCTGCAAGGCCAAGAAGGCGTGGGGGAAGGTGGTCGGGCACGTCAGCATCGAGTTCGAGTGTCGGCGGCCCGCCGATTACTCGGTGACGAGCTCGACGTCACTTTGTACGGGCTCGCCTCCGGCCCCGACCCCTGCCCGGCGATCACCTGCATCCGGAGACTCTGACCCGCGCGTACGGAGCGTGACCTGTTGAGCGCCAGGAGAATGTCGGTCCTGATGGCCGGGTCCACCACGACATAAAACGCGGGGTCGTATTCCTCTGGCTCCGAGACGCGCAGGTCGTGGAGCGCCATGGTCAAAAGCGCGGGACACGCTGCCACAGTCACGTTCAGGAGCGCCTTGGGCGACTACGTTAAGGCCTGACAAATACGGACAAGACGACGCAGGAGATTTCCATGACCGACACCTCGGGCCAGGAGCTCTTAGCCAAGATCGACACTACGAGACCGCATTCGGCGCGGGTGTGGAACTATCTCCTCGGGGGCAAAGATTTCTACCCCGTCGACCGCGAGGCCGCCGACCAGTACAAGAAGACCTTCCCCGGGATCGTCGACATCGCCCGCACTGACCGAGCCTTCCTCGGCCGGGCCGTACGGTTCCTCACCGGCGAAGGCGTCCGCCAGTTCCTGGACATCGGAACCGGCCTGCCAACGATGGACAACACCCACGAGGTCGCCCAGCGGGTCGCCCCAGAGTGCCGCATCGTCTACGTCGACAACGATCCGCTGGTCCTGCTGCACGCCGAGGCGTTGCTGAAAAGCTCCGAAGAGGGGGTCTGCGACTACATCGACGCCGACCTGCGCGACCCGGACAAAATCTTGGAACGGGCCGCGCAGACGCTGAACTTCGACGAGCCAGTCGCGATCATGCTGCTGGGCATCTTGCATCTCGTCCCGGACTTCGCCCAGGTGCACCAGAGCGTGATGCGGCTGCTGGACGCCGTGCCCCCGGGCAGCTACCTGGCGATCACCCACGCCACCCTCGATTTCGACGGCGAGACGACCGCCCAGGCCGAGGCCCAGCAGGAATGGAACAAGAAGGCCGACTCGATGACCCCCCGTACCCGCGCCGACATCAGCCGCTTCTTCGACGGCCTGCAAATGGTAGAACCCGGCCTGGTCTCGATGTCACGGTGGCGGGTCGAGGCCACCCCCTGGGGTGAACCCGCCGAACTGGCTGGCTACTGCGGAGTCGGCCGAAAGCCCTGAAACCGCAGATGCCGCCCTGGAGATCTGCATCGATCTTGGGAGTCCAGCGAGGATGCGCCGCGGACAGGGTAAATCAGTATCACTGAGGTCAGGTTCTTTGGTGTAGCGCGTGAAGGGTATCGCGTCGAAAGTATTGCCGTATCGGCTTAGTCACCATGCGTGATTTTCTTGGTGAACTGGAGCCTGGGGGCAGAACGGTCAGAAGTCGTGCCGTCATATGCGGCGGGAATTCCCGATACCGGGAATTTCCGCTGGTCAGAAGCTTTCGAGACGAGTTGACTCGCTCGCACATGGGAAGTTTCCATAGCCCAGTGCCAGGCGCGGCGCTCGAAGGGAAGAGGCGGCGGGAGATCAAGTGGAATATGGTGTTTGAGCCAGCTGCCGTGGCAGGATGATCGACGGTCAGGCCGGGGAAATTCACCGATTTGGGAGCATGCATGCCGACTGTTCGCGGTACAGGCGACTTGCCGCGAATCTCCGACGGGGATTTGCGTCAGTCTGGGCCGACAGCGTTACGGATGTTAGTCGGCGCGTACCTGCGACAGTTGCGCGAGTCACGGGAGATCACTCGCGAAGCCGCCGGATATGTCATCCGGAGTTCACATTCCAAGATCAGCCGCTTGGAGTGCGGGCGGACCAGTTTCAAGTTGCGTGATGTGGCTGACCTGCTCACCCTGTACGGCGTGGACGAGGCCGAACGCCAGACCGTACTCATCATGGCCAAGCAGGCCAACGCGCCCGGCTGGTGGCAGGACTACCGAGATGTACTCCCCGACTGGTTCGACGCTTACCTTGGGCTGGAGCAGGACGCGGCCATCATCCGCACCTACGGGGTCCAGTTCGTCCCCGGCCTGCTGCAGACCGAGGATTACGCCCGCGCGGTCATCGCAGACGGCTACGAGAACGCCTCTGCCGAGCAGATCGAGCGCCGGGTCGCGGTACGGATGCGCCGGCAGCAGATCCTGATGTCACCCACGTCGCGCAAGCTTTGGGTGGTGATGGACGAGGCGGCGCTGCGCCGTCAGGTCGGCGGCAGCACGACGATGCGCTCCCAGCTCGAACATCTCCTGGAGATGGCCGTGTTGCGTCACGTCACCCTTCAGGTTCTTCCCTTCAGCTCTGGCAGCCGCGTTGGAGGTGTCGGCCCCATCACCCTCCTTCGGTTCGCCCAGGCAGAACTGGATGATGTTGTCTATCTTGAGCAACTCGCTAGCGCGCAATATCTGAGCAAGGAATCCGACGTTCGCCCGTACCGGCATCTGCTGAACCAGCTCGGTGTCCACGCGCAGTCCGCGGCCGAGTCCCGGACGACTCTCCGCCAGATCATCAGCACGTTGTAGCTCGCTGCTCCGGGCAGCGGTGACTCGATGGGCCGAGGAGACCGCTGCCAGTTCGAGCGCGGGGATAAGGCGCTGGAGATCGAGCCCATGCAGGCGTCGGGCGGCTCGCGTCCGGGCGGAGATCCCCGCGCGGCCAAGCGCCGGGTGGGCCATCGGGTCGATCGTCCGGTCTCGGTGCAGGAGAAGATCGAGGCCCGGTTGCTGCAGGCCGGTGTCTGCTCGGTCGGCCATCCCAGAGCGGCCTGACGCGTTTCGGCGTCGCCGCTGTTGGCTTGCCAAGAGCTTGTCGCGAGCCACTGCCAAGAACACCTGCCGCTCCGCGCAGGGTCCTCTCTTCTTTTGTTTGGCTGGCATCTAAACTAATCGGCGACCGTTGACGTTTGTTCGTTGGAACGGAAAACTAACGCGCGAGCCCGTGCCGGTCAGCCGAAGGAGCCTTCATGCCCTACCGCCCGCCCCTGGTCGCGCACGAGTACTTTGTCGCCGACCCGCCGGAGCTGCCGGTCCGCCCGCGGGGTGAACAGGGCCTGTCCGCGTTGACCGCCGCCGAGCCGGTGGCCGTGGACGACTCCGGAGTGACGCTGAAGGGCATCACCTCGGCGGAGGAGAGCCTGGTCGTACAGGTGCGGGTGGCGGGCGAAGGGGTGATCCGGGTCCGGCTCGGCCAGGACGTGGACGCCCGCGCCCGCTCGGCCCGGGCGACCTCCTTGGTGACGCCGGGCACGTACGCGGGAGCCCGGGTGGAGACCCGGCCCGGCGGGCTGACCATCGACGCGGGCTCGTTGCGCGCGGAGATCACCCTGGACCCGTGGCGGCTGCGGTTCACCGACGCGGCGGGCGTCACGCTGGTGGAGCAGGACCGGGGGCACACCGACATCAGCGGGCGGCTGCGTACGCTGCCGTTCGGGCGCTCCCACGCCGACGGCGTCACGGTGGCCTACCACGAGAGCTTCGCCGCGCCGGCCGACGAGGCGTTCGCCGGGTTCGGGGAGTCGTTCACCCCGCTCGACAAGCGCGGCCAGCGGCCCGTCATGTGGAACTTCGACGCCTTCGGCGCCGAGTCGCAGCGCGCGTACAAGAACGTGCCGTTCTACCAGTCGAGCAGGGGATACGGCATCGTCGTCGACAGCGGGGCGCCGACGGAGTTCGACGTCTGCCAGTCCACGCACAGCGTCGTGCAGATCGTCGTCCCCGACGACCTGATCGACTACTACGTGGTCGCCGGGCCGACGCCACCGGAGATCCTCGACCGCTACGACCGGCTGACCTGCCGTCCGGCGCTGCCGCCGAAGTGGGCGTTCGGCACCTGGATCTCCTCGGGCTTCTTCGTGGACAGCCAGGAGCGGGTCATGACGCGGGCCCGGACGATCCGCGAGCGCGGCATCCCGTGCGACGTCCTGCACCTGGACACCTACTGGCAGACCGACGGCCACTGGTCGGACCTGCGCTGGGACGAGGCCCGCTTCCCCGACCCGGCCGGGATGCTCGCCGAGCTCGACGAGATGGGCTTCAAGGTCTGCCTCTGGATGAACCCCTACATCTCCCACCTGAGCCCAGCTTTCCCCCAAGCCGCCGAAGCCGGATATTTCCTGAAAAATCAGGATGGGGAGGCGTACGTCGCCGACTGCTGGCACGGGTCCTACCCGGCCTGCGGCATCGTCGACTTCACCAACCCGGCCGCCGTCTCATGGTTCAAAAACCTGCTCCGCCCCCTGCTCCAGCAGGGCGCGCAGGCGTTCAAGACCGACTTCGCCGAAGGCGTGCCGCACGACGCGACGGCCTTCAACGGCATGACCGGCACCGACCTGCACAACGTCTACACGCTGCTGTTCAACGACGCCGTCGCCGAGGTGACCCGCGAGGTCAACGGGCACGGCCTGGTCTGGGCCCGCTCGTCGTTCCTGGGCGGCCAGCGGCACTCGGCCCAGTGGAGCGGCGACACCTTCACCAGCTACCCGGCGATGGGCAGCACGCTGCGCGGCGGCCTGGCCCACGGCCTGTCGGGCGTGCCGTTCTGGAGCCACGACGCGGGCGGCTTCACCGGCCGCCCGGCCGACGACCTCTACGTCCGCTGGACCCAGTTCGGCGCGCTGTCCCCGCTGCTGCGGCTGCACGGCACCACCAGCCGCGAGCCGTGGGAGTTCCCCGAGGTGGAGGCCGAGGCGGTGGCCGCGCTGCGGCTGAGGTACCGGCTCATGCCCTACCTCTACTCGGCGGCCGTGGACGCCGCGCGGACCGGCGCGCCGATGATGCGGGCGCTGTGCGTCGACCATCCGGGCGACCCCGTCGCCTGGCGGGCCGACCTGGAGTATCTGCTCGGCCGCGACCTGCTGGTCGCGCCCATGATCACGCCCGATGGCACCCGGCAGGTGTACCTGCCCGAGGGCCGGTGGGTCGACTACTGGACGGGGGAGTTGCTGGAGGGCGGGCGCTACCGCGCCGTCTCGGCGCCGCTGGAGCAGATCCCGCTGTTCGTCCGGTACGGCGCGCTCATCCCGGTCACCACGCCCGGGGACACCGTGGACGTCCCCTCGGAGATCACCCTTGTCGCCTTCGGGGGCGGCGACAGCCGTAGCACGGTCCACGATCTCGACGGCGAGACCGTCGTTGAGGCCACCCGCGACGGCGACACCCTGCACGTCACCGTCACCGGTCCGAAGCGGGTCGCCGGGGTCGAGTTCGCCCCGGTGGCGGGCGCCCCGGTCCGGGCGGTCATCACCTCCCAGGAGACACCATGATCAAGCTGAGAAGTGCCGCGGCGGCGCTCGCCGTCGCGGCATTGACCCTGACCGCCTGCGGCTCCGGCTCGGACGGGCAGCAGCCCGCCGCGAGCGGCCAGCCGCGCGTGCTCAAACTGTGGCACTACGAGAGCGCCGAAGGCGCGATGGGCAAGGCCTGGGCGGCGGCGATCAAGAAGTTCGAGTCGACCCACCCGGGCGTGACGGTGAAGTTCGAGGAGAAGGGCTTCGAGCAGATCCAGAAGACGGCCAGCATGGTGCTCAACTCCGACGAGGCGCCCGACGTCATGGAGTACAACAAGGGCAACGCCACCGCCGGGCTGCTGTCGAAGCAGGGCCTGCTGACGGACCTGTCGGAGCAGGCGACCAAGCGCGGCTGGGACAAACTGCTGTCGGCCAGCCTGCAGACCACCGCCAAGTATGACGACCGGGGCATCATGGGCTCGGGCAAGTGGTTCGGCGTGCCGAACTACGGCGAGTACGTGATGGTCTACTACAACAAGAAGCTGTTCGAGAAGAACGGCGTCACGGTGCCGACCACGTTCGAGGAGTTCACCGCGGCGCTGGACAAGTTCGCCAAGGCCGGCGTCACGCCCATCTCCACCGCCGGGGCCGAATACCCCGCCCAGCAGATCTTCTACCTGCTCGCGCTGAGCAAGGCCAACCGGGCGTGGGTCGACTCCTACGAGCTCTACAAGGGCAAGGTCGACTTCCACGGCCCCGAGCTCACCTACGCCGCCGACACGATGGCCGACTGGGTGAAGAAGGGCTACATCGCCAAGGACTCGGCCGGGATCAAGGCCGAGGACATGGCCACCGCGTTCATCGGCGGCAAGTTCCCGATCATGGTGTCCGGCAGCTGGTGGTACGGCCGGTTCCAGACGGAGATCAAGAAGTTCGAGTGGGGCTCGTTCCTGTGGCCCGGCAACCAGCTCGCCCCCGGCTCCAGCGGCAACATCTGGGTCGTCCCCGAGAAGTCCAAGAACAAGGACCTGGCCTACGACTTCATCGACATCACGATGAGCAAGGAGATCCAGAACCTGCTCGGCAACTCCGGCGGCGTCCCCGTCGCGGCCGACCCGGCCGCCATCACCGACCCCAAGAGCAAGGAGCTCATCGACAACTTCAACAAGCTCACCTCGCAGGACCAGCTGGCCTTCTACCCCGACTGGCCGGCTCCCGGCTACTACGACGTCCTCGTGGCCGGCGTCCAGAACCTCATCAACGGCAGCAAGCCCCCGGCGAAGGTGCTCGACGAGATCGCCCAGCCGTACAACGAGAACCTCGCCGACCTTGGCAACTAGAGGAGAACGCGGGTACTGGCCGTACCTGATCCCCAGCGCGGTGCTGTTCACCGCGGTCATCGTCGTGCCGTTCGTGATGAATGTCGCGACGAGCTTCACCCGCTGGTCGGGGGTGGGCACACCCACCTGGATCGGTACGCAGAACTACGTCCGGCTGTTCGCGGACGAGCGCTTCTGGACGTCCTTCCGCAACAACGTCGGGTTGATCGTCGCGATGGCGATCATCCCGACGGTGATCGGGCTGGTGCTGGCCGCCGCGCTGTTCGACTACATCGGCAAGAGGTTCGGCCCCCGCACGGCCTCGGCCCTGCGGGCGGCCTACTACCTGCCGCAGGTGCTGCCCGTCGCGGTGGCCGGGGTGGTGTGGGGCTGGATGCTGCACCCGACCTACGGCGCGGTCAACCAGATCTTCGGGCTGAAGGTCAACTGGCTCGGCGATCCCGACTACGCGCTGGCCACCGTGATGGCGGTGATGGTGTGGTTCCAGCTCGGCTACCCGGTCGTCATCTTCATGGCCGGGCTGCAGCGGGCCGACCCGGCCCTGCACGAGGCGGCGGAGATCGACGGGGCCTCGTGGTGGCGCAGGTTCTGGCACATCACGATCCCGCAGATCCGTCCCGAGATCTTCGTCGTGCTGCTGACGTGCACGATCGCCGCGCTCAAGGTGTTCGGGCCGATCTTCGTGCTCACCAGGGGAGGGCCGGGCAACGCCACGATGGTGCCCTCGTACTTCTCCTACCTCAACTTCTTCCAGAAGGCCAACATCGGCTACGGCTCGGCCATCGCCACCGTGCTGGCGCTGATCATCGTCGTGGTGACCTCGGCCTTCCTGTTCCTCCAGGAGCGGAAGCCGTGAGACGCTACCCGATCCTGGCCGCGCTGACGGTGCTCGCCGCCGTCATGCTGTTCCCGTTCGTCATCGTCACCTTCAACGCCTTCAAGACGCCCGCCGAGTATTCGGCGGGCAGCCCGCTGAGCCCGCCGCAGGGCCTGAACCTGGACGGGATCATCGCGTTCTGGACCCGGGTCGACTTCGGCGAGAAGCTCCTCAACAGCCTGGTGATCAGCGGCTCCGTCGCCGTGCTCGCCGTGCTGCTGTCGGTGCTCAACGCCTACGCCCTCGGCATCGGCCGGGTACGCGGCCGGCTGTGGATCCTCGTGCTGTTCCTGGTGGCCAACACGCTGCCGCAGGAGGCGCTGGCCTACCCGCTCTACTACCTGGCCAAGGCGGCCGGCCTGTACGACTCCAAGCTGTCGGTGATCATCGTGTTCACCGTCATCCAGGCCGCCTTCGGCACCTACCTGCTCAGCGCCGTGCTCGGCCAGTTCCCGAAGGAGATCCTCGAGGCGGCGCGGATGGACGGCGCGGGGCGCTTCCTGGCGCTGTGGCGGATCGTCGTCCCGATCAGCAGGCCCACGCTGTCGGTCCTGGTGATCTTCTTCTTCATCTGGACCTGGAACGAGTTCTTCCTTCCGCTCATCTTCCTGGTCTCCAACGACACCCAGACGGTGCCGGTCGCGCTCGGCGTGCTGCAGGGCGAGAAGTACATGGACGCCACCATGTCCAGTGCCTCGGCGCTGCTCGGCATCGTCCCGGCCGTCGCGTTCTTCCTCATCTTCCAGCGGACGCTGACCAGGGGCATCACGGTCGGCGCCATCAAGTAGGAGCTTCGATGAAGCGATTCCTAGCGGCCGCCTTATTGGCGGTCACCATGGGCGTGGCGCCCGTCAACGCCGTGCCCGTCCATGCCGCGGCGACCCTGCCGTACCAGGACCCGGCCGTGCCGCTCGACCAGCGCGTCGGCGACCTCCTGGGCCGGCTCACCCTCGACGAGAAGATCTCGCTGCTGCACCAGTCGCAGCCGGCGATCCCCAGACTCGGCCTGCCGTACTTCAAGGCCGGGACCGAGGCGCTGCACGGCGTCGCCTGGTCCAACGACCACAACGACGCCTGGAACCAGAAGCTGGCCAGCGGCACCGTCTTCCCGCAGGCCGTCGGCCTGGCCAGCACCTGGGACCCGGAGCTGATCAAGCGGGTCGGCTCGGCCGTCGGCGACGAGGTGCGCGGCTACAACGCCATCGACCCGGTCCTGTGGGGCACCCAGGTGTGGGCGCCGGTGGTCAACCTGCTGCGCGACCCGCGCTGGGGCCGCAACGAGGAGGGCTACTCGGAGGACCCGCTGCTGACCGGCGCCATCTCCACCGCCTACGGCAAGGGCCTGTCCGGCGACGACCCCGTCTACCTCAAGACCGCGCCGGTGCTCAAGCACTACCTGGCCAACAACAACGAGTACCTGCGCGGCCTGACCTCCTCCAACCTGCGGCCGAGGATCAAGCACGAGTACGACGAGGCCGCGTTCAAGCCGGCCATCTCCAACGACGCCGCCACCGGCGTGATGGCCTCCTACAACCTGGTCAATGGACGGCCGAACACCGTCAACCCCGACCTCGACACGGTCGTCCGCTCGTGGACGACCAAGGACCTCTACAACGTGAGCGACGCCTGGGCGCCGGACGCGCTGCAGGAGTACGAGCACTACTACGACACCAAGCCCGAGGCCGTCGCCGCGACGCTCAAGGCGGGCCTGGACAGCTTCACGGTCAACAACGACGATCCCTCCCTCATGACCGCGAACATCAAGTCCGCCCTCTCCCAAGGGCTGATCACCGAGGCCGACATCGACCGGGCCGTGCGGCACGTGCTGTCGATCAGGATCCGGCTCGGCCAGCTCGACCCCGACGGCGGACCGTACGCGAAGATCACCAAGGACGTGATCAACTCGGCGGCGAACCAGCGGCTCAACCGGCAGACCGCGGGCGAGGCCATGGTCCTGCTGGAGAACTCCGGCAAGACGCTGCCGCTCTCGCCAGGGCTGAAGAAGGTCGCGGTGCTCGGGCCGCTGCAGGACACCCTCTTCAGCGACTGGTACGGCGGCACGATGCCGTACAAGGTGACCCCGCTGGCCGGCATCAAGGAGCGGCTCGGCGCGCGGGCGGCCGTGACCGGCGCCGACGCGCTCGACCGGATCGCGCTCAAGGACCTGGCCAGCGGCAAGTACGTCACCGCGACCGGCACCACGGGCCAGAGCGTCGTCGTCTCGGACACCGCGCCCGGCGGCGCCTCGACCTGGGACCAGACCGACTGGACCGGCGACGTCTCGACCCTGCGCAACGTGGGCAACGGCAAGCTGCTCACCGGCAACTTCGGGCCGTACGTCACCAACTCCGACGTCCCGGGCGGCTGGTTCGTCCAGCAGCAGTTCCGGCTGGAGGCTCAGGCGGACGGCACGTACCTGATCCAGTACGTCGGCTACGAGGTCAACGAGGGCTGGTGGCCCTTCCCCGAGCACTACGTGACCGTCGGCGCGGACGGCACACTCGGCACCGGGACGAAGGCCGCCGCGGCGCACTTCGCCAGGGAGGTCGTCCAGAGCGGCGCCAAGACCGCGGCGGCGGCGGCCAAGGGCGCCGACGCGGCGGTGGTCGTGGTCGGCAGCAACCCGTTCGTCTACGGCCGCGAGAACCACGACCGCTCCAGTCTCGCGCTCGGCCAGGGCCAGCAGGAGCTGATCAAGGCCGTGCGGGCGGCCAACCCCAACACCGTGGTCGTCCTGGAGGACAGCTACCCGACCACCATGAACGTGGACACCCCGGCCCTGCTCTGGACCACCCACGCGGGCGCCGAGACCGGGCACGCCGTGGCCGACGTGCTCTTCGGCGACCGCAACCCGGCGGGCCGGCTGACCCAGACCTGGTACCGCTCCGACGACCTGCCGGACATCCTGGACTACGACCTCACCAAGACCGGGATGACCTACCTCTATCACCGGGGCGACCCGCGCTACGCCTTCGGCCACGGCCTCAGCTACACCGCCTTCGGCTACCAGGGCCTGAAGGTGACCCCGCGCGGCGACTCCTACGACGTCACCGTCAAGGTCACCAACACCGGGTCGCGGGCCGGTGACGAGGTCGTCCAGCTCTACACCCACCAGCGGAGCTCGCGCGTCACCCAGCCGGTCAAGCAGCTGCGCGGCTTCACCCGCCTCACGCTGCGCCCCGGCGAGAGCCGTACGGTGAAGCTGACCGTCAAGAAGGCCGACCTGGCCCTGTGGGACGTCACCCGCGGCAAGTGGACCGTGGAGACGGCCACCCACGACGTCCTGGTCGGCGGCTCCTCCTCGGCCATCAGGCAGCGCGCGACCCTCCAGGTGAGCGGCGAGCGGATCCCGCCCCGCGACCTGACCAGGAGCACCCGGGCGATCGACTTCGACGACTACTCCGGCGTGGACCTGGTCGACACCTCGAAGGCGAGCGGTGAGGCGGTCGGGGCGGCCACGGGCGACTGGCTGAAGTTCGCCGACGCGGATCTGCGCGGCGGGCTCACCGGCATCACCGCGGGCGTGTCCTCGGTGGCGGGCGGCTCCTTCGAGGTCCGCACGGGCTCCCCGTCGGGCGCGCTGCTGGCCACCGTCGCGGTCCCGACCACCGGCGGGATCTACCAGTACGCCCCCGCGTCGGCGACGCTGTCCGCCGCCGGCGGGGTCCGGGACCTCTACCTGGTCTTCAAGGGCGACCTGCGGATCAAGGACCTGACCCTCACCAAGTAAGTTTGGTTAATAACCAAACTATTGACCTCACCCGGAGGCTGTGTGAGCCTCTGAGTGAGGGTTCGGGGACCTCGCGACCATGTGCGCTGGAGCGGCGACGGCAGGGTCCTGTACCCGGTCGTGCATGGCGGTCATCTGCTGCTGTGGGGCGCTTGGCCCCGGAGAGGGAAACCGCTCATGCGAAGAAGGTTGTTCAGCCTGCTCGCGGTGGCCGTCGTCGTCGTGGCGATGGTGGTGGTGCGGATGGCGCCGGTCGGCGCCGTCGCCGCGGATCCGTACGCCTTCAAGGGAGTGAAGATCGGCGGCGGCGGCTTCGTCCCCGGCATCGTCTTCAACCAGAAGGAGAAGGACCTCATCTACGCCCGGACCGACATCGGCGGCGTCTACCGCTGGGACAAGACCAAGTGGACGCCGCTGCTCGACGGCATCGGCTGGGACAAGTGGAGCTGGGTCGGCGGCGTCAGCGTCGCCACCGACCCCGTCGACCCGAACCGGGTCTACGTCGCCACCGGCATGTACACCAACGACTGGGACGCCAACAACGGCGCCATCCTGCGCTCCACCGACCGGGGCAATACCTGGGCCGCCACCGAGCTGCCGTTCAAGGGCTTCGGCAACATGCCGGGCCGCGGCATGGGCGAGCGCCTGGTCATCGACCCGAACAAGAACAACATCCTCTTCTACGGCACCGCCAACAAGAACGGCCTGTGGAAGAGCACCGACTACGGCGTCACCTGGGCCAAGGTCACGAGCTTCCCGAACGTCGGCAACTTCGCCCAGGACCCCAACGACACCCAGAACAACTACAACACGATGACCCAGGGCATCCCCTGGATCACCTTCGACCCGCGCACCGGCTCGGCCGGCACCGCCACCAAGACGATCTACGCCGGGGTGGCGGACAAGGACAACAACGTCTACCGCTCCACCGACGGCGGCGCCACCTGGAGCCGGGTGGCCGGCCAGCCGACCGGCTACATCCCGCACAAGGGCGTGCTCGACCCCGTCAACGGCTACCTCTACCTGGCCACCGGCAACACCGGCGGGCCGTACGTGGGCGAGGACGGCGAGGTGTGGCGCTACGCCACCGCCACCGGCACCTGGACCGAGATCACCCCGACGCCCGACGCCGACCGCTACTACGGCTTCAGCGGCATGACCATCGACCGCCAGAACCCGAGCACGATCATGGTCGCCAGCCAGGTGTCGTGGTGGCCGGACAACATCATGTTCCGCAGCACCGACAGCGGCGCCACCTGGACGCGGATCTGGGACTGGAACGGCTACCCCGACCGGACCTTCCGCTACACCCAGGACGTCTCCTCCCATCCGTGGCTGGCCATGGGCAACCCGCAGCCCCCTGAGATCACGCCCAAGCTCGGCTGGATGACCGAGGCGATGGAGATCGACCCGTTCGACTCCAACCGGCTGCTGTACGGCACCGGCGCCACCATCTACGGCACCTCCAACCTCAAGCAGTGGGACGCCGCCGGCGGCAAGATCACCATCAAGCCGTTCATCGAGGGGCTGGAGGAGACCGCGGTCCTCGACCTGATCAGCCCGCCGACCGGGGCGCCCCTGCTCTCGGCGGTCGGCGACATCGGCGGCTTCGTGCACAGCAACCTCGACGCCGTGCCGCCGATGATGTACACCCAGCCCAACCTCGTCACCACCAGGAGCATGGACTACGCCGAGCTCAGCCCGTCGAACATGGTCCGCGCCGGCGACAACGACACGGCCGGGGTGACCCGCATCGGGTTCTCCTCCAACGGCGGCGCCAACTGGTGGCAGGCCAGCAGCGAGCCGGGCGGGGTCACCCAGGGCGGCAGCGTCGCGATCTCGGCCAACGCCGGCACCACGGTGTGGTCGCCGACCGGCGGGGCGGTGAGCCGCTCGACCGACTCGGGCAGCTCGTGGACCGCCGCCTCGGGCATCCCGGCCCAGGCGCAGGTACGCTCCGACCGGGTCAATCCGAACAAGTTCTACGGCTACTCCGGCGGCAAGTTCTACGTCAGCACCAACGCGGGCGCCACCTTCACCCAGTCCGCCGCCACCGGGCTGCCCACCGGCACCGCCACCGTCAGGTTCAAGGTCGTACCCGGCAAGGAGGGCCACATCTGGCTCGTCGGCGGCGCCCCGTCGACCGGCAAGTACGACCCCGCTGGCACCTACGGCCTGTGGCGCTCGACCGACTCCGGCGCCACCTTCACCAAGCTCGGCAACGTCACCGCGGCCGAGAACGTCGGCTTCGGCAAGGCGGCCCCCGGCGGCTCGTACATGGCGATCTACCTGGTCGGCCAGATCGACGGCGTGCACGGGTTGTTCCGCTCCGACGACGCGGGCGCCTCGTGGGTGCGGATCAACGACGACCGGCACCAGTACGCCAACATGGGCGAGGCGCTCACCGGTGACCCCCGCGTGTACGGCCGCGTCTACCTCGGCACCAACGGCCGCGGCATCATCTACGGCGACCGTACCGGCCCCAACCCGACGCCCACGCCGACTCCGACTCCGACTCCGACGCCCACCCCGACCCCGACCCCCACACCCACGCCCACCCCGACGCCCACGCCGGTGCCGGGCAAGGCGTGCGCGGCGACCTACGCGTCCACCGGCCAGTGGCAGGGCGGCTTCCAGGCCGGGGTGACGGTGAAGAACTCCGGCACCGTCGCCATCACCGGGTGGACGGTCGGCTGGACCTTCCCCAACGGCCAGACCATCACCCAGCTCTGGAACGGCGCCCACACCCAGACCGGCGCCGCCGTCAAGGTCACCAACGTCAGCTACAACGGCGCGCTGGATCCGGGCGCGAGCACCACGTTCGGCTTCACGGGCAACTGGACGAGCAGCAACGACCCGCCCGCCACGGTCACCTGCACGCCCGCCTGACAACGCGGAGAGAGAGGGCCCGCACGAGGCCCTCTCTCGGTCAGCCCTTGACGGCGCCGATGATGACGCCCTTCGTGAAGTGCTTCTGCACGAACGGGTAGATCACCAGCACCGGGATCAGCGCCAGCGTCACGATGGCCATCTGGATCGCCAGGCTCGGCGGCAGCGCGTGCCCGCCGACCGCGGTGTCGCCCGTCTGCCCGACGAACATCGACTGCCCCTGAAGCACGAACTGCCGCAGCACCACCTGCAGCGGCCACTTGGTGCTGTCGTTGAGATAGAGGGTGGCGTTGAAGAAGGCGTTCCAGTAGCCGACCGCGTAGAACAGCCCGATCACCGCCGTGACGCCCTTGGACATGGGCAGCACGATCCGCCACAGGATGCGGAACTCGCTCGCCCCGTCGATCCGCGCGCTGTCGGTGACCTCCTCCGGGATGTTCATGAAGAAGGCCCGCATGACGACCAGGTTGAAGGCGGTGACGGCGGTCGGCAGGATCAGCGCCCAGTACGAGTCGATCAGCCCCAGCGAGCTGACCAGCAGGTAGCTCGGGATCATGCCCGGCCCGAACAGGAAGGTCAGCAGCACGAGGAACAGCATCGGCCGGTGCAGCAGCGAGCCGGGCCGCGACAGCCCGTAGGCCGCCAGGACCGTGACCGTGAGGCTGAGCAGGGTCCCGACCACGGTCACCCCGAGGCTGACCCCGATCGACCGGGTCACCACCCCGCCCGCGAACAGCTGCTCGTAGGCGGCGAAGGACAGCTCGCCCGGCACGGTGACCAGGCCACCCGCCTTCGACACCGCCTCCTGCGTGGACAGGCTGGTCAGCACGACCATGTAGATCGGGAACAGCACGGCCGCCACGATGAGGGCCAGCACCAGCCCCTTGACGCTCGCGCCGAACCGGGTGGGCCGCTCGGCCCAGACAGGCATAGTCATGATCGTTTGTAGATTCCCTGCTCGCCGAAACGGTGGGCGACCTTGTTGGCTATGAGGATCAGGATCAGCCCGGCCACGCCCTTGACCAGGCCCGCCGCGGCGCCGTAGCTCCACTCGCCGGTCAGCAGCGTGCGCCAGTACATGAACGTGTCGAGCACCTCGGCGGCGTCACGGCCGACGGCGTCGCGCTGCAGGAAGAACTGCTCGAAGCCGACGTTGAGCGCGTCGCCCAGCCGCAGGATCAGCAGCAGCACGAACACCGGGCGCAGGCCGGGCAGCGTGATGTGCCACAGCCGCCGCCACCGGGAGGCGCCGTCCACGGCGGCGGCCTCGTAGAGGTGCGGGTTGATGGCGGCCAGCGCCGCGAGGAAGATGATCGTCCCCCAGCCGGCGTCCTTCCAGACCGTCTCGGCGGTGACCAGCAGAATAAACGTGTCCGGATTTGTCATGATGTCCACGCCCGCGAAGCCGTGGTCGCGCAGGATCTGCGCGAGCAGTCCCGCGCCGCCGAACATCTGCTGGAACAGGGTGACGACCAGGACCCAGGAGAAGAAGTGCGGCATGTACACGATGCCCTGGATGAACAGCCGCAGGCGGGGCCGTACGACGCTGTCGAGCAGGATGGCCAGCAGGATCGGCAGCGGGAAGTAGAAGATCAGCTGGAACGTGGTGATCGACAGCGTGTTGAGCGTCGCGTCCCAGAAGCTCTGGTCGAACATCAGCCACTGGAAGTTCGACATCCCCACCCACGGGCTGTCCTTGACGCCGACGTAGGGGGAGTAGTCCTGGAAGGCGATCACGTTGCCGAGCAGCGGTACGTAGTGGAACAGGAGCAGCAGCCCGATCGCCGGCACGGTCATGAGCAGCAGCTGCCAGTCGCGCCGGAACCGGGCCCGCAGCGAGCCCTGCTTGATCCGGACCCGGGTCTGGGTGATGCCCGAGCCGGCGGGAGAGGGCAGGTCTCCCGCCGGCCCGGCGTCCGTGGCCCGCTCGCCCGCGATGTGGTCAGGCGCGGCCATTGTCCCGAAGGACCTTCATGTAGAACTCGCGTGCCTCGTCGCCGCCGTCGCGCCGCCACTCCGCCGCGATCTGCTTGGCGTCGCTGACCGGGCGGCGGCCGCGCATGATGTCGGTGAACTTGTCCTCGGTGGGCACCTGCAGGCCCGAGTACTTCGACGGCCGCTGGATCCTGATCCCGTCGAACGGCGTCTTCTCGATGTACTTGAAGGAGGCGTTCTGCCAGTCGATGTTGGCCTTGGCCGCCTCGGGGAAGGGCCAGTCCACGTAGAGGGGCCGGCCGCCCAGGAAGCCGTAGGTGTAGGCGACCTCCTTGCGGCCCAGGTCGGTGCTCTGCGGGATGCCCTTGGCGTCCAGGGTGAAGTGCTTGCCCTTGACCCCGAAGTTGGAGAGCTCGTACTCCTTGGTCCCGTACGGGGCGGCGCACCAGTTGAGGATGGACAGGATCTCCTCCATCTTCTCCTTCGGCAGCCCCTTCTTGATGAAGGTGAACATGCCCGCCGCGTTGTTGTGATACATGATCGGCGTGCCGCCGTCATGTGCGAACAGCGGGAAGACACCCAGCGCGAAGTCGGGGTTCTTGCCGGTGTGCTGCTGGAGCAGTTCCTTCCAGGCGCCGATGCCGTCCCGGTAGATGGCGATCTGGCCCGCGCCGATCAGGTCCTTCTCGTTGGCGCCCTTGCTGCCGGCGACGCTCGGATGGATGAGCCCCTCGGTGAAGAGCCTGCGCATCCACGCGAGCATCTCCTCGAACTCCGGCGTCTCGTACTTGTGCGTCAGCTTGCCGCCGGCGTAGCGCCATTCCTGCGGGACGCCGAAGATGGGCCAGGCCATCTCGTGGATGTCGCCGAACGCCCAGCGCTTGGCCTTCGCGTCGGTGATCGTCTTGCCGAGCTGGTAGAGCTCGTCGGCGGTCTTGGGCTTCTGGTTCCAGCCGTTCTTGTCGAACAGGTCCTTGCGGTAGAGCAGGCAGAACGGGAAGGGCTCGGTGGGGTAGGGGATCGCCATCAGCTTGCCGTTCCACACCGACCACTCCCACGCGGCGGTCGGCAGGTTGGCCAGCAGCGGGTACGGCTTCACCTTGTCGCCCTGCAGGTACGGCGTGAGGTCCTCGAACGCCTTGTCCACGGCGGTGTTGAAGTCCGCCATCTTGTCGATCTCCCAGCTCGGGAGGGCGAAGATGTCGGGCAGGTCGCCGGAGGCCAGCCGGGCGATCGCCTTGTCGGCGTAGGTGTTGCCGTCGGCGATCTGGAACTCGACCGTCGCGCCAATGTCGGCGTTGACCGCCTGGAAGTAGGTGTTGCCCGGCAGTCCGGGCGGCGGCGGGCCCCACAGCGGGGTCATCGCCTTGTAGGTGCCGCCCTTGCCGGCCTTCTGGGTGAGGGCCGCGGTGGGGGTGGCCGGGTAGGTGGTGAAGCCGCCGGCGATGCCCGGCACGCCCGGCAGGTTGGAGACCGTGCCGGCCAGGTCGGGCTTGACGCCGGCGAACTCGACGTACGCCGGCGTGAGCTGGGTCAGCTTGTCCGCGGCGGCCGCGGTCGCGCCGCTCGAGCCGGGCCGGGTCCCGGTCGGGGCGGAGCAGGCGGCGAGGGTGGTCAGACCGGCCAGGCCGAGAAATCCACGGCGAGTCATCGACGGTGTCACGACGGCTCCCTTCGTTGGTCGGAGCAGGGTGAGGGGGTGTCGGAAGGGGAGGTCTACGGGCTAGAATTAGTTCGTCTAATGACCAAACAAACTAAACCCGAGGCGATGCTGACCACAAGGTGTGGCACCGGTCACAGATTGATGTCGGGAGTGAGATGAGATTCGCTGACGGCTCCCTGCCCGCCGTTCCCGGGGGCCCGCACGGCTCTCGGCGACGGCACGGGGACACCGGGGGACGGCGCACACTGGTACGGCGGCATGACCACCCGCGACGGCCTGACGGACGGGACAGACTTTGATCACCTCATCGACCGACCCGCAGCCGGCCGACTTCGCCGACGTGCGGGCCACCAACCTCGCCGTCGTGCTGCGTTTCGTCCGCGAGCACGCGCCGTGCTCGCGGGCCGACATCGCGGCCTCCACGGGCCTGAACAAGGCGACCGTGTCGAGCCTGGTCGCCGACCTGATCGACAGGCGGCTCGTCCGGGAGACCGGCCTGACCGAGAACCGCGTGGGGAGGCCGGCCACGATGCTGGTGCTGGACGGCTCGCCGTACGCGGCGATCGGGCTGGAGATCAACGTCGACTACGTGACGGCCGTCGCTGTCGACCTGGCGGGGGAGCGGCTGCTGTCCTGGCGGCGCGCCTTCCCCGGCTCGGTGGCCGCCGTCGCCGCGATCGTCAGGCGGGTGGTCAACCGCATGGCCAAGGAGGACAAGCAGATCCTCGGCCTGACCGTGGCCGTGCCGGGCCTGGTCGACGGGCAGGGCGTCGTACGGGTCGCGCCCAACCTGGGCTGGCTCGACACCGACGTCAGCGGCGACCTCGCCAAGGCGCTGCGCGACCCCGGCTTCCCCATCCAGGCCGACAACGACGCCAACCTCGGCGCCCTGGCCGAGCACCGGTTCGGCCCTCACGGGGCGGTCACCGACCTGGTCTACCTCACCGGTGAGATGGGCGTGGGCGCCGGCGTGATCCTTGACGGGCGGCTGCGCCGGGGCGGGCGCGGCTACAGCGGCGAGATCGGCCACATCCAGATCGACCCGCTGGGGCCGGAGTGCCGGTGCGGCCGGACCGGCTGCCTGGAAGCGGTGGCCGGCATCGGCGCGGTCCTGGAGCACGTCTCGCCCTCGCCGGTCGAGGTGGAGCTGGAGATCGAGGAGGTCGTCCGGCGGGCCCGCGCGGGCGACGCGCATACTCTGGGCCTGCTCCGCGGCGTGGGCCGCGACCTCGGCCGCGGGGTGGCCATCCTGGCCAACCTGCTCAACCCCCAGGTGGTGATCCTCGGGGGCTACTACGTGCCGCTGGCGCCCTGGCTGCTGCCCGCCGTGGAGGCCGAGGTGCGCGAGCGCACCATCGCGCCGGAGGCCGGCGGCTGCCAGGTGGTGATCTCGTCCCTCGGCTACGACGCGGCCGCGCTCGGCGGAGCCGCCCGGGTGCTCGACTCCATCGATTCAGGAAGATTGCCGCGAATCTCTTGACCCCGCTCGCACACGCGTGCACCCTTCAGAAGAACTCCGTTCGAAACACTCGTGTAACGGGCGGGGTTTTTCTGGACCGGCTATCGAAGCGCTTCGACAGAGACCCGAAGTGCGCTCCCCCCGCTAGTCGAAGCGTTTCGACGCTTTCAGAAGGTGGCCCCATGAACGAACCGTTCCGCGACCCGGACCTTCCCCTCGCCGAGCGGATCGCCGATCTGCAGGCCCGGCTGACCGTGACCGAGAAGCTCGCGCTGCTGCACCAGTATCAGGCGCCGGTTGAGCGGCTCGGCGTGGGCGCCTTCCGTACCGGCACCGAGGCCCTGCACGGCCTGGCCTGGCTGGGTCCGGCGACGGTGTTCCCGCAGGCCGTGGGGCTGGCCTCGACCTGGGACCCGGAGCTGGTCCGCAGAGTGGGGGAGGCGGCGGGCGAGGAGGTCCTGGCCTTCCACCACAAGGACCCCTCGGGCGCCGGGCGCAACGTGTGGGCCCCCGTGGTCAACCTGCTGCGCGATCCGCGCTGGGGCCGCAACGAGGAGGGCTACTCCGAAGATCCGTTGCTGACCGGCGTCATGGCCACGGCCTACGCGCGCGGGCTTCGTGGGAGCGCTCCCGTGATGCGGACCGCGCCCACCCTCAAGCACTTCCTCGGCTACAACAACGAGACCTACCGCTGCGTCACCTCCAGCAACCTGCCGCCTCGGGTCCTGCACGAGTACGAGCTGCCCGCCTACCGGCCCGCCCTGGAGAGCGGCGCCGCCGTCGCGGTCATGCCCTCCTACAACCTGGTCAACGGCCGCCCCGCGCACCTCAGCCCGCTGATCGGGGAGGTGCTGCGGGCCTGGGCGCCGGACGACCTGCTCGTGGTCAGCGACGCCTACGCCCCCGGCAACCTCACCGGGCTGCAGGGCTACTACGACGACCCCGCCGAGGCGTACGCGCACGCCGTACGGGCCGGGCTCGACAGCTTCACCCAGGACGACGACCGGGCCGAAGCGACCCTCGGCCACCTGCGCGAGGCGCTGGAGCGCGGCCTGCTGACCGAGGCCGACCTCGACACCGCCGTACGCCACACGCTGTCGATCCGCTTCCGGCTCGGCGAGTTCGACCCCGCCACGCCGTACGACGACATCACCGAGGCGGTCGTCAACTGCCCCGAGCACCAGGCGCTGGCCCGCGAGGCGGCCGCCCGCTCGATCGTGCTGCTGAAGAACGACGGCCTGCTGCCCCTGGCGCCGGCCGCCTGCCGCCGGATCGCGGTGCTCGGCCAGCTCGGCGACACCCTGCTGGAGGACTGGTACAGCGGCACGCTGCCGTACGAGGTGACCGCCCGCGCCGGTCTGGCCGAGCGCTGCGAGACGGTCTTCTGCGAGGCCGTCGACCGCGTCACGCTGACCGCCGACGCGGGCCCGGTGGTGGCCGGGCTCGACGGCGGGGCCCTGGGCATCGGGACGCCGGGGGGCCGGTTCGACCTGTTCGACTGGGGTGGCGGGGCCTTCGCCTTCCGCGCGGTCGCGACCGGCCGCTTCCTGTCCGTGGACGACGACGGCGTCCTGGTCAACGACCAGCCCGGCCCGAACGGCTGGGAGGTACGCCAGACCTTCCGGCTGGAACAGCGCACTCGCGGCGCCGTCGTCCTGCGCCACATCTCCACGGGCCGCTACATCGGCCTGTCCCCCGACGGGGTCTTCCGGCTGGTGGACGACGCCGACGCCGCCACGTGGCTGACGGTGGAGGTCGTCGAGAGCGGCGCCGCGGCGGCGGCCGCGCTGGCGGCCACCGCGGACGTGGCGGTCGTGGTGGTGGGCGACCATCCGCTGGTCAACGGCCGCGAGACCGAGGACCGCACGGACCTGGCCCTGGCCCCCGCCCAGGACGCCGTCGTCCGGGCGGTGCGGGCGGCCAACCCGCGCACGGTCATGGTGATCACCAGCGGCTACCCCGTCACCTGGTCGGACCCGGACGTGCCCGCGGTGCTGTGGTCCTCGCACGGCGGCCAGGAGTACGGCCACGCGCTGGCCGACGTGCTGTTCGGCGACGCCGACCCGCAAGGGCGGCTCACCCAGACCTGGTACCGCTCGGCCAGCGAGCTGCCCGACCTGCTCGACTACGACATCATCGCCACGGATGCCACCTATCTCTATTACCGGAGCACTCCGCTGTACCCCTTCGGCCACGGCCTCAGCTACACCGTGTTCGACTACTCCGGCCTCACCGTCGCGGTCGACGGGGAGACCATCGCCGCCACGGTCACGGTCACCAACACCGGCTCGCGGGCCGGCACCGAGGTCGTGCAGTTCTACACCCACCAGCGGCGTTCCCGGGTCAAGCAGCCGCTGCGCCGGTTGCGGGGCTTCGAGCGGGTACGGCTGGCGCCCGGTGAGAGCCGGGCCGTCACGCTCACCTTCCCCGTACGGGATCTGGCCTTCTGGGACGTGACGCGCGGCGCCTTCGCCGTCGAGGACGCGCCGCACCAGCTCATGGTCGGCCGCAGCGCGACCGACCTGCGGCTGAGCGCGGCCTTCCACGTCGAGGGCGAGACCATCCCGCCCCGGCGCGGCGCCCTGGCCGCGGCGGACCACGACGCCTACGACGCGGTCGCCTTCGTCGACGCGGCCAAGGTCTCGGGCGACGCGGTGCGCTCCGAGGCCGAGGGGGCGTGGATCCTGTTCCGCGACGTCGAGCTCACCGGGGCCGCGTCGTGCCTGATCGAGGCGGCGAGCACCGAAGGCGGGGTCGTCACGCTCCGGCTGGACGACCTCCTCCACGGCCCCACACTGGGCGCGATCCCCGTGCCCCCGGCCGGGCGCTACGCTCCGGCGGCGTCCTCGGGCGAGCTTGCGGAAGCCTCGGGGGTGCACGATCTTTATGTCGTGTTCGAGAACGTGGGCATCACGCTGGGCAGGCTGGAACTGACCGGCACGGGTCGGGCCGCCCCCCGATCGCCCGGCGCCGTACACGCCGACCGAGGACGAACGGGCCGAAGCCGCCCGGACCGAGACCACGCCGGCACCGGACGGACCACCACATGACGGAACGCCACATAACGGACGGCCACCCGGTGGACGGGGGAGCGGCGGACGCGCGCGCTGAGGACGGGCACGCGACCGGCCGGGCGGTCACCATCGTCGAGGTGGCGCGGCACGCGGGTGTGGCGGTGAGCACGGTCTCCTATGTGCTCAGCGGAAAGCGGGCGATCTCGGCCGACACCCGGCGGCGGGTGCTCGACAGCGTGCGGACGCTCGGCTACCACCCCAACGCCGGCGCCAGGGCGCTGGCCAGCAAGCGGGCCAACGTGATCGCGCTGGTGCTGCCCCTGCGAGCCGGCATGCACGTGCCGGTGCTGATGCGCTTCGCCACCTCGGTGGTCACCGCCGCCCGCCACTTCGACCACGACGTGCTGCTCATGACCGCCGACGAGGGCCTCGACGGGCTGCGCCGGGCCGCGGCCAGCGCGCTGGTCGACGGCCTGGTGCTGATGGACGTCGAGCTCGACGACCCCAGAGTCCCGCTGCTGCGCCGGCTCGCCGAGCCCAGCGTGCTGATCGGCTTCCCCGCCGACGCCGCCGGGGTGACCTGCGTCGACCTCGACTTCGCCGCCGCCGGGGCGCTGTGTGTAGCGCACCTGGCCGAGCGCGGGCACCACGAGGTGGTCCTGCTCGGCGCGCCGGCGGTGGTCTACGAGCGGGGGACCGGCTTCGCCCGCCGTACGCTCGAAGGCTTCACCGCCGCCCTGGCCGAGCACGGGCTCGACGGTACGGCACTGCCGTGCGAGGAGAGCTTCGAGGAGGTCCACGCCACCGTGAGCGGGCTCCTGGCGGCCCGGCCCGGTCTGTCGGGACTGGTCGTGCACAACGAGGCGGCCGTCAACCACGTGCTGAGCTCGCTGCGGCAGCTGGGCCGCAAGGTGCCGCAGGATCTCGCGGTGGTGGCGATCTGCCCGGACGACGTGGCCGAGCCCGCCCGGCTCACCTCGGTGCTGATCCCGGCAGAGGAGGTCGGCAGGGAGGCCGTCGGGCTGCTGATGGACAAGCTCGCGGGCCGCCCGGTGCCACCGGCGACCCTGCTGGTCCCTCGCCTGACGATCCGCGCGAGCACCTGACCGCACAGCCAGGCCCTTGCGTCAGCGGTGGTGGCGGCGCGGGCAGTGGTCCGTCGACTCGCGGGCGAAGAGGTCGACGGTGGACGGCCGGGGGAGCGGCACGGCCGAGGGGCGGGTGCCGTCGAGGAGGAGCGCCAGGTAGCGCCGCCGGTCGGCGCGGTCGTCGGAGTCGGCCCCGTAGTGGAGGGTCGTCGCCAGCGCCATCACCACGATCGCCGCCAGGTCGCGGACCAGCAGGTCGTCACGGACCAGCCCGCGCTCCCGCGCGGCGGCCAGCACGTCGCCGAGCGGCCCCATGAACCGCTCGGCGATGCCGATCGTGAACGCCCCGGCCTCCTTCGCGGCCGACAGGAGCGCCCGGTGGCCGGACAGGGTGTCGACCACGGCCGTCAGCGCGTCGGCCAGCCCCTGCCGGGGATCGGCGGCCACGCGGGCGGCCTGGAGGACCGGCTCGATCTCCTCGGCGAAGTAGGTCTCGAAGCAGGCCAGGATCACGCCGTCGCGGTCGCCGAAGCGCCGGTAGACGGTGGCGATGCCGACTCCGGCGCGGCGGGCGATCTCCTCCAGCGGGACGGCCGTGCCCGACTCGTGCAGGGCGGTGATCGCCGCCCTGACGATCCTGTCGGAATTACGCAGTGCGTCCGCACGACGTCGCTGCTCTGGCACACGCCGAACGCTAGCAGCATCCACGCGGTCACTCCACGGCAGCGTTACCAGGCCACCTCGAGCGAGGCCAGCCCGTACACGACGTGGAAGGAGCGGAAGTCCGCGATGGGCGCGACGGTACGCAGTCCGGGGAAGCGCTGGAAGAGAGCCTGGAAGGCGATCCGCATCTCCATCCGGGCCAGCGGCGCGCCCAGGCAGTGGTGCACGCCGTGGCCGAAGGCGAGGTGGCCGGGCGCGCCGCGGGTGATGTCCAGCTCGTCGGCCTGGTCCATGAAGGCGGGGTCGCGGTTGGCGAGGGGCAGCGAGCACATCACCAGGTCGCCGGGTTGGATCGTCTGACCGGCCACCTCGGTCTCCGTGGTGCACACCCTGCCGATGCTGGCATGGAGAATGCTGAGCCAGCGCATCAGCTCCTCCACGGTGGCCTCGATCCGCTCGGGCTCCTTCTTGAGCAGGTCCAGCTGGTCCGGCTGCCGGAGCAGGGCCAGCGTGCCCAGGCCGAGCATGTTGGAGGTGGTCTCGTGCCCGGCGATCAGCAGGAGGTTGCCGATGCCGATCAGCTCGTTCGTGGTCAGGTCGTCGCCGTGCTCGCGTACGAGCATGCCCAGCAGTTCCTCGCCGGGGTCGGCCTGGATGCCCTCGACCAGCTCGGTCATGTACGCGCGCGACTCCTGCTGCAGCTTGAGGCGCTCGTCCATGGGCAGCGACACGTCGAGCAGCCGGCCGGTCCTGCGCTGGAAGTCGGCGCGGTGGGCGTACGGCACGCCGAGCAGTTCGCAGATCACCAGTGACGGGATCGGCAGGGCGAACGATGACACCAGGTCGACAGGTGAGCCGGCTTGTTCCATGGCGTCGAGGTGCTCCTCGACGATGTCCTTGATCCGCGGCTCCAGCCGCCGCATCCGGCGGATGGTGAACTCCGGCGTCAGGAACCGGCGCAGCCGGCTGTGCTCGGGCGGGTCGAAGGAGAGCAGGTTGCCGGCGCGGAGCACCTTGAGCTCCTCCTCCGTCGCGCCGGGCGGCTGGAAGACGGTCTGGCGGGCGTTGCTGAACCGCTCGGCGTCGCCCAGCACCGCACGCGTGTCGGCGTAGCGGGTCACCAGCCAGGCGTCGATGCCGAACGACGTGGTGACGCGGGTGATCCCCTCCTTCTCCCGCAGCTCCGCCAGCTCGGTGGCGGGATTGAACTCCGTCCGCCGCATGTAAAGAGGCAGTGTTGAGATGTCGCTCATACATCCCCCAGGATGACCGGTCTTCACGAAATACCCTGACAAGAAACGATAGCAACCTATCGATTAGCCGCAAGACCATCGCGGTAAACATTGGGCCTTGACGACCTTGGTGGTATCGCTAACACTCGACAACGCCCCGACGACCGCACAGATCCGGGATTGAAAATGTTAGCGCTAACCAAGCAATCGCTAGCTCAGACGAGGAGTGCCCTGACATGAGACGTCTGAAATCCATGACCCTGGCCGTGGCGGCTGCCGCCGGCCTGGTCCTCATCACCGCAGTCCCGGCGCCCGCCGCCGCGCCGATCACCACCTCCATCTATACCGCCGATCCGGCCGCGCTGGTGGTCGGCGACACGATGTACCTCTACACGGGGCACGACGAGGCGCCCGCCGGCGGCACGAACTTCGTCATGCGGGATTGGCACGTCTTCACTTCCGGCGACGCGACGACCTGGACGGACCAGGGCGCGAAGCTGAAACTTTCAGACTTCTCATGGGCGGGCGCCGACGCGTGGGCGGGCGAGGTCGAGCCGCGCAACGGCAAGTACTACTGGTACGCCCCCGTCAACGGCAACGGCGCCGGCTGGATGGACATCGGCGTGGCGGTCGGCGACAGCCCGCTCGGCCCCTTCCACGACGCCAAGGGCGGCCCGCTGATCAGCGACAGCACCCCCAACTCCTCGCCGCTCAACATCGACCCGACCGTCTTCACCGACGACGACGGCCAGGCCTACATCTACTGGGGCTCCTACTACGGCCTGCGCGCCGCCAAGCTCATGCCCGACATGATCAACCTCGACGGCGGCGTGGTCACGCCGAGCGGCGTGTCGAACTTCTGGGAGGCGCCCTGGATGTTCAAGCGCAACGGCACCTACTACCTCGCCTACTCCGCCAACGACTCGGCCTGCTCCGCGCCCGGCTACGCGTGCATCCGCTACGCCACCGCGAGCAACCCCCTGGGACCGTGGACACACCGGGGAGTGGTGCTCGACCAGGTCTCCTCGACCACCAACCACCCGGCGATCATCGAGTTCAAAGGCCAGTGGTACATGGTCTACCACAACGCGGGCAGCCCGGGAGGCGGCAACTTCCGCCGCTCGGTGACGCTCGACAAGCTCTACTGGAACGCCGACGGCACCATGCAGAAGGTCGTGCAGACGACGGGTCCCGCCAACCCCGGCAATCTGGCGCTCAGCGCGACGGCGTCCACCTCCTACGTCTCGCCGTGGGAGACCCTCGGCGCGGTCAACGACGGCTTCACCCCGGCCAACTCGGCCGACCACAGCCACGGCGCCTACGGCAACTGGAACCACCAGGGCGCCGAGTGGCTGGAGTACCAGTGGCCGTCCGCGCAGACCGTCAACCGGGTCGGCGTCTACTGGTTCGACGATGACCAGGGCATCGACCTGCCCGCCTCGTGCAAGGTCCAGTACTGGAACGGCAGCGCGTACGTGGACGTGCCCGGACAGTCGGCCTGCGGAGTGGCGGCCAATACCTTCAACACCACGACGTTCACGGCGGTCTCGACGACCAGGCTCCGGCTGAGCGTCACCTCGAAGACCGGCTTCTCGACCGGCGTCCTCGAATGGCAGGTACCGCGATGAAACGCATGGCATTCCTCCCGATCCTGTTACTCGGCTTCTTCCTCGTCCCCGCCGGTCCCGCCGTGGCCGCCGAGGTCAACCTGGCCACGACGGCGACCCCGAGCGCGTCGTACACCTCCTCGTGGGAGAGCGTCGCGGCGATCAACGACAACATCGACCCGCCGAGCTCCAACGACACCGTCAACCGCCGCTGGGGCACCTGGCCCAACACCGGCCAGCAGTGGGCCGAGCTGACCTGGGCCCAGGCGCAGACGCTCAGGGTCGCCCAGGTCTACTTCTTCGACGACAACGGCGGCGTGCGCGTCCCCGCCTCGTGGAAGCTGCAGTACTGGACCGGCAGCGCCTACAACGACGTGCCGAACGCGACCGGCTACCCCACGGCGCTCAACACCTACAACAAGGTGACGTTCGGCCAGGTGAGCACCACGCGGCTGCGCGTACTCCTGCAGAGCGGCCAGGGCTCGGTCGGGCTGCTGGAGGTCAAGGCGTTCACCAACGACCCGGGCGGCGGCGGCAGCCCGAGCACCTGGAACCCGCCCGCCAACCTGGTCACGCCGCTCAACGAGGTCTGGGCGCACGTCGAGAGCACCTATCCCGACCTGTACGGCTTCCGCAACTACGGCTGGGACCAGGTCATGGCCAACGGCGGCTCGATCAACTACTGCGTGCGCTGGGACAGCTCGGCCACGGTGACCGCCGCCCAGCGTGACCAGATCCACGCGACGCTGGCCAGGCAGTTCAAGAAGTGGATGGACGTGATGGCCGGGCACAACAACTGGCCCTACACCAACGTGCCGGTCAAGGTCGTCGGCTGGGCCGTGCGCGACCGCGCCCAGCTCCAGTGGAGCGACAACTCCGTCGACATCTACGTCAACAACATCCGCGAGAACGCGCCGCAGTGCGCCGAGCCGTGCGGCCGCTTCTTCAACCAGAGCGGCAATTACCCGAACTGTCCCGGTGGCGCGTCCCACCACTACGACATGTCGCTGTGGCTCACCGCGGGCTTCGGCGGTGGCGCGGGCGGTGACTGGGGTCAGCGCATCGGCAGCGAGTACTACATGAGCAACCTCAACACCGACAATGTGCACATCCTGCTGCACGAGATGGGCCATTCGTTCGGCCTGGATGACTTCTACGACTGGACTCCGACGGGGGTGTGCTGCTTCCTGATGAAGGCCGGCAGCGCGACCTCGATCACCGACTTCGACGCCTGGATGCTCCGCGACTGGTGGCGGCACCTGAAGAGCCGCTACGGGCGCTGATCCTCCGTGAAGTAGGGCGGCGGCCACGCGAGGCCGCCGCCCTACTTACGCGTTGACGGTGAGCTTGTAGTCGCGAGTGACGGGAGTGCTGAGCTTGTCGTAGTCCCTGAGCTGCACGGTGAAGGAGAAGGTGCCCGCCGCGGCGGGCTTGCCGGTGATCGCGCCGGTGAACCGGTCGAGGGCCAGCCCTTCGGGCAGCGCGCCGCCGGTGACCTGCCAGTCGTAGAAGGGCACGCCCCCCTTGGCCTGGAGCCGCTGGTCGTAGGCGGCGCCTGCCTTGCCGGCCTTGACCGAGGCGGTCTCGATCGAGGGCTTGAGGAACGGGGTGAGCTTCTTGTTCAGCTTCCAGCCGGCGTTCTCCGCGATCAGCAGCGTCAGCTTGGTCAGCTCCCACTGCCGGGTCGGGAAGACGTGGCGCCAGCCGCCGCTCTGGCCGCTGAGCCGGTCCCAGTACGGCTCGTCACCGGGCACGTGATAGCTGGTGTCGAGCGGGACCGGGTAGCCCTGGTAGTCGATGACCTCCTGGTCGTCCCTGCCCTTGCTCTCGACGTACTTCGCCATGCCTTCCCAGTCGCTGTGGAAGGTGACGGCGTGGCCGTACTCGTGCATGACCAGGCCGTGCACGTCGATGACCTGGCCGAGGTCGGTCTTGTACCAGTCCTCGTCGGCCAGCGAGCTGACCAGCTTCATGAGCTGCTCGTCGTACTCCAGGATCATGCTGGTCGAGCGGTGGTAGGGGGTGGGCTTGCCGTTCTGGGTGTGGAACTTGCCGTTGATGGTCGGGTAGCCGGTCGAGTACGGCGTCTGGATGCCGCGGAAGAAGACGTACATGCCGTTGTACGGCTTGGCGTTGGTGGCCTCGACCTCGTTCTGCCAGTCGTCGCCCGGCAGCTTGTTGACCTCGTCCCCGGCGGGGACGGTGTCGAACGGCTTGAGGTCGAAGAAGGCGAACCAGTTCCGTACCGCCGTCTCGGCGGCCTTGCGCACGCCCGGGTCGGAGAAGTAGCGGGTGATCGTGTCGTAGCGGTAGTCGAAGTCGATGGGGATCGTCGGCCGCAGGGCGGTCTTCTCGTCCTGCTGGACCGTGATCGGCATCGTCTGGGTGATCGTGGCGCCGGTCGCGTCCGTGGTCTTCATGACCCACTTGTGCCGCTCGTCCTGGCCGGGGCCCTGCTTGGAGTGGATGGCCAGCCGGACGACCTCACGGTCGGCCGGGCCGGTGAGCGTGAAGGTCTTGGTCGCGCCGGTCGCCGTGAGCTCGCTCGGCATGTTGAGCATCAGCCTGGAGGTGCCCTCGGCCTTGAGGTCGACGGTCAGCGGGTAGGCGATGCCCGCCACCTTCGGCGCCCGCACGGTCAGCTCGATGTACGGGTTGGCCAGGTAGCCCTGCCAGTCCACGAGCCGGACGCCATGATCGTTGACGTTGCGGTAGAAGATGTCGAACACGTCCAGGGCCGGGGCCGCCTGGCGGGCCGCCAGGCCGGGCGTGGGCACGGAGAGCGCGCCCACGAGCCCGGCCAGGACGGTAACGACGCCGATCTTTCTCACTGAGCGCTCTTTCTTCTCAAGCGAATGCCTTCACTTCCAGCAGTCCGACGGATGCCTGGCCGCTCTGGAGCGCGACCCTGAGCTTGGTGGTGTTCACACCGGTGAACGTCACGTGGTTGTAGGCGTTGAGCACTGTCGGGTAGGTGCCCGGGATGTCGACGTACGCGGTGCCGTTCCAGTACTGGAGCTTCCAGGAGGCCGGCAGGCGCACGCCGTCGTTGTCGTCGAAGAAGTACACGTCCGCCGACCGGATCGTCTGCGCGGCCGGCCAGGTCAGCTCGGCCCACTGCGCGCCGGTGTTGGGCCAGGTGCCCCAGCGCCGGTTGACGGTGTCGTTGGAGCTCGGCGGGTCGATGCCGTCGTTGATCGCCGCGATGCTCTCCCAGGGCGAGGTGTACGAAGCGGACGGCGTCGCGCTCGTGGCCAGGTTGACGGGCGTGGGGCCACCGCCGCCGACCTGGAGCTGGAACGACTTGGTCACCGGCGTGCTCCTGCTGTCGTAGTCACGCAGTTGCACGGTGAATGTCGAGGTCCCGGCCGTCGTGGGCGTGCCGCTGATCGCGCCGGTGAACCGGTCGAGGCTGAGCCCGGCGGGCAGCGAGCCGCTCGTGACCTGCCAGTCGTAGAACGGCACTCCGCCCTTGGCGGCGAGCGTCTGCTGGTAGCTCTGGCCGGGCGTGGCCTGCGGCAGGGAGGTGGTGGTGATGGAGGGCTTGAGGAACGGGGTGAGGTTGCGGTTCAGCTTCCAGCCCGCGTTCTCGGCCACCAGCAGGGCGAGCTTGGTGAGCATCCACCTGCGGGTCGGGAAGTAGTGCGTCCAGCCGCCGCTCTGCCCGCTGAGCCGGTCCCAGTTACGCTGGTCGCCGGGGATGTGGTAGCTGCTGTCGAGTGGCACGGCGTAGCCCATGTAGTCGACGACGTCCGGGTCGTTGCCGCCGCCGCTGACGTAGGAGCGCATGCCGGCCCAGTCGCTGTGGTAGGCGACGGCGTGGCCGTACTCGTGCATGACCAGGCCGTGCACGTCGAGCACCGAGCCGGCGATGTCGGTCTTGTACCAGTCCTCGTCGGCCAGGGAGGTGAACAGCTGCTTGTTCGCCTCGTCGTACTCGAAGATCATCGCGGTGGAGCGGTGGAGCGGGCCCGCGACCTGCTGGCCGTTCCTGGTGAAGTACTTGCCGTTGGCGGCCGGGTAGCCGGTCGAGTAGGGCGACTGGATGCCCCTGAAGAAGACGTACATGCCGTTGTAGGCGGCGTTGTTGGTGACCGTGATCTCGTTCTGCCAGTCGTTGCCCGGCAGGTGGTTGTTCTCCGCCCCGGCCGCCACCGTGTCGAAGGGCGTCACGTCGAAGAACCTGAACCAGTCCTTGACGGCCTCCTCGGCGGCGGTCCTGAAGGCCGGGTCGGAGAAGTAACCGGTGACCGTGTCATAGCGGTAGTCGAAGGTGATCGGGATCGTCGGCTGCAGGGCGGTCTTCTCGTCCTGCTGGACCCTGATCGGCATCGACTGCTGGAACGTCGCGCCGCTGCCGTCCCTGATCGCCAGCCGCAGCGTGTGCATCTCGTCCTGGCCGGCGCCGCGCTTGGAGGCGATCTCCAGCTTGAACGTCTTCTGCTCCGACGCGTTCGCGAACGTCAGCGTCTTGGTGGCGCCCGTCGCGGTCAGCTGGCTGGGCAGGTCCATCATCAGCCGGGAGGTGCCCTCGGCCTTGAGGTCGATCGTGACGGGGAACTGGGCGTCCTGCGGGGGTTTGACGGTCAGCTGGATGTACGGGTTGGCCAGGTACCCCTCCCAGTCGACCAGCTTGACGCCGTAGGTGTTGACCGTTCTGCCGAACATGTCGACGACCTGGGCGGCGGACAGGGCGTGCGCTGGCTGCACTCCGACGAACAAGGAGCTCAGCAGCAGAAGCGCGACGGTTAATCGCTTCATGATGTGACACCTTTCAGTTCTTGATGCCGGTGAGCGTGACTCCCTCGATGAAGTAGCGCTGGAGGAAGAAGAACAGGGCCACGATGGGCACGATGACGGCCGCCGAGGCCGCCATCAGGTAGCCCCACTGCGTGATGAAGACGCTCTGGAACGAGGCCAGCCCGAGCGAGAGCGTGTACTTCTCCTCGTCCTGCAGGTAGAGCAGCGGGCCGAGGAAGTCGTTCCACGTGCCGATGAAGGTGAAGATGGTGACCACGATGATGGCCGGCTTGGACAGCGGCATGACGATCGTCCAGTACACCCGCCACGGCGACGCCCCGTCGATGTAGGCGGCCTCGTCGAGCTCGAAGGGGATCGTCAGGAAGAACTGCCGCAGCAGGAACACGTTGAACACCCCGCCGCCCGCCCCGGCGAACCAGGCGGGCACGGTGAGCGGGACGAAGGTGTTCAGCGCGCCCAGCTCCTGCCACATGACGAACGTCGGGATGATCGTCACCGCGTACGGCAGCATGACGCCGGTCAGCAGCAGCGCGAAGACGACGTTGCGCCCCTTCCACCGCAGCCGGGAGAAGCTGAAGGCGGCCACCGAGCAGGTGAACACCGTGCCGAGCACGCAGATCACCGCGATGATCACCGTGTTGACCAGGTAGAGGCCGAACGGCTGGGCGGTCAGCGCCTCGCCGAAGTTCGACCACTGGAACGGGCGCGGGATCCACTCCGGCGGCGCGACGAACATCTGGCTGTCGGTCATCAGCGCGCTGCGCACCAGCCAGACGAACGGCAGCAGCGTCGGGATCGCGCCCGCGGCCAGCGCCACGTACAGCAGCGCCCTGCCGTACCTGCGCGGCCGCCGCAGGCCCTGGGTCGGCGCCACGCCCTTCGCGCGGGTCCTCTCCCGCGCCGCCAGCGTGGTCATCGGGCACCTGCCATCTCGTAGTAGACCCAGCGGCGGGCGTTGCGGAACATCAGGAACGTCACCACCATGATGATCATGAAAAGCACCCAGGCGAGCGCGCTGGCGTAGCCCATCTCGCTCTCGGTGAAGGCCTTGCGGAAGAGGTAGTAGACGTAGAAGAGCGTGGCGTGGTTGGGCCCGCCCTCGGTCATCACGTACGCCTGGTTGAACACCTGGAAGGTACCGACCACGCCCACCACCAGGTTGTAGAAGATGGTGGGCGTCATCATCGGCAGCGTCACGTGCCAGAAGCGGCGCAACGGGCCGCCCCCGTCGATGGACACCGCCTCGTACAGGTGGCGCGGCACGCCCTGCAGCCCGGCCAGGAAGATCACCATGGTGTTGCCGAAGCCCCAAGTGCTCATGATGATCAGCGACGGGATCGCCATCTCCTCGCTGTAGACCCACTGGGAGGTCGGCAGCCCGGCCTGGCGCAGCAGCGAGTTGAGCAGCCCGAAGTCCGGATTGAAGATCCAGATCCAGAGCACCACGTTGGCGATCGCCGGGACCAGCGTCGGCAGGTAGAAGATCGTCCGCCAGAGCGACAGGCCGCGCGCCTTCTGGTTGAGCAGCATGGCGACCGCGAAGCTGACGATCAGCGTGAGCGGCACCGCGCCGAGCGTGTAGTACGTCGTGGCGCTCAGCGACTTCCAGAACAGCTCGTCGTCCACCATCCTGCTGTAGTTGTCCAGGCCGACGAACGACGGGCTGCCGCCGATCTGCCAGTCGGTCAGGCTGAAGAAGAACGAGGCGACCATCGGGCCGATGGTGAAGATGGCGAACCCGAGGATGGCCGGCAACGCCATGAGGATGCCCCACCGCGTCTCGAACCGGCGCATCAGAGCGCCTGCGTGTGCTGCCAGCCCTGCAGCATCCCGGTGATCTTCGGCGCGACCGCCTTGAGGATCTCACCCGCCGGGCGCTTGCCGGACTCGATCTCCTGCAGGGCGGGGGCGAGCACGTCGCTGCTGATCACGGACATGTTCTTGACCCGGTTGCCGAACACGGGCACGCCGTGGTCGCGCGCGAAGTCGACGACCGCGGTCCTGAACTCCGGCGGGTGCTGGTCGTTCTTGATCCAGGAGTCGATGGACGCCTGGTCCTCGTAGTACTTCTTCTCCTGCGGCATCCACAGGCCCTGCTTGTACAGGTCGACGTAGCGCGGGTCGTTGTGGAAGGCGAACAGCTCGACGGCCTCCTCCACGTGCTTGGTCCCGGCGAACACCGCCGACGCGCCCGCCACCTGGGTGGCGGTGAACGGTTCCGCGTATTTGGGCAGCACACCGAGGCCGAAGTCGGTCTTGCTCTCGTTCATGTCGAGCAGTGACCAGTGGCCGTCGACCACCATGGCCACGCGCTTGGTCTTGAGGAGAATGTTCGTGCCGGGCACGTCGTCGCCGGTGGCCGCGAGCTGGCCGGGGCCGGGCATGACCCGGTGCTTGTAGATGAGGTCCTGGAGGTTCTGGAACACCTTGATCGCCTCGGGCGAGTCGAGCAGGCACCGCTTGCCGGCCTCGTCGGCGAAGTCGCCGCCGTTGCCGCGCAGGAAGCCGTACCAGGCCGCGCCGTAGGTGATGCTGCTGGAGATGCCGAACTGCTTGATCTGTTTGGGGTCGAAGCCTGACTCGTCGGGATGCTTGCCGTTCTGGTCGATGGTGAGTTTGTAGGCGTTCTGCACCATCTGGTCCCACGTCCAGGCGGAGGCGGCGTCGGCCGGTGGGGGAGCGATGCCGGCATCGGCGATGGCCTGTTTGCTGTACCAGAGCAGCTCGACCTCGTTGGCCGTGGCCACGCCGTGTAGCTTGTCCTGGCCGTACCAGAGGTAGGCATCCGGCAGATAGCCAGCCAGCTGCGGATATTTCTTCAAATAGGGGAACAGGTCGACCAGCTTGCCCTGCTCGGCCAAGCGGAAGGACATGGCCATCGGCACGTAGCCGACGTCCGGCACCCGGCCGCTGGCCACCAGGGTGTTGAGCTTGACGTCGTACTCGTCGGGGGTGAACAGCGCCTTGACCTTGACGCCCGGCTTCTTCTGCTCGAACTGCCTGAGCATCTTCTCCACGGCCTTCTGCTCGAAGGTGGAGCCCCAGTACATGAACTGCAGCTGCTTGGCGCCGCTCGAGCTGCCGCCGCCGCTCCCGCACGCGGCCGCCGCCGCGCCGAGCGCCGCGAGACCGCCGATCTTGAAGAGGTCACGTCTATTCATGGGGTGATTCCTTTACGCGAGGGGGATCCAGACCCGCATCCCGCGGCCGTCGCGGTTGTCCCACTGGTAGTAGGGGATCGCCGTGGCGGTCACGCGGGAGCCGGTCGAGAGCTCCCCGGGGGGTGTGGTGGTGTACGGCAGGCCGCCCACCGGCTGGGAAACGACTTGGGCGTCGGCCTCGATCAGGACGGTGCGCCCGACGCCGTCGAGGTCGTCCTTGTCCAGGACGCGCAGTTCGGCGCCCGCGGGCAGCGCCAGATCAGGAAGGTCCACGCCTTCGGCCTGGTCGGCCTGCTCGAAGCAGTAGACGAGCGGCCCGCGCTCCACGGCGACGCATCCCCTGACGGCGTCGACGCGGCGATGCGGGTGGACGAGCCGGGGCGCCATGTCCAGCTCCAGCTCGACGGTGTCGCCCGCCCGCCACTCGCGGGTCAGCACGACGTAGCCGCGCTCGTCCGGTACGACCGCCGCCGACTCGCCCCCGACCGTCACCGTGGTGGAGGCGCTCCACGCGGGCACCCGCAGCGCCAGCGACCATGGAGTTCCGGGCGCGCGCTCCACGGTGAACGTGACGCGGCCGTCCCAGGGGTAGTCGGTGGCGACGGCCAGCGCGAGCGCGCCGTCGGTGACGGTCCCCGGCATGAACTGGTGGACGAGCAGGGTGTTCTCGGCGGAGGTCGCGACGTGGCCGCCGAGGGAGGAGACGAGCCGCATGATGTTCGGCGGGCAGCAGGCGCAGGCGAACCACTCGCGCCGCCGACCGGCGTAGGCTCCTTCGACGTGGTCGTCCCTGCGCTGGAGCGGGTTGACATAGAAGAAGCGGATGCCGTCCGCCGACGTCGAGGCGGCGAAGGCGTTGTAGAGCGTGCGCTCGATCAGGTCGGCGTAGCGGCCGTGGCCGGTGGCCAGGAGCAGCCGCCAGTTCCAGTGGATGCTGGCGATGGCCGCGCAGCTCTCGTTGTAGGCGCGGTCCGGCGGCAGCTCCCAGCGGTCGCCGAACGCCTCGTCGGAGTGGCGGCTGCCCATGCCCCCGGTCAGGTGGGTCTTGGTGGCGACCAGGTCCTCCCAGCGCCGGATCGAGCACTCCAGCAGCGACTCGTCGCCGGTCTCCAGGTAGACGTCGACGATGCCCGCCTCCAGGTACAGCTGGCGCACCGCGTGGCCGACCGCCGTGTCCGCCTCCCTGACCGGCAGGTGGTCCTGGGCGTACAGGATGCCGAGCCCGCTGTCGCGGATGAGCCCCTTGCCCCTGTTGTCGATCAGCTTCGCGGCCAGGTCCAGGTAGGAACGCTCACCGGTGACCCGGTAGAGCTCCACCAGCGCGGTCTCGACCTCGGCGTGCCCGTCGATGCCGTCGTTGCCGCCGCGCAGGAAGACCTCCGCCAGGTGGTCGGCGAACTTCCGGGCGACCTCCAGCAGCTCCGCCCCGGTGCCCGCGCGGGTGGCGGCGACGGCGGCCTGGAACAGGTGGCCCGCGCAGTACATCTCGTGGCTGTACTCGAGCTCGGCGTAGATCTTGTCCGGCTTGACGACCTGATAGTGGGAGTTGAGGTAGCCGTCGGGCCGCTGAGCGCGCTTGAGCACCTCGGCCGCCTGCTCCACGAACTCCGGGTACTCCGCCGACGGGCGCCTGGCGTGCTCCCAAGCGACGGCCTCGAGCTGCTTGTACAGGTCGGAGTCCTGGAAGCGGTAGCCCCGGAACTCGCCCTCGCCCGCTCCTCCGGCTCCGGCCAGCCGCAGGTTGGGCAGGCTGCCCGCCTCTTCCATCTGCTCCAGCCCGAGCGGGATGCTCGCCGCGCGGTTGACGCTCTGCCACCGCCCGAACGGACCACCGGTGATCACGACGTCGTGGATGCCCAGCGGCCGCTGCACGGCCTTAGATTCCGCGGTCGGTACGGCAGGGCCGCAGGCCTGGTCCATCGAACTCCTCGCACATGGGGAATAGGCTTTCCTTGGCGAACAGTAAGGTGTTACACATCACTGGTCAACCCTCTGGGTAGTTGGACCGTGACCAGGATGTCGAGGGAGGGAAACCGGTTGTCTGAATTTTCCCAGCGCGCAGTGACCATCCGTGAGGTCGCCGCGGCCGCCGGAGTGTCGATCGGCACGGCGTCCAAGGCGCTCAACGGCCAGGGCCGGCTGCGCGAGGAGACCAGGGCGCGGGTGATCGCCGCCGCCGAGCGTCTGGAGTTCCGGCCGAACACGCTCGCCCGGGGCCTGCTGCACGGCCGTACCTTCACCGTCGGCCTGGTGACGTGCGACAGCTTCGGGCGCTTCAGCATCCCGGTCATGCTCGGCGCCGAGGACGCGCTGGGCGCCGGTCAGATCTCGGTGTTCATGTGCGACACGCGCGACGACCCGATCAGGGAGCAGCACTACGTCGAGCGCCTCCTGGCCAGGCGGGTGGAGGGCATCATCGTCACCGGCCGCCGTACCGAGCCCCGGCCGAGCATCGGCACCGGCCTGCCCGTCCCGGTCGTCTACGCCATGACCCAGTCGACCGAACCCACCGACTTCTCGGTGATCCCCGACGATCTGGGCGGGAGCCTCCTGGCCGTCCGGCATCTGCTGGCCACCGGGCGGCGGCGGATCGGCCACATCACCGGGCCGCAGCGGTTCCTGGCCGCGCGGACCCGCGCGGCGGGATTCGCCGACGCCCTGGCGGAGGCGGGGGCGACGGCGGCGGGCGAGACGCTGTTCGGGGAGTGGTCGGAGGAGTGGGGGCGGCAGGGCGCCGACATCCTGCTCCGCACCCAGCCGGACGTGGACGCGGTGTTCTGCGGCAGCGACCAGATCGCCAGGGGGGTCGCCGAGACGCTCAGGGATCGGGGCCGGCGCATTCCCGACGACGTGGCGCTCGTGGGCTTCGACAACTGGGCGCCGATGGCGCTCGGCTCACGGCCGCCGCTCACCACGGTCGACATGAACCTCGGTGAGATCGGGCGGGCGGCCGCCACGCATCTGCTGGACGTGATCGGCGGTGTGCCGCATCAGGGCGGGGTACGGCGGATGCCGTGCAGCCTGGTGCTGCGGGAGTCGACCCGCGCCTGAGGGGGTTGCCTGAGGGGTCGTCTGGGGGGGGTGTCGACCCGCGCCTGAGGAGCTTTGGTCAAGCGGCCTAGCGGTCAGGCGGTCGGACATTCGGAGCGAATCTGGAGTGTCTGGGCAACGTCGGCTGACGGCTGCGCCACCGGTCCCCTCGCCTGGACCGGCGGGCCGTACGGCCTTAAAGGCAGCCGGCCGACTCTGATCGCCATCCTCCCGCCGCGCACCCGTCGTCGCGGCGGCCAAAGGCCGATGGGCGGGCGCATTTCGAATTCAGGAGGTGCCGGTCATTATCGCCGCGGTGATTGCCGGAGCGGCAATCTCAGTGAGCCGCCTCGTACTGCTCCACGATGGTCGCGGCGATACGTCCGCGCTCGCTCACGGGTAGTCCCGCCTGCTTCGCCCACTGGCGAATTTCGGTGGACTTGTCGCGGCTGACCGAGCGTGCCGAGCCGACTCCGCGACGGACCTTACCACCGCGCTCCTTGCGGACCTGACGCGCCTTGACCAGGAACGGGGCAAGGGCTTTGCGCAACTTCTCCTCGTTCTTATCCGACAGGTCGATCTCGTAGGCAAAGCCGTCGAGGCCGAACCTGATTGTGTTCTCGGACGACAAGGCGGATCCGTCGAGGTCGTCAAGGAAGATCTCTTGAATTTGCTTGGCCATGCTGGTGCTCCGAATTCAGAGGCGAGAAGACAATGAGTACTGTAGCGTATGGTGCCGTTGTCCGGCGCACCCCTGGGGCGGTGGATAGCCAGGACAAAGAAAGCTCGCCTAATTGCATAGCGAGCTATTTCATTCCCGCTATCCGGGGCGGTCGCGGCGTCAGTGCGTCGCGGGTCCACGAGCCCAGCACCAACAGCGTTTTGGTGCCCGTGACGTTCCCGGCGCGGCGCAGGTGATCGATGACCTGCTGGAGATGACCGAGGTCGCGGACCCGTACGTGGATCAGCGCGTCGGGGTCGCCGGCGATGGTGAAAACGGCCTGAACCTCCGCCACGTCGGTCGCCGTGCGGACGATCTCGCTCACCGGCGTCGTGCCCGCGTAACGCAGTTCGGTGAACGCCTCGATGCCCCATCCGAGCTTGGCGTAGTCGATCTGCACACTGAAACCGGTGATGACGCCGAGCTCTTTGAGCCGGTCCACCCGGCGCTTGACCGCGGCCACGGAAAGGCCGATCGTGCCCGCCATGTCGGAGAAGGTGCGGCGCCCGTCCTCGCGCAGCAGGCGCAACACCCGATGATCAATGTCATCTATTTCTGGCATGTGGGCACTCCTCGGTTTTTGATGGAAAGAACCATAGCGAAAGAGGCCGAGGCCGCAAAGGTTTTGCGTCTTTGTCGTGTCTTCTTGGCCGATACTTGCGCGATGCCCGCCCGCGTTGCTGTGCTGGGGTCTCCACGAACCCCAGGGAGGCCCGCATGAGCGTCACCCTCGACGACAAGTACACGGCCGCGGACGGTCGCGTGCTCATGTCGGGCCTGCAGGCCCTCGTCCGGCTGACGCTCGAACAGCGCCGCCTGGACCAGGAGCGCGGGCTGGACACGCGCGTGTTCGTCTCCGGCTACCCGGGCTCGCCGCTGGCCGGCGTCGACCTGGAGATGGGCCGGGCCGCCCGGCTGCTCGACCCAGCGGGCGTGGTCGTCCGTCCGGCCCTCAACGAGGAGCTGGCCGCCACCGCCGTGGCGGGGACCCAGCTCCTGGAGCGCCTGCCGGGCCGGCGGCACGACGGCGTGACCGGCTTCTGGTACGGCAAGAGCCCCGGCCTCGACCGGGCCGCCGACGCCATCCGCCACGGCAACCTGGCCGGCACCGCCGCGCTCGGCGGCGCGGTGGCCTGGATCGGCGACGATCCCGGCAGCAAGTCCTCGACCGTGCCCAGCACATGCGAGCCGATGTGCCAGAGCCTGTGCGTGCCGCTGCTCGCGCCCGGCTCGGTGGCGGAGATCATCGAGTTCGGGCTGCACGCGGTCGCCCTCTCGCGCGCCAGCGGCCTGTGGACCGGCCTGAAGATCGTCGCCGACCTGGCGGACGCGTCGGCCACCGTCGACCTCGGCTCGCTGCGTGACGGCATCCCGGCCCCGGACCACCCGAGCCGCCCAACGCCGGCCGCCCTGGTCGGCCCGGCCGCGCTGGACGCCGAGCACGACATGCTGACCCGGCGGCTCGACCTGGCCCGCGACTACGCCCGCGCGCACGGCCTGAACCGGGTGGTGGCCGGCTCGTCGCACGCCCGCCTGGGCATCGTCGCCTCCGGCGCGTCCTTCGCGGTGGTACGCCGGGCGCTGGCCGACCTCGGGCTGGACGAGGCCGCGATCGAGGACCTGGGGCTGCGGCTGATCCGGCTCGGCATGCCGTACCCGCTGGCGCCCGCCGACCTGGCCGCCATGACCGCGGACCTCGACCGGGTGCTCGTGGTGGAGGACAAGGTGCCGTTCCTGGAGGGGCAGCTGAAGCAGGCGCTGTACGACGCCGCGCGCACCCCCGCCGCCGGTAGCGACCTGCTCGCCGCCCGTGGGGCCCCCGCTGTGGTCGGGCGCGAGTTGCTCACCCCCCGCGGCACGCTCGGCGCGGAGGACGTGGCCAAGGCGCTGGCCTCCTTCGCCGACACGCTGCCGCGGGCCACCGTCCACCTGGCTCCCGCCCGGAAGCCGCAGCCGCGCCGCCTGCTGCCGGTGGTCGCCGCGCGCACGCCGTACTTCTGCTCGGGCTGCCCGCACAACACCTCCACCCGTACGTCGGACAGCACGCTGGTCGGCGTCGGGATCGGCTGCCACGCCATGATCGCCCTGGACGGCGCCGGCCGCGGCAACCAGGTCGGCCTCACCCAGATGGGCGGCGAGGGCGCCCAGTGGATCGGCCTGGCCCCCTTCACCGACGACCGGCACTTCGTGCAGAACCTCGGCGACGGCACCTTCCACCACTCCGGCTCGCTGGCCGTCCGGGCCGCCGTCGCGGCCGGGGTGCGGATCACGTACAAGCTGCTCTACAACGACGCGGTCGCCATGACCGGCGGGCAGCGCGCGGAAGGCCGGCTCGACGTGCCCGCGCTGACGCGGTCGCTGGCCGCAGAGGGGGTCCGCCGGATCGTGATCACCACGCCCGAACCGGAGACCTACCGGGGTGTCCGGCTCGCGCCGATCGCCACGGTACGGCACCGCGACGGGCTGGCGGCGGCCGAGAAGGAGCTGGCCGAGCTCGACGGGGTGAGCGTGCTCATCCACGACGACCGATGCGCGGCCGACGAACGCCGGCTGCGCAAGCGCGGCAAACTGCCCGTACCCGTGGAGAAGGTCGTGGTCAACGAGCGGGTCTGCGAGGGGTGTGGCGACTGCGGCGAGGTGTCGACCTGCCTGTCCGTGCAGCCCGTGGAGACCGTGTACGGCCGCAAGACCCGGATCCACCAGCCGTCCTGCAACTCCGACCTGAGCTGCCTCAAGGGCGACTGCCCATCGTTCCTGCTGGTCAAGCCGGGCAAGGCGCGGCCAGCCCCGGAGCTTCCGGTGGATCGTGGACCACGGCCGGTTCCGGAGCTTTCGGCGGATCGTGGACCACGGCCGATCCAAGCACTCGGTGCACGGCCGGTTCTGGAGCTTCCGGTGGAGCTGACCGAGCCGGTCACCCGATTCCCCGGCCGTGAGGTGCTGCTGCGGATGCCCGGCATCGGCGGCACGGGCGTCGTGACGGTCTCGCAGATCCTGCAGATGGCGGCCCACCTCGACGGCCTGCACGCGGCCGGCCTCGAACAGACCGGCCTGGCGCAGAAGGGCGGCCCGGTCGTCAGCGACGTCCGCATCTCCCCGCACCCGATCGCCGGCTCCCCGAAGGCGTCGCGCGGCACCGCCGACGTACTGATCGGCTTCGATCTGCTCGGCGCGGCGGCCGACACGAACCTGGCGGTCGCCGCCCCGGACCGTACCGTCGCCGTGGTCAGCAGCGCCGTCGTGCCGACCGCCGCCATGGTGACCGGCCGCGTCACCGTACCGGACTCGCCCGCCGACGCGATCACCCGCGTCGAGTCGGCCACCCGGAGCGCCGACAACCTCTACCTCGACGCTCACGGGCTCGCCGAGGCGCTGTTCGGCGACCACATGCCCGCCAACATGCTGCTCGTCGGCGCCGCGTACCAGCACGGCTGCCTGCCGGTGTCCGCCGAGGCCGTCGAACGGGCCATCCGGCTCAACGGGGCCGCGGCCGAGCAGAACCTCGCGGCGTTCCGCTGGGGCCGGGCCGCCGTCGCCGACCGCCAGGCGGTGCTGGCGGCCGTGGAGACTCCCGCTCCGCAGGCCGAGACGTTCGATCAGGCCCTGGCCACGCGGATCGCCGACCTGACCGGCTACCGCGACGCGGCCTACGCCGCCCGGTACGCCGAGGACGTGCGCCGCGTGGCCGCGCTCGCCGCCGACCGCGCGGGGGAGGAGGCCGCCGCGCCGATCGCCCTCGCCTACGCCAAGGGGCTGCACAAGCTCATGGCCTACAAGGACGAGTACGAGGTCGCCCGGCTGCACCTGGACCCGGCCGAGCGGGCCAGGCGGGAGCGGGAGTACGGCGCGGACGCCACCGTGTCGGTGCTGCTGCACCCGCCGCTGCTGCGCGCGCTGGGCATGAAGCGCAAGATCCGGCTGCGCCGCTCGGCGAACGTCGTCTTCCGCGTGCTGCGCGCCGCCAGGTTCCTGCGGGGTACGCCGTTCGACGTGTTCGGGTACGCAGGAGTACGCCGCGTCGAGCGGGCGATCATCACCGAGTACCGTGACCTGATGCGTGACGCTCTCGCCCGGCTGAGCCCGGCGACCGCCGACGCCGTGGCCGCGATCGCGGCGCTGCCGGAGGCGGTTCGCGGGTATGAGGACATCAAGCTCGCGCGGGTCGCGGAGTTCCGCGATCGCGCCAGGACCGCCCTCGCGCAGCTGAGCGAGCCCACCGGACCCCGCTCTCTGGAGAGAACGTGACCGTCGACCGCTTGCTGCCCAGCCCTCTGGAGAGAACGTGACCGTCGACCGCCTGCTGCCCACCCAGGACGCCGAGGACCTCATCGCCCTCACCCGGGACATCGCCGACAAAGAGCTGGCGAGCCGGGTCGACGAGCATGAGCGCGCCGAGACCTATCCGGAGGGCCTGTTCGCCACGCTCGGCGCCGCCGGACTGCTCGGCCTGCCGTACCCGGAGGAGCTTGGCGGCGGCGGCCAGCCGTACGAGGTCTACCTGCAGGTGCTGGAGGAGCTGGCGGCCCGCTGGGCCGCCGTCGCGGTGGCCACCAGCGTGCACACCCTCGCCTGCTTCCCCGTGGCCACCTACGGCACACCCGAGCAGCGCGAACGCTGGCTGCCCGACATGCTGGCGGGCCGGCTCGTCGGCGGCTACAGCCTGTCCGAACCCCAGGCCGGATCCGACGCCGCCGCCCTGACCTGCAAGGCGGAGAAGGTCGAGAACGGCTACCGGATCACCGGCAACAAGGCGTGGATCACCCACGGCGGCAAGGCCGACTTCTACGCCCTGTTCGCCCGCACGGGACAGGGCAGCCGGGGCATCTCCTGCTTCCTGGCCCCCGGCGCGGCCGACGGCCTGACCTTCGGCCGCCCGGAGGAGAAGATGGGCCTGCACGCCATCCCCACCACCAGCGCGCACTGGGACGGCGCCGTCATCGAGGCCGACCGCCTGCTCGGCGAGGAGGGCCAGGGCCTGCCCATCGCCTTCAGCGCCCTCGACTCCGGCCGCCTCGGCATCGCGGCGTGCGCGACCGGCCTCGCCCAGGCCGCACTGGACGCCTCGGTCGCCTACGCCAAGGAACGCCAGACATTCGGCCGCAAGATCATCGACCACCAGGGTCTGGGCTTCCTGCTCGCGGACATGGCGGTGGCCGTGGACAGCGCCCGCGCCACGTACCTGGACGCGGCCCGCCGCCGCGACGCCGGCCGTCCGTACGGACGACAGGCCAGCGTCGCCAAGCTGGTGGCCACGGACGCCGCGATGAAGGTGACGACGGACGCGGTGCAGGTGTTCGGGGGGTATGGGTACACGCGTGAGTTTCGGGTGGAGCGGTACATGCGCGAGGCGAAGATTATGCAGATTTTCGAGGGCACAAACCAGATCCAAAGGCTGGTGATCAGCCGCGACCTGGCCCGCTGACCCTGACCTGTCTCGCGCCCACCCGTTACCCGATTCGGTGGTTGCCCGTCTGATGCCCGCCCCGCCAAAAAGGGCCTCCGCTTCGCTCCGGGCGCTCTTTTGGGGGCGCCTTCGGCGCACAACGGGCTTCGCTTGGGGGCGCCTTCGGCGCACAACGGGCTTCGCTTGGGGGCGCCTTCGGCGCACAACGGGCTTCGCTTGGGGGCGCTTCGCGCCTTTCAGGGCTCAGGCGTTGCTTCCAGTCGGGCCAAAGCCCCGACCCCTGAAGGACCTCGCTGCGCTCGGACGCCCCTTCCAGGCAGGCTTCGCCTGCATGGCCCTTGTTGACCGTGGCCGACCCGAGACGGATAGCAGGTGCGAAACTCGCGATTGTATGCAGTCCGCGGTCGTCCTCTCCAAGGAGCGTCGTAGAGCCAGACGCTGCCCAGATCCCAGACCTTGGACGTTCGTAGCTTTGCCACCCGCCGCAGCGGTGTTTTCCAGGCACCCACTCGGTCTGCCAGTTCCCGCAGCTCAGTCGACGCGGGATCCTGCATCGACAACAGATCCGACGCGAGTTGCCGCACGATCTGATCTGTTCCGGAGCGATGGCCTCATCCTCAAGGAGCTGGGCCACCGCCTCATCAACCTGACGACACTGCGCATGCGCGCGAGCCAGATCAACGGCCAGCCGCGCCCGCCGCTCTGCCGACAGCGTCGAGGCGTTTACTGCGGCTCCGACGCGCAGCGCGTGACCGGCCTCGCCCACTTCCACCGCCACGGCCACCTCATGCAGCGCGACGTTGGCCGGTCCGAACTCGGTGTTGTCATCATTGCGCCCTTCGCCAACCCGCGCCGCCATCTCACGGGCTCGCGACAGGTGCTCTTAGGCGACGTCGGCTTGATTCAGTCGGGAGGCGGAGGCGGGGATGAGGGCTCTGGCCCGCGCTAAGAGGGCTTGTCACGGCCAGGATCCCTCGCGTCGCCGCACAGCTGACGGAAATCCGCGCAACGGAACTCGGCCGGAAGCAACAGAGAAGAGACACAGAAGCCCCGGCTGCGAGGCTCTCTGTGCAATCGAGAAAGGATGAGTGACTTCAGGATGTGGAACAAGGTGAGGAATGTGGCGGTCGCGGTGTCGGCAGCGGCCGCCGTCGGCGCGTTCGTACCGGCTCCGGCCAGCGCCGACGTCTGGGAATACGTCGCGGCCTATCCGCTCACCACTGCGGGCTACAACAAGTGCATGGTCGAGGGCAAGCAGTGGCAGGGGAGTTGGCGGTGCCGCAAAATGACGGGTGAGCACTGGTCGCACAAGAAGTCGGACTACCATCTCGAGATCCTCAAGTAGCGTCTCGCGCTACGGCTTCCTGGCCACGCCGGAGCGGGAGTTCCTCCCCGGGGGCGAGGGGCCAGGGATGCGCTCGTCCGGGTGCCATTCGGGGGAGTGCACCACGCTGGGCTTCCTCAACCAGGTGGCCGTATCGCCGGCGCCGTGGGCGAGACCGAGACTGTGCGGGCCGTGCGCCGTCGTAACGATGCCAACTCGGTTGCTCACCGTAGGCGGGGCGGCTGGACGATCGGCTGCCGAGGCCGCCCAGGCGGATGCCTCACCAGTGGAGATCGGTGACACACGTCATCGCATGGCGCAGTGCTTGAGAACCGGCACGTGAGGAAATAGTCCCTGCGCCCCAGGTCTCACCGGGGCCCTGCCGGCCACCTCAACAAAAGCAAACTATACCGGTTGGCCGGTATAGTTTCCTTTGTGCCACGTCTCAGTTCGAAAGAGCGACTGCTCGACGCCGCGGCCGAGGTGCTGCTGTCCAAGGGGGCCGAGGCCTTGACGCTGGAAGCGGTGGCCCGGCAGGCAGGCGTGTCCAAGGGCGGCTTGTTCTACCACTTCCCCACCAAGCAGGCACTGGTCGCCGCCATGGTCGACCGCCTGATCAAGGCCTTCGACCAGGCACTGGCCGAGGTGGGCGCCGAGCCGGGCGACTTCCTGCGCGCTTACCTGAACGCGACGATCCCCGAACACCACACCGCGACCAACACTCCGGCCGACCGGGTGACCGCAGCACTGCTGGCCGCGGTGCTCGTGGACCCGGCAGGCCTGGCGCCGCTGAGAGAGCGGTTCGCTGCTTGGCAGGCCAGACTGACCGACGACGGCATCGATCCGGCTGCGGCGACGGCGGTACGGCTGGCCATCGACGGCTGGTGGGCGGCCAGGCTTCTCGGCCTCGGCGAACCAGACGCAGCACTGCACGAACACACCAGGCGCTACCTGATGGAGGCGATCGACCGTGCTACGCGCCACTAAAGCGTTGATGCTGCTCACGGATCTGGCATTCGTCGTCTACTTCACCATCACCGGGCTGGGTGCGATCCCGCCCGAATGGGCGTTCGCCGACTACACCAACCCGGTAATGGCCGACTGGAACTGGTCGTTTCTCTGGATCGACCTGCTGGCCAGCGCCACCGGCCTAGCCAGCCTGTACCTCCTGCGCCGAGCGTCGCGGTCGGGTCCAGGCCTGATGCTGGTCTCGCTCGTGCTCACCATGGCGTCCGGCTTGATGGCGATCGCGTTCTGGACCCTGCGCGGCGACTTCTCACTGGCCTGGTGGCTGCCGAACCTCTACCTCATGCTCTTCCCGATCCCCGCGATCGTCTGCCTGACCGAGCCACGACCACACTTCACCGCCTCATAGAGCTACAGGCCTCAGCTGACGCGGCCTTCCGGTGCCCGCGCAGGCGAAGCGCGCACGCCGCCGACCGACCACCGTTACGGCTGGGCGGTCCGGTCTTCTCCGGGATCGTGCAGGTGATACCGCTCCTGCGCAAGTAGGCGCGGCGGGAACGGGAGCCGTACGCCTTATCGGCACGGACCCTGCCGGGACCCGTGCGCGGGCGTCCCGGTCCGAGCCGGGCACACTGAGTGAGCAGAACGCGGCGATCGACGGTCGGCACAACACCCGCGCCCAACCGAATGTCAACGGCCAAGTGCTCCGGTTCTGGCTAATTTCCGGGATTCCTGCCAGACCCAGGATTCACCCGTCGTCGGCACATGAGTTCGGGAATGATGTCGTTTCCGGCGACTCCATGCACTTGGATCAGCTGATGCCTCGGCTACCACAGATCAGAGGCTGCTATCGAATCGTTGAGACATGAGAGGGGCACTTGGTCGTTTTCGCATGCGCGGGGTGTGGTGCCGTTTTGACCGCGAAGGTGTCGCGGGTCGCGCTTCCCGACCACGCCGATCAGAAGTACGGCCACGACTTGCTCCCCGCACTTCTGGAGCCCGGAACGTACGCGGTGCATTCCCAAGCCTCCGACCCGCCATGGCGGGTCTGGGAGGAGGCGGCAGCCGGTGGCGTGTACCTACAGGTGTATTCCCTGCCGTATGGACCCTCGGGGATCATCGGGATCGCGCCCGGCGATGTCCGACGAACCGTCCTCATCCGAGAGCGCTGTGATGGCTGCTGCTGTGGCCTGGACGGCCGGAACGGCGCCAACCTCGCGTGTGTGGAGTGCGGGCGTGCGGTGGCGACCCGCATTGATGACTGCGGGTTCTGGCAGGTGGTGTGGCTGGATCCGAGTGCCGTACGACCCGTCTGCGTCGATGGCCCCGCGTGCACGGTGGTCGGCTGGGAGGCGCTGCGGACGGCCTATCCGGCCACACCGCCCGTTGAGCAGCCCGGATGGTGGAGCCCACGGTGGGAAGCAGCGGTCGCGGTGGCGTTGGCACACCTGTTGGCGTTGTCAGGCGGCCAGCGGATTGCCGTCCCTGACGGACCGGTCGCCGAGGCTTTTCGCAAGGCGCTCGACACGCTGCTCCCTGCAGGCCCGTCGGCACGGAACCTCGTCTTGGCCGGGCCTGGCCTGTCCGGCGTGACCGCGGATATCGCCCTGGTGCCGCGGCATCCGCAAAGCGGCGAGGTGTGGCCGTGCGGCGCGGGAGCGGTGGTGCCGCTGGCGGCTGACGTGTGGACGTACATGGCCTTCAATGACGATCGGCGTCTTACCCTCGCGGCGGCAGGGATGCCCGACATTGTCCGCCGCGACGATCCGCCGCCACGGCTGCCATGGAGGCCCTTCAGACCTGATGTAGGCGTGTTCCTCCACACGCTGGCGCGGCTACCGGCGGCTCGTGAGTCGTGGTTGCGCGCTATCTACGACCATGTGGAAGACCGCCGATACAGCTTGCCATGCTTCTAGGAGCCAGCGGGGCTCCAGGCGCAGGAGTATGTGCCCTTGCGGTATCTCGGCCTCCGCTTCGTCCCGTGCGGCCGTTCCTCGTTGTGGAACTGGATGGAACGCCCTTGCAGTGAGGGGGGCCTGCGGCGATCACGACATTCGCGCTGAGCCGACCGGCCGCCGCCCTTCCCCTCAGCCAGGCGATGTGCGATCCCCGCGGTTTCCCGCTTACCGCGAGTTCGGCCGTGTACGTGGGCCTCCTCGATAACCCGGTCTTCGTCGACGTTCCGGCTACGACGACAGTAAAGGTGGAGGTCACCGCGGACGTCTCCGTTGAGGCGGGTGCCGAGATGCGACTCACTTACAGTTTGAACGACTCCCTTAAGTCGGAAGGGGCGTTCGGACCCGCCAACTTCGCCAATCATCAGGAGTTCGCCGAGACTCGATCGACCTTCGCCTTGATCACCGTGGGTCCTGGAAGGACCAACATCAGGCCGGTGATCAGGATCAACGGTCCCGCCGGCAAGACGGGCTCCGTGCTCCACCGATGCGTCTCGGTGGAGGCCTCGACCAGCTGAGTGCCGATCCGCGGCGCCGATCAGCCGGTGAGGCATCACCTCGCCGCGCTCCTCCGGCCGGACCCGGCCCAGCGCGGCCGGCCGGAGGAGATCCGCGACAACCTGACCGCCCGCATCGCTGAGGCCGAGCAAGAAGTGTGCGTCAAATGCCCTTCAGAACACGATCAAGTGCCGCCCGGCCCGCAGGTCCCCAGTGCGGCTTGCCGCCGGGAAGGCCCCGATCTCCGTTCTGCCCCATGAGCATCAGGAAGAGGCTCTTCATAGCGGCCAGCCCGCGGGCGCGCCGGATCGCCGCCTCGTCCGCATGCCCGTACATGTCGAAGAACCGTGCGGCCGTGCCCGCGGGTAGCAGCACCCATGCGGCGGCGAGGTCCCACGCCGGATCGCCGGCGAACATGCCACCGAAGTCGATGATGCCCGAGAGCGTTCCGTCTGAGACGACGACGTTCGCGGGATGGAGATCGCCGTGCACCCAGACCCGCGGGCCCTCCCACGCGTTGGCCGCGACGGCGTCATCCCAGACGTCCCGGACGTCGGCAGCGATGTCGTCGAGGGCAACGGCCTGGAAGAAGTTCTCGAAGCCGACCGTGCAGTTCCTGGGATGGGCACCGCGGTCCGTAGCGATCGGCGCCTCGGCGGGCGCCTCCACATGGAGCGCCTGGAGGAAACCCGCCAAAGTGTCGGCCGCGTGGGCGCCGCGGCTGATCGAGCCGTGGTCCAGCGGCTCGCCGGGAACCCACGTCATCACGGTCCAGTGCTTGGGGAAGCGCTCGGACGGTTCGCCGAACCGCACCGGGGTCGGCACCGGGAGCGGCAGGCGCGGGGCCAGCACGGGTAGCCACCGCCGCTCCTTGAGCTGGAGCTCCGGGCTGGGGTCCATGCGCTGCATGCGCACGGCCAACTCGTCCCCGAGGCGCCACATTTGGTTGCCCCAACCGCCCACCACCTCACGGATGGCCAGCCCCGCAAGGTCTGGATGCTGCTCCTGCAGCAGGTCGCGGACCAGGTCTGCGGTGATCTCGATCTCGGTCATGCGAAGTCACAGTACTGAGGCGGCAGGCGGAGCGGGAGGTGAAACCTGCCCAGCTCGACAACCTCATTGCCCGGCGCTCGGCGGCGGTCCGCCTGGGAATGCCGACTCTTGCCGACAGCGCGATCCGCACCACCACGTCGACGGGCCGCAGCACCCAGTCCTGAATATCCGTGGTCGTCGCAAACCCGCACAGCCTCCGCTCCTCCCCAGGCGCACTGTGTTCGTCTTCCCTGCCGGTGAGCGAGCTGAGACCGTCGCCTCACTTGATCAGCTCCTGCCTAACAGAGCGGACCGTGGACGCTGGACGGCAAGCTCTACATCGACATCGACGATGAGCAGACCGGTTACCGAAGGTCCGCAGAAAGCCTCGGCCTTCAGGCTGGGGATGAATGCGGTCCCCCTTTGGGGGATGGCCCGCCGTAGGCGGGGCATCCCGGAGCGCGGAGCGTGGATTTGGAGCCTCAGGTGGGGTGGCGTTGCTGTTCGATGTACGCCTTGATGATCGATAGGGGCGCTCCGCCACAGGAGGCGGCGAGGTAGCTGGGTGACCAGAAGGGGCCGTGCATGATGGCGTGGTTGACGCTGCCGGTGAACTCCTTGCGCAGGTAGTGCGAGGAGACGCCCTTCAACGAGTTGACGAGTTTGCTGATCGCGACCTTGGGCGGGTAGTGGACGAGCAGGTGGACGTGGTCGTGTTCGCCGTTGAACTCGCGCAGTTCGGCCTCGAAACTGTCGCACACCTCGATCATGATGTCTTCGCAGCGGCGCAGCATCGCGTCGTCGAAGGCGTTTCTGCGATATTTGGTGACAAAGACCAGATGGGCGTGCATCGCGGAAACCACGTGTCTGCCTCGTCGATATTCCACTTCCTGACTCATAGACCAGACGATAATATGTTCGAGTCGGTGAGACGTGAGCATCCCGAGGGAGAAGGGGGTGTTGCGCATGTTGGCGGGCCGGAAGTATCGCCTGGAGTTCGACTCCGGACAGCAGGCGTTCGCCGAGAGGCTGGGCGGGATCTGCCGGGCCGTGTGGAACACCGGCCTCGAACAACGGCGGCAATACCGGCGGCGCGGGCAGTGGATCACCTATGCCGAGCAGTGCGGGCAGCTCGCCGAGGCGAAGAAGGACCCGTACTGCGAGTGGCTCGCCGATGCCCCCGCCCAGGTGATCCAGCAGACCC
>NZ_JBEZDU010000016.1:0-285523 GCF_040648495.1 Nonomuraea sp. NPDC049129 | reverse complement strand
GTGATGACGTATTCCTGGCCTTGGTGGCCGTCGCCGGTCAGGGTCAGGGCGGCTACGGCGGCGATGTCGGCGGGGTCGATCGGCGCGTATCGGCCGGGGCCGACCGGATCGAGGACATGGCCCGCCTGGCGGATGGTGGGCAGCCAGTCGAAGGCGTTGGTCATGAAGCCGCCGGGCCGCAGGAACGTGGCCGGGATGCCGGAGGCCCGGATGGCCTGCTCGCGTTCGTGGTGCCAGCGGCCCATCTCGGGCATCGGGTCGCCGAGCACGTTGAACGAGGACAGGTGCACGATATGGCGTACTCCCGCGGCCTGGGCGGCGGCGACGGCGTGCTTGGTGTGGTCGAGGCCGATGCCGGGGGTGAGCAGGAACAGCCGGTCGACTCCGGCGAAGGCGGGCGGCAGCGTCGCCGGGTCGCTCAGGTCGGCCATGACCCGTTCGGCCCGCTCGGGCAGTGTGGCGGCGCGGGCCGGGTCGCGGACCAGGATGCGGAACGGCACGCCGAGTTCGTCCAGTTGGCGGACGAGCTCGCGGCCGATGTTCCCGGTCGCGCCGGTGACCAGTAACATGAGGACTCCTAGATCGTGTACCGGTTAATGATCGAGCAGAACGTTAACCGGTACACGATTTGGTTGTCAATCGCGCCGCGACATCACCGGAGGCCTCGACGTGCCCGAGTTTGTCGTCGCTCATGGCCGACCATGGCGAAGCCAACCGTGACCTCAACCCAAGAGCCGGGCATTACCGCAGGTCAGAGGCCTCCGTTGGACATTTCCGCATTGCTACCGGAACCACCTATAGCGTGGGGCCCGGGATGATGACGCGGAAGATGTTCGGGGTGCTGGGGCCGGTGGCGGCCTGGGACGAGGCCGGGGGCGCGGTCGCTTTGAAGGGGCCGCGGCACCGCGCCGTGCTGGCCCGGCTGATCGTCGCCCGCCGCCGTGTCGTCCCGGTCTCCCGGCTGGTCGAGGACCTGTGGATCGATCCCCCTCCAGGCGCGGTGGGCGCCGTACGTACCTTCGTGGCCGCCCTGCGCCGCGCGCTGGAGCCCGAGCGCCCGCCCCGCGCCGCAGCCCGGTTGCTGGTCACCGAGGGGCCGGGGTACGCGCTGCGCGCGGAGCCGGACGCGGTGGACGCCTGGCGTTTCGAGCAGGCGGTGGCCGCGACGCTGCCGCCCGAGGACGTACTCAAGCGGCTGGAAGAGGCGCTGGGTTGGTGGCGCGGACCCGCCTACGCCGAGTTCGCGGAGGAGGACTGGGCCAGGGCGGAGCGCTCCCGCCTGGCGGAGCTGCGGCTACAGGCAGTGGAACGTCAGGCCGAGGCACGCCTGACTCTGGGCCTCGCGGCTGAGGCCGTGCCGGATCTGGACGCGCACGTGGCCGAACATCCCTGGCGCGAGGACGCGTGGCGGCTGCTGGCCCTGGCGCTGTATCGCACCGGCCGCCAGGGCGACGCGCTCGCGGTGCTGCGCCGGGCGCGTACGCTCCTGGTCGAGCAGCTGGGAGTGGATCCTGGCCCCGGACTGCGCCGCCTGGAGACGGACATCCTCCACCAAGCCGGCCACCTCGACACGACCGAGACCACAGGCCGGGCGGGCGCGGAAACGACCCAGGCCACAGACCGGGAGCGGGCAGAGACGACCGAGATCACAGGCCGGGAGCGGGCAGAGACGACCGAGGCCACGGGTCGGGTGTGGGCGGCGACGGCCGCCGCCTATGACCGTACTGTGGCCTCCGGCTCGCGAGCGCGGCTGGAGTCGACGGTGGGTCTGCTGCGCAACCTCGCTGTGACCGGGGGCGGCGGCCTGGAGGAGGCCCGCCGCTACCGTGGGGCGGCCGTCGCGGCGGCGGAGGAGCTGGGCGACGCGGAGCTGACCGCCCGCGTGATCGGCGCGTACGACGTACCGGCGATTTGGACCCGCTCGGACGACCCGGCACAGGCGGCGCGGATCGTGGCGGCAGCCGAACGCACCCTGACCGCTCTCCCACCCGGCACACACCAGGCGGCGCGGGCGCGGCTCCTGGCCACGATCGCCCTGGAGTCGCGCGGCACCCGCGCGGCGCGCGGACCCCAGGCCGCCCGGCAGGCGGAGGAGATCGCCCGCCAATTGGACGATCCCGGGCTGCTGGCGTTCGCCCTCAATGGGGTGTTCATGCAGACCTTCCACCGGGCGGGGCTCGCGCCGCGCCGCGACGAGATCGGCGCCGAGCTGGTCGCCCTGTCCGCCCGGCATGGGCTGGTCACCTTCGAGGTGCTCGGACACCTCATCCGCCTCCAGGCCCGCAGCGCGCTCGCGGACTTCCCCGGCGCCGACGGGCACGCGACCGCCGCCGAACTGCTGGCCCGGCGGCATGAATTGCCGCTGGTGGGGGTGTTTGTCCAGTGGTACCGGGCGCTGCGGCTCGCCGCGACCGGGCAAACATCGGGGGCGGGGGCGGCCTTCGCGCAAGCGTCCTTGGTGGAGGCGGCTTATCGGGACGCCGCCGCGCGGCTGGACGGCGCGGGCATGCCCGGACTGCGGTCCGGCATACTGCCGCTCGCGCTGCTGTGTCTGCGCCTCCAGTACGCACGGCCCGGCGAGCATCGGCCGCCGGACCTGGTCGACGAGCACGCCGACTGGGGACCCTACGAGCCATGGGCGCGCCCCTGGGTGTCGCTGGCCCAGGATCGCCGCCAAGCGGCCGCGGCTGCGCTGCGTCTGATCCCGGACCCGCCCCGCGATCTGCTGTACGAGGCCCTGTGGTGCCTGACCGCGCGGGCGGCCATCGCCGTCGGTGACCGGGAGACGATGGAACGCGCCCACACCGAGCTCACTCCGGCGGCGGCGGAACTGGCCGGGGCGGGCAGCGGGCTGCTCACCCTGGGCCCGGTCGCCACACACCTCGACGACCTCGCCACCGCCCTGCGACGTCGTCCCTGACCTCGCTCCGCGCCTGATAGACGTACTCGCCGACAACGCACCGCGCGCGATAAACGGCCTCGCCGCTATCGCGCCACACGATCGACGTCCTCACCGACCTCGCATCGGAAGGTAGACGCGCAAGCAGCCGACCACCGCCGTCGAGGTCGCGAGGCGAGTCACAGCTCGGCGAGACGGCGGCCGAGGAAGCGACGCTCGGCCTCGGTGGTGGCGAGGTCGAGTGCTCTGAGGTACGCCGCCCGCGCCGCCACGGTGTCTCCAAGACGCCGCAGGAGTTCGGCCCGGGTGGAGTGGAAGTAGCGGTAGTCGTCAAGGTGGAGCGCGTCGACGATCGCCAGCGCCGCCCGCGGCCCCTCGACCTCGGCGATCGCCACGGCCCGGTTGAGCTCGACGACCGCCGAGCCCGTCAGTTGCCGCAGGCGGTCATAGAGCGCGGCGACGGCCGGCCAGTCGATGCGTTCCTCGGTCTGCAGCTCGGCGATGGCGGCCTGCACCGTATAGGCGCCGGAAGCACCCGACCTGACCGCGCGGTCGAGCAGTGCCCGCCCTTCCTCGAGCTGGGCGGTGTTCCACAGGGTGCGATCCTGGTCGTGGAGCAGGATCATCTCGCCGTCGCGAACACGGGCCGCGCGACGCGAGTCGTGCAGCAGCATCAGGGCCAGCAGCGCCGCCGCCTCGGGCTCGTCGGGCATGAGGTCGAGGAGGGTGCGGCCCAGCCGGATCGCCTCCGCCGCGAGGTCGGCCCGGCCGTCGCCGTACCCCTGGTTGAAGACCAGGTAGAGCACCGCGAGGACCGCGCTCAGGCGGGAGGGCAGCAGGCGTTCGTGCGGAACCGCGAAGGGGATCGCGGCCGCCCGGATCTTGTTGCGCGCCCGGGAGAGCCGGCGCTTCATCGTCTCGTCGTTCACCAGGAACGCACGGGCGATCTCCGGCGTCGACAGGCCGCCGAGCGCGCGCAGTGTGAGCGCGACCTGGGCCTCGGTCGCCAGGGCGGGGTGACAGCACATGAAGAAGAGTTCGAGGCGTTCGTCGGGGATCGTCGTCTCGTCCATCGTGACCTCCTCCGGCATGGGGTGGTCCAGCAGCCGGGTCTTCTCCGCCCGGGTACGGTCGCGGCGAAGGCGGTCGATCGCCCGGTTGCGGCCGGTCACCACGAGCCAGGCCCCCGGATTGTCCGGGAGCCCGTCGCGGGCCCAGCGCTCAGCGGCGATGACGAACGCCTCCTGTGCGGCCTCCTCGGCGAGGTCGACGTCGCCGAGGAAGCTCACCAAGGCCGCGAACACGCGTGCCCACTGGTCGCGGAAGACCTCCTCGAGCACGGCCTACCGCTCCGCCAGCGGCCGTACTTCGACCGAGCCGCCGAGGCGGGCGGCCGGGATCCGGGCGGCGAGCTCCAGCGCGGAGTCGAGATCGTCGGCCTCGACGATGTAGAAGCCGCCGAAGATCTCCTTGGTGTCGGCGAACGGCCCGTCGGTCAGCAGCGGCTCGCCGTTCTGGACGCGGACGGTGGTCGCGGTGTCGGCCGGCTGCAGCCGCTCGCCCCCGAGCATGCGCTCGTCCTTCATGAGCGTGATGTACTCGGCGCTGATGGCGGCGCGCTGGCCCTCGCTCAGGCCGTCGTACGCCCCGGGGCGTTCGTTGATCAGCAGGGCGTATCTCACCGGTGATCCCCATTCGCGGAAGTACGGTCGTAGACGAGACGGACGGCTTGGCCGACCTTTTCGGCGGACGCGAGGTCCAGACCGAGAGGCTGGTCGAACAGGCGCCGGCCCGCGCCGAGCACTATCGGGAAGACCAGCAGCCGGTATTGATCGATCAGGTCGTGGGTCCGCAGCGCATCGACGATGCTAGCGCTGCCGGCGACCACGACATCCTGGCTCTGCCGGCGCTTGGCCACCTCGTCGGCCAGGTCCCCCCGCAGCAGGGTGGAGTTGCGCCATCCCTCGACATGGTCCAGCGAGCGTGAGGCGACGAGTTTGGGGATGGCGTTCATCTTCTGGGAGAACTCGTCCTCCCTGGGCGCCCAGATGCCCGAGAACAGCTGCCAGGTGACCCGGCCCAGCAGCATGACTCCGGTGTCCAGCACCTCCCCCAGCTCGAACTTGTCGCCGGCCACGCTTTCGGGCCCGTAGCGGAACGCCCACCCTCCCCGCGCCGAGCCGGCCGACCCGTCCGGGTCCTCCATGACCCCGTCGAGGGAGACGAACTGGATGACGATCACCTTGTTCATGACCTTGAACCTCCTCGTAACCGGTTTGTCGGGCATAGGACGAACAGGCCAAGCTTCCGGGGACAGGTGGAAAATGTGATCCCGGTCACAGTCGAATACCAGTGGCTCGGGGTCGGGCGGGGCCGGCGCCGAAGGCGTCCGCGCACAATTGGGCGAACCACCCCACCCCCGGCAACAGGAGCACCCAGCCGAGCAGCGCCCACCCCAGGTGGAGGTGCTGGGCCGCGTGGGCGAAGGCCGCCACTCCCTGGGCGCGCAGCCCGTCGGCACGTTCGTAGGTCATCCGCCGCAAACCCCTCGGATGCCTCTCCGCAGGCAGGATCCGCAGCGAGACGGGCCGCCGCCGGACGAACCACCGGCCGACCGCGTCGCACCGCTCGCAGGTCGCCGCCACGTGGAGGTCGGCGGGCGGCAGACCGGGGTAGGGGCGGGCGCGGGGCAGCCAGGCGCGTACCTGGTCTCGGTAGTCCGTCCACTCCTGGCCGTACCGCGACACGAGCTGGGTCCCCTCGTGCCAGGCGGCCAGCCCCGCGCCGTAGGCGACGCAGCTCACCGCGGCGGCGGCGAAGCGCAGGTCGAGCACCGCGAGCAGCAGGTAGGCGCCCGCCATCGAGGACTGCATGGGATTGCGCAGATAGGCGTACGGACCGCTCGTGACGAGACGTTTGGGCGGATCGTACGGCACCGGCGTCCCTCCCCCGGCGACGGCGAACTCGCGGACGGCGGCCAGCCCGAACAGCAGCGGCACCGCCACGACCTGCGCCAGCAGCCCGATCACCCACTCGGGCTGCCGCCATACGCCGGTCAGCGCGACGGGCACGCCGAGCATGAGCCCGCCTGCGAGGCCCACCTGGAACGACACGCGCCAGATGAGCCGCCGGTCCGCGGCCGTCCAGCGGGCCAGCAGCAGGCCGGGCAGCAGGCAGAACGTGATCGCGGCGGCCTCCCCGTACAGCCACCCTTGACCCAGCGCCACCACCGGCTCGGCCAGCGGCATCACCCCCAGATCCAGCCAGGCGAACCCCGCCAGGACCAGCGGCAGCGGGTACGCCCGCGCCACGCACGCGGGCAACGCGCCCCACAGCAACGCCCAGCCCAGCAGAAGGTCGACGGGGACGCCCGCCACCACGGCGCCCTCGGCGGCGAAGCGCCACCAGCCCGCGTACGCGGCGACGGTGTTCACGACCGCGAGGGTTACCAGGTTCCAGGCCGTGGCCAGGATGATCGCGGCGAGGTCCCGCTCCCCCGGCCGCCGTACGGCCGCCGCGATCCAGACGGCGGCCATCGGGACGAAGAGCGCGACGCCCCGGATGAGCGTGGGATCACTCATCCGGCGAACGTCTTGACCAGGTAGCCGGCCGCCTCGGACAGCGCGTAGCTCTGCAGCGGGCCGAAGTACCAGCCCGGATCGAAGGTACGGCGGTAGGCCAAGGTCACCGTCAGACGGCCGCTTCGCCAGTCGAACGTTGCCCGGCGCAGGTCCAGCCAGCGGGCGAGCGTGGTGTCCGCCACCACGGCGAACACCACCCGCCCCGGCAGGCGCTCGCTCACCCGCAGGGTCATGGACCGGGGCTCCAAGGGCGCGCCGATGCCCAGCGAACGGCGCGGCGTGAAGATGATCTTGCGGGTGTCGCCGACGGCCAGGCCGGTGCCTTCGGCCCGTAACGGCCGGGGGAAGCCGAGCGACAGGAACCGCGACTCCACGGGCCCGAACCGGGGTTCGGCGGCCAGCGCCCGCTCGACATTCGCCGCCGCCTGTTCGGCATTCGCCGCCGTCGCCCCGGCGGTGACGCTCACCTCGTTGTCCCGGGGCAGCGAGACCGCCGTGCCCTCCAGCGTGGCGGCGACGAGAAGCGGCGCGAGCAGGAGGTTCATCCGGCCCTTGCCCCGGTGGCGCCGGACTTCGTCGACGAGCAATGCGACGAGCAGGCCGACCAGGTAGAACAGCGGCGCGGCCATGAGCAGGCAGACGATCCCCTCCCCGAGCAGCGGACCGGCCAGCGCCAGGGCCACGGTGATGGACGCCATGACCATGCCGATGGTGCTGCGCGGCCGGGCGGTGAGGGCGACGGTGACGGCGATCACCGCCGGGATGCCGACGTAGAACAGCGCCGTCTGCTCCAGATGCCCCTCGTGTAGTCGACGCTGCGGCCGAGACGATCCGGAGCCAGGGATACGCCGGCACCAGCGCGCGAGCCATCGCCAAGGCGGCGGAGGTCAACTCGGCGCTGGTCTTCTACCACTTCGGCGGCGTCGACGCGCTGCTGCTCGCCGCGCTGGACCGCTCGTCAGAACAACGCATGGCCACCTACCGGCAGGCCGTGGAGCAGGCCAAGAACCTCGAGGAACTCGTCGAGACCGCGAGCGCCATCTACCGGGCCGACCTCGAAGGCGGCCACATCACGCTGTTCTCCGAGATGGTCGGCGCGAGCATCGCCCGGCCCGAACTCCGCGCGGAGATCACCGCGCGCTCCGAGCCCTGGATCGACTTCATCGAGCAGGCCCTCGAGCGGGTCATCGGCGGATCGCCCCTGGCCAGGCTGCTGCCACCGCGTGACCTGGCGTACGCGGCGATCACGTTCTACCTGGGCGTCAACCTCTTCACCCACCTCGACGCCGACCGCACCCGCACCGAGGCCATGTTCAACCTCGCCGAACGGGTCGCACCCCGCGCTCGGCTGCTCACCATGCGCCTGCCCGGCCGTCGTGGCAGTGACAAGCCCAAAAAATAGCTCACGTCGAGATGGGCAAGGTGAGGGTCATGGTGAGCCCTCCCCCGGGGGTCTCCTCGGGTACGAGGGTGCCGCCCATGGCCTCGGTCAACCCTCGGGAGAGCGCGAGGCCGAGGCCGACACCGGAGTGGTTGTCGCGGTCGCCGAGCCGCTGGAACGGCAGGAACACCCGCTCGTGCGCCTCCGCCGGGAGGCCGGGGCCGCGGTCGACGACGCGGATCTCCACGTGCTCGCCGTACGAGCTCGCGGTGATCACCACCTGCTGATCCAATGGGCTGTGGCGGACGGCGTTGGACATGAGGTTGACCAGCACGCGTTCCAGCAGTACCGGATCGGCGACCACCTCGGGCAGGTCGATCGAGATGTCGCCGTCGACGCGGTCGTGCAGCGGCCCGAGATCGTCGACCGCGCGCGGCACGACCTCTTCGAGCGCCACCGGTTGCAGGGTGAGGCCGAGCACGCCGGCCTGCAGGCGGCTCATGTCCAGCAGGTTCACCACCAGGGCGTCGAGCTTGGCCAGCGACTCGTCTGCAGTGGCGAGCAGTTCGGCGCGGTCGGCTTCGGACCAGGCGATCTCGGTGTTGCGCAGGCTCTCGACGGCCGCCTTGGCCGAGGCGAGCGGGGTGCGCAGGTCGTGACTGACGGCGGCGAGCAGGGCGGTACGCATCTTGTCGGCCTCGGCCAGCGGCCTGGCCCGCGCCGCCGCCTCCTCCAGCCGCTGCTGCCGCAGCGCGACGGCCGTCTCGGCGGCGAACGCCTCGACCACGCCCCGGTCGGCGGCATCGAGCAGCCGGCCGCGCATGGTCAGGACCAGGGCCTCGTCGATGACCACATCGGTGTCGGCGTCGGACGGGCTGGCGCACGGCGTTCCACCGGAGGTGGCGACGATGCGCCAGGCCGCCGGCCGGAATCGGTCGTCGGGCCCCGGCTCACGCAGCGTGTCGTCCAGACCCGGCTCACGTAGCGTGTCATCCGAACCCGGCTCGCCGACGTGCTCCAGCAGCGTGACCGACGTCAACCCGAACGTCTCACGTAGCCTGGCCAGCAGCGACGGCACGGCGGCCTCTCCCCGCAGGACGTGCCCGGCCAGCGTGGCGAGCACCTCGGCGTCCGCCCGGGCGCGGGCCGCCTCTCTGGTACGGCGGGCCGCGAGGTCCACGATCGTGCTGACCGCGACCGCCACCAGCACGAAGACGACCAGCGCGAAGAAGTTCTCCGGGTCGGCGATCGTGAACGCGCCGAGCGGCGGCGTGAAAAACCAGTTCAGCAGCAGCGATCCGCCGACGGCCGCCGTGACGGCCGGCCACATGCCGCCGACCAGCGCGACACCGACGGTCATGACCAGGAAGAACAGGATCTCGCTCGGCAGGCTCAGATCCTCACGGAACACGCTCAGGATCGCCGACAACACCGGCATCCCGGCCACCGCCATGGCCCACCCGCTCAGCCGCCGCTCGCGGGTGAGCGCGGCCCGCGAGCGGGCCGGGCGGCGGCCCTTCCTGGCCTCCTCGTGGGTGATCATGTGGACGTCGATCGAGCCGGACCGTGCCGTCGTCTCCACCCCCACGCCCCGCGACAGGATCTGCGCGAACCGGCCCCGCCGCGACGCGCCGAGCACGAGCTGGGTGGCGTTGACCCCCCGGGCGAACTCCAGCAGCGCGCCAGGGATGTCGTCGCCGACGACCTGGTGGTAGCTGCCGCCCATGCTCTCCACCAGCGACCTCTGACGGGCCAGGTGGGCCGGGTCGCCGCCGGCCAGGCCGTCGGAGCTCGTCACGTGGACGGCCAGCAGGTCGGCTCCCGTGGTGCGGGCGGCGATGCGGGCCGCCCGCCGTACCAGCGCGTCGCCTTCGGGGCCGCCCGTCAGCGCGACCACCACGCGTTCGCGCGCCTCCCAGGTGGTGGCGATGCCGTGGTCGGCGCGGTAGCGGTCGAGCTGGTCGTCCACCCTGCCCGCCACCCAGAGCAGGGCCAGCTCGCGCAGCGCGGTCAGGTTGCCCACTCTGAAGTAGTTGGACATGGCGGCGTTGACCTTCTCCGGGCCGTAGACGTTGCCGTGGGCCATGCGCCGGCGCAGCGCCTCGGGCGACATGTCGACCAGCTCGACCTGGTCGGCCCGCCGTACCACCTCGTCCGGCACGGTCTCGCGCTGCGGGACGCCGGTGATCTGCTGGACGACGTCGTTGAGCGACTCCAGGTGCTGGATGTTGACCGTGGAGATGACGTCGATGCCCGCGTCCAGGATGTCGTCGATGTCCTGCCAGCGCTTGGCGTTGCGCGAGCCGGGCACGTTGGTGTGGGCCAGCTCGTCGATCAGCGCCACCTTCGGCGCGCGGTCGATGACCGCCGCCACGTCCAGCTCGGTGAAGGTGGCGCCCCGGTAGACGAGCGTCCTGCGCGGGACCATCTCCAGGCCGTCGAGCAGGGCGGCGGTACGGGGGCGGTCGTGGGTTTCGACGAGGCCCACGACCACGTCCCTGCCGCGTTCCAGCGCCCGGCGGCCCTCGCACAGCATCGCGTACGTCTTGCCGACCCCGGGGGCCGCCCCGAGATAGACCCGCAGGTGTCCCCGGCTCATGGCCCGTCGAGCGCCAGATTGAGCTCCAGGACGTTCACCGCGGGCTCGCCTATGAAGCCGAGCGCCCGGCCGGTGGTGTGCTCCTCGATGAGCCGCTCGACCTCGGCCTGGGCCATCCCGCGCGCCCTGGCCACGCGCGGCGCCTGGAGCTGGGCGTAGGCGGGCGAGATGTGCGGATCGAGCCCGGAGCCGCTGGCCGTCACCGCGTCCGCGGGCACCCGCACCGCGCCCGCGCCACCGCGGATCGGTACGGTCCGGCCCGCCGCGTAGTCCGCACCCGGTGTCGCGCACTCCACCTTGACCCCCTGGTAAGAGGCCACGAAGGGGACAGCCGGGCAGACCTGGTTGACGCTGACGGCCCGGCCGGGGAAGACCTTCAGCACCGCGCCCACCCCGTCCGGCGTGCAGTACGGCCGGGCCCCGCTGACGCCCTCCAGCTCCCCGATCGCCTTGGAGCGGGCGCAGACCTGGGTGAGCAGCGACTGCCTGCCCTTCTCCGAGCCGCTGGGCGGGACGTCCACGACGTCCTCAGGACCCAGGTTGCTCGCGCTCGTCGAGGTCGGGTCGTAGCCGTCGCCGGCCGCCGACGGGCGGGACTGGAAGTACTTCCCGACCGGCTTGCCGTCCGGGCCGGTGAAGCTCTGGCCGATGAGCGCGCTGCCGACGATCCGGCCGTCCCGCTCGATCATCGAGCCGTTGGCCTTGCCGTTGAACAGCGTCTGGGCCACTCCGGCGGCCACCAGCGGATAGAGGACGCCGGTCACCAGGGTCAGCACGAGCAGCGCGCGCAGCGCCGCCACATGCCGTCGGATCCAGCTGGGCAGTCGTTCCATTTACGCCATCCCCGGGAGGAACTGGATGAACAGGTCGATGATCTTGATGCCGACGAACGGCGCGACGATGCCGCCCAGGCCGTACCGGTAGAGGTTGCGGGACAGCAGCTTGGCCGCGCTGGACGGCTTGTACCGCACGCCGCGCAGCGACAGCGGGATCAGCGCGATGATCACCAGGGCGTTGAAGACGACCGCCGACAGGATGGCCGACTGCGGGCTGGCCAGGCGCATGATGTTCAGCGCGTCCAGTCCCGGGTAGACCGCCGCGAACATCGCGGGGATGATCGCGAAATACTTGGCGACGTCGTTGGCGATCGAGAACGTCGTCAGCGCGCCCCGCGTGATGAGCAGCTGCTTGCCGATCTCCACGATCTCGATGAGTTTGGTGGGGTTGGAGTCGAGATCGACCATGTTGCCGGCCTCCTTGGCGGCGGACGTGCCGGTGTTCATGGCCACGCCGACGTCGGCCTGGGCGAGCGCGGGGGCGTCGTTGGTGCCGTCCCCGGTCATCGCGACCAGGCGGCCGCCCTCCTGCTCCTTCCTGATCAGCGCCAGCTTGTCCTCGGGGGTGGCCTCGGCCAGGAAGTCGTCCACCCCGGCCTCGTCGGCGATGGCCTTGGCGGTCAGCGGGTTGTCACCGGTGATCATCACGGTCCGGATGCCCATCAGCCGCATCTCGTCGAAGCGCTCCCGCATGCCCTGCTTGACCACGTCCTTGAGCCGGATCACCCCGAGCACCCGGCCCTTCTCGGCGACGACCAGCGGGGTGCCGCCGGAGCCGGAGATGCCGTCCACGATGTGGCCGATCCCCTCGGTGGGGTGGCCGCCGTGGTCGCGTACCCACTTCATCACCGCGGTCGCGGCGCCCTTGCGGACCTCGCGCCCGCCCAGGTTCACCCCGGACATGCGGGTCTGGGCGGTGAAATGCACCCATTCGGCGCCGTGGATCTCCCGCTCGCGCAGGCCGTACCGCTGCTTGGCGAACACCACGATCGAGCGGCCCTCGGGCGTCTCGTCGGCCAGGCTGGACAGCTGCGCCGCCTCGGCGAGCTCCTGTTCGGTGACGCCGGCGACCGGGACGAACTCCGACGCCTGCCGGTTGCCCAGCGTGATCGTGCCGGTCTTGTCCAGCAGCAGCGTGGAGACGTCGCCGGCGGCCTCGACCGCGCGCCCGCTCATGGCCAGGACGTTGCGCTGGACGAGGCGGTCCATCCCGGCGATGCCGATCGCCGACAGCAGCGCCCCGATCGTGGTGGGGATGAGGCAGACGATCAGCGAGACCAGCACGATCCCCGACACGCCGTCCTTGGTGAGCGCGATCGAGTCGGGCACCCCCGGGTTGATCGACATGGAGTAGATCGCCAGCGGCTGCATGGTGGCGGTGGCGACCAGGAAGATGATCGTCAGGGCGGCCAGCAGGATGTTGAGCGCGATCTCGTTCGGCGTCTTCTGCCGGTTCGCCCCCTCGACCAGGGCGATCATGCGGTCGATGAAGCTCTCGCCGGGCTTCTGGGTGATCTGGACGATGATCCGGTCCGACAGCACCCTGGTGCCGCCTGTGACCGCCGACCGGTCGCCGCCCGACTCGCGGATGACCGGCGCGGACTCGCCGGTGATGGCCGACTCGTCCACCGAGGCGATGCCCTCGACCACGTCGCCGTCGCCCGGGATGATCTCCCCGGCCTCGACGACCACGAAGTCGCCCTGCCTCAGCTCGGGCGCGCCGACCGGCTCCCATTCGGCCGACGTACGGCTCTTCAGCCGTCTGGCCCGGGTGTCGGTCTTGGCCTTGCGCAGCGTGGCGGCCTGCGCCTTGCCCCGGCCCTCGGCGACCGCCTCGGCGAGGTTCGCGAAGAGCACCGTCAGCCAGAGCCACACCACGATGGCCCAGGCGAACAGCGACGGCCGCAGGACCGCGAGAACCGTGGTGAAGGCCGCGCCGACCTCCACGATGAACATGACCGGATTGCGCCACAGGGTGGCCGGGTTCAGCTTCTTCAGCGCGTCGGGCAGCGACCGGACCATCTGTCGCGGATCGAGCAGGCCGCCGCCGACCCGGCCGTTCTTGTGCGCCTCGGGGGTACGGCCCGGCGCGTCCAGCACTGGGGCAGGCATCTACGAGAGTCCTTCCGCGAGCGGCCCGAGCGCGAGCGCCGGGAGGAAAGTCAGGGCCACCAGGATGATCGTCACGCCGACGACCATGCCGACGAACTGCGGCCGGTCGGTGGGCAGCGTCCCCGCCGAGGCAGGCACCGGCGCCTGCCCGGCCAGCGATCCGGCCAGCGCCAGGACCAGCACGATGGGCAGGAAGCGGCCGAAGGCCATGCACAGGCCGAGCGTGGTGTTGAAGAACGGCGTGTTCACGCTGACCCCCGCGAACGCCGAGCCGTTGTTGTTCGACGCGCTGGTGTAGGCGTAGAGGATCTCCGACAGCCCGTGCGGCCCGCCGTTCAGCATCGCCGCGCGGCCATCCTCCGTGGCCATCGCCACGGCCGTACCCGCGAGCACCAGCACCGGGGTGACCAGGAAGTACATCGAGGCCAGCTTGATCTCCCTGGCGCCGATCTTCTTGCCCAGGTATTCGGGCGTGCGGCCGACCATCAGCCCGGCCACGAACACGGTGAGCACGGCCAGGATGAGGATTCCGTACAGGCCCGCGCCCACGCCGCCCGGCGCCACCTCGCCGAGCAGCATGTTGAAGATCAGCATGCCGCCGCCGATGGCCGTGTAGGAGTCGTGGAAGGAGTCGACCGAGCCCGTCGAGGTCAGCGTGGTGGCCGTGGCGAACACGCCGGAGTTCGACACGCCGAACCTGGCCTCCCTGCCCTCCATGGCCTGACCGATCGCCTGCGGCACCGTGCCGCTCGCCGACAGCTCGGCCACGTTGGTCACGACGAGGCTGACGATCGCGATGATCGCCATGACCGAGACGATCGTGTACCCCTGCCGGTTATTGCCGACCATGCGGCCGAAGGTGCGCGGCAGGCTGAACGCGATCACCAGGAGCAGGAAGATGGTCAGCCAGTTGGTCCAGCTCGTCGGGTTCTCGAACGGGTGGGCCGAGTTGACGTTGAAGATGCCGCCGCCGTTGGTGCCCAGGTTCTTGATGGCCTCCTGGGTGGCCGCGGCCGCCGGGGTGAACGTCTGCTCGCCGCCGGTCAGCGTGGTCCAGGTGAAGTGGCCGCCGAACGTCTGGATGGCGCCTCCGGCGACCAGCACCAGCGCCGCGGCGAACGCGATGGGCAGCAGGATGCGTACCGTGCCGCGTACCAGGTCGACCCAGAAGTTGCCCAGCGTCTCACTCTTCGCGCGGGCGAACCCGCGCACCAGCGCGACGGCCACCGCCATGCCGACGGCGGCGGACACGAAGTTCTGTACGGCCAGTCCGGCGGTCTGCACCAGGTGGCCCATGGTGGCCTCACCCGAGTACGCCTGCCAGTTGGTGTTGGTGGCGAAGCTGACGGCGGTGTTCCAGGCGAGGGCCGGTTCGACCGGCTTCATGCCCAGGCTCAGGAACAGGTGGTCCTGCAGGCGCTGCAGGCCGTACAGGAACAGGATCGAGACCACCGAGAAGGCCAGCACGGCGCGCGCGTAGATCCCCCAGCGCTGCTCGGCATCGGGCTGGACACCGAGCAGCCGGTAGATCACTCGCTCGACCGCGCTGTGCCGGGTCCCGGTGTAGACCCGGTACATGTAGTCGCCCAGCGGCCGGTAACAGACGGCCAGGGCGAGCACGAGGGAGGCGATGAACAGCGGAGCGGCCATCAGAATCGCTCCGGGAACAGCAGGGCCGCGACCATGAAGACCACCAGGCCGGCGACCACGACGAGACCGGCGGCGTTGACCGCGTTCACAGGCGCTCCACCGCCTTGACGACGAACCCGATGATCACGAAGACCGCGATCGACAGGGCGACGAAGATGACGTCGGCCATCCCACTCCTCAAATCCGGAACTGCTCTCGACCATCAGGACAGATGGTCACCAGGCCAGCGAATCCCGAGATTCGGGCGATTCTTCGTTTCTTGACGCCTTCCATACGCGCCGGAGCCCGGCGTTGACGAGATTCCTACGCCTGCGCCCAGTCAGGGTTGACGAGATTCCTACGCCTGCGCCCAGTCGGGTCAGTCCGGCAGTCTCATCTCCAGTCCGTAGCGCAGCCCGACCTGCGTCACGGCCTTGAGGCTCGGCAGCGGATGGTCCGCCGGTGGGGCCTGCCGGGTCGGCGCCAGCTCCCCGATCTCGGTGAAGAACCCTTCGATGCCGCCGGGTGCGTAGGCCACGAGAATGCGCGCGTCCGTAAGGGGTTCGAAGCGCTCCCACGTCCTGTCGGGGATGTAGAAGAACGAACCCGGGCCGCCCTCCACCACCTCGTCGTCGATGTAGAGGCGGACCGTCCCCTCCAGGATGTAGAGCATCTCCGTTCCCGGATGCGTGTGCGGCGGGGGGCCCATTCCGGCCGGGACGGTCATCTCTATGACCGTCACGCCGCCACCCGTCTCGTCGCTCGCGGCCTTGACCTCGTAGAGACCGCCGAGCACCCAGAACGCGTCGCCTTCCCCAGGCTTGCGCGCGATCACATTGTCCGCCATGTCGTCCCCCTCCGCTCCGTAATCACCACCTGACCAGGAGTGATCCGGACAGGTCAATCGAACCCCGGACAAGAGTCTCCAGAAGCAGGTAAACAAGACCGCCAGCCCACGTCTCCTGGGGCCGTGGGGGGGACGGATCAGCGGGTCTCCTGTGGCCCTGGGGGGACGAATCTCTTCAGCGCCTCCTTGCCGACCCGCACCGCCGCGTTCCCGCGTTCGAGCAGGTCGTCCTGGTACTCCCCCAGCGCCGAGATCAGGTCCCGCTCGCCTCGGTGGACCTCGGCCAGCCGGGCGCTCAGCCGTACGGCGTCCTGCATGGCGGTGTTCGCGCCGTTCCCGCCGCTGGCCAGTGTCAGGTGCGCGGAGTCACCGAGCAGCGTGACCCGGCCCACCGGCCAGGGCGGCATCGGCCGGTCATAGATCTTGGACCGGCCGACGGCGCTCATGTCGGCGGAGCGGACCAGATCCCGCAGGTCGGGATGCCAGCCCTCGAGGAGCTCCAGCACCAGCTCACGCGCGTCCTCCCCGGCGGACCCCGGATCGGTGGCCGCCGGGTGCTCCGGCGGCACCAGCAGCACCCACCGTACGTAGCTGTCCCGGTGCGGCATCTCCAGCCCGGGGACGAGCTCGGCGGCGGCCGCGGACGGCTCCCTGTCGAACTGCATCCGGCCCAGCATCAGCGTGATTCCGGGACCCTTCACCATGGTGCCGCGCCCCGGCACCAGCCGCAGGAAGCGATCGGTGATCGTGGTGCGTCCCATCGCGCCGCACAGGTCCGCGTCGACCAGGCCGACCTCGGGCACCAGGTGGCGCCGCACCACGGAGTTGCCGCCGTCGGCGCCGACCAGCACCGCGCCCGTGGCCTCCGTACCGTCGGCGAAGCGCGCGGTCACACTCCCGCCCGCCCTCTCCGCGACACCCGTCAGCCGCTTGCCGTGCGTGACCCGGTCACCCAGGTCGCCGAGCAGGATCCGCCGCAATACCTGCCGGTCCACCGCCCTGCTCCCCTCCACCGGCCCCTCCAGGTCGCGGCTGAGGACCGTTAACTGCTCGTCGAACAGCAGCCCCGGCCCGGTCAGGCCCCCGCTGGTGGCCTCGACCAGCTCGTACAGCCGCTGCGGCAGGCTTGCCCGCAGCGCGGTCAGCCCCGGCTCCGCCAGCCCGATCCGGTACCCCTGGAACCGCTCGCCGCTGCCGTCATCCGCCTCGTACACGCGCACGTCGAGGCCCGCTCGGACGAGCGCGTGGGCGAGCGTCAGCCCGCCGAGCCCCGCCCCGATCACCAGCACGCGTCCCACGCCCTGCTCGGTCATGACACCCTCCGTCTCCGACGCCGTTCCGACGTGAACGACGTTCACGTGTACATTGTTCACGTACGGAGAGCCGCATTGTCAACCACGTCTTGGAGGATTCGATGAGTGAGCGACGCGCCCAGGTGCTTCAGGCGGCGATCGAGCTGCTCGACGAGGTCGGCCTGGACGGTCTCACCATGCGGCTCCTGGCGAGCCGGCTCGGCGTGCGGGCAGGCGCGCTGTACCGGCATTACCCGAGTAAGCAGGCCCTGCTGGACGCCATGGTCGCGCACCTGGTCGTCCCGCCGGGCGAGGCCGTGCCGCCGCTCGACGGCCCCTGGGACGAGCGGCTGCGCCTCCTCGCGATCGGTACGCGGGAGCTCATGCTGGCCCACCGCGACGGGGCGCGCCTCATGTCCACCTTCCAGAACCCGGGCAGCGAGGCCGTCGCCTTCTACCACGACCTCATCGCCACCCTGACCGCCGCGGGCGTCCCCGCCGACACGGCCGCCGCGGCCGTGGACACCGTCATGGCCTACGTCAACGGCTACACGACCGAGGAACAGGCCCGCTCGATCGCCACCCAGCCCAGAGACTTCCGCGACGGCACCTTCCGCGCCGGCCTCGAACTGATCATCGCCGGAACCAAGGCATCCCTGCCCTGAGCTGTCCCTGGAGCCGCCCTGGAGCTGCGACGACACGATCGCTCGACACCGGGGAAAAAATCTCGCTCCGCCGTGTCGAATCGCCGTCGACGTGTTCGACGCGTTAGTGACAGGACAGCCCGGGACTCACCGTTCCGGACTCCCGTACTCGGAGGAGCGCATCATGCAGAAGATCACCACGTTCCTGTGGTTCGACAACCAGGCCGAAGAGGCGGCGGCTTTCTACACCTCGCTGTTCGAGGACTCGCGGATCCTGGAGGTCCAGCGCTACGGCGACGCCGGCCCGGGTCCGGCGGGGACGGCCATGACGGTGTCGTTCGAGCTGGCGGGCCAGCGGTTCGTCGCGCTGAACGGCGGCCCGGAGTTCACCTTCACCGAGGCGATCTCGCTGTACGTCGACTGCGCCTCGCAGGAGGAGGTCGACGAGCTGTGGGCCAAGCTCACCGAGGGTGGCGAGGAATCGCAGTGCGGCTGGCTGAAGGACCGGTGGGGCCTGTCCTGGCAGATCGTCCCCAAGGTACTGCCCGAGCTGCTGAGCAACCCCGACCCGGCCAAGGCGCAGCGGGTCATGAAGGCGATGCTGGGCATGCGGAAGATCGACATCAACGCTCTGGAAGAGGCCGCCCGCCTCTGAGCGGCTGTCCGATGACGGCGCCGCGGTCCTGAACGATCAACCGGCTGGGAGCGGCCAGTCGATCAGGGCATGCAAGGCCGCGGGAGCGCCGGTGCACAGTGCCCAATAACGGTCGCCGTACGACCAGTGCCACCACTCCGTCGGGTAGTTCACGAAGCCGGCTTCGCTCAGGACGCCACCGAGGATGCCACGGTTCGAGCGAGCCCGAGCGGAAATGTTGTGCGCTGCCGTGTAGCAGCCGTCATTGCTCTCCTCGGGGCTCGCGTTCACCTCTGTCCCCATGTCCAGCTCCTTGCCGGATTCGGTGCACAGGGTGAGGTCGACGGCCGCGCCGCAGACATGCGGGCCGATGTGGGGCGGGGCCAGGGAACGGCTGGCCTGCACGTAGATGTGTTCCTCAGGCCAGTCCGGGTTGGCCTCGGCGAGCTTGGCCGCGTACGACGAGAAATACCGCTCCTGCAGCGCGGGCGGCCGGTACGCCTCCACGATGAGCAGCCGCAGACCGTCGGGAAGGCCCGCCTGAGCACGCAGGAGGCGTTCGACATGCCCCCGGCGGACGTGGGCGTACGCGCCGTCGGGGTCGGCCTGCCGCTCGTCCACCAGCAGGCCGGGTACGGTTCGCAGGTCCACCAGCGGCTCGCCGCGATCCTCCACCCGGATCTCGGCGACCCGTGAATCCGACATGAGCACGATGTCCGGCACGACGTTCTCCTTAGGGAAGGGGGCAGGTCAAGGAGAATGTTCGGTGGCGGCGCTACAAATCCTCTCCAGGAACGCACTAAGGCGGTCACTCGCCCTGTTCGCGGGTGCCGAACTCGGCGAAGACGGCGACGGCCGCGGCCCGCATGGACGCCGCCGCCGGCCCGTCTCCGGTCGCCTCGCGTACGGCGGCCAGGTCCCTCAAGGTGCGCGCCCGGAACAACGGCAGGTCCAGCTGCTCCCACAGCGCGATGGACCGGCCGAGATGCTCCTCGGCCAGGTCGTACCGGCCACGGGCCAGGTGCAGTTCGCCGATGGTCCGCTCGACGAGCGCCGTGCCGAACCTGTCGCCGTGTCGCCCGCATATCCGCAGCGCGTCAAGGAGTTCGGGCAGGATCGCGGCGTCGTCGACACCGAGCCGGATCCGGGTCTTGGCCAGGGCCTGCACGGCGTACGCGGCCATGAGCGGGTCGCCGGCCTCGCGCAGCAGGACGACCGCCCGCGCGCACAATGCCTCCGCGCGGTCCAGCTCGCCGACGGCCCGATGCAGCAGCCCGATGGTCCGCAGCGTGATGCCCTCGCCACGCCTGCTGCCCAACCGGCGGAAGGCGGCCAGGGCGTCGTCGAGCATCACACGTGCCGCTTCGAACTCGCCCTGTTCGAGCAGCACCGACCCGGCCAGCCGGCTGACGTCGCCCACTCCGGCGTCATCGCCGAGCGAGCGGAATGCCTCACCCGCCTGCCGCAGGTGGACCAGCGCCTCGACCAGGTCGCCCTGCTCCCGGCAGGCGGTACCGATGCCGGCCACGGCCACCGCCTGCCCGCGCGTGTCACCGCCCGCGCGCAGCAGCGGAAGCGCCTGGTGGAAGAAGGCCCGCGCCTCGCGGTAGCGGTCCTGGCGGTAGCGGAGCTGGCCGAGTCCCACCAGCAGCGTGGCCTCCGCCAGCGGGTCACCGGCGCGCCGGGCCGCCGCCAGCGCCGACTCATGGGTACGCCGCCACTCCTCGAAGCGGGTGTCCAAGGAGAACGATGAGGAGCACAGGGCGGCGGCCACCTCGCAGGCCACCTCGTGCAGACCCATGGCGGCCGCCCGTTCGACGGCGACGACCAGGGCGGGACTCTCCGCGTTGAACCACGTCAGGAAGTCTCCGGCCGCCCCGTCGGTGACCTCCGGGCCGAGCGGCCTGGCCATGGCGTAGTCGCGCCGCAGGGCCAGCGCGCCCGGCGGCCGCGCGGCGGCGGCGCTGGTGAGCAGCCACAGCCATCCGCCCAGGGCACGGGTCACCGCCGCCGCGCGCTCCTCGGGCGGCTCCTGCGCCTCGGCCCGCTCGGCCGCGTACACGCGCAGCAGGTCGTGCAGCCGGTAGCGGCTCTGGCCGGCCGCGTCCACCGCGATGTGGTCGAGGAGTTGCGCGTCCAGCAGGCGCTCGAGGACCCCCTCGCCCTCGGGGTCCGGTACGTCCAGGAGCGCCCCCATCACCCAGGAGGCGAAATCGGGCACTCCCAGCAGCCCGAGCAGCCGGAACGCCCGCTTCGCCGTGTCGTCGAGCCCGCGGTAGCTCAGCCCGACGCTCGCCCGTACCTCCAGGTCGCCGGCGGTGAGCTCGTCCAGGCGGCGGCGCTCGTCGGCCAGGCGCGTGGCCAGCGTCGTGAGCGGCCAGTGCGGGCGGGCCGCCAGCCGCGCGCCCGCCGTGCGCAGCGCGAGCGGCAGGTGGCCGCAGAGCCGCACGATACGCTCACTCGCCTCGTTCTCCGCATGTACCCGCTCCGTACCGGCGATACGGGCGAGCAGGTCCACGCCCGCCTCGGTGTCGAAGACGTCGAGGTCGCTCACCTTCACCCCGTCCAGGCCCGCGAGCCTGCGCCGGGCGGTGATCAGTACGGCGCAGGTGGGGCTGCCCGGCAGCAGGGGGCGTACCTGCTGCTCGGTGCCCGCGTCGTCGAGCACCACGAGCAGCCGGCGGCCGGACAGGGCGCTGCGGTAGGCGTCGACGCACTCGGGCACGCTCGCCGGGACGGCCGTCGGCGGCACGCCGAGCGCCCGCAGGAAGCGCCCGAGCACCTCCAGCGCGGGTGCGGGCGAGCCGGTGACGCCGCGCAGGTCGGCGTAGAGCTGCCCGTCGGGGTAGGCCGAGGTCACCTGGTGGGCGACCTTCACCGCGAGCGCCGACTTGCCCACCCCGCCCTTGCCGGAGATGACGCACACCGTCAGCGTGTCGCTGGGGGTGGTGAGCAGCGCGGCCAATTCGCCGAGCTCCTTGTCCCGGCCGGTGAAGTCGGCGATGCCGCGAGGCAGATGCGCGGGGACCGCCTCGGGCTCGGCCTGCGGGGGCGGTGCCGAGGCTAAGGAGGGATCCGCACGTAGCACGGCCTCGTACAACTCCTGCAGCTCCGGTCCGGGATCGACGCCCAGTTCGTCGGCGAGCGCCTGCCGGGCCTCGTGATAGGCGGCCATGGCGTCGGTCTGGCGGCCCAGCCGGTAGAGGGCCTTCATGAGCTGGGCGCGCGGGCGTTCGCGGGCGGGGTGAGCCCGGACCAGTTCGGTCAGCTCGCCGACCACCTCCGCGTGCCTGCCCAGCGCCAGCTCGACGTCGAGGCGCTCCTCCAGGACGAGCAGTCTGGTCTCCTCCAGCCGCGCCGCCTCGCCGCGCAGCGCGTGGCCGATCCCGCCGAGCGCCGTCCCCCGCCACAGCGCCAGCGCCGCGCGCAGGCACTCGGCCGCGCGCTCGTGACCGCCGTCCGCCGCGTGCCGGCGGCCGTCGGCGACCAGCTGCTCGAACGCCTCCACGTCGAGCTGGCCGGGCCGGAGCAGCGCGGCGTAGCCGGGCGGCCGGGTCTCGATCACCGGCTCGCCGCCGCCCTCGGCCAGCGTGCGGCGCAGTCCGTAGACGTAGGTCTGGACGAGCGCGTGGGCGCTCCTCGGCGGCTCCTCGCCCCACAGCACGTCCACCAGCCGGTCGCTGGAGACCACCTTCCCGGCGGCCAGCAGCAGAACGGTCAGGAGCGCACGAGGTTTCGGGCCGCCCAGCGGCAGGCACCGCCCGCCGTCCCAGGCTTCGACGGGACCGAGCAGACGAAACTCCATCAATCCCCCTCGGGCCCCCGGGACTTGACCTTGTACCGCAGTGATAGCACCGCGCCCACTCCAACGGAACCCGCGCCGCTACAGAAGTCGCTGGAGCCCGTTTGCAGAGAACTTGGAGCCGCCCATTTCAGCCTTTGTCACGAAGGCGCACCACCACTGCTCCGAGAGGACCACCATGACCACCTCGACCCTTCTTCGCCGCCTCAGCGGCGCGGCCGTCGCCACCGCCCTCGCAGGCGCGGGATTGATCGCCCTGACCGCCGCGCCCGCGGCCGCCGTCTCCCGCGCCGGCATCGTCTCCGTCGCACAAAGCCAGCTCGGCAACGCCTCACGCAACCACGAGGACCCGGCGGGCAGCGGCTGCAACTACTACACCGGGTACTTCCGGCCATGGAAGCCCGCCTCCGGCTGCGCCAGCAGCGACGGAGTCCAGTGGCGCGACAGCGACTGGTGCGCGGACTTCTCCAAGTACGTATGGAAGAACGCGGGAGTGCCCCACGCCGAGGTGGACGAGACCAGCGGGGGCGTGCTCACCGGCTGGGCCAGCTCGTTCAAGGACTACGGCGTCAAGTACGGCACCTGGCACACGCGAGGCAGCGGATACACGCCCCAGCCCGGCGACTCGCTCGTCTTCGACTGGGACCAGAGCGGCGACATCGACCACGTCGGCATCGTGACATCGGCGAACGCGAGCACCGTCTACACGATCGAGGGCAACAGCGGTAACCGCATCAAGGCGAACAGCTACTCGCGCGGCGACATCGACATCGTCGGCTACTCGTCCCCGGTGGACGCGGACGGAGGGGGCGGCACGCCGGCACCGGACGACTCGTCAGTGGCGACCGGGGACTTCAACGGTGACGGGCGGGCGGATGGGGTGATGGTGTATCACTTCGCCGACAATTCCATCGGCCTCTACACCTCACTCGCCGACGCCAACGGCGGGCTCCAGGCCTTCTCCATCGGGTACTCGGTTCCGGCGGCGGCCGGGTGGGACTGGAACGCCTTCAGGCTGCTGACCGGTGACTTCAACGGCGACGGTCGCTCCGATCTGGCCATCATGTATCACCACACCGACGGCTCGATCAGCATGCACACCTCCCTCGCCGACACCAATGGCCACCTCGGCTCGTTCGCGGGCAGCTACTCCGTCCCGGCAGCCGCGGGCTGGGACTGGAACGCCATCCGACTGCTGTCCGGTGACACCAACGGTGATGGCCGGGCTGACGCAGTGATGGAGTACCACTTCGCGGACAATTCCATCGGCCTCTACACCTCGCTGGCCGACGCCAACGGCGGGCTCCAAGCCTTCTCCATCGGCTACTCCGTGCCGGCCGGAGCCGGATGGGACTGGAACGCCTTCAAAACCATCTCAGGCGACTTCAACGGCGACCACCGCTCCGACCTCGCCATCATGTACCGGCACACCGACGGCTCCATCAGCATGCACACCTCTCTCGCCGACACCGCCGGTCATCTGGGTTCGTTCACGGGCAGCTACACCGTCCCGGCCGCTGCGGGCTGGGACTGGAACGCCATCCGACTGCTGCCCGGCGACACCAACGGCGACGGCCGGACCGACGCAGTGATGGAATACCACTTCGCCGACAATTCCATCGGCCTCTACACCTCACTCGCTGATACCAGCGGTGGCCTTCAGGCCTTCTCCATCGGCTACTCCGTGCCGGCCGGAGCCGGATGGGACTGGAACGCCTTCAAAACCATCTCAGGCGACTTCAACGGCGACCACCGCTCCGACCTCGCCATCATGTACCGGCACACCGACGGCTCCATCAGCATGCACACCTCCCTCGCCGACCCCAACGGCCACCTCGGCTCCTTCACAGGCAGCTACACCGTTCCGGCCGCCGCGGGCTGGGACTGGAACGCCATCCGCTTCGTCTGACCCGCTCGCCATCCCAACACGCAAAGGAGCTCCGCCATGTCAGTACGGTTATGGCGAATCGCGGTCGCGGCCCTGGTCGCCGTGGGCCTCGCCGGAACGCTCGTCCAACCTGCGAGCGCGTCCTCCGCCAACCCGGACCTGAACAGGTTCCCCGTCAAGGGCGTAGACATCACGGAATATCAGCATCCGGGGGGCGCCTCGGTCAACTGGTCCCAGATCCGGGCTTCCGGGGTGACGTTCGCCACGCTGAAAGCGACCCGCGGCACAAACAAGACCAATGCCTACTTCAGCGGCGATCTCAGCCAGTCCCTGGCGCAGGGCATCGCGACCGCTCCCTACCACTTCCTGATCGGATACAGCGCGAACACCGCCGGCGCGCAGGCCGACTACTTCATCGCCGCGCTGCGCGCCGCCGGCTACACCGGGCACCGGGCGGGCGAACTGCCGCCGATCTTGGACATGGAGTGGACGGACGACGGCAACAGTTCCTGCCCGCCGTACACGACCGTCGCACAGGCGCAGATCTGGCTGGACAAGGTGCAGTCGGCGTTCGGCGTCAAGCCATGGATCTACACGGCACGCGGCTTCATGACGGGGTGCATGTCCAGCACCACGGCCTTCGCTTCCTACCCGCTGCAAGTGGCGGACTACACCAGCGGGCACACGACCCCGGCGGTACCGCCGGGGTGGAGTACCTGGCTGATGTGGCAGTACGCCGACGTCGGCAGCGTCCCCGGGGTTCCCACCACCAACGTGACGCTGAACGTCTTCAACGGCACTCACGCGCAACTCGACGCCCTCTCCCGCCATCAAGGGGCATCGGACGACTCGTCGGTGGGGCAGGCGACCGGGGACTTCAATGGTGACGGGCGAGCGGATGGGGTGATGGTGTATCACTTCGCCGACAATTCCATCGGCCTCTACACCTCACTCGCCGACGCCAACGGCGGGCTCCAGGCCTTCTCCATCGGCTACTCGGTTCCGGCGGCGGCCGGGTGGGACTGGAACGCGTTCAGGCTGCTGACCGGTGACTTCAACGGCGACGGTCGCTCCGATCTGGCCATCATGTATCACCACACCGACGGCTCGATCAGCATGCACACCTCACTGGCCGACACCAATGGCCACCTCGGCTCGTTCGCGGGCAGCTACTCCGTCCCGGCAGCCGCGGGCTGGGACTGGAACGCCATCCGACTGCTGCCCGGCGACACCAACGGCGACGGCCGAGCCGACGCGGTAATGGAATACCACTTCGCCGACAATTCCATCGGCCTCTACACCTCCCTGGCCGACGCCAACGGCGGGCTCCAAGCCTTCTCCATCGGCTACTCCGTACCGGCCGGAGCCGGATGGGACTGGAACGCCTTCAAGACCGTTGCGGGTGACTTCAACGGCGATGGTCGTTCCGATCTGGCGATCATGTACCGCCACTCCGATGGGTCGATCAGCATGCACACCTCGCTGGCCGACACCAGCGGCCACCTCGGCTCCTTTGTGGGTAGCTACTCCGTCCCGGCAGCCGCGGGCTGGGACTGGAACGCCATCCGACTGCTGCCCGGCGACACCAACGGCGACGGCCGAGCCGACGCGGTAATGGAATACCACTTCGCCGACAATTCGATCGGCCTGTACACCTCACTCGCCGACGCCAACGGCGGGCTCCAGGCCTTCTCCATCGGCTACTCCGTACCGAGCGGAGCCGGATGGGACTGGAACGCCTTCAAGACCATCTCGGGCGACTTCAACGGCGACCACCGCTCCGACCTGGCCATCATGTACCGCCACACCGACGGCTCCATCAGCATGCACACCTCCCTCGCCGACCCCAACGGCCACCTCGGCTCCTTCGCAGGCAGCTACACCGTTCCGGCCGCCGCGGGCTGGGACTGGAACGCCATCCGCTTCGTCTGAAACCCCTGGGGGCGTGGACCAGCTTGGTCCGCGCCCCTATTTTCTTGCCACCCGTTGGTGGCTGTCGATCCTCAGGTTGTCGGGCGGAGCACCTGGTCCAGGCCGAGTGGGGTGGCCGGTGGCAGGGGGTCGGCGCCTTCGGCGCGGAACGCCTGGAGCAGGAGGGCCACCAGCCGCCGGGACGCGGCCAGCGCCGCCTCGGGCGAGTCGGTCACGATGCCGCTGTTGGCCATGAGGAGGAGCGTGAGGTCGTCCTGGACGAAGTCGGCCCGCAGTCGCCCGGCTTCCTTGGCTCGCCGGGTAAGCTCGGCGAAACCCCGCTCGGCGCATTCGCGTTCGTGCTCGAAGGCGATCGCGTCCGGGAACTTCGACAGGAACGCCGCGGTGAATCCACGGTCGACGGCCTGCATGGCGCACACCTTCTCGATGACGGTGCGGAAGCCGCGCCACGGGTCGGGGTCGGCGAGTGCGTCGTCGACCACCTTCGCGCACGCGTGGAGATCGTCCGCGAACACCTCGACGACCAGCGACTCCTTCGTGGGAAAGCGGCGGTAGAGGGTCGCGATCCCGACGCCGGAGCGCCGGGCGATCTCGACCATCGGCACGTCCAGTCCGAGCGTGGCGAAGGTCTCGCGGGCGGCCTCGAGGATGCGGTTGCGGTTGTGCCGCGCGTCGGCGCGCAACCCAGGTGCGTCGGCCCGCGGCCCAGACGTTTCGGCGGGCTGCCCGGGTGCGTCGGCGGGCGCGTACGGCATCTGAGGCGGCTCGGTGGACATGCCTCTCACTTTAGCCCAACCGGAGGGCCCTTTCCGGTTACCGGAATACGGCGAGTCGGGCACCATGGTGCTGTGACCGAAAGTGTGGGAACCCGCGGCAGCGCGCTCGACTCCCTGATCGAGCTGGTGGCCAGGGGTGGCGTGGTGGTGCTCAGCGGGGCAGGGCTGTCGACCGAATCGGGAATCCCGGACTACCGGGGACCCACAGGCCGTGCCCGGAAGGCCGAGCCCATGACGTACCAGCGCTTCGTCGGCAGCGCCGAGGCGCGGCGGCGATACTGGGCGCGCAGCCACGCCGGCTGGCGGCAGATCGGCCTGGCCGCACCCAACGCCGGGCATCGCGCCGTGGCCGAGCTGGAACGGCGCGGGCTGATCGAGACCATCGTCACGCAGAACGTCGACGGCCTGCACCAGGCGGCCGGAGCACGGCGGGTGATCGAGCTGCACGGCGGGCTCGACCGGGTCGTGTGCCTGTCCTGCCGCGAACGAACCCGCCGCACCGAACTGGAGAGCCGCCTGCGATCGGCCAATCCGGGCTGGGCGGCCAGCGGGCAGATCAACCCCGACGGTGACACCGTGCTCACCGACGACCAGGTCGAAGGGTTCCAGGTGGTGGACTGCGCCGCCTGCGGCGGGCTGCTCAAGCCCGACGTGGTGTTCTTCGGCGAGAACGTACCCAGGACCCGGGTGGATGAGTGCTTCGCGCTCGTCGCGGCCGCGCGGGCGCTCCTGGTCCTCGGATCTTCGCTGACGGTACGGTCCGGCCTGCGATTCGTCAGCAAGGCAGCCGCGCTCGGCATCCCGATCGCCATCGTGAACCAGGGGCCGACCGGCGGCGACGCCCAGGCCGCACTCACCCTGGACGCACCCCTCGGCGCGACCCTGACCCACCTCACCACCCGACTGTCAACTTGACCCGGCTCTGAAGGGCCCGCTTCATCTGTCAAACGGATGCGCCGCCTCGGGACGGAAAGTGATCGGCTTCGCTACGCGATCAACACCATCGTCGGCGAGATCGGCCGCTGGCGCCGCGGGGGCGGCCTTGAGCTCGTGGAAGGTCTCAATCCGATCCACGACGTGCTTCACGGTACGTGCCGGCCTTCATGGGGTGAGGGTGTGCCTCTCTCAGCGTCGCGCCTCGTCGTTCCGGGTGCGGTAGGGGTGCCGTTGGCCGGGTCGGCGCGGGCTGCGTTCGGGGAGGGGCCGGCGGTGGCGGTCGGCGAGGTGCCGAACAGGATGCGCAGCGCGGTCTTCCTGCTACTGGTGACGTGCTCGACGGCGAAGGCGGCGGCTGCCGCCGAATCGCCGGACGCGATCGCCTCGTACAGCCGGGTGTGTTCGGTGCACAGCCGTTCGGGGTCGTCGACCTGACGGAACAGCCAGTCCAGCCGACCGTGCAGGGGCTCCAGGATGGTGCCGAGGAGGTGGTTGCCGGCGATGGCCGTGATCTCGTCATGGAAGGCCACGTTGGCGTCACCGAAGTCGTCGACGTTGCTCGCCGCCGCGGCCCGGCTTGCCTTGTCGAGATGCCGCTTGAGTCGCCGCATGTCGGCCTTGCTCGCTTGCTCAGCGGCGCGGCGGGCGGTGAACGCCTCAAGCGCTTCGCGTACGTCGAAGAGTTCTTGAACGTCGGTCTGCGACAAATGCTTGACGACGACTCCCCGTCGCGGCACGACGTGGACGAAGCCCTCGGACTCGAGCATGCGCAGGGCCTCGCGCACGGGAACTCGGGATACGCCCAGTTCATCTGCGAGCTCGCGTTCGACCATCTTGCTGCCAGGCGGAAGCTGCCCCTTCACGATGCGGTTCCGGATCTCCAGCCGGACCTGATCACGCAGCGACGTATGCGCGAGACCCAGCGGCGTCTTGGGCTGACGTGACATGTTCACCCCCTTCCCTCTGGTATGCCATATCCCAGACAAACATCAATCTACCTCGAACTTCAGGCGAATACTTGACCTTCCGGAAGTTCGACCGATAGGCATACGGTATACCACCAGGAGGAGACGCTGCTGGTTCGCAACGCCCCCTGCCGGAAGTAGAGGCGTCATGAAACGGACTGGGGGTCGCCGTCGCCGCGCTCGCCACCTCGTACCTCATCCCGCGGCCCACCGCCGCCGAGATCCCCCGTCACCAATCCGCCGGCGACGGCCTGCACACCACCATCATGGAAGAGAAGGCGTACTCATGAGCCGGAAGATCATCCTCGACGTCGACACCGGGACCGACGACGCAGTAGCGATCATGTTCGCGGCGTTGCATCCGGAACTCGACCTGATCGGCGTCACCACCGTCAACGGCAACGTGCCGCTGGAGAACACCACGGACAACACGCTGCGCGTACTCGACTGGATCGGCAGGTCGCAGATCCCGGTCTTCGCCGGACTCAGCCGTCCCATCGCAAGGCTCGGCTTCCCCTCCACCAAGCACTTCGAGCGGGACTCCGACAACGACCCACACGGCAGCGCCCTGTCGATCCCGCCACCGCGCAGCACGCGCCAGGACACCGGGGCCGTCGAGTTCCTGGTCGAGACGCTTCGGGCGACAACCGAACAGATCACTCTGGTACCGGTCGGACCGCTGAGCAACATCGCCACCGTCCTCGCCATCGATCCATCCCTGACAGAAGCGGTCGACGAACTGGTGGTCATGGGTGGCGGCCATGCGGTGACCAACGTGACCGCATCGGCCGAGTTCAACATCTGGGCCGACCCCGAGGCCGCGAGCGTGGTCCTTTCCGCGGGATTCGCCCGCACCACCCTGGTGCCGCTCGACGCCACCCACCAGGCGCTGGTCACAAGAAGCACCTGCCTCAAGCTGGAGAAGTCGGGGACACCCGCCGGAATCGCCGCCTCCCGGTTCATCTCGCGGCGGATCTCCGCTTACCACGGCGTCGTGTCCGCCGAGGACGCCGCACCGGTGCACGACGTGGTCTGCACCGCCTACCTCGTCCAGCCCCAGGTCATCACCACACGGAGCGTGCACGTCGCCGTCGAGACCACCGATTGCCTTACCGTCGGCCGGACCGTGATGGACACCCGGCTCGGCGCGGCCCAGAAGCCCAACGCCGACGTCGCCTTTGGAGCAGACGCCGAACTCCTGGCGGAGCTACTGCTCGAGGTCTTCACCCATCATGGCAGCGGCGCACCCGCCTGAGCGACTCTCGCTTCCCCCTCATCGCACCCGACCGGCAAGCCGGTCGTGTGCGAACATCGCCGGGTATCGGCTCGGCAACGTCCCCGCTTTCGCGCGTTGTCGCAACCGCGGCACCCGCGGGTGTGGTGGCCGGTGGGGGTGAACGCCGCCGTGCCGAGCCACGCCGTTTCACCGGTCAGAACGGTGTGGCGCGGTCGGTAAGTGTTGCGGGTCCTGGGGTGACGTCTAACTCGTCTTTTCCGGATCTTGCCCATCGCGGACAGTTGGGAGGACATTTCACTTTTTGGAGGCCTCTCAGTGACTACCTCTCCGCTACGAATCCCGGTTCCCGGTGAGCGGGCGTCCAGCACGATTCACCGCTTTCGGGATGAGCACGGGCCAGTGGTCCCCATCGAGCTCCCGGGCAAGGTCAAAGCGTGGGCCGTGACCTCGTACGACATGGTGAACGAGGTCCTCGCCAACGACGACACGCTCTTCAGCAAGAACGCCCGGAACTGCCCCGCGCTGCACGACGGCACCATCCCTCCTGACTGGCCGCTGCGGCAGGTCATCGAGGGCGATCACCTGCTGACCCAGGACGGGGCGGACCACCGGCGGCTGCGGGGCCTCATCAACCGGGCCTTCACCCCGGCACGCGTGCAGGGTCTCGCCGCCCGCGTCCAGGAGATGACGGACGAACTCCTCGACCAGCTGCCCGACGATGGCGAGGTGGTGGATCTCGTCCGCTACTTCACCGAGCCGTTGCCGGTCAATGTGATCTGCGAGCTGTTCGGCGTGCCCGAGGAGGAGCGCTACCAGATCCGCGAGTGGACGAATGTGCTCCTGTCCCACACCGCCACCCCGGAGGAAGCCGGCACGGCCGGGGCCGGCCTGCTCGGTTACCTGGCCAGGTTCATCGACCGCAAGCGCGGCGACATGGGGGACGATCTCACCTCCGGGCTCATCCGGGCGCAGGAGGACGACGGGGACCGGCTGACCGACGACGAGATGGTGGGGATCCTGTGGCTGGTGCTGATCGCCGGCCACGAGACCACCGTGCACCTGCTCGCCAACACGGTCATCGCCTTGTGCGCGGACCGGGACCAGCTCGCCCTGGCGGGTACGCGGGACGCCTGGGCGCAGGTGGTCGAGGAGGGGTTACGCAGCCGGAACTCGGTGATCAACGTCATGTTCCGCTACCCGCTGAAGGACGTGCGCCTCGGCGAGGTGACGATCCCGGCCGGGGAGCCGATCATGGTCGGGATCGGCGGCACGGGGACGGATCCGGCCAGGTTCGGCGGGGACGCCGGGCGCTTCGACATCGCGCGCGGCCAGGAGACGCATCTGGCGTTCGGCCGCGGGCCGCACTTCTGCCTGGGCGCGCCGCTGGCCAGGCTTGAGGCCCGCATCGCGCTGTCCTCGCTGTTCGGCAGGTTCCCCGAGCTGCGTCTGGCGGTCGGGGAGGATCAGATCGTCTACAGCTCGTCGTTCATCACCGAAGGACCGACGGTGCTGCCGGTGGTGCTCGGGCCCGCCAAGGACGGAAGTCGCCGGTAGGACCTATTCGATGACGAGGGTCACCGGGATGTTGCCGCGGGTGGCGTTGGAGTACGGGCACACCTGATGCGTGGCCTCTACCAGGGCGCGGCCGGTCTCACCCTGCAGGTGGTCGGGGAGCTCGACGCGGAGCGCGACCTCCAGGGTGAAGCCGCCGTCGCCGTTGGGGGCCAGGCCCACTTCGGCGGTGACGGACGCCTGTTCGGCCTCCACCTTCATGCGCTTGGCCACCAGGGCGAGGGCGCTGGCGAAGCAGGCGGCGTAGCCCGCGGCGAAGAGCTGCTCGGGGTTGGTGCCGGCGCCGGCCCCGCCCAGCTCCTTCGGCGGGGAGAGCGTGACGTCCAGGCGCCCGTCGGAGGAGACGGCGCGGCCCTCGCGGCCCGTCGCGGTGGCAATGGCGGTGTAGAGGGTGCCCATGATCGCTCCTAATCGATTGCGTACAACTTGATTGTGCACAATTTAATTGCCTGCCGTCAACCCCGGGTATGCTGGGGTCATGAACGCGTTGCTGCTGGAGAACCAGGTGTGCTTCGCCGTGCACGCCGCGTCCCGCGCGCTCGACGGCTTCTACCGGCGCGAGCTGGCGGAGCTGGGGCTGACCTACCCGCAATATCTGGTGATGCTGGTGCTGTGGGAGCGGGAGCCGGTTACGGTCAAGGAGCTGGGAGTGGCGTTGCGGCTCGACTCCGGCACCCTGTCACCGCTGCTCAAGCGACTGGAGGCGGCCGGGCTCGTCCAGCGGGAGCGCAATGCCAGCGACGAGCGCTCCGTGGTGGTGCGACTGACCGGCGCGGGCGCGGAGCTGCGGCAGTCGGCCCTGCGGGTGCCCGAGCACGTGCTCGGCGCCACCGGGCTGCGCATGAGCGAGCTGGCCGACCTGCAGCGTACGCTCGGCCGAATGACCCAATCCCTGACCGAAGCCACCTGAGGTAGCCTCTCCGGACGAATCGTCGAACAGTCCCGAGTACCACCGGCTGGTCTGTATGAAGAATGCGGAACGCCCGCATCACCGGAGGTCGCCTTGGGGAGTACGTACACGCTCGACGTCAGGAAGACCGCGACCCTCACCGTCGGCCTGCTCATGGGAGTCTGGGTCGTCGACTACATCGACCGGGTGATGATGGCGGTCGCGCTGCCGTTCATCGGGGCGGAGTTCGCGCTCACCAAGACCGAGCAGGGCGCACTGATCACCGTGTTCGCCCTGGTCTACCTGCTGTGCCAGATCCCCGGCGGGCTGCTGGCCGACCGGGTCGGGGCACGCAGGCTGCTCGTCGTCTCGCTCGCGCTATGGTCGGCGTTCACCGCGCTGACCGGCCTGGCGTGGGGGCTGGGCGCGTTGCTGGTGATCCGGGCGCTGTTCGGCGTGGGGCAGGGGATCTTCCCCGGCGCGTCCTTCAAGGCGCTGTCCGAGCGGACCACGCCCGCCCGGCGGGCCACGGCGGCGGGCACGATGCTGGCCGCCAGCCAGCTGGGCGCGGGCCTGGCGCCGCTGGTCGTGGCGCCGCTGCTGCTGGCGTTCGGGTGGCGGCCCACGTTCTGGGTGATAGCGGCCGCGGGCGCGCTGATCGGGCTGCTGCTGTGGGCGCTGCTCCCCCCGCCCCTGCCCGCCGAGCTGAACGGCTCCGGCGACCTGACCCGCCCCGCTCCCCCGCCCGCGTCCGTGCTGCGGGCGCCGGCGGTGTGGAAGTTCGCGGCGCTGTTCTGCGCGACCAACATGCTCGGGTACGGGATGATCACCTGGGTGCCCAGCTACCTGCTGGAGGCGCGCGGGGTCTCGCTGCTGAACACGGGCCTGTACGCGGCCATCCCCGGCCTGGTGATGACCGGGACGATCATCCTCGGCGGCTGGCTGTTCGACCGCTACTTCCACGACCGGGGCCGGCTCTTCGTCATCCCGCTGCTGCTCTGCACCGCCGTGCTGCTGGTGCTGATGCTGCGCGCGGAGACCGCGGCGGGGTTCACGCTGTTCCAGACGCTGGCCATGGCGGTGGCCGGGCTGTCGATGATGGGGATCCTCGGCATGCCGGTACGCGCGCTGCCGCCCGCGGTGATCGGCTCGGGAATGGGGGTGGTCAACGTCGGCGGGCAGGTGGCGGGCGTCCTCGCGCCGGTGCTGATGGGGTGGCTGGTCGACCATTACTCCTATACCGCCGCGTTCGGGCTGCTGATCGGCACCACGGTGCTGGGCGCGCTGATCGCGATGGTCGTACCGCAGCGGGCCGACCAGTTCCACCTGACGGCCGCCTGATCAGGACACGAAGACGCCCCGCCGCGCCTGTGCGGGCGGGGCGGGGCGTCCGTGCGGGCTACTTGATCTTGTAGGCCCTGGTGATGGTCTCGGCGAACCCGTTGCCGCCTGTGTCGACGGCCTTGACCCGCAGCGAGGCGAACTTGCCGCGCGCGCTGATCGGGTGCCAGGTCTCGGCGGCCCAGGTGCCCTGGGCCGACGGGTGCACCAGCGTGGGCAGCCAGGTGCGGCCGTCGTCGTAGGAGATCTCCACGGTGAGCGTACGCAGCTTCAGATCGGGCGAGCCGTTCTGACGCTGGACGCGCAGCGGGATGCGCGCGAGCCCGGCCGCGGCCCGGTTGCGATCGTCCAGCTCCGGCTTGATCGCGAGGGTCAGCAGCGGCAGCACCTGCCGCTTGCCCGGCTGAGGCGTCTTCGACCTGAATTTCCACTCGGCACTGACCCGCGTGGACACCTGGGTCTGGGCCGGCACACGGTCGGCCGTCATGGTCAGCCGGTACTCGCTCTCCTTCGTCTCCGCGGGCGCGTCGACCGTGCCGGGCAGGTAGTCGGCGGCGTAGATCTCCTTGCCGTCCCGGTAGAGCCGGGCCTGCGGAGCGGTGTACTCGCCGTAGGAGATGCGATCGGACGTGCCGTCCTCGAAGAGGCCGGCCGCGAACTGCAGCGTGTTCTCCTCTCGCCAGGTGTAGTCGCCGCCGGGGTTGAGCGCGGCGGCGAAGACGCCGGTGTTCCACTGGTCGTCGGTCTTCGTGCCGGCGCGGTAGACGGTGGTCTTGCCGAAGAAGAACTGGTCGGTGTCGTTCCAGCCGTCCGGCGGCGTCCGGTACTGGATGAAGGAGGGATACCAGCCGGTGTCGCCGGGCGTGTAGTACTCGGTCCGGTGGAACGGGAGCGAGAACCGGGACACCTGGCCGTACGGCGTCCACGCCAGCTCCGTCCCGTACAGCACGGGCAGGGCGAAATGCTCGCCGAACTTGACGTCGTTCTGCGTGGCATAGGTGGAATTGACCTCGGCGAGGTCACGGCGGCGCGGGCGGTAGCCGGGGTCGGCGGGGATCCGCGGCTCGGCCTTCATCAGGTGGTAGAAGTACGGGCTGTCGTCGTAGCCGCCGTCGCTCTTCGGCTTGGCCCACTGCGTCCACCGGTAGTACGCGAACTTCTTGCTCACCGTACGCGTCGTCGGGATGGCCTTGATGCCCTCGACGCGGTCCGCGCCCCACATGCCGGCCAGATCGACGTCCACGCCGAGGGGCTGGCCGTCGACGAGCTGGAGCATGCCGAGCATGCCGACGGCCAGCCGCGCGGTCGGCTCCTCCGTACGTACGTCCACCGGCTTGGCCTTGCGGGCGTCGGCGGCCACCGTACGGTCGGCGTCAAGGGTGAACTCCGGATCGGAGGACATCACCAGAGTGCCGTCGTGGTCGAACATGAGACCGACGACGGTGTAGCGGTGGCCCCTGTCCAGCCTCAGGTCCAGCGTGCCGCCGGAGATGTCGTAGTTGCGCTGTTCCTCGGTGTCGAGGTCGATCACCCCGGCGAAGGCGTTCTGGACGGGCTGCCCGTCCGTGCCGGTGTAGCGCAGCTTGAGCGCGCGCTTCTCCGGCGCGACCCGCATGCCGATGCCGGTGCGTACGGAGACGTCGGCGTTCGCGGCGATGACCGTACCGCTGAACAGGCCGGTCGGGCCCGCTGTGGCGGTCACCTTGACCTGGGCGGTGCCGTGCGCGGGCACCTCCACTGTCGTGGCGCCGAGCTTGAACGGCGTCACCACCGCGCCCTTTTCGTCCTTGGCGACAACGCTCAGGTTCAGCCGGACGGCGGCGTCGCCGTCGTTGCGGTAGGTGAGCGTCTTCTCCTTGGGCGCGGGGCTGGGCAGCTCGATGTCGCCCATGCTCAGCGCGGCGGGCTCGGCGGTGACCTGCTGGGTGACGGCGCGGGCGACGTCGACGCGGCCGGAGCCCTGGACGTAGGCGCCCAGCTCGTCGCCGGGCGCGGTGGAGGCCATCAGCGCGGCCTTGATCTGGGCGGCCTTCCAGTCGGGGTGCTGCCCGGCGACTATCGCGGCCGCTCCGGCCACGTGCGGCGTCGCCATGGACGTACCGCTCAGCGCCGTGTAGGAGTCGTCTACCGGGGAGCCGGCGGAGGTGCCCGCGGCCCGCGCGGCGACGATGTTCACGCCCGGCGCGATCAGGTCGGGCTTCACCGCGCCGTCGGACGCGCGCGGGCCCGTGCTGCTGAACTGCGCCACCGTGTCGTCGTCGCGGAAGGAGGCGCCGACCGACAGCGCGCTGTCCGCGGTGCTCGGCGAGCCGACCGTCTGCGGGCCGTCGTTGCCCGAGGCGATGACGAACAGCGTGCCGTACTTCTCCGACAGGCTGTTGACGGCCTGCTCCACCGGGTCGTCGCCGGGAGTGTCGGCCTCCCCGAGACTGAGGTTGGCGACGCGGGCGCCGTTCTCGGCCGCCCAGGTCATGGCCTGGATGATCGCCGAGTCCGGGCAGTCCCCGCTCTGCACGCAGACCTTGCCGATCAGCAGCTTGGCGCCGGGGGCGACGCCCTTGTACCGGCCGTCCGACGCGGCGCCGGATCCGGCGATCGTGGAGGCGACGTGAGTGCCGTGGCCGTTGAGGTCGCGGACGTCGGGCTCGGAGGTGAAGTTCTCCGACTTGTCCACCAGCCCCTGGAGGTCGGGATGGCCGGGGTCGTAACCGGTGTCGATCACCGCGACCTTGACGTCCTTGCCGGTCTGGCCGGCCGCCCACGCCTTGGGCGCGCCGATGTGCGGGACGCTGACGTCGAGGGACAGCTTGGCCTTGCCGTCCAGCCAGACCTTCGCGGGTGCGGCCGCCGCCCTGGCCTGCTGCCCTGTCAGGGACTTCCAGAGTGTGCCGGCCGCGGCGTGGGGCTCGCTCTGGGCGATCCCGTTGATCGCGGGCAGCGGGCGCCCGCCCGCGACGCGCAGCGTGGCGGCGGCGGTCTGGTCCGGGTACGTCACGATGAGCGGCAGCGCCGAGCTGGTGGCGTCGTCGTAGCCGAGGGCGGCGAGCCGGGTGACGTTGAACAACCGGGGGTCCAGCCGGCCCGCGGCCAGCAGCGGCAGCGCATCGACGGGGACGATGCTGAGCCCGTCCTTGGACCGGCGGTGAATGAAGTTGATCTTCTCCCGGCCGGGGGCGGACTGGACGTCCAGCTGGGTCTGCTTGTCCGGGAGCGTACGGAGGACGACCTTGTCCCCGGTGAGGAGGGTGATGGTCTTGGGCGGGCCGGCCTTCGCGGCGGACTGGGCCGCGGTCGGGGTGGCCGAAGGAGCGGGGGTCGGGGTGGCCGACGGAGCGGGCGTCGGTGCGGCCTGGGCCGGAGCGGCGGCCGCTATCAGGGCCGTGATCACGACACCCAGGAGCGCGGTTCTCTGAAGCACCTCCGCTTTCTAATTCTTTGTGACTTTTGATGACAAGGTGATTTAAGTGGCCTATTGCGGCAACTGCCGGAAGTGGCCAAGATCATGGGCATGCTTGAGGACAGCCGGGCGCTGGAGGTCGTGGGGATCAGCGCGTTCGATGAGCGGATCTACCGTGGGGTGCTGGCCTGCCCCGGCATCACGGTGCAGGAGCTGGTCATGCGGAGCGGGGAGGGCGCGGGACGTATCCAGGCGTCGCTGAGCAGGCTCCGCGCCAAGGGTCTGGTCAGCCGTCTGTGGGGACGCTCGCCGCGGTGGACGGTGACGAACCCCGGGACCGCGATCCGTGCCCTGGTGCGCGGCCTGCAGAGCGAGCTGGACCAGCTCACCGACACGGCCGACGAACTGGAGGCGGCCTTCCGCACCGTCGGCCAGGACGCGGAGGAGGGCGGCCAGTTCGAGGTCCTGGCGGGCCCCGAGGAGCAGGCCCGCTGGTACGTCCGGCTGCAACAGGAGGCCAAGGAGGAGGTCCTGACCTTCGACTGCCCCCCGTACGTGCTGGACTATCACAACCCCCTGCAGACCGACCTGCTGCGCAGTGGCGTCCGTTACCGGACCATCTACGTGCCGGAGGCGTTCGACCACGCGGGGGCGCTCGACGAGGTGGGCAGCCTGATCAAGGCGGGCGAGGAGGCGCGGGTCCTGCCCCGGCTGCCGTTCAAGATGGCGATCGTCGACCGGTGGCGGGCGGTCATGCCGATGCACATGGACCCGCCGCTGACCCGCGGCGTGCTGATCAGCGGCTCCACGATGGTGGTGGCCCTGGTGGAGCTGTTCGAGCGCCTGTGGCGGGAGGCGCTGCCGGTACGCCCCGAGCTGTGGCAGGACGCGCCCGAGACGCCGAAGCCCGCCGACTCGGCGGGCCCCGACAGCGGGGAGCGGGTCGAGGCGGCGGAGCTCGGCCCCGAGGATCGGCGGCTCCTGGCGCTGCTCGCGGCCGGGCTCAAGGACGACGCCATCGCCCGCCAGCTCGGCACCAGCCCGCGCAGCCTGCGCCGCCGTCTGCGTCACCTCCTGGACCAGTTGAACGCCGAGACCCGCTTCCAGGCCGGCGCCCAGGCCAGCCGCCGCGACCTCGTGTGACCCGCGCGCCTACGAGCGGCCGGGCACGCCCGACTGGGCGACGGGCGCCCGAAGGTCAGACCTGTTCGACGGCGCGGACCCCACCGCTCGACCGGTCCCGGAACCACGCGTAGCAGCTCACGACGATCCCGGCCACGGTGACGGCGGCGCCGACGAGATACAGCGACCGCAGCCCGAACCCGCCGTCGATGACCCGGCCGCCGAGCCAGGCGGCGAAGGCCGCGGCCAGTTGGTAGGCGGACGCGTTCACCGCCATGGCCAGGGTCGGCGCCGCGGACGCGGTGGTCAGGACCCGGGTCTGCATGCCGGGAATGACGGAGAAGCCCAGCGCGCCGATCACGAAGACCAGCACCGCGGTGATCGCCGTACCGCCGCTGACCGCCCACATCAGCACCAGCGTCGCCGCGAGCACGGCGAGCAGACTGAGCTGTGACGACATCAGCGCCCGGTCGGACAGCCAGCCGCCGGCGAAGTTGCCCACCGCGGCGCCGACGCCGTACACCAGCAGCAGCACGGCGATCGCGTCGGCGGCGAATCCGGTGACGCCGGTGAGCAGCGGCGCGAAATAGGTGAACACGATGAGCAGCCCCGCGTTGCCGACCGCCGTGACCGCGATGGCGCGCCGCACCTCACCGCCGCGCAACACCCGGAGCTCGGCCAGCGCGGAGGTGCCGGGCGTGGCGTTCCGGACATCCGGTACGAAGCGCAACACCAGCAGCAACCCGAGCACGCAGCACACGGCGATGGTGACGAAGGTGGACCGCCACCCGAAGCCGTTGCCGATGAACGTGCCGATGGGCGCGCCGAGGATCATCGACAGATTCATCCCGAAAACGAGCTTGGACACGGTGGACGCCTGCTTGCCCGGCGGGGCGGTCGACGCCGCGATGACGATCGCGTTGGCGAAGAACGTGGAGGTCACCAGGGCGGTGATGATCCGGGCCGCGAAGAGGACGGCGTACGTCGGCGCGAGCGCCGAGGCCAGGTTTCCGGCGATCACCACCGAGAGGAGGACGAGGATGAGCGGCCTGCGGTCAAAGCGCGCGGTGAGCGCCGTCAGTACCGGGCCGCCGATGATCATCCCGATGGCGTAGGCCGTCACCAGCAGTCCGGCCGCCGGTATCGACACGGCCAGGTCATCGGCGATGTCCGGCAAGATCCCCGCGATCACGAACTCGCCGGTCGTGATGCCGAACACGCACAGCATGAGGGAAAGGACAGGCACGCAGTTCACCTCTAATAGTTGACTGATCAGTACAAAAAATGGGCAGCGTGATACGCGGACCACCGAACGCGGGCCTTACAGGGCCGCGAGCGCCCCTTCCACGACGTCCAGCAGGGCATTCCTGTCGTCGGTCACCTTCGCGAGCACGCGCAGGCCGTAGTACGCGCTCTGGAACGTCCGCGCCACCTGGAGCGGCGGCCGGTCGGCGGACAGTTCGCCCGTGCGCTGGCCGACCGCCACCAGGTGGCAGAGCTCCTGTTCCAGGTCGGTGAACTGCCGCCGCACCAGCGCCGCGACGTCGCCGGTGCGCCCGCTCGGCTCGGTCGCGGCGTTCAGGGCCAGGCAGCCACGCCGGCCGGGGTCGGCCAGGTCGGCGTCGATGACGCCCAGCATCATCTCCCGCAGCCGCTCCCGCACCGATCCGGGTTCGGCCAGCATCGCCAGCTGGGCGGCGCCCTTGGTCTGCGCGTATCGGCGGACCGCCTCCTCGTACAGGCGGTGCTTGCTGCCGAACGCGTTGTACAGGCTGCCGCGGCCGAGTCCGGTGCGCGCGCACAGGTCCTGGGTGGTGGCCGCCTCGTAGCCCTTCTCCCAGAACACCTCCATCGCGGCGTCCACTACGGCATGATCGCTGAACTCCCGGGGTCTGCCCATGGGCCGAAGCTAGCGGATTCTGTACAGATCAGTCAAGAACCAGGGGCGAGCCCAGCACCCGGCTCGGGCAAGCCGAACGAAGGCATCAGTCGTGGTCGCCGGTCCGGCTTTCGACCCTGACCAATACCTCGACCGGGTCGCAGTCCGGGGCGACGGCGGTCAGGCGAATGTCGCCGGGTGTGGTCGGCTTCACCACGGCGAGCGCGCGGCCCTGGTAGGTGTGGTGCTCGGTCGCGTCGAACCGTTCCTTGTTCGACGGGTCGGCGCTGCCGAAGCCGAGCAGCCTTCCGTCGCCGGAGACCTCCACGCGTACGGGCCGGTCGGCCGCGGGATGTCCGGCGTGGTGACGTGCACGCCGTCCGGGCTGATGCGGACCACCTCGCCGACGAGCAGCCAGGTGTCGCGGTAGATGCCCGCGCCGGAGTACCAGCGCGAGTCCTGATGAGTGCGGCACTCCACCCGGACCTCGTTGTTCTCCCCGAACCGCAGGAACCGGTCGGCGTCGATGAAGAACCGCGAGTATCCGTACGGGCGCTGCCCGGCGTAGTTCCCGTTGACGAACACGGTGGCGTCCCGGTAGACGCCCTCGAACTCCAGCGTGATCCGCTTGCCCCGGTGCTCCTCGGGTACGAAGAACGTCTTGCGGTACTCGTACGCGCCGCCGGGGAAATAAGCGGTCGCCGCGCCGTCCGCGGTGGCCTCGCGGTCGCGGGTGATCATCGCGTCGTGAGGTACGGTCACCGGCTCGAACGGGACCGCGATTCCGGCCAGTTCGGCAAAGGGATTGACCTTCGGACGGAACTGCCAGTTGTCGTTGAACGATGCGCGGATCACGTAGCTCCTCGGAGTGAGAGTTTCCCGGAAGATCAAGAGGGAGACGCGGTGGAGCGCCGGACGACCAGGCGGGGAATGACCGAGAAGTGCACCGCCGCCGAGCGGCCTTCGATGCGCTCGAGCAGCAACCGCCCCGCCGTCCGGCCCATGACGTCTCCGTCCTGGTTGACGGTGGTCAACGCGATGCGGGGATGGGCGGCCAGCCTGGTGTTGTCGTAGCCGGCCACGGAGACGTCGCCCGGGACGGACAGGCCGGCCTCGTGCAGCGCGGCCAGGACGCCTAGAGCCGCCTCGTCGGTCCCGGCGAAGATCGCGGTGGGGCGCGGAGAGCGGCTCAGCAACTCGCGGGCGCCGCGATGTCCGCCTTCCTCGGAGTAGGAGGTCGCGGCGACGGCGATCTCGTCGGCGAACCCGTGATCACGCATCACGCGTTCGTAGGTCTCGGCCCTGATGCGCGGCATCTGGTCGGCCGGGCGACCGTGCTCCTGCTGGAAGGTGATGTGCGCGATGCGCCGGTGGCCCAGCGCGATCAGGTGTTCCATGACGAGCTCGGAGCCGATCCGGTCGTCGTCGACGATCGAGTCGTAGGCCGGCGAGCGGTCGTGCCTGCCGAGCACCACGGTGGGGATGTCGCGGGCCACTTGCTCCAGCTGGGTGCGGCCGGCCAGCGGAGCGATCATGAGGATGCCGTCCACCTGCCGGTCTGTCAGAGCGTCCAGGGCACGTTTCTCGGTCTTGTCCTGGGTGCCGCCCTGGATCATGATCGCCTGGTAGCCGGACTCGGTGAGCTGCTCCACCAGGCCGCTCATGATCTCGGCGTAGAACGGGATCCCGATGTGCCGCAGGAGCACGCCGATGGTGTACGCCCGTCCGCGCAGCGCACGCGCGGCCGCCTGAGGGCGATAGCCCAGCTCGTCGATGGCCCGCTGGACGCGGTCACGCATGGCCTCGCTGACCCCGTAGTCGTTCCGGATGACCTTCGAGACCGCCGCCTTGGAGACCCCGGCGTATTTCGCCACGTCGGAAATGGTCACTCGTCTTCGTCGCTCAGGCGCGACCATGGGCATCCCTTCTCGAACCGAGCCCTGATGAGAACGTAGACCGGTCTATGCAAGATAGCGGAAGATCGAAACTACGAATGATCTGGCTGGTAGTAACGCCGTAGACCGGTACACATTTTTCCTTGACCTGCTCGCGACGTAACGGCTACGTTGACTCGCATTCCGGGGCCGGCACCGACGGCCACCGCCGCACCGACACATGATCGAGAGACGCATGCACACCTTCCCCGACGGCTTCCTCTGGGGCGCGGCGACCGCACCGCACCAGGTCGAGGGCGACAACGTCAACAGCGACTTCTGGGCGCAGGAGGAGCGCATGCCAGGAGCGGATCGCAGCGGCGATGCCCTCGACAGCTACCACCGATACGCCGAGGACATCCGGCTCGTCGCGGAATCGGGCCTGAACACCTACCGCTTCGGCATCGAGTGGGCCCGCATCGAGCCGGCCCCCGGGAGGGTGTCCCGCGCGGCGCTCGCGCACTACCGGCGCATGATCGACGAATGCCTGGCCGCGGGCGTCACCCCGTTCGTCACGATCCACCACTTCACCTCGCCGAGGTGGTTCGCCGAGGAGGGCGGCTGGCGCGGAGAACGGGCCGTGGACCGCTTCCGCGCCTACGTCGAGACGGCCACCTCGATCCTCGACGGCGTCGAGTGGGTCTGCACCATCAACGAGCCCAACATGCTCGCGATCATGGTGCGCGAGGCGGAGGCGACGCTCGACCCCGACTCGGGTATGGAGTGGCTGAGCCCCACGCTGGAGGCGGACACGCCCCGGCCGGCGAAGCCGGCTCCGCCGGTGGGGATCGGACGCCGTCTCATCGAGGCCCACCACGCGGCGCGGGACGCGCTGCGGGAGCGCACGGACGCTCGGGTGGGCTGGTCGGTCGCGAGCCGCGCGTTCGAAACCCGCCCCGGTGCGGAGAAAGTGCGCCGGGAGCTGGAGTACGTCTGGGAGGACCTCTACCTCGAGGCGGCGCGTGACGACGACTTCATCGGGGTGCAGGCCTACTCGGCTCAGTGGGTGGGGCTGGACGGTATCGAACCGCACCCCGTGCGCCCGGACAACACCCTCGTGCGTACGGCGTACCGCCCTGACGCCCTCGGCATCGCCGTCCGGCACACCGCCGACGTGCTACCCGACGTCCCGATCGTCGTCACCGAGAACGGCATCGCGACCGGCGACGACTCCCGGCGCGTCGCCTACACGACCGCCGCGCTCGCCGCGCTGTCCGAAGCGATGGAAGGCGGCGTGGACGTGCGGGGATACATTCACTGGAGCCTGCTCGACAACTACGAGTGGGGCCACTGGGACCCGACGTTCGGCCTCGTCGCCGTCGACCGGGAGACCTTCGAGCGCCGGCCCAAGCCGAGCCTGGCGTGGCTGGGTGGCGTCGCCAAGGCCGGCGCGCTCCAAGACGGCGGGACCTGACGATGCCCGAAGCAATCGATCGGCGCCAACTCGTGCGACGGCACAACCCCGTGCTGACGTCCGCGCACCCCGCTGACGTCCTCACGGTCGGCAACGGTGACATCGCGCTGACGGTCGACATCTCCGGACTGCAGACGTTCCCGTCCTTCCACGAGCTCGTCCCCGACCCGCACCGCGTCGTTCGCGATGGTCTGTCCGGTCTGCCGGAGCAGTACCCGCGCGTGTTCGACGCCGACGACTTCCAGATCCCGCTGCGCACCCAGTCGACCTGGGGCTGGTACGAGACGCGCACCGACCGGGAGCTCCGGCTCGAGGACGCGACCACCCTGTACGAGACGTCCCGCGGCCCGGTCCCGTACCTCGACCGCATGGGTCTCCAACGGGCCGGCGACCCCATCGCCGACGAGTTCGTCGCGGGCGCGTGGTACCACTTCAATCCCCGCCGCGCTCACCTCGGCCGCCTCGCCCTGGTCCGGCCCGACGGGACGGGGCTCGACGATCCGACCGCGTTGACCGACGTCCGCACCGAGCTCGACCTGTGGACGGGATCGGTCCGGGCCGAGTACATCCTCGACGGCGCGCGCGTCCGCGTCACCACCGTCGCCGACCCACGGGATCACCGCTTCGCGGTGCGGGTCGAGTCCGAGCTTCTGCCGCGCGGATGGGGCGTCGCGTGGGTGTTCGACGAGCAGCCGGACGACCTGGCCGCCTTCGAACTCCCGCTCGCGCAAGAGACGGTCTGGGACCGGCGGACGGAGTGCCACTGGAACGCACGGCGCACGGTGGAGGCGCTGACCTACAGCGTAGACGTCCGCACCACTGGCAGCCTGCGGGAGGAAGCCGTCGCGCGCACAGACGCCACTGTCCTCGAAGTGGTGGTGACGCTGAGTCCGGATGATGGCAGGCAGCAGGACGAAGACGGTTTCTCCACCGTCAGTCAGTCCTCGGAGACCTGGTGGGCAGAGCACTGGAATACCGGTGCCGCGGTCAGTCTCGCTGGGAGCACGGACGCGCGCGCCCCAGAACTGGAACGTCGCATCGTTGTCTCGCAGTACCTCATGGCCGTCAACAGCGCCGGCGTCACGCCTGCCGCGGAGTCCGGTCTGACGTACAACACCTGGTCGGGGAAGTTCCACCTCGAGATGCACTGGTGGCATGCGGCGCACTTCCCGATGTGGGGCCGGGGGCGACTGCTCGAGCGCAGCATGCGTTGGTATCGCGGCGCCTTGGAGGCGGCGAAGGCGACCGCCCGCCGGCAGGGGTACCGCGGAGCCCGCTGGCCGAAGCAGACCGATCCGTCCGCGCGCGAGTCGCCGAGCAACATTGGCGTCTTCCTCCTGTGGCAGCAGCCGCACGTGATCTACCTGCTGGAGTTGCTGCGTGGCGAGGGACGCGACGAGTCGTTCCTGCGTGCTCACTACCCGCTCGTCGAGGCGACCGCCGACTTCATGGCCGACTTCGCCGAGGAACGCGACGGATCGTTCGGGCTGCCGCCCCCGCTCATCCCCGCGCAGGAGAGCTACCTCGTCGACCGGGCGACGACCACCGATCCGACGTTCGAGCTGGCGTACTGGTCGTGGGCGCTCGGCGTGGCGAACGAGTGGCGAACTCGGCTCGGTCTCGAGCCGAACGAGGAGTGGGACCGGGTGGCGCGGAACATGAGCCGGCCCGCGTTACTGCCCGACGGCACATACGCCGCGATCGCGACGCCTCCGCTGCTCATCCGTAAAGATCACCCGTCCATGCTCATGGCGTTGGGGTGGCTACCGGAGACCGGCCTCGTGGACCCGGCCACGATGTCGGCGACGCTCGACTCCGTATGGGAGCACTGGGACCTGCAGTCCAGCTGGGGTTGGGACTACCCCGTCATGGCGATGACCGCGGCCCGCCTCGGCGACGTCGGCCGTGCGATCGACGCCCTCCTGCTCCCGTCGCCCAAAAACGTGTTCCTGCCCAACGGACACAATCCGCAAATGCCGGGATTTCTCACGATTTATCTGCCGGCGAACGGCGGACTGCTGGCCGCGATGGCGCACATCGCCACGGCGGTCGACCAAGGGGCAGAGCTTCCCGACGGCTGGCTGATCACCTCAGAAGGACTGGGCGCGCTCCCCCGCCCGAGCGCCATGTCCACCCCTGAATAGCTCCTCATGTACACGAAAGAGGCGAGGACCATGGGTACCAACTCCACAGCACGCGGCGCCCGTCGCCGCACCATCATCGCGGCCGGATCATTGGCGATTGTTGGGGCGCTTGCCCTGGCCGCCTGTTCGTCGTCCGGCAAATCCGCCACCGGGGACGTCGGACTGACTTTCATGAACCAGTCGCGCGGACAAGAGGCCGCGCTCACCCAACTCGCGAAGCAGTACACCACGAAGACCGGCGTCAAGATCACCATTGACACGCCCGGCCCGGTCGACTATCTGCCCAAGCTCCAGGCGAAGGCGCAGTCCAGATCCATGCCCGACATCTATTCGTCGTTCGACGCGACTCAGATGGCGCCCTTCTACAAGGCCGGCTGGGCGATGGACCTTTCCGCCCAGCTGAATGCCGGTTGGAGCAAGAACTTCAGCCCCGCCGTGCTCACGATGTCGACGTTCAAGGAAGGCAACAACCTCGGGGTCAAGCCCGGCGTCTACGCGGTGCACTGGGAGACGCAAACATACGGCCTCCTCATCAACCCGGCGCTGACCGGAATGTCGGCGAAAAAGCCGCCCGCGACGACGGCCGCGTTCATCGACGCGCTCGCCGCTTCGAACGGCGGCAAATTCTCCATCGCGGCCTCGCAGACACCGAACTTCATCCAGGCCGTCGCCTCGAACTGGCTGACGGACGCCGAGATCGAAGCAACCCTCAACGGGAAATCGACCTGGAAACAGGATGGCTGGCGTAACGCCTTCCAATTCCTGGTCGACCTGAAGAAGGCGGGCGTCATCGCGAACAACTCCATTCCCGGCGGTCAGGACGACCACCCGAACGTGGAGTCGTCCTTCTTCACCAAGAAGATGGGCGCGATCTTCGACGCCGCTCCCGGTGTCTCGGTGGGCCTGAGGACGAACCCGGAGTTCGAGGACTACTTCTCCACCGGGCTGCCCAAGGCTCCCGGAAGCGTCCACGAGCCGCGCTCGCCGGGTATCCCCGGGAAGGGCGCGGTGATCAATCCGAGGGGCGACCATCCTGAGCAGGCGCTGGCGTTCGTGAAGTGGCTGACCGAGCCCGCGCAGCAGGCGGTGTTCGCCAAGGTCGCTCGCATCCTTCCCAGCAACCCGGAACTCCTCGCCGGCGCGGACATCCCCGACCAGCTCGCGGGCTTCGCCGCCGGGGTGAAGGGCATGCAGGTCATGTCGACGACCTTCAAGCCTGACGTGATCACCGCGATCAGGGCGGAGTCTCAGCGGCTGGTGCTGGGCGAGGCGACGGTGGACGACGTACTCGCCAAGATCCAGGCGGCGCAGGATCGCACGTCATGACGACGTCGCGACTCGCGGTTCCCGTGGGGCGGCGAAGGACGCCGCACGGGAGGCGCGCCCTCCGGCGCAACCTGATCGGCTGGTTGTTCCTGGCTCCGGCCATCGCGCTCATCGGGATCTTCACGATCACGCCGTTCGCGCAGGCGATCCTGTTGAGCTTCCAGTCATGGGACGGCGTCAGCCCCGACACCCCGTGGGTGGGGCTGGCCAACTACGACTTCGTCGCGTCCGACCCGATCTTCTGGGCGTCCATGCGCAACGTCGTCTTCTTCGGTGTCGTCGGTTTCTTCCTCGGCAACGGAATCGCCCTGGTCATGGCGCTGGCCGTCAACAGCGTCGCCCGCGGCAAGACGTTCTTCCGCACCGTCTTCTACTTGCCGGGCGTGTTGTCGGTGGTGGTCGTCGGCCTGCTGTTCTCGTTCATCCTGGCCCCTGGGTCCGGCATCCTCAATCGGCTCCTGGGCCTGGTGGGTCTGGGCGCGCTCCAGCAGAACTGGCTCGGCGAGCCGGCCGTCGCACTGCCCGTCGTGGCGGCGGTGTTCGTCTGGTTTCACTGGGGATTCGGCTTCCTGCTCTTCCTCGCGGGGCTGCAGGACGTGCCGAAGGAACTGTACGAGGCCGCCGACCTCGACGGCGCGAACCGCTGGTCGAAGTTCCGGTACATCACCTGGCCACAGCTGGCTCCGGTCACGTCGATCGTGAGCCTGCTGACCCTGCTCGCCGCGCTCCAGATCTTCGGGACCGTACAGGTGCTGACCAACGGCGGACCGGGCCAGCACACGATGGTGCCGACCCTCGCGATCTACAACGAGGCGTTCGTCAACTGGCGCTACGGCAGCGCCGCGGCCATGTCGGTCATCTTCGGCGGCGCCCTCGTACTGCTGTCCGTGATCCAGCTCGCGATCACCAGGCGGAGGTCCCGCGTATGAGCAGCCGGACGACAGGAAGGGCCGACGAGATGTCCATCGCTTCAGAACCTCGTCGGAGGATGCGCCTCGACAAGGTCGGCCTGTACGGGCTGCTGGGCGTCGCCGCGCTGATCGCGCTGTTCCCCCTGCTGTGGATGCTGTCCGGATCACTGCAGAGCCTCACGGAGCTGCTCTCGAACGACAGCTTCCTGCCCGCCGACCCGCAGTGGGGCAACTACGTGACCGCGTGGGTCCAGGGCGAGCTCGGCGTCTATCTGCGCAACAGCGTGATCTACACGGGCTCCGCCGTCCTCGGCATTCTGCTGGTGTCCAGCCTCGCCGGGTACGCGCTCGCGCGACTCGACTTCGCGGGCAAGGGCGTGTTCACGTTCGTCATCCTCGCCGTGATGATCATCCCTGCGCCCGCCATGTTCCTGGCGCAGTACAAACTGCTCATCTCACTCGGCCTGACGAACAATCCCGTGGGCTATGTGCTGGTCCTGATCACCTCGGGCATCCCGATGTCGACGCTCATCATGCGCAGCTTCTTCGTCAGCCAGCCCCGCGCTCTGGAGGAGGCGGCCGCGCTGGACGGTGCCGGTCCGCTGCGCGTCTTCTGGCATGTGATCCTCCCGCTGGCACGGCCCGGCCTCGCCGCCGTGGCGGTCATCCAAGGGCTGGGGGCGTGGAACGAGTACCTCATGGCGCTCGTCCTGTTCGACGACAACTCCCTCATGCCCGTCCAGCGCGGTCTGACCGCCTTCACCTCCGCCGAGACGCCACAGCAGCAGATCCTCCTGGCCGCCACGACCATCTCGATCGTGCCGGTGGTGATCTTCTATCTGATGGCGCAGCGTCACATCGTGAAGGGCATCGGCGCGGGCGCGATCAAGTAGGCCGCGTCAGCTCCTCAGTCGGTGGGCGTCAAGCCTTGCGGCGGGAGCGGGCCAGGGCCAGCCCACCGAGGACCATGGCGATCAACCCGACCACCAGGTCCACGTAGCCCCCGACTATTCCGTAGCCGGTGCCGGGACCACCGTCGGCGGCGGCCACCACCAGCCCGCCGATGACTGTGCAGGCCAGCCCTGCAGCCAGGGCCACGATGGCTCCCCTTCTCCCGGTGCCGGTGCCGATACGACCGGCGGAGCGGGCCAGGGCCAGCCCGCCGAGGGCGACGCCGACCAGCCCCAGCAGCGCGGCCACCAAGGACCAGAGACGTCCGGCGGTCAAGGTGTAAGCATCGACGGGCTGGACCAGAACCTGCGCGGCTGCCGGTGTGGCGAGTGCTGAAATGCCGAGCAGGGCGGCTACGGCGGTGGCTAGCATGCGACGGACGAACATGAGGACCCTTTCGGTCGGATGAAGGGCGTCGGCAGCGTGTGCGGCGCGGTGACTCGGCCTGTGCCGGTCGAGGTGCCGGTGAGGGAGGGGTTTCACGGAATCGATCGTCGCGCCGTCGAGGCAAGCGCGGCCTCCGACAGCGGATGGCAGCGTCTACGCAGTTCTGCGTAGCCGACTCGTGTCTCGGTACGCCCGTCGTCGTAGGCGGCCGCGCGTCTGGGCGGAGTGTTCTCACGCGCGGGAACCGTAGGATCGCGGCATGGAACACCGCGCCGTGTCGTTGCGCCTGCCGGTGCCGGCGCAGGATGTGCTGGTCGCGCTGTTCATCACCGTGATGCAGGTTCAAGGGACGATCGTCCGCAACACCGGCGAGGTGGTGCAGCGCCCCCTTGGCGACCTCGGCAACCTGGGGTATGTCCTGCTGGTCGCCAGTGGTGTGGTCGTCGTCGTCCGCCGCCGGTGGCCGGTGCCGGTGTTCGTCACCGCCGCGCTCGTCAGCCTGGTGTATTACGGCCTTGGCTTCCCGGACGGGCCCGGCTGGCTCGGGCTCTTCGTCGCCCTGTACACCGTCGCCGCCTACGGGGACGGGCGCCGGTCGCTGGTGATCGCCGGCGTGGGCACCTCGGTGCTCGCCATCGCCTGGCTGGTCGCCGCGGCCGACATCGAGCCACGCGCCGCCATCGGCTGGGTGTACTTCCGGATCGGTGCGTCGGTCATGAGCGTGGCCCTTGGCGAGTCCGTCCGGTCCCGAAAGATCATCGCGGCCGAAGCTCAGGAGCGCGCCGAGCTGGCCGAACGGACTCGCGAGGAGGAAGCGCGGGCGCGTGTGGACGCCGAACGGCTCCGGATCGCGCGCGAGGTCCACGACACCGTGGCGCACGCCATAGCGATCATCAACGTCCAGTCCGGTGTCACCGCGCACGTGCTCGACAAGAGGCCGGAAGTGGCGCGCGAGGCGCTGCGAGCCATCGAGCAGACGAGTTCGCGGGCGCTGCGGGAGATGCGGGCCATCCTCGGCGTGCTCCGTGACGACGACGGTGACGACAACGACGGGCGCGTGCCGTACCCCGGGCTGGGGCAGATCGACGAACTGACCGCCAAGGCCCGCGCGGCCGGTCTCGACATCGAGCTCGAGGAGACCTCGCCCGCGGCGCCGTTGCCGAGTGCGGTGGGCAGTGTCGCCTATCGGATCCTTCAGGAATCGATCACCAACGTGATCCGCCACGTCGGTCCGACTCGGGTGACGGTCGCGCTGAACCCCGGAATGGAGGTCTTGGAGATCCGCGTGACCGACGAGGGCCGCCGTGCCGCCTCAGGTGTTGGCCTCGCGGATGCGCACCTACCGGCGCGGCAGCTGACCGGCACCGGCGGCTCGGCCCCCGCTCAGCCGACGCCCGGCCGCGGGATCCTCGGCATGCGCGAGCGCTGTCAACTGCTGGGCGGAGAACTCGACGCCGGCCCGCTTCCGGGCGGCGGGTTCGAAGTCAAGGCACGACTGCCCCTCGCGCCGACCGGGTCGCTTCTGTGAACGCGGCAGCCGCCTCACCGTTGACCAACGCTCCGATCAAGGTGCTGGTCGCCGACGACGAGGGTCTCGTGCGTTCCGGGTTCAAGGTCCTGCTCGACCTCGAGGACGACATCACGGTGGTGGGAGAGGCCACCAACGGCGCCGAAGCCGTCGAGCGGGCCCGCGCCGCCCGCCCCGACGTCGTGCTCATGGACATCCGCATGCCGAAGGTGGACGGGATTCAAGCCACCGACCAGATCGCCCAGACGCGCGGGTTGGAGCAGGTCCGGGTCATCATCCTCACCACCTACGACACCGACGAGTACGTCTTCGACGCCTTGCAGGCCGGTGCCAGCGGCTTTCTACTCAAAGACGCCGGACCGGCCGAGCTCCTGCATGCCATCCGGGTGGTCGCCGCCGGGGACGCGCTGCTCGCGCCACGGATCACCCGACGCCTCATCGGCCAGTTCACAGCGCGACGAACAGCCGCGCAGGCCGCGGAGGAACGGCTCGCGGTGCTGACCGGGCGCGAGCGCGAAGTGCTGGCCCTGGTGGGACAGGGCCTGAGCAACAGCGAGATCGGTACCGAGTTGTTTCTCAGCCCGGCCACCGCGCGCACCCATGTCAGCCACGCGATGGCGAAACTGGGTGCGCGCGACCGTGCGCAACTGGTCGTCATCGCTTACCAGACAGGACTGGTCAGCCCCACGATGTAGGACACGGCCACCCCGCCACGGGATGAACGTTTCAGCACCTGCCCCGCTGTGACAGCGGGATCGCACGCCGTCAGGCCAGATCGGGCCACTCCGGGGAGCGGCGGAACCGTGACGGAGGGGGCGGACCCTTGACGGATCTTTCCCCGTCATATTTGCTCCGCCACACCACCATCTCAGTCGGTGTACGTGGAAAGGAGCTCTGGATCCCGATGAGCTGTTAGCGCTCACAATGGCATGCGCTCCCTTATTCGCCAAGTTCCGGCAGATGAGGACGGACGGCCGGCTCGCCCTCGGCTGCCGCATCCGTACTCCGAGAACTCGTTCACGAGGTTAAGGATCCAGTATGTTAGCGCGAACACTACTGATCGACGCTCCCCGCTCGCTGACAGTGGCGAGGCGTTGAGCATGCGTACATGGGGACGATGGTGGGCGGCCGCGCTTACGGCCGTCGCCTTGGTGGTAGCGGGTGTAGCGATGCAGGCGGGGGTCGCCGGCGCGGAGTCCAACGGCGGGGTACGGGTCATGCCGTTGGGCGACTCGATCACCGAGGGCACGCAGGTGCCGGGCGGGTACCGGATCGGGCTGTGGCAGCGCCTGGCCGCCGGCCGCTACACGGTCGACTTCGTCGGGTCGCAGTTCAATGGGCCGGGCAGCCTGGGTGACCACGATCATGAGGGTCATCCCGGGTGGCGGATCGACCAGATCGACGCGAACATCACCGGCTGGCTGCGTACGTACACACCGCGCACACTGCTGCTGCACATCGGCACCAACGACGTCCTGCAGAACTACAGCCTTGCCGGTGCCCCGCAGCGACTGTCCACGCTGATCGACCACATCACCACAGCCGTGCCGGACGCGGATGTCTTCGTCGCGACCATCATCCCGCTGTCCAACTCCGGTCAGGAGTCCGCCGCCCGGACCTTCAACGCGGCGATCCCCGGCATCGTCCAGAGCAAGGTGAACAGCGGCAAGCACGTCCACCTGGTCGACATGCACAGCAAGTTGACCACTTCCGACCTGATCGACGGCATCCACCCCACCGCCGGCGGCTACGACAAGATGGCCGCCGCCTGGTACAGCGCGCTGCAGTCGGTATCCGGCAGCATCGGCCAACCCGGGGGCGGCACCCCCACGCCGGGTGCGGGGGCGATCAGGGGCGTGGGTTCGGGCAGATGCCTGGATGTCTCCGCCGCCTCGCAGGCGAACGGCGCGTCGGTGCAGATCTGGGACTGCAACGGTCAGTCCAACCAGAGCTGGACGCCGACCAGTGCGGGCGAGCTGCGGGTTTACGGCAGCAAGTGCCTGGACGTGTACAACCGGAGCAGCGCCGACGGCGCCCAGGTGGTGATCTGGGACTGCAACGGACAGAGCAACCAGCAGTGGCGCTTCAACTCCGACGGCACCATCACGGCGGTCGGCGCGAACAAATGCCTGGACGTGCCGAACAACGCCACCTCCAACGGCACCAAGCTGCAGATCTGGTCCTGCGGCGGCGCCGCCAACCAGCGCTGGAGCCGTGCCAACCCATGACATCACTCTCGCTGTGACAGTGACCGATCCCTCGACCACTCCCCCGCCCGTCAGGAGCGAGGGCGGACCGAGATCTTCTTGACACCCAGTAGGCAGAGGATCAGATGCGCAGAATTCTTGGCCTGGCAACGGCGGCGGCGCTCGTGGCCGGCTCCATCGTCGCGATCGGCGGTGCGGCATCGCCCGCCGCCGCGCTGGACAACGGTCTGGCCCGCACACCCCCGATGGGCTGGAACGACTGGAACAGCTTCGGCTGCAATGTCAACGACGGCCTGATCCGCCAGTCGGCCGACACCATGGTCTCCAGCGGCATGGCGGCGGCGGGCTACACCTACGTCAACATCGACGACTGCTGGTCCACCAAGAACCGCAATTCCAGCGGCGACCTGGTGCCGGATCCGCAAAAGTTCCCCAACGGCATCAAGGCTCTGGCCGACTACGTCCATTCCAAGGGGCTCAAGCTCGGCATCTACTCCTCGGCCGGAACCACCACGTGTGCGGGGTACCCGGCCAGCCTGGGCAACGAGCGGCGGGACGCGGCCCTGTGGGCGTCCTGGGGGATCGACTACCTGAAGTACGACAACTGCGGTGACCACAAGGGCATGAACGGACAGCAGCGGTACACGGCCATGCGCGACGCCCTGGCCGCCACCGGCCGTCCGATCGTGTACAGCCTGTGCAACTGGGGGCAGGAGAGCGTGTGGACCTGGGGGATGCCGGTGGGCAACTCCTGGCGCGACACCGGTGACATCGGGGCGAACTGGAACTCGATCATGGGCATCCTGGACCAGCAGGTCGGGCTCGAAGCCTACTCGGGCCCGGGCGGGTGGAACGACCCCGACATGCTGGAGGTGGGCGTCGGCGGGGTGACGGGGACCGAGGGCCGCGCGCACTTCAGCCTGTGGTCGCTGCTGAACGCGCCGCTCCTCGCCGGAAACGACATCCGTACGATGAGCGCCGACACGCGCACGATCCTCACCAACACCGAGGTCATCGCGGTCGACCAGGACTGGGGCGGCAGACAGGGCCACAAGATCAGCGACAACGGGAACCTGGAGGTCTGGCGCAAACCGATGTCGAACAGCTCGGTCGCGGTCGTGCTGCTCAACCGGGGCACCTCGACCTCGACCGTCTCCACCACCGCCTCCGCCTTGGGGCTCGGGTCTGCGTCCTCCTACTCGGTACGTGACCTGTGGGCGCACACGACGTCCTCCTCGTCCGGGGCGATCAGCGCGTCGGTCCCCGGGCATGGGGCGGCCATGTACGTCGTGACCGGAGGAGGCATCGTCACGCCGCCCGCGGGCGCGATCAAGGGGGTCGGCTCGGGCCGGTGCCTGGACGTCGTCGACGCCTCGCAGGCCAACGGCGCGCAGGCGCAGATCTGGGACTGCGGCGGCCAGGCCAGTCAGCAGTGGACGCCGACCGCGAGCGGTGAGCTGCGGGTCTACGGCGGCAAGTGCCTGGACGTTTACAACCGGGGAACCGCCAACGGCACCAACGTCATCATCTGGGAGTGCAACGGCCAGGACAATCAGCAGTGGCGCTTCAACTCCGACGGCACCATCACGGCGGTCGGCGCGAACAAATGCCTGGACGTGCCGAACAACGCCACCGCCAACGGCACCAAGCTGGCCATCTGGACGTGCAACGGCGGCTCCAATCAACGCTGGACCCGCACCTGACCTGACTCGCCGTGCGCCGGCCGACCGCCATCGATCCAACGCGGGAACTTTGCCGGCCGGTCGGGCATCTAACACGCCGTGGAAGCGCTGATCGCGGGAGATCCGGAGCACATCGGGGAGTACTGGCTCGCGGGCCGGCTCGGCTCCGGAGGCCAAGGTGTGGTGTACGACGCCTACGATCGTGACGGGCGCAGGGTCGCGCTCAAAGTGCTCCACTCGGCCAGCGACGAGGGCCGCGACCGGTTCGCCAAGGAGGCGACTGCCGCCGGCCGGGTGGCCTCGTTCTGCACGGCCAGGGTGCTGGCCGCCGACATGTCGGGCAGCAAGCCGTACATCGTCAGCGAGTATGTGCCGGGGCCGAGCCTGCGCCAGGCGGTCGGCCAGGGGCGCAGGTTCACCGGGGACGACCTGCACAGGCTGGCCACCGCGATCGCCACCGCATTGACCACAGTGCACGACGCGGGCGTGATACACCGAGACCTCAAGCCGGACAACGTGCTGCTCAGCCCCGACGGTCCACGGGTGATCGACTTCGGCATCGCGCGGACCTTGGACATGTCGCTGACCAAGACCGGCGAGGTGTCCGGTACGCCCACCTACATGGCGCCTGAGGTGTTCACCGGGCAGCGGGCGGGCGCGCCCGCCGACGTTTTCGCCTGGGGTGCGATCGTGGTGTTCGCCGCCACGGGCGAGGACCCGTTCAGAGCGGACAACTTGGGCGGGGTCATGCACCGGGTGCTGTCGGCGCGGCCCGACCTGAGTGGGCTGCCGCCGCGACTGGCCTCGCTGGTGGCCGCCGCGCTGGAGAAGGACCCTTCGGCCCGGCCCTCGGCACGCGACCTGCTCCTCGCGCTGGTCAGCGGCGGCGACGCGGACATGCGCGGGCTGCTGACCGCGGGCAGCCGTGCGGCCAGCGGCGTGCACGTGCCCGGCACCGCCGATCCGGCGCTCGGCACGATCGCCGAGGACGCCTACGGCGCGCTCGCGCCTGAGGTGCGGGAGCTGGCCGCCGAGGTCTTCCTCCGTATGGTGTCCGTCACCGACGACGGGTACGAGAGCGTCCGCTGGGTGCTGAAGGACGAACTGTTCGCCGGCCGCTCGGAGCGGGAGGTCCAGGCCATCGAGCGGATTCTGCGGACCTTCTCCTACCTGGTGACGCAGAAGGACGAGGCGGTCGCGCTGGCGCATCCCGCTCTGCTGCGTGCCTGGCCGCGGCTGCGGACGTGGGTGGACGGTGACCGTGACGGCCTTGCCGTACTGGGTCAGATCAGTAGCGCGGCGCGTCAGTGGGCCGAGAACGGGCGCAAGGACGGCGATCTGCTGCGGGGCAGCAGCCTGGACCACGCGCTGACCTGGGCGGCCACCGGGCGCAGGAACGTCACGCTGACCCCGAGGGAGCGCGATTTCCTTGCCGCGGGCACGGAGCTGACCAGGAAGAACATCCGCCGCAGGCGGCTGACCACGGTGGCGCTGGGCGTACTGCTGGCGGTGGCGGTGGCCGCGGGAAGTGTCGCGGTGGTGCAGGGCAGGCAGGTCGCCGAGCAGAGTCGCGTGGTGGCCCGGCAGCGCGATCAGGCCGTAGGACGGCAGGTCGCGGCCGAGGCCGACAAGCTGCGTACCACCGACCCGGCCAAGGCGATGCTGCTCAGCGTGGCCGGCTGGCGGCTGGCCTCGGGCCCCGACACCAGGCAGAGCCTGATGACCTCGCTGACGATGCCGGAGAGCATGGCCTTCCGCGACCCGGGCGCCAAGGGGGTCTCCACGGCCGCGGCGGCGGCCGACGGGCGCACGCGGGTCATCGCCGACGAGGACGGGGTACGGGTCTACGACGTCCCTTCGCGACGGCAGTCGACCTTCTGGAAGTGGCCGAGCGGATTCGCCGCGCTGCCGTCGGCGGCCGCCCTCAGCCCGAGCGGCAGGACACTGGTGATCGTCAGCCGGGACACGGCGTACTCCTGGGACACCATGACGGGCAAGAAGCTGCACGAGCACCGCGTGGCAGCGGGGTCCCCCGGCGTGGACGTGGTCTTCGACGCGCATGAGAGCCTGGTCGCGGTGATGCGCGAGACCACGATGGAGTTCCTGTGGGACACCCGGACGGGCAGGTCCTACGCTCCGCGGCTGGAGGCCGACTCCGGCCCGGCCATCGCGCCCTCTGGCGCCTACATCGCGGGGATCGGCATCAACCAGGGCGGGCTGAAATTGATCCGCCTGCCTGACCTCACCGTGGACACCCGGATGCCGAAGAAGTGCGGCACCGCCGCGACGTTCACGGCGGACAGCCGGCGACTGCTGTGCGCCAACGGCGACATCGTGGCCTGGGATCTGCGCACAGCCAGGAAACTGCCCGACGAGGATCGGCCGTTCTGGCAGGAGTCGGCCTCGGACGACTTCTTGGCCACGTCTCTGCGGATCAGCCGGGACGGCAGGAGGCTGCTGGGTGTCGAGGGCAGGACGATCCACCTGTGGGACGCCGAGAAAGGCGATGATCTCTACACCTACGTGGCGGAGGGCGAGCCGGACGAGGCCTGGCCGGATCCTGACGGCAAGACCATCCGATACCTGCTCGAAAACTCGATCATCACCCTCGGCATCGGCTCCCGCGTCTCTCGCGGCAGGCTGCCGAGCGGGTACGAGGTCGGCGGATTCAGCCAGGACGGCCGATTGATCGCCGCCGAGAAGGACAACGCACCCACACGCGTCTGGGACATGCGCCGCCTGGGCGTGCCGTTGCCCGGCAGCGAGGGCACCACCGGTGCGCTGTTCGATCCGGCGGGCAAGAGGCTGACCGCCGCCGGCGAGGGCTCGGGAGTCTCCGTCTGGGACGTGGCCACGGGCAGGCGACTCTGGCACTATCCCGTTCCCAAGGAGCGGTACGTCGGTTCGACGGCGTTCACTCCCGATGGCGGCAAGCTGGTGCTGTCGCTCGCGGAGGTGAGCCGGCCGGACGCCGGAAACGAGCTGATCGTCCTGGCCGCCGACAGCGGCCGGGTACTCACCCGGCACAAGCTCGACACCGGCACGGAGATCGTCGCCCCGACCCGCGACGGTACGGCCATGGTGACCACCACCGGCAGGGTGCTCGACCTGGACACCGGCAAGCCCGTCGGCACCGGGTTCAACCGGGCGGGCTACAGCATCGCGGTCAGCCCCACGGCGCCGCTCCTGGCCCTCGGCACAGGCACGATCGAGCTGTGGGACAGCGCGAAGGGCGCCGAACTGTCGCCCGCCATGCGCGTGGCGAGCCATGCCGAGGTCGAATCCGTGCTGTTCAGCCATGACGGCACCCTGCTGGCAGCGATCAGCAGGTCCATCGGTGAGACCTTCGATGACGTGTACACCGCCCAGATCTGGGACGTCGCCTCACGGCAGCGGCTCGGCTCGTTCCCCATCGACATCTTCGACCGGCTGGCGTTCAGCGCCGACGACGGCGTGCTGTATGTCTCGGGCAACCAATCGGGGACCATCGCCCAGATACCGGTCGCCGGGGACCGCGTCGCCGCGCTCGTGTGCGGGCGGGCGGGTCGCACGCTAAGCCCCCAAGAGTGGGACCAGTATCTGACAGGTGCGCCCTATCGCGACATCTGCCCGCTGCTGACGTCCAAGGGCGCGGGGAACGATGGCACAGCCGTTCCTCGCTAGCCGGGAGGCTCCAGACCCGCCCATCGTATTGATCATTTCTGGCTTTTCACGGCCTCCGTGCCGCTCGCGGACGTGGTCTCAGCCTGCGGCTTAAGCGCGTCCGCGTTCGTACGCAGGGTGATCGGCTTGAGCAGCAGCGCGGCGACCACACCCACGACGGCGACGGCGGCCGAGATGAGGAAGACGTGTCCGGTGGCGTCGCCGTAGGCGGTGGCCGGTGGCACGCCGTCGGCCGTGCCGGCGCCGACCTGGCGGGCCAGGACCGCGCCGAGCACGGCGACGCCGACCGTGCCGCCGAGGGAGCGGAAGAACACGACAGTAGCGCTGGCGGCGCCGATGTCGGTCAGCGCGACGGCGTTCTGCACGACGAGGACGAAGTTCTGCAGGGTCAGGCCGACGCCGGCGCCGACGAGCACCATCGCGAAACCGATGAGCGGCATCGGCGTGTGCTGGTCGAGCAGGCCGAGGATCACGAATCCGGCGGTAAGAGCGATGGTTCCGGTGATGAGGAACGGCTTGAGCTTTCCGGTACGGGTGACCAGCCGGCCGCCGACGATCGAGGCGATCAGGATGCCGGCCATCATCGGGATGGTGAGCAGGCCGGCCTCGGTGGGGGTGTGGCCGCGGCTGATCTGGAAGTACTGGGTGAGGAAGACGGTCGCGCCGTACATGGCGGTGCCGGCGGCGAGGCTGCCGAGGATCGCGAGGGCGGTGGCGCGTTGCCGGATGACACGCAGCGGCACGATGGGCTCGGAGACCCGGGATTCGACCCAGAGCGCGACGCCGAGCAGCAGTATCGAGCCACCGACCATGGCGGCGGTCTGCCAGGAGGCCCAGGCGAAGGCGTCGTCGACGAAGGAGACCCAGATCAGCAGGAGGCTGACGCCCGCGGTGATGAGCGTGGCGCCCCAGTAGTCGATCTTCACGTTGTCGCGGCGGTAGATCGGCAGTCGCAGGGTCAGCTGCAGGATGATCAGCGCGACGATCGCGACAGGAATGCCGACGAAGAAGCACCAGCGCCAGCCCAGCCACGAGGTGTCGACGATGAAGCCGCCCAGCAGCGGGCCGCCGATGGTGGAGATCGACGTGACACTGGACAGGTATCCGGCGTAGCGGCCACGTTCCCGGGGCGACACCAGCGCGCCGATCGCGATGTTGACCAGGGTCTGCACCGCGCCGACGCCGACGCCCTGCAGGGCGCGGGCGGCGATCAGTTGCCCGGCGTTCTGGGAGAGGCCGGCGGCGATCGAGCCGGCGATGAAGATCAGGACGGCGATCTGGATCAGTGCCCGCTTGGAGAACAGGTCGGCGAGCTTACCGAAGATCGGGGTGGCGACGGTGGCGGCCAGCAGCGTGGCGGTCACCACCCAGGTGTACTGGGTGGGGGAACCACGCAGTACACCGAGCATGCGCGGCAGCGCGGTGGAGACCACGGTGCTGGCCAGTGTCGAGACGAACAGGGCGAGGAGCAGCCCGCTGAGCGCTTCGAGGATCTGCCGGTGGGTCCTGTCGGGGCTGGAGCTCATGGTGCGCTCTCTTCGGGGTTCACGCGCAGAACGCTGCCGTCGCCGTTCGCGGCGATGATCAGGGAGCCGTCCCCCGCGGCCGCGATTCCGGCGAACGGCCGCGGTATTCCGGGTAGGCCGGGCGGGATGAACAAGTCGGGTTCGGGGCGGGTCAGGCCGGCCGCGGACGCGACCGGAAGAGAGTCGGCTTCGATCTCGACGTCGCCGGTGGCGAGGTCGATGGCGAGCAGCCGGCGGTGGGTGGTCTCGACGACGTACACGGTGCCGTTGTAGACGGTGATGCCTTGCGGGGTGCCGAGCCCGTCGGCGAGCAGCCGGGGTACGCCGTCCTCGACGTGGTACACCGCGGCGAGCCGCTCGTCGCTGATGTAGCAGCGCTGGTCGGCGTCGACGGCTACGTCGACCGGGCGGCCGAGGCCCTCGACCAGCACACTGACCTGGTCGTCGTGGTCGATCGCGACGACGCGGCCGGCGCCGGATTCGGCGACCACCAGGGTGCCGTCGGTGCGCACGGCGATGCCCAGCGGACGGTTCAGGCCGCTGGCCCTGGTGCGCACCGTGCCGGAGCGCCGGTCGTAGGTGCGTACGTGCCCATACTGGGAGGTGGTGTGGAGCAGGTCACCGTCGGCGGCGACGCCGTGCACGAAGTTCAGCAGCTGGGTGGTGGTGACGTCTTCGCCAGATTGATCGGCTTCGCCCTGTTGGTCGGCTTCGCCCTGTTGGTCGGCTTCGCCCTGTTGGTCGGCGGGCTGGGTGAGGCGGTAGTGGTCGGCCACGTGGATGCCGCCACCGAGATCGATGGTCACCCCGAAGGGGCCCCCGAGTCCGCGGGGCACGATCTGGCGGGTACGTCCGTCTGCCATGAGCTCGGCGACGCCGCCGTGGGCGTAGCTGGAGACGAACATCCGGTTGTCGGCGTCGAAGGCGGCGTTGTCCAGGGCGTTGAGTTCGCTGACGATGGCGGACCGGTCGCCTGTGCCGGCCAGGTCGACGCGCGTGACGATCCCGCTCGCGCCACGGGAGAGGACCAGCAGGGCGCCACCGCGATCGAAGCGCACGGCGACCGGATCCGGGACATCCGCGGCCACCAGTTCCGGATCGCCGCCGTCGAGCGGGATGCGGAACACCTCACCGGTGAGCATGTGGGGGTAGTAGAGCTGCCCGTCCGGGCCGAGTTGCATGGCGTTGCCCATGGCCAGGCCGGTCGTGAGCACCGTGGGTTCGTCGCCTGCCGGGGACAGCTCCAGCAGGCGTCCACCCGGGATCATCTCGTTGGCGAACACCCGAGTGCCGACGCAGGCGATGCCGTTGGGTGCGGTGATCTCGTCGGTGACCAGCATGAAGCCTCCGGCCGGGTCACGTCGCCACACCCGGCCCGGGACCAGGTCGGTCACGTACATCGCGCCGTCGGTGTCGAAGGCGAGGTCGTCGGGGGCGTGCAGTGGCCCGTCCGATGGCACGACCACCTCGACGTCGCCGGTGGCCAGGTCGACGGCGCTGATCTGCCCGGCGAGGAACTGGGCCACGTACAGGCGTCCGTCGGGTCCGAAGGCCATGCCGTTCGATCCCCACAGCGGGCGCGCCTGGATCAGCTGCTCGACTTTCCGGCGGTTCATCGGTTGCCCGCCAGTACCTCGTCCATGCCGCCCTCGGCGCGCCAGCGGCGCAGCAGGTCGTGGAAGGCGACGGGGCCGGGCCCGTACGTCTGGCTGGCCGAGCGTGGTTTGCCTTCGTTGTTGTAGTAGCCCGGCGTGCATTCGGCCTGGAACGCCCTGTTGTCCGGTGCCAGCTCCCGGATGGTGGTGACCCATGCGTCCTCGGCGTCCCTGGTCGGCTCGACCGACGCGATGCCACGCCGGCGGGCCTCGGCGACCACGGCACCGATGTGGGTGGCCTGCTCCTGCAGGATGTGCACGAAGTTGACCGCGGCGGAGTTCTGCAGTGAGCCCAGGTGGAACAGGTTCGGGAAGCCGTGGCTGTAGAAGCCGTGCAGCGTACGAGGGCCCTGCCGCCGCCAGGTGTCGAGCAGGGCCGCGCCGCCCCGGCCGTACACCGGCAGGGAGCCGGTGAGGATGCCCGAAAGGCCGACCTCGAAGCCGGTGGCGAAGATGACGCAGTCGACCTCGTACTCCTGCTCGCCGACCACGACCGCCGACTCCGTCATCCCGGTGATGCCGCCGTGGTCGGCGGTGTCGACCAGAGTGACATTGGGGCGGTTGAACGTCTGCAGGTAGTGGTCGCTGAAGGTGGGCCGCTTGCACATGTAGCGGTACCAGGGCTTGAGCAGTTCCGCGGTGGCCGGGTCGCCGACGATCTCGTCGACGCGGGCGCGGATCTGGTTCATCTTCTGGAAGTCGGCGATCTCGTCGAGGTACTCGCGTCGCTCGGGTGACAGGTCGGTGTCGACGGTGCCGGCCATCAGGTGACGTTGCAGCCGTGCGGTGCTGGTCCAGCCGTCATCGATCAGGTCCTGTTCGGCGAGCCCGCCGGTGACGACGGTGAGGAAGTTCCTCATCCGTTCCTGCTGCCAGCCGGGTTTGAGCGAAGCGGCCCAGGCCGGGTCGGTGGGGCGGTTGTCGCGCACGTCGACCGACGAGGGGGTGCGCTGGAAGACGTACAGGTGCTGCGAGTCGCGCCCCAGGTGCGGGATGACCTGGATCCCGGTGGCGCCGGTGCCCACCACCGCGACGCGCTTGACGGCGAGCTTGTGCAGGCCGCCGTTCTGGTCGCCGCCGGTATAGCCGTAATCCCAGCGGCTGGTGTGGAAGGTGTGCCCGCGGAACGTCTCGATGCCGGGGATGCCGGGCAGCTTCGGCTGTACCAGGGTGCCGGCGGACATCACGACATAGCGGGCCCGGAAGTCGTCGCCACGGTCGGTGCGCACCTGCCATTCGGCCGCGGCGTCGTCCCAGCGCAGCTGCGTGACACGGGTGTGGAACAGCGTGTCGCGGTACAGGTCGTAGAGTTCGGCGATCGCGACGGCGTGCCGGCGGATCTCCTCGCCGGGCGCGTATCGCATGGTGGGCAGGTAGCCGGCCTCTTCGAGCAGCGGCAGGTAGATCGATGATTCGATGTCGCAGTGGATGCCCGGGTAGCGGTTCCAGTACCAGGTGCCACCGAAGTCGCCGGCCTCGTCGAGCATCCGGATGTCGTCCACGCCGGCCTCACGGAGCTTGGCCCCGGTGAGCAGCCCGCCGAAGCCGCCACCCACCACCAGCGCCTCGACTCGGTCGCGGACCGGTTCCCGCTCGGCGCGTTCGGTGTACGGGTCGGCGGCGTAGTAGCCGAACTTGCCGCGGGCGCCCTGGTACTGGGCGTTGCCGTCGGGCCGCAGCCGGCGATCGCGTTCGTGGCGGTACCTGGCGCGCAGCACGTCCGGGTCGAAGCCCAGTTCCGCGACTGTGAAACGCGCAGGCGGCGAAGAGAGGTCCATGCATGCCCTTCCGATGCGGGAGCCGCTGAGTCATTGCCGCGCCCGGGGAGATGGCACGGGACATCGTCCGGCGCGGAGCCGATCGGACGAGGCGGCGACACGTTTGCAGCGGCGAATGATCGCCCCGTCGGAGAGAAGCTAACCGAATGCGGAAAATTAAGTCAAACGACTGCCTTAACGCTCGACTGCGGGGCCAGGTACAGCCCTTCGATGGCATCGATCAGCTCGGCGGCCGTGGCCGACCATGCCTCCCTGGCCGCGTCCACGTCGGGCGGCAGCGTGCGCTCGCGATGGGCGCAGATGTGCACGAGCAGCGTGCGTGCCATGTCGTCACGTCGGCGGCGCAGCTCGGGGGAAAGCGCCGGAAGACAGCTGTGCAGGCCGCCGACGACCGTGTAGAAGTTGGGCGCGTCCTGCAGTCCCGCGGCCGCCAGCTCGCGTAGCTGCGGTTCGGTCATGATCTGAGCGGCGAGCCTGGCATACCAGGTCGGGGTTTCCAGGCTGCTCAGATGCTCGGTGAACGGCAGCACGACGCAGGCGACCCAGTCGCGCAGATCCGTACTGTCACCCCTGGTCCGCAGCAATCGTTCGCGGATCCGCTCCATCAGCGTGGTGTGGTGCTCGACGATCGCGCGCAGCAGGTCGGCCTTGGTGCCGAAGTGGTAGCCGACCGCGGCGTTGTTGCTCTGCCCTGCGGCCTCGCTGATCTGGCGGTTGGAGACCGCGAACACCCCGTGCTCGGCGAACAGACGTTCGGCGGCCAGCAGGATCCGGCTCCGGGTCTGACCCGCCTTCGGTGTGGTTTTGCCGATGGCGGTGTCCGTGCGTGCGGCCGGCGCCGCGCAGATGGCCGCTGTACCGGCAGCGGCCAGCGCGAACATCTGGTCGAGGATCTCGAACAGCCGTGCCGGGCCGCCCTCAGAGTCCCACGCCATGACGCTTTCCCGGACGCAGGCGAGCGCCATGCTGCTCATCGTCCTGGCACTCAGGCCGGTGATGCCGCGGCTGCCGAGCCAGTCGAGGATGGACTCCTCGAGATGAGCGTCGGCCCCCAGGAGGAAGCGGTTCAGCTCGGGCTGACCGGCCAGGATGCGCCGCCGCGCGGACACCGTCCGGAACTCCGCAGTCAGAAATGCCTTCAGAGCCCTGGTCAGGGCGACCCACGGGTCGGCGCCGGCCTCCCGTACGAACAGATCCGCGAGCTGGGCCGCTTCGCCGGGGGCCGGGTCGAACAGGGCGCCCGCCTTGGTGTCGAAGTGGTTGAAGAAGGTGCGCCGGGACACACCGGCGGCCGCCGCGATGTCGTCGATCGACACGGCGGCGAATCCGCGCTGCTCGAACAACGTCAGGGCGGCCTGACGCAGCCGGCGCCGGCGTTCGGTCTTGTCCGCGCCACCTGTGGTCCGGGCGCCAGGGGACGTGGGGCTCACTCCTAGACAGTAGGGCCTCGGCATGGAAGGGTGCATCTGCACTAAGTGCAAGCAACTCTCTGGAGTTCGGGCCCGACGAGCAGGTCAGCCGCCAAGACGGCGGGCGGACGGCTCGCCCGTGTGCCACCCGGCCGTCAACGGGTGAAGATCGCCTGTTCCACGTCCACGCGGCTAGGCTCTGGCCGATGAACGAGGCACGCAGGGCGACCGCGGCCGACGCCGCGGAGCTGGTCCGCTTGCGCGGAGTGTTGATGACTCAGCTGGCGGGGCACCGGTCGGCCGACGGAGGCTGGAAGGCGACCGCGGAGGTGATGCTCCGCGAGCGGCTGGCCGAGCCGGATCCCACACTGGTCGCCTTCGTCGTGGACCGACCGGACCTGGTGGGCCGGGCGGGCCTGCTGGCCGCGTGCGCGGTCGGCACCGTCGAGTGCCGGCTCCCGGGGCCGGGCAACCCCAGCGGCGAGGTCGGGTACGTCTTCAACGTCGTGACCGACCCGGCCCACCGGCGACGCGGCTACTCGCGCAGGTGCATGGCCGCGCTGCTCGACTGGTATCGCGACCGTGGCATCAGGACGATCGACCTGCGCGCCTCCTCCGAGGGCGAACCGCTCTACCGGTCCCTGGGCTTCGCCCTTTCGCGCGACCCCGCCATGCGGCTCCACCTGCGGCCACCGGAGCAGTCCCCTTCTTGAGGAGGAGGCCGGGCCGGGCGGCGCTGGAGGCGATCATCGACGCCGTGGGCCTGCGCGACCGGCTGGGCCACCGGCCGAGCCAACTGTCCGGCGGTCAGCAGCAGCGGGTGGCCTGCGCCCGCGCGCTCGTCACGAAGCCGGACGTCGTGTTCGCCGACGAACCCACCGGAGCGCTGGATTCCGCCTCGTCCGCGCGCGGGCTCGGCCGACCTGCGCCGTGGCGTACTCGTCGCGCGCAACCAGGCCGCCATGCTCGGACTGGGCCTCGGCGACCGGGTCACGCTGGTGATCGACGCGACGGCGTCCGTGGACGTCGTGGTGGGCGGGCTGTACGAGGCGATTCGATCGATCGGACCCACCGGGGCAGAGACCCGCTCGAGCTCCACGCGGCGACCGAGCCGCGGCACGGCCGGCGTCTGGGCGTGGTGCCGAACCGTCGGCGTCAGTGGATGGCCGCCAGGGCGTTGTGGGCGATCTCGGCCCGTTCGGCGGCTGCCGCTTCGGCGGCCTGCTCCTCGGCCCGCACGCGGGCGTCGTAGGCGGTGCGGGCGGCGGCGATCTCGTTCTGGTGCGTCTCCGTCCAGGTGACCAGCGCGCGGATGGTGGAGTGCAGGGTCACGCCCAGCGAGGTGAGCTCGTAGTCGACACGTGGCGGGACGGTCGGGTGCACGGTCCTGCTGACCAGCCCGTCGCGCTCCAGATGCCGCAGCGTCCGCGTGAGCATGCGCTGGCTGACCCCGTCGATCATGCGGCGTAGCTCGGTGAAACGCAGGCTGCGCCGGTCGAGGAGGGCGATGACCAGCAGCGACCACTTGTCCGCCACGCGGTCGAGAATCTGCCGGACCTCGCAGTCCTCCCGCGTGTCCCACTGAAGGACGTCGTAATCGCCGTCGGTATCCCCGCAGTAACCGAGGGACTTGAGAGTGCCGTCTTCCATGACATCCCATGATGCACGACGATTTGGCCGGTTACCAGAAGGAACCGGCAAGCGGTTGAGGAACCGTGGCCGGTCCTGTGCTTTTCGAGAGGAGTGGACCATGTCCATATCGATGCCCGCATCGAACAACCGCATGGACGCCCGCGCCTGGGGAGTGCTCTTCGTGCTCGCCGGAGCCGTCTTCCTGGAAGGAATCGACGTGGCGATGCTGAACGTGGCACTGCCGTCGATCCGGACCGATCTCGGCCTGTCCACCGGCATGCTCAGCGGAGTCGTCAGCGCCTACGTGCTCGGCTACGGGGGATTCATGCTGCTGGGCGGCAGGGCGGCCGACCTGCTGGGCCGCCGGCGGATGTTCCTGCTCTGGCTGACGGTCTTCCTGGTCTTCTCCGGCCTGGGAGGCTTCGCGACCGAAGGGTGGATGTTGCTGGTCGCCCGCTTCGTGACCGGGGTCGCGGCCGCGTTCATGGCGCCCGCCGGGCTTTCGCTGATCACCGGCAACTTCCCCGAGGGGCCGCAACGTACCAAGGCGCTCGGGGTCTACGCCGGCACGGCCGCGGGCGGCTTCTCGCTCGGCCTGGTCGTCGGCGGCCTGCTGACCTCGATCGGATGGCGATGGGTGTTCTTCGCGCCGGTGCTCATGGCGGCGGTGATCCTCGTCGCGGCGGTTGTCCTGCTCAAGGAGAGCGCGGTGCACGAACGCCCGTCGGGCGGCTTCGACCTGGCCGGCGCGTTCAGCATCACCGGCGCGATGCTGCTGCTGGTGTACGGCGTGGTCCGCCTGGAGCACCCCGGCAACGGCCTGGTGGGCACGCTCGGCGTGTTCGGCGCGGGCCTCGCCCTGCTGGCGATCTTCGTGCTGATCGAACGGCGGACGGCCAACCCCCTGGTACGGCTGGGCATCCTGCGCTCCCGCGCGCTCGTCCGGGCCAACGTGGGAGCGCTGCTGTTCCTCGCCTCCTTCGCCGGATTTCAGTTCGCGGCCACCCTCTACCTGCAGGAGGTACGCGGCTGGAGCAGTCTGCAGACCGGTCTGGCCATGCTGGTGATCGGCATGGACACGATCCTCGCGCCGACGCTCACTCCGCGGCTGGTGAACCGGTTCGGCAACGCCCGCGTGCTGTTCGGTGGGCTGGTGGTCGCCGCCCTGGGGTACGCGCTCTTCCTGCCGATCGGAATGGACTGGACCTACGCCGCCATGCTGCCGACCATGCTCCTGCTCGGCCTGGCCTTCTCCCTGGCGTACGGCCCGCTGACCATGGCCGCCACCGACGGGATCGAGGAGCACGAGCACGGCCTGGCCGGCGGCCTGCTCTACACCTCCTTCCAGTTCGGCACCGCGCTCGGGCTGTCGGCGGTGACCGCGGTGAGCGTGGCGGCGCTCGGTGACGCCACCACACCCGAAGCGATGCTCGACTCCCTCCGGTACGCCCTCGTCGTCCCGGTCGCGGCCGCGGTCGCCGGTGCCCTGGTCACCGCCTTCGGGATCGCCCGCCGCACCGCCGGTCCCGAAGCGCCGCAGAACACCCCTGTGTCCGCCCCGACCTCGGTGTGAGGACCTCATGACCATCAAGGTGACCTCGTTCAGCGAGATCGAGGATCAGTTCGCCGCTTACATCGGCGACATCGTGTACGCCACCATGACCACCGTGGACGCCAAAGGACGCCCCCGGGCGCGCGTCCTGATACCGATCTGGGAGGTCGTCGACGGCCGCCCGATCGGCTGGCTGGCCACCTACCGGACCCCGGTAAAGGCGGCGCACCTGGCCGGCAACCCGCACACCACGTTCTCGTACTGGAGTCCCCGGCAGAACGCTGTGAGCCTCGACACCGTGGCCGAGTGGGTCGACGATCTGACGCTCACCCGCCGGGCCTGGAACCTCTACCGCAAGGGCAGCCCGCCCGGCGCCGGGTACGAGCTGGGCAACTTCTGGACCAGCCCCGCCGACCCTCAGCTGCACATCCTGCGGCTGACCCCGTGGCGCGTCCAGGTCATCCGCGGCGCCGACCTGCAGGGCAAGATCTGGCTGGCTGCGACCGCGAAAGCGCCCCATCACCTCGTTGAACCGCCGCCGTAGATCCGGAGCTGCCGGACGGCCCGCTGAGCGGCGGGCCCTTGTCCTTTCGTCTACCGGAACCCGCCTTGCGGATGATCTCTGGCCTACCGGGTTCTACCGGACGGCAGCGCCGGCCAGATCCCCCGAGCTTCGGCCAGAGACCATCTGCGCGACTGTCAGGCGAGGGTCGAGAGCGCCTTGTTGAAGGTCTCCGACGGGCGCATGACCGCGGCGGCCTTCGCCGGATCGGGCTGGTAGTAGCCGCCGATGTCGGCCGGCTTGCCCTGGACGGAGATCAGCTCGTCGGCGATCTTCTGCTCGTTGGCGGCGAGCGTCTCGGCGAGCGGGGCGAACGCCTTGGCGAGGTCGGCGTCGGCGGTCTGGCCGGCCAGCTCCTGTGCCCAGTACAGGGACAGGTAGAAGTGGCTGCCACGGTTGTCGGTACCGCCGAGGCGACGGGTCGGGGACTTGTCCTCGTTGAGGAAGGTCGCCGTGGCGCGGTCGAGGGCGTCGGCGAGGACCTGGGCACGCTGGTTGCCGGTCGTCTTCGCGTACTGCTCGAAGGCCGGCACCAGCGCGAAGAACTCGCCGAGCGAGTCCCAGCGCAGGTAGTTCTCCTTGACCAGCTGCTGGACGTGCTTCGGGGCGGAACCCCCGGCGCCCGTCTCGAACAGGCCGCCGCCCGCCATCAGCGGGACGCTCGACAGCATCTTGGCGCTGGTGCCCAGCTCCAGAATCGGGAACAGGTCCGTCAGGTAGTCGCGCAGGACGTTGCCGGTGACGGAGATGGTGTTCTCGCCGCGGCGGATGCGCTCCACGGACAGCTTGGTCGCCTCGACCGGGGACAGGATGCGGATGTCCAGGCCTTCGGTGTCGTGCTCCGTCAGATACCGCTTGACCTTCTCGATGAGCACGGCGTCGTGGGCGCGGTCCTCGTCCAGCCAGAACACGGCCGGGTCGCCGGTGGCGCGGGCGCGGGTGACGGCGAGCTGCACCCAATCCTTGATCGGGGCGTCCTTGGTCTGGCAGGCGCGGAAGACGTCCCCGGCGGAGACCGTCTGCTCGATCACGACGTTGCCGGCCTGGTCGACGAGGCGGACGGTACCCGTGGTGGGAATCTCGAAGGTCTTGTCGTGGCTGCCGTACTCCTCGGCCTTCTGTGCCATCAGGCCGACGTTCGGGACGGAGCCCATCGTGGAGGGGTCGTAGGCGCCGTTGGCGCGGCAGTCGTCGATCACGGCCTGGTAGACGCCGGAGTAGCTGGAGTCCGGGAGCACCGCGAGCGTGTCGTGCTCCTGGCCGTCCGGACCCCACATGTGGCCGGAGGTGCGGATCATGGCCGGCATGGAGGCGTCGACGATGACATCGGACGGCACGTGCAGGTTGGTGATGCCCTTGTCGGAGTCGACCATGGCCAGTTTCGGGCCCTCGGCGAGCTCGGCGTCGAAGGATGCCTTGATCTCGGCGCCCTCGGGCAGGTTCTCCAGGCCCTTGTAGATGCCGCCCAGACCGTCGTTCGGGGTCAGACCGGCCGCGGCGAACGTCCCGCCGTACTTCGCGAACGTCTTCGGGAAGAAGGCGCGCACCACGTGACCGAAGATGATCGGGTCGGAGACCTTCATCATCGTGGTCTTCAGGTGCACGGAGAACAGGACGCCCTCCTCCTTGGCACGGGCGACCTGCGCGGTGAGGAACTCGCGCAGGGCGGCGACGCGCATCACCGAGGCGTCGACCACCTCGCCCTCGAGGACCGGCACGGACTCGCGCAGCACGATGGTGGAGCCGTCGTCCCCCTTCAGCTCGATGCGCAGCGAACCGGCCTCGGAGATCACCGCGGACTTCTCGGTGGAGCGGAAGTCGTCCACGCCCATGGTCGCCACGTTGGTCTTGGACTCGGCGGTCCAGGCGCCCATCCGGTGGGGGTGGGTCTTGGCGTAGTTCTTGACCGAGGCGAGAGCGCGGCGGTCGGAGTTGCCCTCGCGCAGCACGGGGTTCACAGCGGAGCCCTTGACCTTGTCGTAACGGGCGCGGATCTCCCGCTCCTCGTCGGTCTTCGGCTCGTCCGGGTAGTCCGGCAGCGCGTAGCCCTTGGCCTGCAGCTCGGCGACGGCCGCCTTCAGCTGCGGGACGGAGGCCGAGATGTTGGGCAGCTTGACGATGTTGGCCAAGGGGGTCTTGGCCAGCTCGCCCAGCTCCGCGAGGTCGTCGTTGATCCGCTGGTCTTCGTTGAGGTATTCGGGGAAGACCGCGAGGATGCGCCCGGCCAGCGAGATGTCACGGGACTCCACAGCGACACCCGCCTGCGAGGCGTACGCCCGGACCACTGGCAGGAAGGAGTACGTCGCCAGGGCTGGGGCCTCGTCAGTGTGCGTGTAAATGATGGTCGGATCAGTCACCGGATTGCTCTACTCCCACATTTGCGAACATTTCATCAACTACATATCTATCGGGCGTAGGCAGGGTGCTGATCACTGCCTACAGGCACAGGCCGCAGCCGCAGCTCAGCGCCTGGTGGGTCCTTCCAGCGCGGACTTGGTTGCTCCGTATATCGACATTCCCAGCATGGCGATCTTGGCGGCAAGCGAGCTGATGATGCTGCCTTTACCCTCGGCGAGCATGGTGGGGGCCCGAGCCGCCGCGGGGGAAGTACGGCGCACGCACGTTGACGGCGAACGCCTCTTCGTAGGAGGACCGGTTCCCGGTCCCCCTCGAGCCCATGGGCAGGGCGGCGGCGTTGCCCTCAGCGATGCCTGCTGCCCCTACCCTAGCGTCCTGGCCTGGTGCTGCTGGCCGGGGGCCCGCCTGGAACCGGACCTGACCCTCACCCTGCGCTGAGACGCCACCGCCGCGCAAGAGCCGACCAGAGCGACGAACCCGAGGCTGGCGTCCGCACGTCGGCGCGGCGTAGCAGATCGGCGGCTCATGACCGAAACTGCGACGCACCCGATCACCTGGCGTGATCCGTCTGCCAGGAGGCCTGGATCATGGCCCGTTCCGTGGCGACGAGGTGGGTGGCCGCGGCCAGCCACGCCCACGCGTACCGGTCGGGGCCGGAGTCCGCCAACCGGCCGAACACGTCGCGCGACCTGCGGTCGGCCTCTGCGGTGAGCTTGGTGGCCAGGTCGGCGGCGGAACGGAACCCGGCCCGGTGCAGCGGGGCGTGGGAGTCACCGTTGCGCGCCGACTCGGCCACCGCGCGTCGCCCGCCGGAGACGCCCAGCTCGACCAGCCGCCGAACCCGCCAGAGCGGTGCGCTCGCCACCGGGTCCACCTCGGTCCCGGCGCCCGGCTGCCCCGGCAGGCACGCCTCCTGCGGCGGGAGATGGGAGCCCTGCAGGCGGTCGTACCCGAGGTCGGCCCGGTCGTGCCATTCGGCCGGGAGGCGGAGCGTCGCCTCGGCGCCCGGCACCGGGCCCACCGCGAGCGGGCGCAGGGTGGCCGCCCGGTCGGGATCCACCCTGCCCACCACTCGCACCAGCAGACCGGGGCGGGACGCGAGCCGCTGGAGGTTGGCGACATGGGCCAGGTCGGGGTGGCTGGTGGCCGGGACGAGCCGGATCAGCGGGCCGTGCGCGCGTACCGGGCTCGGGGGATCGGCCGATGGTACGCCGTCGGGTATCACCCCGGAGGCGCCCAGGTGGTCTCCTTCGGGTCTTGGGACGTCCGCGTGGTCGCTTTCGGATAGCAATTCGCGGGAGCCCAGGTGGTCACTCACCGGTAGTAGTTCGCGGGCGAGTACATGGTCGCCCGCCGCACCGATGATCACCAGGTCGCATCCGACTGGTTCGCGAGCCTTGTCCTCCGTGTCTGACTCGCTCCAGGCGTGCCCGGATAGCCGGGGGCCGGCCGCCTCCGCCAGCGGGCGGGCGAACAGGGCCGCCAGCGGCCCCTCCGTCCACGGCAGCCCCTTCACCGGGGTAGCCCGTACGCCGCCGCCCGCCCCCAGACGCCCGTCCGGCGAGATCGTGGCTCCGGTGATCAGCAGTCCCGCCCGTACCAACTGGGCGTGGTTCAGCATGGCGGGGCCGATCGAGACGGGCGCGGTGGCGGCCCCGCGGGCGCGGGCCGGACCGCCCGGTTTGACGTCTGCGACCGAGAACCATCGGCCATCCTCCGTGACGAGGTGGGTGACCACCCCGCCATAGCCGGTGGCACTGATCACCGGCTCCCGGAAGACGCCGTACACCCGCAGGCTCCCGCCCGGCTGATAGCTTCGGCGCACGCTGCCGACCAGCACGGGGTCGGGGTCGGCCCCCGCCAGCCGGCCCGCGATGAGCAGGAGCTCGCGCAGCGCGGACACCAGGTCGGCGAGGCGGTGGCCCTCGTGTCGGGCCCGGGCCGCCCGCAGCCCGCGTACGACCCGCAGAGCGGCGGCCTCGGCCTTGGGCAACCCGGCCAGCCTGGCCGAGTGCGCGGCCCTGAGCAGCTCGGCCTGCGGCACCGCACCGGCCGCCGGCACTCCGGCCGACAGGATGGCCGCGGCGGCGGCCCACAGACTTGACGCGGCCGCCACCTGCGCGGAACCCGGCGCGGTTGCCGGCACTTGCCCGGCGCCTGGTCCCGCAGCCCCCTGAGCGACGCCTGCTCCCAAAGTGCCCTGAGCGGGGTTCCTCCCTGCGGCTTGAGCGGCATCCGTCCCCGATGCCTGAGCCGCGTTCGGACCTGCGGCCTGAGTGGCGTTCGGACCTGTGCCCTGAGTGGTGTTCGGGCCTGCGGCCTGGGTCGCGCCTGGCGCTGTGGTGCTCGCCTGCGCGGCACTTGGTCCGGCAATCGCCGCGTGCGCGGGCTCTGCGGCCGAGTCCGTGGGTGTCCTGACGGGCGCGGACCCCGCGACCATGTCGGTGCCGAGCGGGTCGGCACCTGCGGGGGAGCCGTCGGAGGTGTCCGCCTCCGTTAGCTCCGGGTCCGCCACCGGGCAGGCACTCAGTACGGCCGCGCGATGCAGACACCGGGGGGCCAGGAGGCAGCTGCACCGCGCCTGGCCGTCGTCGGCGATCGCGCCGGACGGTCCCGGCGAGAGCGTGACCACGGCGTCCTCGCCACAGCTGATCCGGATGCCCTCGGCGTCGGCGACGACGGGCACGGCGGCGTACTGCTCGATCGCCGCGTCCAGCTTCTTGCGCAGCCGGGACGTGAGGCTCTCGACCGCGGCGGCGACCACCTGCGGCGCCACCGGCGGTAGCGAAGTTGGGGCATTCATCGGTTCTCTCCCCTGAGGCGGTCGCCGACCCATCGGGCGAGGGCGAGCGGGCTGAGGGCGGCGACGGGCATGCCGGCCGCCACGAGCTGCTGGGCGACGGGAATCGAATAACGGGGTACGCCACTGTCGTCCAAGGCCGCGCACCCCAGCAGGTGGACACCGGACCCGGCCAGCGCCCGCACCTCGCCGAGCAGGCCCCCGATCGGGTAGCCCTCCTCGAAGTCGCTGACGACCACGACGAGCGTACGGCTCGGCACCGTGACCAGCGACCTGGCCCGGGCGAGTCCCGCGGCGATGTGCGTACCCCCGCCGACCCGCACTTCGAGCAGCAGGGACAGCGGATCGGCCACCCGGTCCGTCAGGTCGATCACCTGTGTGGAGAACGACAGGAAGTGGGTGGACAGCGTGGGCACGCCCGCCAGCACCGCGGCCGTCAGCGCGGACCACACCACCGACGCCTCCATCGACCCGGACACGTCGACCACCAGGATCAGCCGCCAGTCGGCCTCCTGGCGGGAGCGGGTGCTGAACACCGGCCGTTCCGGGACGACCACGATCCGGCCGTCGTCGAGGCGGCGCGTGTGCGACAAGTTGGCTCGCAGGGTACGCGGCAGGTCGAGCCGCCCACCCGGACGGCGAGTCGGACGCGGGGTCGCCAGCCCGGTCATGGCGGGCCGCATCCGCGTCGCGAGCTCCTTGGTGAGTTCTTCCACCAGGCGGCGTACGAGTGGCCGCAGCTTGGCCACCTGTTGCTCCGGCAGGCCGCCCGCCAGCGAGAGTACGGAGGTCAGCAGTTCGACGGACGGCCGTACCGAGGCGGGGTCGAGCTCGCTGAGCACGTCGATGCGCCCGGCATCGGCTGCCTTGGCCAGCACCTCCTCCCGTACCTCGGTACCGAAGAGGGCTTCCAGCTCCTCACCCCACTCACGGGCGGTGGGGAACGGGTGCTCCCTGCCGCCGGAGTCGCCGCCCGGCCCGAAGTCGTTGGCGCCTTCGCCGCGCCCCGCGCCGTACAGCTCGTCCAGGGCGCGCGCGTACGCGCGAGCGTCGGCCGGGAGCCGCTCGGACTCCCGCCCGAGCAGCAACCGCCACCGGTCAGCCGGCAGCAGCCTCCGCTCAGCCCGCCCGTCCTCGTCGACCGGGAGCGGGGGTTCGGAGAGAGCCGCGCCGTCCAGCGACGACGGGGACTCGGAAAGGACCGCATCCACCTCGCCCCCCAGCGACGACTGCGGCTCGGAAAAGACCGCGTCCGCCTCCTCAGGGTGAGCTGTCTCCGCCTCCTCACGGTGAGCCGCCTTGGCCTCCTCACGGTGAGCCGCCTTCGCCTCCCGCCCAGCCGGTACGGTCCGCACGTCCGTCTGGTCGGATGCCGCGCCCGCCACGGCGGGCATGGGGAGTCGGAGTGCGTTCAGGGCGGCCAGGCCGGCGGAGTCGGCGGCGGTCCAGAGGGCGAGGAGTGCGGGCGGCGCGTCCAGTGCCAGGTCGAGCCGGTCGCCGAGCCGCTCCGACACCGCCCCCAGCAACCGCGTACGGCCCGCCGGGCTGAGTGTGTCGAACCCACCGCGCAACGCCGGCAGCCGGTCGAGGAACTGCTTGTCCGACAAACCGTCCACACGGTCCATCAGCGGGTCGAGCGCCGCCGGCGCCGACTGGAGCAGCGGCCCCGCCGCCGTGAGTACGCCGGTCAGCAGGCGGCTCAAACGCAGGCGCCCGTCCGGCCCGGTGGCGGTGTCGACCCAGCCGGCGGCCCGGTCGCCGAGCGCGTCGGCGCTGTCAAGGTCGAGCAGCACCCGGGCGGCCAGGGCCGCGCCCTGCATGAGCGGGGACGCGGTACGCGCCAGCACCGCCAAGGCGTCGTCCATCCGCAGCCCGAGGCGCTCTTCGCCGACCCGCGAGGCGAGGGCGACCAGCGCGACCGCGTCCTCCGGCTGGTCGCTGCCCGCCAGGCCGGGCAGGGCGCGGACCGCGGCCTCCAGCAGGCTGCCGACCAGTTCGGTGGCGTGCTGACGGTCTTCCGGCGTGGTGCCGGGGAGGTGCTGCCGGCGCAGCGCCTCCAGCAGATCGAGGGCATCGAGCAGTTCGGTGAGCGTGGCGGTGGCGGGCAGCGCGACGGCCGCGTCGGCGAGGCGGTCCGCGACCAGGTCGGGCAGGTCACAGCCGGCCGCGGCACGGAGCCCGTCGAGGATCAGGGCGCAGGTGGGTCCCCCTTCCGCGGATTCGCGGCGGAACGTCTCCCGCAACGTGCCGGCCGCTGCCTGGGCGAGGGTCACGCCGCGTACACCCGCCAGATCGAGCAGGGCCGGTACCGCCGGGGTCCAGGCCATCCGCCATCTGGTGGTGAGCGCGGTTGAATCGCCCGTACCCACCACCTCGATCGGCTCCCCGTATCCGACGCCGCAGACCAGCAGGCGCCGCAGGAGAACCTCCCGGCGCGCGTCCAGGTCGGAGCGGAGCGGGTCGAGGCGTAGCTCACGGCGTTCGGGGTCGTCCGGGCACGGGAGCCTGAGCGCGGCGAGATCCGCCTCGACCGCTGGGCCGAGCCCCGAACGTGGTGTGCCAGGCGCGGTCCGGCCGCGTTCGGTGCCGACGAACACGATGTCGAGCGCCTTGGCCAGAGCCCGTCCCCTCCCCAGGGGCTCGCCCTGGCCGAGCACGGTCGTCACCGCCTCCAGCAGCTCGCCCCGGCCTGGGGCGGGCAGGCCGCGCAGCCGGGCCAGGTCGCAGGCGAGCCGCAGCGTCTCGACGGCCTCCCCGGTGCCCGCGGTGTGCCCGGCGGCCCGCAGCTCCCGGCACAGGTCGGTGATGGCGCGGGCGGCGCCGTCCCTGACCCGCTCGGGATCGCCACCCGCCACGAACACCGCCTGCTGCCAGCGCGGGTCACGGATCCCCGCCGGGTAGCCGGACCGCGAGTCCAGCAGGTCGAAGGCGTACGGCACCAGCGAAGTGACCGACGACGAACCGTCGCCCGCGGACGGGCTGATGATGCCACCGCCCGCGGACGAAGGAGTTGTCCCGCCGCCCGCCGACGAAGCAGCGGTTCCACCGCCCATGGACGAGCCAGGACCACCGCCAGCAGGCGAGCCAGCGGTACCGCCGCCTGCAGCCGAGCCAGTGGTGCCGCCGCTCGAAGGCGAAGGAGCGATACCGCTGCCCGAAGACGAGCCGGCACTACCGTGACCTGCGGACGGGCCGGTGTCACTATCCGTGTCGGGCCAGGTCAGCGCGGGTGCGTGGAAGGCGCCGACCACGGCGACGACTCGCCGGCCGCCGGTCGCGGCTCCCGCGATGACGCGGCGCATGTGCGCCTCGCGGGCCAGGTCCATGGCCGGGACGCCGCCTGCCGCCGCCGCGTCCCGGCGCAATGCCCAGCCGACGCCGAGGGCGGCGCGGCGGACCGCTTCGGGTTCGCAGCCGGGGGCGAGGACCTCCACGGCCCGGTCCCACATGTCGTCCCCATCGCGGCCGGTCCCTGCTGCGGCCAGTGCCTCGGCGAAGGACATACCTCGTGAGCCCGCCCCACCCGCCGACGCCCCCGGCTGTGTGCCGGACTCCTCCGCTGAATCCGACGCCATGCCGGACTGATCCGCCATATCCGACGACGTGCCGGGTTCCTTGGCCGTACCCACCGGCGTCTCCTGCGACGTGCCGGAGCCCTCGGACAGGCCCGGCAGTGGGGCCTGATCGGTGGCGTGCCAGCCGGGGTCGGACAGCGGGAGGTCGCAGCAGAGCACCTCGGCGCCGCGCTTCCAAGCCCATCGAATGGCCGCCAACTCCGGCGAGAAGTCGGCGAACGGGTAGAAACCCAACCCCCCGTCGCCACGTGCCCCCGCGAGGGCGACCGGTGCGACGGTTCCGGGGTCGGCCAGGTACGTCAGCCACGGCTGGAAGTCCGCGGGCAGTTCGACGCAGACCACTTCGGCGTCGGCGGCGTCCAGCAGCGCGGGCAGGACCACCGCCAGCGCGGGGCTGTGGTGCCGCACCCCCAGCAGGTACGGCCGGGCGGAGGCAGCCAGTGCGTCGACCACTCGCCTGGGATCATCACCCCAGTCGTCGTCGGCTCCCTGAACGGACTGCGTAGCCTGTACGGATCGCACGGTCTGGGCGGATCGCACGGAGTCGGCGGTCTGGGCGGACCGGACAGACTCCACGGTCTGGCCCGCCTGGACGGCGCCCACGGACTTGGCGGGCGGATCGATGTCCTGGGTGGTCAACGGAGGTTCTCCCGCAGGTCCCAGAGGCGGCGCCACATCGCGGAGCCGTCCTCGGCCCGTCGTCGCACCGGCCCGTCCCAATAACCGAGGAGCCGCCCGTGATCAGCGGGATCGTCCTTGCGTACGACGCCCAGCAGGTGCCCCGGCACCAGGTCGAGGACGTCCCCCCTGGGCAGGTACGCCGCCGCGACCCCCAGCGAGGCCGCGACCTGTACGGCCTCGGCGGTGGACATGACCGTGCCGGGGCGCTCCACGTCCCAGCCCTCGGCCGAGCGCCCGGAGCGCAGGTCGCGGAAGACTGTGACCAGCGCGTCGAGCACGGCGTCGTCCACGCCGAAGGCGGCGCCCGCGCGCTGGACCACGGCGGTGGCCTGGCGGCGTACCAGGGTGGTCTCCGCCTCGGCGTCGGAGATGGGGTCGACGGTCTCGAAGTTGAACCGGCGCTTCAGGGCGGCCGACATCTCCGAGACGCCGCGGTCGCGCAGGTTGGCCGTGGCGATCACGGTGAACCCGGGCGAGGCCGCCACCTGGGCGTCCTCGGTGCCGGCGAGTTCGGGTACGCTGACCCGCCGGTCGGACAGGATCGACACCAGGGCGTCCTGTACCTCGGGCAGGCAGCGGGTGATCTCCTCCACCCGGGCGACGCGGCCGGAGCGCATGGCCGTGAGCACCGGGGAGTCGACCAGCGCGGCGGGGCTGGGGCCTTGGGCGAGGAGAAGGGCGTAGTTCCAGCCGTAGCGGAAGGCGTCCTCGGTGGTGCCCGCGGTGCCCTGCACGGTGAGCGCGCTGGTGCCGCAGACGGCGGCGGCCAGTAGCTCCGACAGCATCGACTTGGCGGTGCCGGGCTCGCCGACCAGTAGCAGGCCGCGTTCGCCGGCGAGGGTCACCACGCAGCGTTCGACGAGGGCGCGTTCGCCGACGAACTTGGTGGCCACCTTCATGCGGGACGTGGGCCCTTGCAGGGTCTCCTCGCCGCTGCCGCAGATGAAGGTCACCACCGCGCGTGGGGTTAGCGCCCAGCCGGGCGGGCGGGGGCCGTCGTCGTAGGAGGCGAGGAAGGCGAGTTCGTCGGCGTATCGCTCTTCGGCCGCGAGCACCTGCCGGGCCGGAGCCCGGTCTTCGGTCAAAGTCATGAGGTGAAGTCCTTAAGAGAGTCGGGGAGGGTGCGGGCTCAGCGTCGCCGTCCGCGCTTGACCTTGAGCTCCTCGAAGCGCGGAACATCGCCGTCGCGCACCCGCTGCCACGCCTTGGCGTAGAGGTCGGCGACGGGCTCGATCGGGATGCCGTCAAAGGTGGTCAGGTCGAACATGGCCAGCTTCCACTGCTCCAGCGGAAGGAGCGGCGCCGACTGCTCCGCCCACCCGCCGGGCAGGAACAGCGTGCGCGCCGCCCGGCTGCGGCTCGCCTCGACGACGAGGTCGGTCGCGGCCAGCTCGGCGCGGGCCGCCTTGAGGCGGGCGGGCTTCCAGCCCGTCCACCGGGCGATGTTGCGGTCGGTGGGGTCGGGCAGGGCCAGCAGCATCAGGTAGTGGGCCGCGGCGTCCTCGCCGAGCCCGTACTCCTTCGCCACCTCGATGACCAGATCGGGCACGGACCGGGTGGGATCCTGCGGCCACCACGTCCCGTCCGCGTCCCGCTCCCCCTGCACCGGGTCGCCGGGGTCGGCGAGCAGTGCCGCGAACCGCGGGTCGCGGGCGGTCCGGAACGCGATCTCGACGGGGAACGGCTCCTCGGTGCCGAGCAGGGCGCGCAGGTACGGATCCTCACCCGCCGCGTCCAGCAACGCCACGCGGATGCCGGGAGCGGGTCTGTCGTCATGGGTGGCCATGACGACGGCGCCGTATCTCTCGTAGCCCTGGCCGGTCTCGGTCGGGGCTCCCGCTGCCTTCCTGAACGCGGGCAGGTCGACGTAGCGGCCCAGGTCGAGCATCAGGTCCGGGTTGGCCAGCCGGTCGCGGACCGCGGCCAGCGCCGCCGGCAGCGCGGCCCGGATCGGATCTCCGGCGGGCAGCCGGTACGCCAGCCACCGCGCGGTGGTGACGGCCGCGACCAGCGAGCTCGTGGTGAACCCGGTGGCGTTGTCGTCGACGGGTGCGACCCGGTCACCGCGTACGGTCCAGGCCAGGTCGTGGCTCAGCTCCGGCGAGGCGGCCGGGTCGAGCAGGGCCCGCAGTGCCCGGCTCGTGTCCCAGCCGGTTCGCACCGCGCGAGCCGCCTCCCCGAGCAGCCATTCGGGAATCGCCGCCTGCGACCCGACCTTGTCGTTCCACAGCGCCGCCCCGGCGGCCACGTCCGGGCCGTCGCTCCAGAGCCGGGCCGGGTCGCTGGGCAGGAGCGCCGCGACGACCGCCCGCCGGATGCCGGCGTCCGTCTTGCGCAGCTCGTCCCTTGCCACGGTGGCATCGGCTAGTTTCACGCCGATCGTGGTACGGATTTCCTTGGTGAGGAAGTTGCGCTCGTGCGTGTCCACGGACGGCAGACCCGCCACGATGAGCCGGGCCATCGTCTCGGAGACGCCGGTGAGCCGGGCGAACTCCTCGGCCGCCTCGGGCCGCCAGGGCGCCGGTCCCCGCGCGGCCAGCTCGGTGAAGAACGCCTCCAGCCAGCCCGCCTCCCGCGCCACCCCGACCGGGACCGAGGACCGGGCCGTATAGGGGTGGGGGACGTCGAACCGCCCGGCCGGGTCGTGGAACAGCACCGTCCACACGCAGCCGGAGTCGTCCGGGGATCCCGAGCTCACGAAGGCGAGGAACGCGCCATCCTCCAGCGGCAGGGTCCCGAGCCAGTTGCCCTCGCGCCAGTTGCCGTCAGGCTTGATCAGATGGCGCTTGTCGAGGTGCAGGTCCATCCGTCGCCAGCGGGACGGATCGGCCGTGGTGGGCAGTCCGAGCTCGCTCAGTACGCGGAGCAGCTCGTGCAGCGTGGCGCGGTGTTCCTCCTCGACCGTCACCGTCGCGACGCGGAAGGCCAGGGCGGCGGTGTCGTCGAGCACCAGATCCCATCGCAGACCCGAGTCCGGCAGGGCCGGCAGGTCGAGGTGAGTGCGGCCCAACCTCGACGAGGACGAGGCCGCCAGTGCGGGGCCCGGCTCCAAACGCCCCGACGCCGAGCCTCCGGACGCCGACACTCCAGACGCCAAGGCTCCCGACTCAGACGGAGCCGGCTCAGACGGAGCCGACGCCGACGCCAGCCGCCGCCCGATCGTCTGGATCTGCTGGAAGGCGCCGTCGGCCCGCAGGCGCCAGGAGTATTCGACGAAGTCGCCGAGCCCCCGGAGCGCCTGGTCGAGCAGGGAGTCCGCGGGACCGGCGGGCGCCTGCTCCTGGTGTCCGCCGGCGAGCGCCTCGGCGAGCCTGGCCGCGACGGTGTGCAGCGAGGTCTGCTGGGTCCCGGCGAAGCGGACGACCCCCGCGATGCCGGCCACGAGCGCGTCATGGCTGACCTGCGGAAGCAGGGTACGGATCCGCGCCTCCAGGTCTTCCTCCCCAGCGACCGCCAGCAGGGCCGCCGCGGTCTCCAGGTCGAGGGCGCGCAGGGCCGCGGAACCCTCCGGATCCCTCGGGCGCAGGTAGCACCAGTAGCGCACCGGCGGCAGGATGAGGCTGCCCATGGCGAAGTGGCCGGGGGCGTCGTCCGTGCGGGCCACGGCCGTGACCACGCCGTCCGGATCGACCAGGTTGAGCCGGTAGCCCCCCTTGACGATGGTCCGCGGCCGGTCGTCCCCGGGGAACATCAGGACGCGCGCCGGCGTCCCGGCGTCGGGCGCCAGGGTGAACGTACGGCCGGAGATGTCCTCACCGCGCATCGACCCGTCGGGCAGGCGCACCACGCGCCAGCCGAACAGCCCGCCCACGGGAGTGCCCACGGGGGTGGCCTCGTCCGAGGGCGCGGGAAGCACCCATCCCGCGTGGAACTCGCTGCCGGCCGGGGCGTCGCGGAGCGCGTCGGCGAGGAAGGCGGGCATGCCCTTCCTGCCCACCTGTCCGCCGGCCGGGTCGTACTCGTACCAGTCTCTGGTGCCGTGATCGGAGCCGTCCCAGGTCCACACCCAGTAGGAGGTGCCGTCGGTGATCACCGACGACTCCTCGGGGAGTGCCGTGTCGCCACGGTGCAGCACCCCCTGACCGGTGGTCCGTCCGCCGCCGGGCAGGGGCAGGGTGACCGCGTCGTCGCCGCGGTACCAGTCCATGCGCGTCCCGCGGGTGTTGGTGGCGCCCTCCATCGGGTGGAGGCGGTCAGGGGTGGTGTGCCAGTAGCCGCGCAGCCGATAGTCGAGGTCGCGGGACTGCCAGTAGACGAGCAGCTCGCCGTCCACATAGTGCAGGCCGATGTCGCTCCAGGTGTCTCCGGACGGGATGCGCAGGTCGTGGGTGAGCACGGTGCCCTCGGGACCGAGCACCCGGGCCTGCGCGGCGCCCGCCGTGAGCAGGTACGGCCAGGCGTCGGCGACGACGATGTCGTCGACGTCCTTCTTCGGTACGAGCGACGCGGCCGCCTCCTCCCAGGCCGGCCAGCCCAGCTCGTCGAACAGCCCGGCCCGCAGGGTGCGGGCGAGCACCGGCGCGATCTGCGCCGCCGCCGCCCGGCGTACGTCGTCCTCGGCCAGGACCAGCGCCTCGCCCGGCAGCCAGGCCAGCCGCCGCAGGGCGTCGGGCAGGTCCGGCAGCCCGGCGGCCGTGGAGCGCAGGGCCACCTTGCGGGTCCATTCGGCCAGCATCGGCCGGCCGCCGGGGGAGGTGGCCAGCAGGCGGACGGCCCGCCGGCCGTCCTCGTCGTCGCTGAAGCCGTCGGCCGCGCGCTCGAAGGAGGGCCGGAACCGGGCGTCGGCGGCCAGGGCGACCAGGTCGCGCTGCCCCTCCCCCTTCGCCCAGGGCTCCAGCCGCAGCGAGTCGCCGTCATCGGGATCGCGTACCGGAATGTCGAGGGCCAGCAGCAGGTCGAGCAGGTCGACGTCGTAAGTGACCGTCAGTGTCCGCCGCTGCGCGGTCAGTTCGGCGCGCAGTTGGTCGGCCGCCCGCTCCACCAGCGTGTAGAGGGCGGGCAGGCGGAACGGCACCCGCCAGCCGTAGTTGCGCGCCTTCAGGAAGCGTTCGAGCCAGCCGGCGGTGCCGTCGCCGGGCCGCTCCGGCACCTCGCCGGAGACCAGCCCGGCGGTGGCGCCGGACGCCTCGAGGATCTCCAGCCACAGGCCCGCCAGCTCGTTGTCCCGGGCCTGCGGCATGATGTTCAGCAGCGTCACCCGCACCTCGGGCTCGCGCGACGCCAGTGCCGCGATCCCCGTACGGTGCGCCTTCCACCAGCCCGTCGCGGCCCGATGGGCGGCCGGCAGGGCGAGCAGCTCGGCCAGGTAGGCCTGCTCCCCCGCGTCCACGTCGACTCCGGCGGCCTTGGCCAGGCGGCGCAGGTCCGTCGTCATCTGCGCCGACGGCGGCAGCCCGCCCGCGGTGCGCCGTACGCACAGCCGCGTGAAGCGGCGCAGCGCCTCGTCGGCGGTCACCCGGGTGGCCAGCTCCTTCGCGTAGCCGGACAGCACCTTGACCGGCAGCGCCCCCGCCAGCGCGAACTCCAGGAACACCTCGTCGAGCCGGTCCTCGTCCACGGCGAGCCCGTGCTGCGCCTCGGCCCGGCGCGCGCTGGCGAACATCTGCGCGGCGTAGACGGCGTTCTCGACGCCCAGGAACACCCGGCCGCTCTGCTCGTAGAACGTGGGCAGGAAGTGGGGCACGGAGGCGGCCAGCTGAGCGGCCAGCTGCTGGTAGGCGTCGAGCGCGGCCTTCGGCTTGGACTTCGCCTGCCGGGCCGCGCGCTCCAGCTCCGGCACGACGGCGAGCGCGTGATGCCCGTCTTCGGGGTGGTGCACGAGCACCCATTCGGGGAAGCCGAGCGAGCGCCGCAGGCCCAGGCCGACCTCGGCGGGCTCCCCGTCGGGCGCCAGGCCCAGGAAGCTCGCGGCCAGGTCCTCGGCCGAGCCGAGCTCCCCGGCGACCAGCCGCACGACCACCCGGTCGTCCAGCCCGGGATGGCGGTAGGTACGGGCGGTCATCGGCACCGCCCGCTCGCCGCCCCCCTCGGTGCCGAGCGGCAGCACGGCACCGGCCTTCAGCAGCTCCGCCGCCTGAGACGCCGTCTGCGGTTCTGTTGCCTGAGACATGGTTGCCTGAGACATGGTCACGCGTCCTTCCCCTCTTCGACCCGCCGCCCGGCGTAGAGCGCCGCGGCCATCCGCATCCCCTCCGACCAGGCCACCGGCCCGACCTCGCGCAGCGGCAGTGTCCTGCCGTCGAGGTCCTGCCAGCTCAGGTCGCCCGTCGTCATCTCGCCGTCCCAGTAGGGCTCGCCGATCCAGACGGTCGCCTCCGACAGGCTGCCGCCGTCGCGGACCCGGCAGGTGGCGTAGCCGCCGGAGACCCGGTAGCCGAGCGCGGTCGCCCGCGCGGCCAGGCCGAACCTGGAGTCGTAGGTGCCGCCGGAGAACTCCGACACGGCCGTCTCCGTCGCCTTGAGATCGGCAGGCTTGCGCCAGGTGGCCCGGTGGATCTGCTCGACCTTCTGGACCACGCCCAGCTCCGCGGCGAACTCCCGCAGGTCGTCCAGGTCGGGCAGCAGCACGGGATGCGGCAGGGTCACGGTCCGCGGCGACAGGCGTACGGTCTCGCCGTCGAGGTTGACCACCCGCAGCTCTCCGGTGTCGGTGGCGTCCCGCAGGAAGCCGACCTCGTCGGGGTCGTCACCGACCACGGCCAGGTCCCGCAGGGCCGACTGCCACGCCTCGTCCGGCCACACGCGGGCCAGCAGCCCGGTCGGCACCGGCAGGGAGGAGACCATCCAGAGGTCCACCTGCGCCACGCACGCGGTGGCGTGCCGGTCGAGCCACTCGGCGAAGCGGCGCAGCCGGTCCACCTCGGGGTGATCGCGCAATGCCTTCGGCAGCGACTTCAGCTGCCGTCCCGCCGCCCGGCCGGAGGTGGCTCGCGCCGCCACCCGGCCCTCTATGAGGGCGACCTCATACCCGTCGCCCGCTGCCAGCCAACCCAACGGTCCCCGCCTTTCACCGTGCACGAACGTCGAATGAGCAGGGGTTTTCCAGCCCCTGCTGTGCAACTGCGCCGAACGTTAGCGACCCCGACCGACAAACCCGTTCGCGGTCCTCCAGAGGCTCCGACGGCGCGCACGGGGGTGGGGTGGCGAGCCGTTCGCGGGCTGTTTTGTCGCCTGCGAAATGCGGTGATCCGTCAGAGATGGCTGGTACGGTACAGGTTTTCTGCTGAATACCGGGACTTTCCCATGCGCGGACATATTGCATAGGAAACTTTCCTAATAGATACTCCGGATGAAGCGTCCAACCCCCCGAATCTGGAGTCGCCGTGCTTCGTCGCGTCCTCACCCTGACCTCGGTCGCCGCCGCCACCCTGATCACCCTCGCCCTGCCCGCCCAGGCGGCCGAAGTGGACGTCACCTTCGGGCCGACGTCGATCGGCGACTACTGCCACGCGAAGGTCAGCTCGGCCTCGTGGATCGGCTTCTACGAGGCGGGCGGCCTCAGGTGCTACGCGAGCGGCACCGGCGGCCCGCCGCAGTACGCCGGATCCGGCGACCCCTACCTGGCGTGCAAGTTCCTCACCACGGAGGTCGTCATGAGCGCCAGGCGGGGCACGTCCGACGCCCTGGTGTGCAGGGTGATCGTCTAACGCCCCTTTGGGGAGGGTATTCGGCTTCCTTACATGTTCCGGATACAAAATGGTCATTTTGGGTGTCGAAATTATCCAGGCATCGCGGTTACAGTGACCCCGCAAGCCAGATGATCTTCATCCGGCTTCTTCGTCACCGCGATCAGGAGGCTGAGAACTCAGTTGCGCGCCTGGAATTTATCGACCCGAAACTTGACGTCGTACGCGGCGGGTGTGGCGGCCCTCGCGTTAGCGTTCGCGGGGGCCGTCGCGGCCCCCGCCTCCGCGGATGACATCGACACCTACTACCTCGACAGCGTCAACGGCAACGACTCGGCCGCCGGCGACTCCCCGGAAACGGCGTGGAAGACGCTGGCCAAGGCGTCCGCGGCGAAGCTGGAGCCAGGCGAAAAGCTCATGCTCAGCCGCGGCAGCACGTGGTCCGGGCAGCTGGAAATCACCGAGTCGGGCGACGCGGACAACCCGATCGTCGTCGACGCCTACGGCACGGGCGCCCGTCCGGTGCTCAAGGACGACATCGAGGCCTGCCTGTACCTCGGAGGCAGCCACATCGAGGTCTACAACCTGCAGGTCGGCGTGGACTCGGACCAGGGCCGTTGCTCGTGGGCGGGGATCAAGGTAGGCGGCAGCAACAACGTCATCGAGCAGAACTACATCACCGGCGCGGCGGCGGGCGTCTACATCGAGACGAGCGCCCGGTACACCGCGGTGACCAGCAACGAGTTCGTCAACAACAACTTCATGAGCAAGCTCACGCCGCAGGAGGAGAACGACAACGACGACTCCGGCGCGTTCGCGATGCTGGTGCAGGGCGACGACTCCAACATCGGCTGGAACACCATCACCGGATCGGTGGCCTTCAGCTACGACTACGAGTTCGACGGCGCGGCGGTGGAGATCTTCATGGGCTCCCGCAACTACGTCCACCACAACCTCGCGCTCGACAACGACACCTTCACCGAGCTGGGCACCAGCCGCAACGACGACGGATCGACGAACGACCCCGACGGGACCTCCGGCAACGTCTTCGAGTACAACGGCATCTACGGAGACAGGACCCGCTCCGGCATCGTCACCCGCGGCCCGGTCAAGGACAACGGCGAGATCGAGACGAACGGCCCGGTCTTCAGCACCGTGTTCCGCAACAACTCGATGAACCTGCCCAACTCCGACGCCGAGGGCGTCGTCTGCTACGCGAGCTGCACGAACGCGCACTTCAAGCTCTCGCAGAACATCGTCGTGGCCGGGAAGAAGAGCGCCTACGCCGACTCCACCTTCACCGCCAACGACCACAACGTCTTCTACGGCGGCCAATACCAGATGACGGCCGGCACCGCCAACGTGCGCAAGGACCCGAAGTTCGACACCGACCCGAGCAGGCCCCTGCGGCTGCTGAGCGGGAGCCCGGCGATCGGTCTGGGCGTCAAGAAGTTCAACCCCATCGACCTGGACGGAGCCCCGGTGGGCGGGAACGGCACCATCGAAGCCGGGGCCTACGAGTACTGAGGCCGATCGCGCATTACGGCCGTCAGAAGGCCGCCATCGAGGCGCACCTGCTCGACCGCGCCCACCGTGACGGCTTCCCGGCCACCGTCATCCATCCCGGCCACATCACCGGCCCGGGATGGATGCCGGTCAACCCGGCTCCTTGACCGCGAGCACCGGACAGCTCGCTTCGAGCAGGATCCGCTGGGCGCTGCTTCCCATGATCAGTTTGCCGACCGGTGAGCGCCTGCGCAGCCCGATGACGATCAGGCTCGCCGAGGCCGCCTGCGCCGCCGCGAGCACGGCCTCGGCGACGTCGTCCTCGGCCACCTGCTCGAAGTCGTACGACACCTCCTCCGGGACCAGGCGCTTGATCTCCGCCGCGTCCGCGGTCGAGGCGTCGACGTAGGCGCCGGGCCGCGAGACGTTGAGGATCTTCAGCGGCGCCCCTCGGAGCGCGGCCTCCGCGATCGCGTGCTCGAGCGCGACCCGGCCCAGCGGGTTGGGCACATATCCCACGATGACCGTCATGCTGTGGCCTTTCTGCGTTGCTTACGGAGAGCCCGGCTCAGGGGCGGGACGACGATGATGAGCAGGATCGCCACCAGCAGCGTCGCGGCGATCGGCTGGCCGAAGAAGCCGGTCAGCTGGCCGTCGAACAGGCGCATCGAGCGCCGGAAGGACGACTCCAGCAGGCTGCCGAGAACGAAGGCCAGCACCAACGGCCCCGGCTCGAAGCCGACCTTCTTCATCAGATAGCCCACGATCCCGAGGCCGACCATCAGGAACATGTCGAAGACGTTCAGGCGGACGGTGTAGACGCCGATCATGGTGATCAGGATGGTCAGCGGCGCCAGGATCGCCGCTCGGATGCGCAGGATCTTGACGAAGATCCCGATCAGCGGCAGGCTCATGGCCAGCAGCAGGATGTTGCCGACGTACATCGAGTTGACGACGCCCCAGAACAGGTCCGGCTTCTCCTGCACCAGCAGCGGCCCCGGCGTGATGCCCTGGAGCAGCAGCGCGCCGAACATGATGGCCATGGTCGCGTTCGCCGGGATACCCAGGGTGAGCAGCGGGATGAAGGAGGACGTGGCGGCGGCGTTGTTGGCGGTCTCGGGTCCGGCGACGCCCTGGATGGCGCCCTTGCCGAACCGTTCGGGGTGCTTGGCGGTCTTCTTCTCCACCGCGTACGCCACCATCGACGACATGGTCGCCCCGCCGCCCGGCAGGATGCCGAGGATGAAGCCCACCAGCGAGCCGCGGGTGATGGCTCCCTTGGACTCGCCGAGGTCCTTGCGCGAGGGATAGACCGAGCCGACGCTGGGAGCGGGGGCGCTCTTGCCGCGCAGCGACTCCAGGCTGTAGAGGATCTCGCCGACGCCGAACAGGCCCATCGCGACGATCACGAAGTCGATGCCGTCGAGCAGCTGGTCGCTGCCGAACGTCAGGCGCGAGGTGCCGGCCAGCGGGTCCTGGCCGATGGTCGCCAGAAGCAGGCCGACGGTGGCCATCAGGATGCTCTTGGTCGTGGAGCCGGTGCCGAGCGTCGAGACCAGCAGGATGCCCAGCAGCGCCAGCGCCGTGTACTCGGCGGGGCCGAAGTCCAGCGCGAACCCGGCCACCAGCGGCGCGACGAAGGTGAGCGCGATGATCGCGACCGTGCCGCCGATGAAGGAGCCGATCGCCGCGATGCCGAGCGCGGAGCCGGCCCGCCCCTGTCTGGCCATCTCGTGGCCGTCGATCGCGGTCACCACGCTGGACGCCTCGCCCGGCAGCCGCAGCAGCACCGAGGTGATCGTGCCGCCGTACTGGGCGCCGTAGAAGATGCCCGCGAGCATGATGATCGCGGCCGTCGGCTCGATGTTGTACGTGACCGGCAGCAGGATCGCGATCGTGGCGGCGGGCCCGAGGCCGGGCAGGACGCCCACGAGCATGCCCAGCGTGACGCCGAGCAGGCAGTAGAACAGGTTCTCCGGTTGGAAGACGACCCCGAACCCGGCGATCACCGGGGAGAAGAAATCCATGGTCAGCCGATCTGGTTCAGAAGGGCAGGATGTGCGGAAGTGACACGCCCAGCCCGGTGACGAACAGCAGGTAAAGGACGGCGGTCGAGCCGAGCGAGATGATCACGGTCATCCGCCAGCCCTCTCGTCCGAGTCCCTTCAGCCACAGGACGAGCAGCGCCACCGTGGGGATCTCGAAGCCGATCCGCTCGAACAGCAGCGCGTAGCCCACGAGGGACACCGCCGCGACGACGACGATCAGGGCCTCGCGGGTGAAGGTCTCCTCCTCGCCGGTCGGCCCGGACCGCAGCACGAGCACCGCCGCGGTCACGACCATGGCGACGCTGACGGCCAGCGGCCACAGCCCGGGGCCCGGGTTGGACAGCGTGCCGACCCCCAGGCTCCACGACATGATCCCGGTGATCACGCCGATGGCGAGCGGGATGAGCGCCGCGACGATGTTCTGCCGGCGGGCGTAGGCCGGAGTCGGCGGGGTGGGAAGCCCGTCCTCCTCCGGCACGCCTTCCTCGGGTACGACGCTGGTCATTGCTGGCCCGTGAGGTCGATCCCGAGCTTCTTCGTCAGCGCGGCGAACTCGCCCTGGGCCTTGGTGAGCTGCGTCTTGACCTCATCGCCGCCGACCTCCCAGCGGCCGATGTAGTTGGACTTCAGCAGCTCGCCGTACTCGGGCGTGGCGATGGCCTTGTCGATGGCGTCGGCCAGCTTGTCGCGTACGTCGGCCGGCAGCCCGGCGGGCGCGGCCACGAACCTGCGCTGGTCCACCACGACGTCATAGCCGGACTCGGTGGCCGTCGGCGTGTCGGGCAGCGCCTCGACGCGCTTGGTGCCGAACACGGCCAGCGCCCGGAGCTTGCCGGACTGGACGTGCTTGGCGGCCTCGGCGATCTGCACGGACGCCGCGTCGACCTTGCCGCCCAGGACCGCGGTGATCGTGGGGGCGCCGCCGTCGAACGGCACCGGCGTCGCCTTCACCTTCGCCACCCCGAACAGCAGGGCCTGCGACAGCTGGCTGCCCGTCCCCGCGCCGGTGGTGCCGTACTTGATGCCGTCGGCCGCGAGCAGGTCCTTGAGCGACTTGTACGGCGAGGTGGCCGGCACGACCAGGGCGTAGTCCTCGACGGCCAGTCCCTTGACGAAGGTCATGTCCTCGAGCTTGATGGCGTCGGGGTCCTGGACCATGAGCGGCCCGATGGCGAACAACGACTGCGGCATCACGGCCACCCGGTAGCCGTCGGGCTTGCTGCTGAAGACGTCCTTACCGGCGATCTTGCCGTTGGCGCCCGGCTTGTTGACCACCACGGCGGGCTTGCCGAGCGGCTTCTCGATGCTCTTGGCCAGGGCGCGGGTGACCAGGTCGGTGCTGCCGCCCGGCTCCGTCGGGACGGTGAACTCCACGGCCTTGCTGGGGTAGGCGGCGCCATCGCCGGCACCGCCGCCCTTGACCGAGCAGGCGGACATGGCGACCACTGCCAGCAGGGCGCCACCGATGCGCAGGCCGATCGTGGATGACATTCTCATCAGAGTGTTCTCTCTTTCACCAGCGTGGAAGCGGGGGCTGGACCCACGTGGGGTCGGCCACGCGCATGGCGGCCACATCGTCCCTGTCGCGGAAACCGCTGAGCTCGCTCCAGCGTTCGTGCAGGGTGGCCAGGGCGTCGCGGTCGAGTTCGACCCCGAGGCCAGGGGCGTCGGACACCTCGAGGGCGCCGCCGACGAAGCGGTGCGGCTGGGTGATGACGTCCTCGGTCTGCCAGGGCCGGTGGCTGTCGCAGGCGTACTCCAGGTCCGGAATGACGCTGGCGACGTGGGTCATCGCGGCGAGGCTGATGCCGAGGTGGGTGTTGGAGTGCATCGACAGCGCGACCCCGTAGGTGCGGCACAGCGCCGCGAGCTCGCGCGTGGCGTGCAGGCCGCCCCAGTAGTGGTGGTCGGACAGCACCACCTGGACGGCGTCCTTGGCGAACGCCTCGGGGATCTCGCCGAACGTGGTGACGCACATGTTGGTGGCCAGCAGCGCGCCGGTCCTGGCGCGTACCTGCGCCATGCCGTCGATGCCGGTGGTCGGGTCCTCCAGGTACTCCAGCAGGCCGTCGAGCTCCTCGGCGACGCGCACGCTCGACTCCAGCGACCAGCCGCCGTTGGGGTCCAGGCGCAGCGGGTGGTCGGGGAAGGCTTCGGCCAGCGCCTTGATGGCCGCGATCTCCTCTTCGGGTGGGAACACGCCGCCCTTGAGCTTGAAGGAGCGGAATCCGTAGGTGTCGGTGAAGCGCCGCGCCTGGCGTACGACGCCTTCGGGGTCGAGGGCGGCACCCCAGTCGTCGCGCGGCGCGTCCTCCATCGGGTGCTCGGCCCAGCGGTAGAACAGGTAGCCGCTGTAGTCGACCCGGTCGCGCACCTTGCCGCCGAGCAGCGCGTGCACGGGCAGGCCGAGCGTCTTGCCGAGCGTGTCCAGGCTGGCGACCTCGAACGCCGAGACCACGCTGCGGACGATCTTCTCGTTGGTACGGCTGCCGCGCAGCCCGGCCGGGTCGAACTCGTTGATCGTGCCGGGCGTCAGCCCCGCCGAGTCGTAGGCCAGCTCGTGCAGCCCGTTCAGCGCGGTGAGCGGCCGGCCGATGACGGCCTTGGCGAGGTTGCGCGCCACCTCCAGGTATTCGGTGTCGCCGTAGGTCTCGCCGACCCCGGTGGCGCCGCTGTCGGTCTCGAGCTCGACGATGGTGCGCGGGGTGTACGGCTGGTGCACGCCGAGGACGTTGAGCAGCGGCGGGTCGCTGATCAGGATCGGCGTGACGGTCGCCTTGACGATCCGAGGGATGAGTTGCGACATATGGGGATTCCTTCCTTACCGGACGAGGTCGAGGCCAGTGTCCAGCAGGGCGCGGAGCTGTTCCAGGTGCTCGGGCGGGGGGTCGGCGAGCGGGGCGCGTACGGAGCCCACGGGCACTCCCCGCAGCTTAGCCGCGGCCTTGACCAGCGACACTCCGTAACCGATGCCCTTGTCGCGCAGCTCGACCAGGGGGACGTAGAAGCGGCTCAGCAGCAGCTCGACCCGCTCATGGTCGTCGGCGTGGAAGGCCTGGAAGAAGTTCTTGGCGATCTCGGGGGCGAAGGCGTGCACGGCGGAGGAGTAGGCGGGCACGCCGATGCTCCGGTAGGCGCGGGCCTGCATCTCGGCCGTCGCGGCGCCGTTGAAGAACAGCCACTCCGGCGGCGCGGCCAGCTTGAGCCGCTGCAACTGGTCGAGGTCGCAGTGACCGTCCTTGAGGCCGATCACGTTCGGTATCGCGGCCAGCCCGGCGATGCTGCCCACCGCCACCTTCATCTGGGCGCGCTGGTAGACGATCACGGGCAGCGAGGTACTGGCGGCGACCCGCCGTACGTGCTCGACCAAGCCCTCCTGGGGCGCCTCCACCAGATAGGGCGGCATCAGCAGCAACGCGTCGGCCCCGGCCCGCTCGGCGATGGCGGCGAACCGGGCGGCCTGGGCCCAGCCGTAGCCGGCCCCCACGACGACCGGCAGCGCTCCGGCCGCCTCCTCGACCGCGGCCGTGACGACCCTCTCGTACTCGTCCTCGGCCAGGGAGAAGAACTCCCCCGTCCCGCAGCACGGGAACACCGCGCCGGGACCGGCCGCGATCTGGTCGCGGAGGTAGGCGCGGAAGGCGTCGATGTCCAGGGCCCCGTCGGCGTCGAAGGGCGTCAGCGGGAACGACAGAACGCCGGTCTCCATACCCCGCCGAAGCCTGGCGCGTACATCATCACTTGTATACGTATCGGTCATCCTGTCTCCATATGTAGATGCCTGTTACGTGGCGAGCAGTCTCGCTCCAAAATTGGTAATGTGTCAACAGGCCGTCCCCCGACAGATGAGGTGCGATGACACTCCCCCTAGACGAGGCCGAGGGCACGGCGCAGAGCGGCGTGCGGGGCGTGAAGTCCGCCGCCCGCACGGTCGAACTCCTTGAGCTCCTCGCCTCGCGACAGAACCGGCCGGCCCGGCTGCGCGAGCTCAGCGACGCGCTCGGCGCGCCGCGCAGCAGCATCTACGCGCTGATCCGCACACTGGTCGAGCGCGGCTGGGTGCGCACCGACGCGAGCGGGACGCTCTACAGCATCGGCATCCGCGCCCTGCTGGCGGGCACCACCTATCTCGACACCGATCCCTACCTGCGCATCGTCCAGCCGCACATCAACGACCTCAGCGCGCTGCTCGACGAGACCATCCACTTCGGCCGCCTGGACCGGGGCGACATCGTCTACCTGGCCACCAAGGAGTCGAGCCAGTATCTGCGCCCCTTCAGCCGGGTCGGGCGCCGGCTGCCCGCCTTCAGCACGGCGATGGGCAAGTCACTGCTGGCCGAGCGGCTCGGCACCGGCCTGGAGGTGCCGATCCCCGCGCAGCTCACTCCCCTGACGCCCAAGACGCTGGTGGACCGCGACGCCCTGACCCGGGATCTGGAGCTGACGCGCCGGCGCGGCTACGCCATCGACGACGAGGAGAACTACGCCGGCGTCATGTGCTTCGGCTTCGCGCTGCGCTACACCAGCCCGCCGACCGACGCCATCAGCTGCTCGGTGCCCATCGCCAACCTCACCGAGGAACGGACGAAGGAGATCACCGACGCGATGGAGCGCACCAGGCTGGCCATCGAGCGCATGGCCCCCATGGACCTGTCCGGGACCGCCGAGTTCTAGACGACCAGCAGTTGTATGACGACATGGCGAGTTGTACGATGACCGCCATGACTACCTCCGACCGCATCTCCTGGATCCGGCTCTCCTCGGTCTATCTGCCGCTCGCCACCCCCATCAGTGACGCCAAAGTGCTCACCGGGCGGCAGCGGCCGATGACCGAGATCGCCTTCCTGTTCGCCGAGATCGGCGCCGAGAGCGGGCATCGGGGCTTCGGCTTCGGCTACTCCAAGCGCGCCGGCGGCCCCGGCCAGTACGCGCACGCCAGGGAGATCGCCTCGGACCTGCTCGGCGAGGACCCCAGCGACATCGCCCGCCTGTGGGAGAAGCTGGTCTGGGCGGGGGCGTCGGTCGGGCGCAGCGGGCTGTCCACGCAGGCCATCGCGGCCCTCGACGTCGCGCTGTGGGACCTGAAGGCCAAGCGCGCCGGACTCCCCCTGGCCAAACTGCTGGGCGCCCACCGCGACTCCGTACGCTGCTACAACACCTCCGGCGGCTTCCTGCACACCCCGATCGAGCAGGTCATCGAGAACGCGAGCGCGGCGCTCGAACGCGGCATCGGCGGCATCAAGCTCAAGGTCGGCCACCCCGACTCCCGGATCGACCTGGCCAGGGTCGGCGCGGTGCGCGAGCATCTGGGCGACGGCGTACCCCTCATGGTGGACGCCAACCAGCAGTGGGACCGGCCGGCCGCCCAGCGCATGGGCCGGGCCATGGAGGAGTTCGGGCTGGTCTGGATCGAGGAGCCGCTGGACGCCTACGACAGCGCCGGCCACGCGGCGCTCGCCGCCTCGCTCGACACGCCGATCGCGACCGGTGAGATGCTCACCAGCGTCGCCGAGCACGCCGAGCTCATCCGCCTCGGATCCGCCGACGTCATCCAGCCCGACGCGCCGCGCATCGGCGGCATCACGCCGTTCCTGCGCCTGGCGGCGCTGGCCGAGCACAACCGCCTGCAGCTGGCCCCGCACTTCGCGATGGAGATCCACCTGCATCTGGCCGCCGCCTACGGGCTGGAGCCCTGGGTCGAGCACTTCGAGTGGCTGGAGCCGCTGTTCGAGGAGCGCCTGGAGATCCGCGATGGCAGGATGATCGTGCCCGACCGCCCCGGCCTCGGGCTGACCCCGAGCGAGCAGGCCGCCAAGTGGACCGCGGACCAGTGCGAGTTCGGCACCAGAAAGGACTGACCCCGCGATGGCGAGCCTGACCCAGACCCTCGTCGACGACCTGACGGCGCGCATCCAGGAAGGCGTCATCCACCCCGGCGACAAGCTGCCGACCGAGAGCAGCCTGGTGGAGACGTACGGCGTGAGCAGGACGGTCGTGCGCGAGGCCATCTCGCGGCTGCAGGCCGCCGGGCTCGTCGAGACCCAGCACGGCCGCGGCAGCTTCGTCCTGGCGCGGCCGGGCTCGGCCAGGTTCGAGTTCGGCCAGAGCGGCGAGCTGACCGTCGATGACGTGGTCGACCTGCTCGACTTCCGCATGGCCTTCGAGGTCGAGGCCGCCGCCCTCGCCGCCCGCCGGGGTGGGGGACCCCGCCTGGACGACCTGCGGGCGGCCCTCGACCGGTTCGCCGCGAGCGCCGACAACCCGAGCACGGCGGTGAACGCCGACTTCCAGTTCCACCTCCGCATCGCGCTGGCGACCGGCAACCGCTACTTCGCCGACCTGATCACGTCGTTCGGCCCTTCCATGATCATCGTGCCGCGTGACCGGCTGTCGCCCGCCGGGCAGAGGCATTTCGAGCAGATCGTGGTCGAGCACGAGAACATCTACGCGGCCATCGAGCGCCAGGACGGCGAGGGCGCGCGCGCCGCGACCCGCGTCCACCTGAGCAACAGCCGCGCCCGCCTGCTGGCCGCCCACCCCTAGCCTTCACCAGGAACCCGGCTGGTGTCGGCGTACGTCGGACTAGACATGGTCATGCTGGAGATCCGCCCCGGGTCCGTGTCCGACAGAGAGTGGATCTACCGGCTGCGGCACGAGGTCTACGCGCACGAGCTCGGCCAGCACCCGCCCAACCAGGCCGAACGGCTGAGCGACGCCCTCGACGACGGCAACGTCTACATCGTCGCCGCCCACGGCGACCGGCCGGTGGGGTTCGTCAGCATCACGCCGGCCTGGGCGGGCCGCTATTCGATCGACAAGTACCTCAGCCGCGCCGGGCATCCGGTCCTGGGCAGGGAGGACCTGTTCGAGATCCGCATCCTGACCGTGGACCCGCGCTGGCGGGGCTCGGCGGCGGCGCCGCTGCTCATGTACGCGGCGCTGCGCTGGGTGGCCGCGCACGGCGGCCGCGTCGTCGCGGCGCTGGGCCGGACCGAGATCCTCGGGATGTACCTGGCCGCCGGGCTGACCGGCACCGGTACCCGGGTACGCGCGGGGGCCGTCACCTTCGAGGTGCTGTCCGGGCAGGTGAGCGAGCTGGCCGAACGGGCGCGGCGGCACCACGGCCCGCTGCTGCGCGCCCTGGAGCCGCGGGTGCGCTGGAGCATGGAGATGCCGTTCCTGCCCGGACCGCCCGCCTGCCAGCACGGCGGCGCCTCGATCGGGGTGCTGGGCCGCCGGTTCGACAGCCTGCCGGCGCGCGACGACGTCGTGCCCGCCGACGTGCTCGACGCCTGGTATCCGCCCGCTCCCGCCGTGGTCGAGCTGCTGGGCGGCGACCAGGGCTGGCTCGCCCGCACCTCTCCCCCCGCCTACCCCGAAGGGCTCGTCGAGGAGATCGCCGAACGCCGCGACCTGCCCCCGGACGCCGTCGCGACCGGGGCGGGCTCGTCGGACCTGATCTTCCGCGCGTTCCGCGGCTGGCTGGACACCTCCTCGCGAGTCCTGCTGCCCGACCCCGTCTACGGGGAGTACGCCCATGTCGTCGAGCAGGTGATCGGCTGCCGCGCCGACCGGTTCCCGCTGCGCCGGGCCGACCGCTGGCGGCCGGACCTCGACCGCCTGCGGGACACGCTGCGCGAGCACTATGACCTGGTGGTCATCGTCAACCCCAACAATCCGACCGGCGTCCACACCGATGCCGGTGAGCTGCGCCGGGTGATCGCGGACGCGCCGGGCGGGACGCGGTTCTGGATCGACGAGGCGTACGTCGAGTACGCCGACTCCGGGCATTCACCGTCGCCGCCGTCGTCGCCGTCACCGTCGCTGGAGCGGTACGCCGCTGCCTCGAGCAATACCGTGGTGTGCAAATCGCTGTCCAAGATGTACGCCTTATCCGGACTGCGAGCGGCCTACCTCGCCGGACCGGCGGAGCTGGCGGCCGAGTCGCGCCGCTGGGCCCCGCCCTGGGGGCTCAGCCTGCCCGCCCAGATCGCCGCCGTGCACGCCCTGCGCGACCCTGACTACTACGCCGGACGCTGGGCCCGGACCCGTATCCTGCGCTCCGGCCTCGCCGAACGGCTCGCCGGTCTCGGCGACGACCTGCGGGTCCACGAGTCGGCCGCCAACTTCGTCCTGCTGACGCTGCCCCGGTCCGGGCCTACAGCGGCCGGTCTGGTGGCGGCGTGCCGGCGGGACGGGGTGTTCCTGCGCGACCTGTCGCCCCTGTCCCCCGCCTTCGAGGGCCGGACGGTACGGATCACGGTACGCGACCCCGACGCCAACGACCGCGTCGCCACCACCGTCGCCACCGCACTGGACCGCCTGCGGACCACCCCGTGATCACACCTGCCACGGCCATCCCGTACATCGCCGTCGCGCTCGTCGTCGGTGGGGTCGCCGTCGCGCTGTCGCGCCGGCGGGAGTACATACTGCGGTGGTGCGCTTGGGCGGTGGCCGTGCCCGTCGTGGTCGCCGCCCTGTACGCCGGGCCGGGTGGGGCCGCGGTGCTCGCCGCCGTGGCCGGGGTGGTGTGCGCCGTGGAGTACGGCGGGCTGGTGGGGCTGGCCGTTCCCGACCGGGTGGTGCTCGTGGCGGTCGCGGGCGCGCTGCCACCGGTGGCGTGGCTGGCGCCGCCGTACCTGCCTCGGGTGCTGGTCGCCGCCGTCCTGGTCGTCGTGCTCGTGCCGCTGCTCGGGGGCGACGCGGCGGGCGGGCTCAGGAGGGCGTCGCTCGGGGTGTTCGGGGTGGTCTGGTTGCTTCCGCTGGTGGGAGTGGTGCTGCTCGGGCCGGTCGTGCTGGCGGTGTTCGTCGCGGTGTCGGTGGGCGACATCGCGGCCTCGTTCGCCGGGCGGTCGCTGGGCGGGCCGTCCCTGTCGCCGCTGTCCCCGGCCAAGCGCTGGAGCGGCGCGCTGGCCGGGGCGGCCGTCGGGCTGGGCGCGCTGGCGCTGCTGGGGGCGTTCACCGTCCCGCTGGCGATCGCCGTGGCGGCGGGTGCCCCGCTGGGCGATCTGCTGGAGTCGATGGTCAAGCGCGGGGCCGGCGTCAAGGACTCGGCGTCGTGGCTGGCGGGCGCGGGCGGGCTGCTGGACCGGCTGGACTCCCTGCTGCTGACGCTCGCGCTCGCCTTGCTGCTCACCTGACGGGCCTGCGCGCTGGTGGGTACATGCCGGATGACGCAAGCGCGTCCAAGTGGCGTATGCGACCATGATCCGGACGTATCGGCGGGCCGGGGAGAGGGACAGCGTGCAGGTGAAGGACGTCATCGAGCTCATCGGCACGGTGCTGGACATCGTGGGCGTGGCCGTGATCTCGGCCGGCCTGGTCATCGCCACCATCACGTACGGCGTGAGCCTGACCCGGTCCCGCCAGGTGGCCGGTCTCTACCAGGCCTACCGGCGGGGCGTGGGCCGCTCGATCCTGCTGGGACTGGAGTTCCTGGTCGGGGCCGACATCATCAAGACCGTCGCGGTCTCCCCCACCTTCCAGAGCCTCGGGGTGCTGGCCATCATCGTCGCGGTCCGCACGTTCCTGAGCGTCTCGCTCCAGGTCGAGCTGGACGGCCGCTGGCCCTGGCAGCCGCCCCGTTCCACCGGGGAGCCCGGCGGTACGGGGCGGGCACCGGCCTCAGCCGAGTGACAGCCGGTCCAGGTCGGGCGCGGCCTCCGTGTCGTTGTGAATCTTGATGGTGTTGGCGCCCGCCCGCAGGGTGACGGGCACGGACGTCGTGTACGGGGTGTTGTTGCCGACGCCGCTCACCTTCACCTCGATCGGCGCGGCGTCGTTGACGGTGACGAAGTAGGAGCGGTCGCCGTTGACCGTGAAGTCGATGAACAGCGTGTACTGGCGGGCCGTGTCGACGGTGACGTCCTCGAACAGCACGTACGCGTCCGCCGCCCCGCCCAGGTTGCGCACCTTCTGCCCACCCGAGCAGGGCGAGCAGTTGGTGATGCCCGCGCTGCCGAGCCGGTTGCGCGAGTCCTCGGCCTCCCGCACGAACACCCGGTCGGCCGGACGCAGCCGCACTCGCAGCTGCTTGGTGACCTGGTTGGCGCGCCCCAGCACCTGGAAGGACGCGGTGATGGGGATGTCGGCCGTGGTGACGTCCTGGCCGGGCGGCGAGGTGAGGGTCCAGGTGCCCTCCAGCGTCTGACCGAGCCGCAAGGTGGCGGCCGTCGCGGCGGCGCCCGTCAGCGTCCAGCCGGCCGGCACCACCGGGGCCAGGTTGACCTGGTCGAGCGCGTCGTCGACGTCGAGCCGCAGCTTCGTCGACACCTTCATCGACTGCTGCCCGGGACCGACCCACTGCAGGCCGGACGGGTCCACGGTCATCGTCGTCTTGGGGACCTCCGAGGCCGGCGGCATCGGCGCGACGGCGATCCGGTCGAGCCCTGGGCCCTGCCGGGCCGTACTGGACAGCGTGATCGTGTTGGCGCCCGCGTTCAGCGGCACCGCCAGCGCCGTGGCGGCGGGAACGTCGGCGTTGTCGCCGCTCACCGGCACCTCCACCGCCGCCGCGCCGTTGACGCTCACCGACAATGAGGTGGCCGCGGCGGCGGTGTGATCGAGTTCGAGCCGGTACGTCCCGGCCGCCGGCACCGTGACGTCGCGGTAGGTGACCGCGTTGCGCGGGCCGCCGCCGAGCCCCACCACCCTGGCCAGGCCGGAGCACGCCTGGCACAGGTCCGGCCGGGCCGAGCCGCTCCTGGCCTGCCGCTCCGCCTCCAGCGGCATCGCCGCCCCGAGGCCCACCGGGTAGGCCGACGCCACCTTGATCTCGTCGATCTGAAGCTCCTGGTAGAAGCGCGGCGCCTGCGGGCCGCCCCAGGTGTTGAGGACCTCCAGCTTGAGGTAGCGGGCGCGGATGCCGCCGAGGTCGATGAACTGCACGCCGCGCGCGCTGCGCATCGCGGCGGAACGTACGGGCTTGCCCCAGTGCTTGCCGTCGTCGCCGGCGTAGACCCGGTAGTCCTTGATCCGGGCCGAGTCCTCGGGCCGGCCGAACGTCTCGCGGGCGTACGTCGGCGACCACTCGCGCTGGTTGACCGCCAGGTAGGCGGCCTCGCGCCGCTTGCCGAGGTCGAGGGTGAGCGAGACGGGCAGCTTGGCGTCGGCGTCCCAGTAGTTCTGGAAGCTGCCGTCGACCAGGGCGCCGGCCGGGTGACCCGCGCGGGTGGACGTGGCGGTCGCCTTGAGCGCGCTCTGGGGATAGAAGTGCTCCTGGCCGCGGGTCTCGACCTTGAACACGGTGTCGTAGTCGTCCCACTTGGTGATGCCGAGGATCGTCAGGTAGCCGCCGGACTGGGCGAACCGCATCCGCTCGCCCGTACGCAGATCGCTCACCGCGGACACGCGGTAGCCGTTGTCGCGCAGCCGCACCTGATCGGTCCTGGGCCTGGTGACCACGTGCACGTACTGGACCTTCGCGCCGCGCTCGACGGTGACGACGCCGTGCGCGCCGTCGTTCCAGAAGCCCGGCTGCATGCCGCCGTACATGTAGCCGCCGCCCTCGGTACCCTGCAGCGAGGACCGGATCGGCGGCACCCACCCGGCCATGAAGTTGTTGAACTCCTCCTGCTGCGGCGGGAACCTGCCGTTGACCATCGGGGTCTCGGCCATCAGCGACTTCATGGAGGAGCCGGCGTTGGTGACGTAGCGGCCGGTGCTGAGGCGGAAGTCGACGGGGTGGCTGCCGCCGTCGTACCACCAGTCGCCGGTGGTCGGGAGCTTGTAGTCGGCCTCGGTCAGGCGCGGCATCGGGGTGAAGGCGGCCTGCGGGTAGTCGTAGGCCGGTGTCATGCCGGTCTTCTGCTCGTTGCTGACCGTGTCCATGATCGGGGTGTCCTCGTTGTTGTTGCTCAGCAACCAGGACGGGCGCTTCTGCCTGATCTGCTCATAAAGCTGGTTCTGCTCCCAGTACTCGTTGTCGTTGTCGATCCAGAACCCGGCCAGGTCCGGATAGTTCTCCATGACCTCGAAGAACAGGTCGTAGCTGAACTGGCCGAATCCGTTCCTGGTTGTCAGGTCGACCGAGCGGCCCTTGTAGGCGGAGTAGGCGGCCGAGTCGAGCGTCTCGACGCCCTGCTCGTTGTGCCACTGCGGGTCGTCGGTCATGTAGAGGATGACCCGTACGCCCTTGGCCTGGCCCGCCTTCACCAGCTCGCCGAGCAGGTCGCGCTGGGTGGCGCAGCTGCCGGGGATCTTCGACGGCCACGGCCGGGCGTAGCCGAGCCTGCTGTGGAAGGTGGCCAGCACGATGTAGGAGGCGCCCAGCTTGCGGGCCTCGTCGACCCAGTAGTCAGGGCTCCAGCCACCGCCGGTGACGTCCCGCTCCCAGGCGGCGCAGTCGAGGTGGCGGGGCGCGGTGAACATGCCCCAGTGCAGGAAGAGTCCCGCGGTCGAGTCGCGCAGCCACTGCTGCCGCGGGTGCTCGACCTCCGCGCCGGCGGCGGGAGCGCCGACGATGTAGGCGGTCAGGGCGAGAAGAAGGGCGGCGCAGGCGGACAGGACTCTGGAGGGGGTGCGGCGGCGCTGCATGGCGATCGCTCTCTCGTTGGGCTGACGGGGGGTAACGCCAACAAGACTGATCTCTCAGACATCCGACGAATACACGAGACAGAGCCCAGAGTCAAGAAAACTGCCCTCCGGGGCGGTCAACTCATCCGATGACTTCAGTCCTCAGCGAGGACGATCACCAGGTCGCGGGGGCCGAACGTGACAGCAGCCGACTTACCCGGATTTAGTACGACACCGTAGGCGGGTGGCGAGGCGGCCTCGGCCAGCACGCGGTAGCCGATCGCGGTCTCACCGCGCGTCCGCGCGGAGTAGATCACGGTGGCGAAGCTGACCGGCACGCCGGGCTGGACGTAGTCCGTCGCCGGCTTGAGGTAGATCTCCGACCCGGCGGAGTCGAACAGGAAGCGGAACACCTGCCCCAGGTGCGGGTTCTCCGACAGCTGGGTCATCAGCAGGCTGATCAGCTTGTCGCTGACGACGAAGTCGTCGGCCTTGGTGACCTGGGCCAGCCGGCGGTTGCGGTCGTCGTTCATCTCGCTGACGATCGCGTACCGCTGCCCGGACTTCGAGGCCATGTCGCGCAGGTGCAGCAGCGTCACCAGCGTGCGCGAGTCGGCGTGCTGCGGCTCCAGGTTGCTGTCGGCCAGCACGATGATGTGGTCGAAGGTGCCCACGTCCAGCGCTTCCAGGGTGACCCGGTCGGTGGTGTCGCACTCCTTGACGTTCACCGCCAGGTTGCGCAGGGCCACCTTCGCCCGGTCCAGGCTGTCGCTCTCCTCGACGGCGGTGGCCGCCACGTGCAGGGTCGATCCGGGCGAGACGTAGTGGTCCAGCTCCTGCACGATCTTCGGGGCGCGGTTGTTCCAGCCCAGCATCAGCGTCCGCTCCGGGGGCGTCTGCTGGCGGACCGGGCGGGTGATCGCGCCCTCGACGATCGGCGGGAAGCTGCGGACGAGCCGGATGGCGGAGTTGTCCTCGGCGACCACGATCATCTGGTCGTCCGGCGTGATCTCGGTGTTCATCGGCGGGTTGAGCACCACGGACCCGTCGCCGTGCCGGATGCCGATGAGCGAGGCGGTCTCGTAGGCGAACAGCGCCTCGCCATAGGGGAAGCCGGTCAGTTTCGGCTCGGGCCGCAGGTAGATCTCGTCGCCGCCGAAGTCCAGCAGGTCCGTGCAGACCACCGACAGGCCCGACTGGCGGCAGGACTGCACGATGAGCCGGGAGGCGATGTCGTCGGTGTCGACCACCTGCGCGTGGCCGCCCCCGGCCAGCTCGGCGGCCACCAGGTTGGTCGTGTCCGTGACGGAGGCGATGATCGGCGGACGGCGCCGTCGCCAGTTGCGGTTCGTCAGCGCCAGCAGCGTCTTGACGACGTGCGCGTCGGGATCGTCACCGGCCGGGGACAGCACGATGGCCGCCCGCGCCGTGTCGAGGCTCATCAGGTCGAGGTCGGTCGGCTCGGTCGGGCTGCCGGAGCGGACGACGACCCGGGTCTTGCCGGTGCTGCCCAGCCGCGAGCGCAACTCCTCCTCCATCTCCAGCTTGTCGCGGTCCCCCAGGATCGCCACGCAGGACTTCGACTCGCTCTCGTTGGCCTCCACCAGCTCGGGGATGATCGTGAAGATCTGGTCCGACCAGCCGATCAGCGTCGTGTGCCCGGACTCCACGATCCTGGAGCGGCCCTTGCGCAGCTCCGTCAGCTTGTTGTCCAGACCGGTGGTGAGCACACCGACGAGGCTGCTGACGATGAGCAGGCCGCCGATCGTGATCGTGAACCCCAGGACGGTGAAGAGCGGGCTGCCCTCGTTGTCGCCCGCCACGGTGCCGGCGTCCATCGCCCGCATGAGCATGCCCCACAGCGCCTCGCCCCAGGACTTGTGCGGCACGTCGTCCTGGGCGAGCAGCATGACGAGCACGCCGAAACCCACGACCATGACCACGGTCACCAGCGCGAGCCAGCCGATCAGGGCCGGAGTGCCCTTCGACATCGTGTTGTCGAACCAATAGCGAAGACGCTCGCGCCGCGTGGCCATGACCAATCCCGTCCTTCATGGATCGCCGCATGGGACAAGCGACCCGGTCCCTATCCCCGTTCGGCGGACGGGACGCCGTGCAGCGCGCCTTCCCCGTGGCTGTCCCGTTCGCCTGTCTCTCGGGCTCTGCCTCGGTGACCGTGGTTACCAGAGGCGCCGGAGGTGACTCTGAGGCGCGCGGGCCCAACAATAGCGACATCTACCCCTTTGCCCCCACTGATCCGCCGAAAGCATCCCTGACCGCTGATCAGACCCGCCGCATGACGTGGAGCAGGTACTCCTTGCGATCCAGCGGGTTGTGGTCCGTGCGCGGCCGGGCCGGCGGCGCGCCGGAGACGGGCTCGTAGCGGTCGAAGGCCGACTCCAGCACGCCTTCGCCGCGGGTCAGCCCCGGCAACTGCTGCTGCAACTCGTGTACGCGGGCCGCCGGGATGTCCCCCTCGACCAGGCAGGACGCGCCTCGCATGGCCGGTGTGCGGGGGACGGCCCGCAGCCGGGCCAGCTCCGGCAGCACGCCGCCGATCGTGTCGGCCGGGACCTCCAGGGTGAAGCGGTGCATCGGCTCGTGCACCCTGGTGCCCGCCTGTCGTAGCGCGTTCATCAGCACCAGTGGCGTCAGGTGGCGGAAGTCCGCGCCGGTGCTCGACATGCTCTTGTCGAAGATGGCGTGGGAGTGACTTTGGCGGGGCGAATAGCCGGAATGCGTCATGGTGACCGTGCAGTCGGTGACCTGCCATCCGTACAGGCCCTGGTTCAGGCTCTCCCGTACGGTGTCCTCGACCGCCTTGTGGAAGGCCAGGGGCAGCGCCCCGGGCGAGACCGCCAGCCGGTAGCGCACGCCGGCGCCCACCGGGGCGGGCTCGACGCGCAGCCCGACCGTGGCCAGGAACGGGTTGGGCGCCTTGCCGTTGAACTCGACCGCCGCGCCCGCGCCGATCGGCCGTTCGACGCAGATCGTGGTCGTCTCGCGGAAGCCGACCTCGAGGCCGAAGTCGGCGGCCAGGGTCGCCTGGATGACCTCCTTTTGCACCTCGCCGTAGAGCGAGACGTAGATCTCCTGCCGGATGTCGTCCTGGCGCAGGTCGATGAGCGGATCCTGCTCGGCGAGCTGGGCGAGGGCCACGCGCAGGGCACCCAGCGCGGCGGGGCGCGCGGGGACGACGACCGTCTCCAGGGTGGGCGGGGCGAAGTGGTGGCCGGCGTCCTTGCGCGGTTCGCCGATCGTGTCGCCGAGCTGGATGTCGGCCAGGCCCCACAGCTTGCCGATCTGGCCCGCCGCGACCGAGGGGCGCTGGACGTCGGCGCCGCGCTCGAACACGCTCAGCGCGGTGACCTTCTGATCGTCGCGGGGCTCGCCCTGACCGTCGTGGAACCGCAGCCGGTCCCGTACGCGTACCGTTCCGCCGAACATCCGGGCATAAGCGATCTTCTCCCCCGCTGGGCCGCGTTCGACCTTGAAGACCGTGCCCGAGACGGGGTCGCCGGGCTCGCCCTGGGCGGCGGGCAGCAGTTCCGCGATGCCGGCGCTCAGCGCGTCCACGCCCGCGCCGGTGATCGCCGAGCCGAAGAACACCGGGTGCGCCAGCGCCTGCCCGGTCTGCGCCGCGAGTTCGCGCCGCAGCCGCCGATAGGAGACGGCCGTCTCGTCATGGACGTAGGCGGCCAGGAAGGCGTCGTCGTGGTCGGCCAGCAGCTCGGTCAGCCGCGCGGTGAAGGCGGCGTCGCCGGGCCCGTACGGAAGGAAGGCCGCGTCTGAAGTGCCCGGATCGCGCACCGAGCCCATCGCCACGATCGCGGGCGTCAGCTTCTCGGCGATGGCCCGCAGCAGCCCGTCGTCCTGGGCGCCACGGCGGTCGATCTTGTTGACGAACAGCAGGGTGGGAATCCGCAGCCGCCGCAGCGTGCGCATCAGCACGCGGGTCTGGGCCTGCACACCCTCGACGGCGGAGATGACCAGCACGGCGCCGTCGAGCACGCTCAGCACGCGTTCGACCTCGGCGATGAAGTCGGGGTGGCCGGGCGTGTCGATCAGGTTGACCGTGACGTCGCCGATAACGAAGGAGACGACGGCGGACTTGATCGTGATGCCGCGCTGTCGTTCCAGGGCCAGCGAGTCGGTCTGGGTGCTGCCGTCATCGACGCTGCCGATCTCGTCGATGACACCGGCGGCGTAGAGCAGCCGCTCGGTCAGGCTGGTCTTACCGGCGTCTACATGCGCCAAGATCCCCAAGTTCAACGTGCGTTTCAAGCGTTCTGTCCTCTAGATAGGTGGCTGTTGCCGTAGCGGGGGACACGAACGCCGGCCTCATCGGTGTGCTCCTTAGGTCGGTGGACTGGTTGCCGGGAGGGAGTACAACAGACGGCCGCCGGGCCGGGCAACCGATTTTGCGCGACCTGCTGGAGTTTGCCGAACAGCCATCATCAAGATACCTTCACCATCCGTATGATGAGATCATCCGAAATTCGGCGTGGAGGACACATGACCAGCGACGTACCGCACATCGACCTCACCGACCCCGACGTGCACCGCGACCCCTTCACCGCCTACGGCCGCGCTCGCGAGATCTCCCCCATCGCCCGTGTGGGCGCCCCCGGCTTCGGCCCCATGTGGGTCGTGACCCGCCACGCCGACATCAAGACGATGCTCGGCGACCCCCGATTCGAGATCAGAAGCGACAGCTTCATGCGGCCCGACGTCCCCGAGGACTGCCGGCCGTACATGCGCACCATGTCGGAGATGAACGGCGCCGAGCACCTGCGGCTACGCAGGCTGGCCGCCCCCGCCTTCACCGCCCGCCGCGCCGCCGACTTCGCCCCGCGCGTCGCGCCGATCGTCGAGGCCCTCCTCGACGACCTGCCCGGTCACGGCCCCGTCGACCTGATGGCCCATTTCGCCCGGCCGCTGCCCATGGACGTGATCTGCGAGCTCGTCGGCATCCCCGTGCCCGACCGCCTCCGCTGGCGCGAGTACGGCGCCACGGTCGTCACCAGCGCGGGCCCCGCCTTCGCCGCCGCCATACCCGCGATCATCGACGGCGCCAAGGCGGCCGTCGCCCGCCGCAGGGCCGAGCCCGCCGACGACCTGATCTCCGATCTCATCGAGGCCCAGGCGGAAGACGGCGACCGGCTCAGCGACACCGAGCTCGTCACCCTCATCTGGCATCTGGTCATGGCCGGCCAAACCCCCACCAACCTCATCGCCAACGCCGTCGAGACCCTGCTCACCCACCCCGAGCAACTGGCCGCGCTCCGCGCCGACCCCGGCCTCATGCCCGGCGCCGTCGAAGAGCTCATCCGCTGGTGCGGCCCCACCCTGCTGACGATCCCCCGCTACGCCCGCGAAGACGCCGAACTGTGCGGCACCCCCATAGCCAAGGGAGACGCCGTCACCGCCTCCATCGCCGCCGCCCACCGCGACCCCCGCGCCTACACCGACCCGGACCGCCTCGACCTCACCCGGCCCGCCGGACAACCCGGGCATCTCGGCTTCGCCCACGGCCCGCACTTCTGTGTCGGCGCCGCCCTCGCCCGCGTACAGACCGAAGTCGCCCTCACCACCCTGCTGCGCCGCCACCCCGGCCTCGCGCTCGCCGAGCCCGCGCCGCGCGCCCCCGACCCCGGCACCTGGCGCCTGGCCGCCCTCACCGTGACCCTCTGATCATCGAGGAGACACCTCAATGGTCCGCGACCAGCCGACATGCACCTTCTGCGGCAAGACCCAGCGGCAGGTCCGCAAGCTCATCGCCGGCCCCGCCGGCATCTGCATCTGTGACGAATGCGTCGGACTCTGCACCGAACTCATCAAGGCCGACGAGCGCACCCCGCCCCCTGACCTGCCCACACCACGGGACATGCACGACCGCCTCGACCACTACGTCATCGGCCAGGACGCCGCCAAAAGAACACTCGCCGTCGCCGTCTACAACCACTACAAACGCGTCCGGCACACCGAGGACCTCGAACTCGGCAAATCCAACATCCTGCTCATCGGGCCCACCGGCAGCGGCAAGACCCACCTCGCCCAGACCCTCGCCAGAATGCTCGACGTGCCCTTCGCCATCGCCGACGCCACCGCGCTGACCGAAGCCGGCTACGTCGGCGAAGACGTCGAGACCATCCTCCTCAAGCTCCTTCAGGCCGCCGGAAACGACATCGCAAAGGCCGAGACAGGCATCGTCTACATCGACGAGATCGACAAGATCACCCGTAAGAGCGACAACCCCTCCATCACCCGCGACGTCTCGGGCGAAGGCGTCCAGCAGGCACTGCTCAAGATCCTGGAAGGCACCACCGTCGGCGTCGCGCCCCAAGGCGGCCGCAAACACCCCCACCAGGAAGTCATCCACATCGACACCACCCATGTGCTGTTCATCGCGGGTGGCGCCTTCACCGGCTTCGACGACCTCATCGGCCAACGCACCGGCCACGGCAGCGCCGGATACGCCCCCACCCGGAGAACCGGCCCGCGACCTCACGTCACCCCCGCCGACCTGCTGAGCTTCGGTCTCATCCCCGAACTCGTCGGCCGGCTACCGGTGATCTCCACCCTGGACCCGCTCGACCGCGCGGACCTCATCCGGATCCTCACCGAACCCCGCAACGCGGTCATCAGGCAGTATCAGCGGCTCTTCGCCCTCGACGGCATCGACCTCGAATTCACCGCCGAAGCCCTCGCCGCCATCGCCGACCAGGCGCTCCTGCGCCGCACCGGCGCCAGGGCCGTCCGCGCCATCCTCGAAGAGACACTGCTCAATCTCATGTACGAAATGCCGAGCCGCGACGACGTGGCCCGGATCGTCATCGACCGCGACACCGTACTCGACAATGTCAATCCCACCCTGGTGCCCCACGACCACCCCCGCCGCCGCCCGGAACGCCACGGCAAGTCGGCCTGACAGCTCACCCGCCGACGAACGCCAGCGCCTGCTGCAGATTGTGCTCGGCGATCCCCCGCATGAACTCACGCCCCGGAAAATCACCCTCGATCAACCGCAACGGCCCGGCCACCAGCGACAGCCGCATCGCCAGCGTGTAGAACGACAGCCGCCGCTCATCCAGCCCCTCCCAGCGCAGCGACTCGTAATGCTCGTGGAAGCGCAGGCGCAGGAACGCGTGCTCCCACTCGACGTCGAAGTACATCAGCCCCTCGATGTCGATCAGCATCGGCCGCCCCGCGTCGTCCACCAGCACGTGGTCCGGTCCCAGCTCCCCATGGACCAGCGCGTGCGCCGAGCGCGGCCGAACGCCCGCCGCCAGCTCCCGGATCACGCCCGCCAGCCGATCATGAGCCGCCGCGAGCCGCCCGTCCCGAGCTGCCCCGTCCTCGAGGTCGACGAGCGCCCGGTCGAAGACCAGCTGCTCGCACGACCGGCCCGCCGAGACCCCGCCACGGTCGACCCAGGCCACCTTGCCGAAGCCCGGCGCCACCTGACCCCGCATCTCCTCGAGCGCTTCGGCCAGCCGCGCGAGGACCGGAGCCGCCGCCCGCGGATCACGCTGGAGCAGCGTCTCCAATGTCCCGCCCGGCACGTCCTCGACCACCGCGATGTCGGCCGGATAGAGCTCCCTGCTCCGGTCGGCCAGATAGACCCGCGGCACCCGCACCCCGGCGCCGTCCAGCCGCCGATGAGCGGCCTCGAACAACTCCAGACCGGAAGCGGGCGAGAACGGGTCCGCGGGATCGTCGACCTGAAGACCGGGCCAGTAGTTCTCGGCCGCGTCCCAGATATAGGCGATGGCGGTGAAACCGTCGTCGAGGAGGAGCCGGTACACGCCCTTCTTCGTGCCCCCTCGAAGGCGCGTCACGTCGGCCAGCCGGCGCTCGGCCCCCAGGGCCGCCCGCGCCACACCCGTCAGCTGCTCACGCGCGGCGAACCTGCGTTCCATGGCTCCCCCGATGGTCTAGCGGCGACTTTCAGGTGTGGGACGATAACACGGCGTTGACGCCGTCCCGCCTGCCTCTCCCCCAGACGACCCCCCGCTGTCAACACGCGGAATTGATACGGTTTGGCCAAGTAATCGAAATCTTGACCGGATGGGGTAGCGGTGGAGATCGAACAGACGGCGTTGCCAGGAATCGGGCTGCGGCACGAGTTCACCACGCGGTCCGGGCGGCGGATCGGCATCGTCTCACACCGCACCGGCCGCCGGGATCTGGTGATCTACGATCCCGCCGACCCCGATCGCGCGTGCGAGACCGTCAAGCTGAACGACGAGGAAGCCGACGCGCTGGCCGAGCTGCTGGGTGCGCCGCGGGTGATCCAGCGGCTCAACGACCTGCACCGCGAGGTCGAGGGACTGGTCAGCGAGAAGCTGCCGATCGCTGAGGACTCGCCGTACGCGGGCCGGCCGATGGGAGACGCGCGGGTGCGCACCCGTACGGGCGCCTCCATCGTGGCCGCGGTACGCGCCGGCCAGGTCCTGGTCAGCCCGGGCCCGGACTTCGTCCTGGCGGCGGGCGACATCGTCGTCGTGGTGGGCAGCGCTGACAGCACCGCCGCGGTGGCCGACATCTTCATCAACGGGTAGGGCCGCGAGTGCATCACACGGCGATTCTGTTCCTGGAGTTCGGCGCGGTTCTGCTGGGGCTTGGCATCCTGGGAGCGCTGGCCCTGCGCGTCGGCATCTCCCCGATCCCCCTCTATCTGATCGCTGGACTCGCCTTCGGCACCGGCGGCATTCTGCCGCTGGCCACCAGCGAGGAGTTCATCTCTGTCGGCGCCGAGCTCGGCGTCATCCTGCTGCTGCTCACCCTCGGCCTGGAGTACAACGCCGACGAGCTGGTGACCAGCTTGAAGGGCAACGCCCGAGCCGGGCTCGTGGATCTGGTGCTGAACGCGGCACCGGGCGCGATCTGCGCCTTACTTCTGGGCTGGGGCCCGGTGGCGGCGGTGGCGATGGCCGGGGTCACCTACGCCACGTCCTCCGGCATCACCGCGAAAGTGCTGTCGGACCTGGGCTGGATCGGCAACCGGGAGACACCGGTGGTGCTGTCGCTCCTGGTCTTCGAGGACCTGACGATGGCCGTCTACCTGCCCGTCCTGACCGCCCTGCTGGCCGGGTTGAGCCTGGTGGGCGGCGCGGTCACGGTGGCCATCGCGCTGGGCACGGTCAGCGTGGTGCTGCTGGTCGCGCTGCGCTACGGCCGCTTCATCGAGGCGTTCGTGCGCAGCCCCAACTCCGAGGTGCTGCTGCTGAAGGTGGTCGGGCTGGCGTTGCTGGTGGCCGGTGTGGCCCAGCAGCTCCAGGTGTCGGCCGCGGTCGGCGCGTTCCTGGTCGGCATCGCGCTGTCCGGGGAGCTGGCGGAGGACGCCCAGGCGCTGCTGGCCCCGCTGCGTGACCTGTTCGCGGCCGTCTTCTTCGTCTTCTTCGGCCTGCAGACGGACCCGACGAAGATCGGCCCGGTGGCCGGGCTGGCCGTGTTGCTGGCCGTGGTCAGCATGGTCACCAAGTTGCTGACCGGCTTCTACGCCGCTCGCCGGGCCGGCATCGGCAAGGCCGGACGGGCCAGAGCGGGGATCTCGCTGATCCCCCGCGGTGAGTTCAACATCGTGATCGCCGGGCTGGCGGTGGGCGCCGGTGCCCACCCCGATCTCGGGCCACTGGCCGCGGCATATGTGCTGATCCTGGCCGCGTTCGGGCCGCTGGCGGCGCGGCTGGTCCAGCCGTGGATCACCGCCATCGCCAAGCGTGCGTGAGCTCGGGACCAAGCGCGCCCGCCGCCTTTACAAAGTAGACTCCTACCCGCGCGCCCCCGCAGGCACCGCTGGATCGGAATATACGGCCGATGTGCGACTGTTGGTATCCCGGTGGCGCAAAAGCCACAAAGGCGGCGGACGCAGCGTGTGCCCTTCGGAGCCCCTTCAGGGGCAGCAGGATGCGGCAGGGTCGGCTCCGCCTGACTTGAGGAGCAGTATTTGCGCCCATACGCAGCCGATCTCCTACACCTCGATCATATCGAAGACATTGACCGTTTCGAGCCGTTAAGAATCGCTTCACGGGCCGTTTATCCAGCGGGCCCGCTGGCCTCGGCGCCCCGTACCCTGCTCGACATCCTCGACGAGACCGCGCGCCTCCACCCGGACGAACCCGCGCTCGACGACGGCACCACCCGATTCGACTACCGGCGGCTCCGCGCCGAGGTGGCGCGGGTGGCGGACGAGCTCACGGCGTCCGGCGTCCGCCGCGGCGACCGGGTGGGCGTGCGCGTGCCGTCCGGCACCGTCGAGCTGTACGTCACGATCCTCGCCGTGCTCGCGGCCGGCGCCGCGTACGTGCCCGTCGACGCCGACGACCCCGAGGAGCGCGCCGAGCTGGTCTTCACCGAGGCCGCCGTCTCCGCGATCGTGACCGGCAGGGCGAGCGACGAGCCGGCGGACGACCCGGCGGACGAGCTGACCGGCAGACTGGTCGTACGGACCATGTCGCCCGAGTCGCCGGCCCCCCGCGACGATCACGCTCCACGACCGCCCGAGCCGGACGACGACGCCTGGATCATCTTCACCTCCGGCTCCACCGGCAAGCCCAAGGGCGTCGCCGTGACGCACCGCTCCGCCGCCGCGTTCGTCGACGCCGAGGCCGGCCTGTTCCTCCAGGAGCGCCCGCTGGGCCCCGGCGACCGGGTGCTCGCGGGCCTGTCGGTCGCCTTCGACGCCTCCTGCGAGGAGATGTGGCTGGCCTGGCGGCACGGCGCCTGCCTGGTGCCCGCCCCCCGGTCGCTGGTGCGTACCGGCATGGACCTGGGACCCTGGCTGGCCGCGCAGGGCATCACGGCCGTCTCGACGGTGCCTACCCTGGCCGCGCTCTGGCCGGTCGAGTCGCTCGACGGCATCCGGCTACTCATCTTCGGTGGCGAGGCGTGCCCGCCCGAGCTGGTGGAGCGGCTGGCCGTACCGGAACGAGAGGTCTGGAACACCTACGGCCCCACCGAGGCGACGGTCGTCGCGTGCGCGGCGCGGCTCACCGGCGCGGAGCCCGTACGCATCGGGCTGCCCCTCGACGGCTGGGATCTGGCCGTGGTCGGCGAGTCGGGCGACCCGGTGGCCATGGGCGAGACCGGAGAGCTGATCATCGGCGGTGTGGGCCTGGCCCGCTACCTGGACGCGGCCAAGGACGCCGAGAAGTACACGCCGCTGCCGTCACTCGGCTGGGAACGCGCCTACCGCAGCGGCGACCTCGTACGCGCCGAGCCGGAAGGGCTCTACTTCCTCGGCCGGGCCGACGACCAGGTGAAGCTGGGCGGCCGGCGGATCGAGCTGGGTGAGGTGGACGCCGCGCTGCAGGCGCTGCCGGGCGTCACGGGCGCGGCCGCCGCGGTGCGGACCACCGGTGGCGGCCACCAGTTGCTCGTCGGCTACCTGGTCGCGGGCGACGGATTCGACCTCGCGGAGGCCCGCGAGCTGCTGGCGGAATCACTGCCCGCCGCGCTGGTCCCCCGGCTGGCGATGGTCGAGGCGCTTCCGACCCGTACCTCGGGCAAGATCGACCGTGACGCGCTGCCCTGGCCGCTGACCGAGCCGAGCACCTCGGCCGCCGCACCCGGCGAGCTGAGCCCGGTCGAGACCTGGCTGGCCGAGCGGTGGAGCGACATCCTCGGCGTCGCGCCGGACGGGCCGGAGGCCGACTTCTTCACCGACGGCGGTACGAGCCTGGCCGCGGCCCGGCTCGTGTCGGTCCTGCGGGCCGACTACCCGGACGTGGCCGTGGGCGACGTCTACGCGCACCCGACGCTGGCCGGGCTGGCGGAGCTGCTGGCCACGCGCGGCCCGGCCAAGTCGGCCCGCCGGGCGGTGACCCCGATGCCCGTGCGGGCCTCGGTGGCGCAGGCCGCGCTGATGGTGCCGCTGCTCACGGCGGGCGCCATGCGCTGGATCGTGCTGCTGGCGACGCTCGGCAACCTGCTCGCGCCGCCTTGGGCACCTGCCCTGTCGTGGTGGTGGGTGGCGCTGGGCTGGCTGGTCTTCGTCACCCCGCCGGGACGGATGGGCCTGGCCGCGGGCTCGGCCCGGCTGCTGCTGCGCCGCGTACGGCCCGGCCGCCATCCGCGCGGCGGCGGCGTGCACCTGCGGCTGTGGTTCGCCGAACAGCTGGCCGCCAGGCTCGGCGTCCCCGACCTGGCCAGCGCGCCCTGGATGGGCCTGTACGCCCGGATGCTCGGCGCCAAGGTGGGCCCCGACGCCGACCTGCACTCCGCTCCCCCGGTGACCGGGCTGCTCCGGCTGGGCGGCGGCGCCTCGGTCGAGCCGGAGGTCGATCTCAGCGGCTACTGGTACGACGGCGACGTCGTGCGCGTCGGGGAGATCCGGATCGGCGCGGGCGCCACGATCGGCTCCCGGTCGACGCTGCTGCCCGGCACCAAGATCGGAAAGAACGCCCAGATCGCCCCGGGCTCGGCGGTCGCGGGCACCGTACCGGCCGGGCAGCGCTGGGCCGGGGCCCCGGCCTCCCGGCAGGGCAAGTCGCGCCGGTCCCGGCCTTCCGACCGGGCCGTCCGGTCCCGGCGCTGGGTGCTGGTGTACGGCCTGTCGGCCGTCGTGCTCAGCCTGTTCCCCGCGGTCGCCATCGGGTCCGGCCTGACGGTCCTGGCCCGCTACGCCGGGGACGCGCGCACCCTCGGCGAGGCGCTCACCGGCGCGCTGATCGGCGTGCCGCTCGCGACGGTCGTCGGAATGGCGGTGTTCGCCCTGGTCACGCTGGTGAGCGTGCGGCTGCTCGGCATCCGGCTGCGCCCCGGCCACCATCCGGTGCACAGCCGCCAGGCGTGGCAGGCGTGGGCGACGGGCCGGCTGATGTCCGCGGCCCGGGTCTGGCTGTTCCCGCTGTACGCGAGCGTGCTGACGCCGGCCTGGCTGCGCGCGCTCGGCATGAAGGTGGGCCGGGGCGTGGAGCTGTCGACCGTGCTCGCGCTGCCCACCATGACCTCCGTCGGCGACGGCGCCTTCCTGGCCGACGACACGATGGTGGCCCCGTACGAGCTCGACGGCGGCTGGATGCACATCGCGACGGCGCGCATCGGCAAGCGGGCCTTCCTCGGCAACTCGGGGATGACCGCGCCGGGCCGCAAGGTGCCCAAGGACGGCCTGGTGGGCGTGCTGTCGGCGACGCCGAAGAAGGCCAAGTCCGGCTCGTCGTACCTGGGCATGCCGCCCGTCGAGCTGCGCCGGACCACCGAGGAAGGCGACCGGAGCCGCACCTACGACCCGCCCGCGCGGCTGAAGGTGGCCCGCGCGCTGGTCGAGATCTGCCGTGTGGTGCCCGCGATGGGCACGGTGGCGCTGGCCGTGCTGACCGCCGGGGCCGTGGAGTGGCTCGCGGCGTCGTACGGCTTCGTGGTGGCCGCGCTGCTCGGCGGCGTGCTGTTCCTCACGGCCGGAGTGGTCGCGGCGGCCGTGGCGACCGCCGCGAAATGGGCGCTGGTGGGCAGGATCGCGGCGGGCAACCGGCCGCTGTGGAGCTCGTTCGTCTGGCGCAACGAGCTGGCGGACAACTTCGTGGAGGTGCTGGCGGCGCCCTGGTTCGCCGAACCGTGGCTGGGAACAGCGCCCCTGAACGTGTGGCTGCGCTCACTCGGGGCAAGCATCGGGCATGGGGTCACCCTTCACACCTACTGGCTGCCCGAGGCGGACCTGGTGAGCGTCGGCGACGGCGCCAGCGTCAACCGGGGCTGCGTGCTGCAGACGCACCTGTTCCACGACCGGGTCATGAGCATGGACACCGTCACGCTGGACGGCGGCGCGACACTCGGCCCGCACGGCGTGATCCTGCCCGCCGCGCGGGTCGGCGCCGACGCCACGATCGGCCCCGCCTCGCTGGTCATGCGTGGCGAGGGCGTTCCCGACGGCTCCCGATGGTTCGGCAATCCCATCGCGGCCTGGCGATGACGTCGTACTTCCCCTCGCACGGCGACCTCAGGTACGGGGTCGCGCACTACGAACTGGCGCTGAAGTACCGCGTGTCGACCAACTGGCTGGACGGCACGGCCCGGCTGTCGGTGCTCGCACACGAGCCGCTCGACGGCCTGGACCTGGACTTCGGCCAGTTCCGCGTGGTCGGCGTCACCGTCGGCGGCCTCAGCGCCCGCTACACACATCGCGACGGCAAGCTGCGCGTCAGCCTGCCGTCGACACTGCTCGCCGGGGACACCGCCACGGTGGAGGTCCGCTACACCGGCAGTCCCCGGCCGGTGCGGAGCCCGTGGGGCGGCCTGGGCTGGGAGGAGCTGAGCGACGGCGCGCTGGTGGCCGGTCAGCCGATCGGCGCGCCCTCGTGGTTCCCGTGCAACGACCGGCCCGACGACAAGGCGTCCTACCGGATCACGGTCACCACCGCCTCGCCGTACCAGGTGGTCGCCAACGGCGTGCTCGCCGGCAAGTCGCGGTCGGCGGGCACCACGACCTGGGTGTACGAGCAGGCCGAGCCCATGGCGAGCTACCTGGCCAGCGTGCAGGTCGGGCGCTACCAGTTCACGGACGTGGGCCGCACGCGCCTGGCCCACCCCTCCCGGCTCGGGACGCGCGCCCGCCACGACTTCGGCCGCCAGGACCAGATGATGGCGCTGTTCACCGACCGGTTCGGCCCGTACCCCTTCGCCACCTGCACCGTCGTGGTGGCCGACGACGACCTCGACATCCCGGTCGAGGCCCAGGGCATGGCGATCTTCGGGCGCAACCACGTCGACGGCCGGCGCGGGCACGAGCGGCTGGTCGCGCACGAACTGGCGCACCAGTGGTTCGGCAACAGCCTGACCGTGGCCGCCTGGAACGACATCTGGCTGCAGGAGGGCTTCGCCACCTACGCCGAGTGGCTGTGGTCGGAGGCGTCCGGCGGGCAGACGGCCGACGAGCTGGCCGCCCGCTGGCGCCGCCGCCTGGAGGTGCTCCCCCAGGACTTCGTGCTGGCCGACCCGGGGCCGGCGGTGATGTTCGACGACCGCGTCTACAAGCGCGGGGCCCTCACCCTGCACGCGCTGCGGCGGACGCTGGGCGACCAGGCGTTCTTCTGGCACCTGCGGGACTGGACCACCGCTCACCGGCACGGCAACGTCTCCACCGACGCCTTCATCGCCCACATGCGGCGGCACACCGCCCTGCCTGTCGGGCCGCTGTTGTCGTCGTGGCTGTACGACAAACAGCTGCCGTGACGCCGGTCACGTGCGCTGATACCAGAGAGCCGGTACGACGGCGAGGGCGGTGAACGCCAACGCCCAGGCGAACGTGTGGCCGAACGCGGTCCCCGGATGGTCGGCGAGCTGGCGTTGCAGGATGACGGCGAGCACGGCGGTGCCGAACGAGCCGCCGAGCTGCTGCATGATCCGGGTGGTGCTGCTGGCGTGCGGAATCCGCGCCCGGTCCAGGCCGCGGAAGGCGCCGACCATGATGGCCATGTTGGCCGCGCTCAGCCCGGCACCCCGGACGACCAGCGCGACGCCCAGGATCAGGCCGCCGGTGTGCCGGTCGGCGAGGGCGAAGGGGAGGGTACCCAGCGCCGTCATGGCGATGCCCGCGAGGACGACCGGCCGGGGGCCGACGCGGTCGGTGACGCCGCCCAGCCCTCTGGCGAGGAGGCTGCCCAGCCCCTGCGGCGCCAATAACAGCCCTGCGGCCACCACGCTCGCGCCGCGGTCCTGCTGGTAGTACAGCGGGAGCAGCAGCATCGATCCGAACATCGCCAGCCCCGACAGGAAAAGCAGCGCCGAGGACACGGCGAACGCCCGCGTGCGGAACAGCCGCAGGTCGATGAGCGGGTCCTCGGTGCGCGTCGCGCGGTAGGCGAAGCCGGTCAGCAGCAGTGCCCCGGCCGCCAGCGGGCCGAGCACCGCCGCGTGGCCGAACCCGCCTTCGGCGCCCACCCGCGTCAGCCCGTACACGAGGGCTGCCAGCGCGGGCGAGAGCAGGAGCAGGCCGGTCACATCGAGGCGGTGGCCGTCACGCGGAGAGTCGGCGGGCAGGCCGGGCCAGGCCAACAGCACCGCGAGCAGGCTGATGGGGACGTTGACGTAGAAGATCCAGCGCCAGCTCAGGTGACCCGCGATCAGGCCGCCGGCGACCGGGCCGAGGATCGGGCCGACGAGGGCGGGCAGGCTGACGACGGCCATCAGCCGGCCGAGCCGCCTGCCGTCCGCCGCCCGCATGAGCACGGTCTGCAGGATCGGCAGCATCAGCCCGCCGCCGACGCCCTGCGCCACGCGGAAGGCGATGAGCGAGCCGAGGTTCCAGGCCAGGCCGCACAGCACGGAACCCGCCAGGAACAACAGCTGCGAGGCCAGCCACATCCGCTTGGCGCCGAAGCGGTCCACGGCCCAGCCGGTGATCGGGATCGCCATCGCCAGCGCGAGCAGGTAGCCGGTGCTCACCCACTGGACGGCCGACACCGGCGCGTCCAGGTCGCGGCCCAGGGTGTGCAGGGCGACGTTCACGATGGTGCTGTCCAGCAGGGGCGCCAGCGCGCCGAGAACGAGGATCCCGGCGAGCTTCAGCACCGCGGGGTCCAGCCGTTCGGAGGTGGTGGTCATGTTCCGTCTCCCCGGTCGATTAGAGACGCATCGTCTCCAATCCGTACGATAAGCTCGGCATGACAGGAGACGCAACGTCTCTAACGGAGGTTTTAGTGCCGCAGCAGACCAACCAGCGCCGTCGTGGCGCGGCGCTGGAGGAGACGATCCTCGAGGCCGCCTGGGCGGAGCTGGCCGAGGTCGGCTACGCCCGGCTGACCATGGAAGGCGTGGCCGCCCGGGCCCGCACCGGCAAGCAGGTCCTCTACCGCCGCTGGCGCAACCGGGCCGAGCTCGTCGTCGCCGCCATGCGCCACAGCACCGGATCCATCGCCGACCAGCCGCCCGACACCGGCGAACTGCGCGGCGACGTCCTCGCCGTGCTGCGCCGGATGGTCGAGCGGCAGCGCGACATCGGCCAGGACGTCATCCACGGCCTCCTGGCCGACGCCCCCGACCTCGACCCGGGCCCGTTCGCCATCATGAGCGAGGTGATGACCGGCGTGCTCGAACGGGCCGCCCAGCGCGGTGAGATCGCCTCCGCCCAGCTGAGCCCCCGCGTCGTCTCGGTGGCGACCAACCTGCTGCGCCACGAGATCATGTTCGCCCGGCACCCCGTCTCCGACGGCACGCTCGTCGAGATCGTGGACGAGGTGTTCCTGCCGCTGGTCCACGCCACAGCGCGCCGGCGCCGTTAGGCGTCCGGCGGGTCTCTAGCCTTGTGGCCGCAGTCGCGCCGCCGTGTCGTCGTCGAAGGTGTCGAGGAAGGCCGCGAGGGTGTCGGCGACGTGCGGCAGGGAGCGGGCGCGGAACAGCACGGGCTGGTATCCGGAGATCTCGTAGGGGGTGGCCAGCACCTCGAGCGGCTTCAGGTCGCGGATCCGGCTGCGGCCGATCCGCTCGATCTCGCCGTACGACGACAGCAGCGCTGCCCCGTACGCCTTCGGACTCCCGCCCTCCTCCAGAACCCCATATTCCAGGGTGAACCAGTACAGATCACTGATGATCTGCAGGGCTTTCTCCGTCTCCACCCGCGTCGCGGCGTTGCCGATCAGCCGGTAGATCGCGGCGAACTCCGGCGCGGCCAGGTGGATGCCATGGCCGAACACGTCGTGGATGATGTCCGGCTCCGGCGAGTACAACGGCACCGCCGGGTGGCGGACGAACTGCACGGCGTGGAAGTAGCCCCGGGCCATCGACCCGAGGAAGCGCTTGTTCTCCACCACTCCCCCGGCCAGCGTGAAGTCGAACCCCGTCAGCCGCCGCAGCCGGGCGCCGACCACCGCGTGCGGCGGGATGCGGTCGGCGGGGACCCGGATCTCCTCCCGCGCCTCCAGCGCGGCCCGGCACGCGTGGGCGCGGTGCGCGCCGTCGAGCGCCCGATGGACCCGGCGCCAGGTGGCGTGCTCGCTCTCGGTGTAGTCCACCGGCGGCGACGGGTCCCCCACCCGGTGGCCGCGGGCCAGCTCGGCGAACGCGTGGCGCCGGGCGAGGTAGCGCGAGTCACACCGCCCGGGGTGCTCGGCGGCGGCGCCGATCGCGCCGTCGGCGCTGATCGGGGTCCGGCGCCACACATCGCTCATGGACAGATTCATTACCGGACGGTCGCGCGCCTGACGCCTGTGGCCATAGGCTTTACCGAAGCTTGGCGGGTCCGCGTGGATCATGGGACGCTGGGACGTACGATCGGCAGATGACCGAAAAGACCGAAACTGTGCCCGGCTGGCTCGCTCCGGAGGAACTGGAGTCGGTTCGGGGGCGGATGCCGATCCTCTATATCGACGCCGTGCCCGTGCGAGTCGACGAAACCGGCGTGGTGACCCGCGTCGGCCTGCTGCTGCGCATCGCCTCGGACGGGACGGTCAGCCGGGCGCTGGTCTCGGGACGCGTGCTGCACCACGAGCGGGTCCGCGACGCGCTCCTGCGGCATCTCGAGAAGGACCTCGGCCATACGGCGCTGCCCCAGGTCCCGGCGTCGCCGCAGCCGTTCACGATCGCCGAATACTTCCCGACGCCGGGTGTCACGCCCTACCACGACCCGCGCCAGCACGCGGTGTCGCTCGCCTACATCGTCCCGGTCGCCGGTGACTGCCGGCCCCGCCAGGACGCGCTGGACTTCGTCTGGTTCACGCCGGAGGAGGCCGCGTCCCCGCTGGTCCAGCAGGAGATGACGGGCGGCCAGGGGGTGCTGCTGAAGCAGGCGCTCGCCCAGGTCGGCCGCCTGCCGTAACCCGGTCGGGGCAGGCGCTCGCCCAGGTCGGCTACCTGCGTGACCCGGCCGGGGCAGGCGCCCACCCAGGTCGGGCGCCTGCCCTGACCGGGGGATCAGGCGGCCGGCGGGGACGGGAAGGCGTCGGGGCTGACCAGGCCGGTGCTCTCCAGCAGCCGCTGATGGTTCAGCACCGCCGCGTTGGCCTTCTCGGAGAAGGGCCGGACCAGGGTGTTCTGCGTGCTGCCGCGCACGGCGCCGATCAGGCCGAAGATCTGGCCGTGCGCGAGGCGAAGCCACTTCACGAACGTCGAGTCGTACTCCTTGCCGGACCGGCTGGAGATGTCATCCATCCATTCCTTTTGCAGGTCGGTCGGCTTGATCGGCAGCTGCACCTTGAGCTTGGCCGCGAGAGCGAGGACCTGCTCGTCGAGAACACTGTGCTGGGCGGCGATCTCCTTGCTGATCTGCCGGACCCGCGCGGTGCTGGCCCGCGTCTGGGCCTCCTGCGCCATGGTCATCTCCCACAGGGTGGCGAGCCGGACCTTGGTGATCAGCTCCCGGTCGGCCGCCGACAACGGGCCCCACTTGGTCGCCCACGTACTGTCGTCCTTCACCGTCGCGGCCGCAGCGGGCGGCGCGCTCCCACCGGTCGGCACGACCGTCGCGCTGGGAATCTGGGCGCCGGGCAGACCGGCGCACGCGCTGAGAGCCAGGAGCATGGCGACGCCACTGATGACGAGAACGGGACGGCGGTGTCGCGGTCGCACGCCGTCACCCCCTTTGGGTCTGGACTGTTCAGAAGGAGGTACGCAGGCGCGGGCGGTGCCGTTCATAGCAGGATGCAATTTTTGCCCTGAGCAAAGATTTTCTCTCAGACGTCCCAGCCGAGCGGATGCAGGACGCTCTCCGGCGGCTCACCACCCGCCTCGTTGAAGGCCGTCATCGCCGCGACCAGCGCCCGGCGCTGCTCGGCCGGCATCCGCGAGACGATCGCGGCGATCTCCGTACCGCGCCGGGCGGTGACCTGGTCCACGATCTGCAGTCCCTCGGCGGTCAGGCGCATCAGGCTCTCCCTGCGGTCGCGCGGGTTGGCCTCGCGCACGATCAACCGGGCGGCGACGAGGCGGTCGGCCATCCGCATGGCCGTGGAGGGGTTGACGTTGAGCAGGTCGGCCATGGCGACGAGCTTGGTCGCCCCGCGCCCGGCCAGCACCACGAGCATGCGGAACTGCGGCAGCGTGACCTTGTCCCCGACCGCGCCGAGCGAGCGGACGGCGATGGCGACGAGCAGGCGCGAGCCGGTGAGAACCGCCGCGACGACGGCGGACAGGTCCTCCCGGCTCTCCGCATTCACCTCTGGCAATGGCCCCTCTCGCAATGGCTCCTCTGACATAGGCACTGTTGTACACGCCCTTTCTGAGGGCGTCAGATCGGTTCGCGTCAGCCGGTCCGGGTGCCCGGCCCGCTCCAGCGATCCAGGTGGAGTACGTCGTCGAGCGGCAGGCGCGAGGCGGGCTTGAAGCCGTCCCCGGTGTAGTAGGCGGTGGGGATGAGCGCGCCCTGCCGGATGTCGTCGGGGAGGCCGAGCAGCTCGGCCACCTCCCGCTCATAAGCCAGGTGCAGGGTGGTCCACGCTGTCCCCAGCCCGCGCGACCGCGCCGCGAGCATGTAGCTCCAGGCCGCCGGCAGCAGCGACCCCCACAGACCGGCCTGGTTCCCCTCGGGGAGCCGGGACGCCTGGATGCACGGGATCACCAGCACCGGCACCTCCCCCATGTGCTCGGCGAGGTGGACGGCGCTCGCCGCGACGCGCTGCTGCACCTCGGCGCGGACCGGATCGTCCTGGGCCATGCTCGCGGTCACGCTCGCGGAGGAGAAGTACACCTGCGCCGAGCGCAGGTAGTAGTCCCCGATGCGCCCGCGCAGCTCGGGATCGGTGACCACGATCCAGTGCCAGCCCTGGCGGTTGCCGCCGCTGGGCGCCTGCAGCGCGATCTCCAGGCACTCCCGCACCAGTTCGATGGGGACGGAGCGGTCGAGGTCGAGACGCTTTCGCACGCTTCGTGTGGTGGTGAGCAGTTCGTCGAGACCGAGCGATGGGATCGTCATGAGCTCATCGTGCCACCGGCCAGTTTCCGGCGGTCCACCTTCCCCGTCTGATTGCGGGGCAGGGTGGTCACGAACTCGATGTCGCGCGGCACCTTGAACCCGGCCAGCTCGTACTTGACCGCCTGCTTGAGCTCGTCGGCCGACAGCTTCGCGCCCGGCGCCCGGACCACGTAGGCGGCCAGGCGCTGACCGTACTCCTCGTCCGGTACGCCCAGGACGGCCACGTCGGCGACGCCCGGCTGACGGCCCAGGAGGTTCTCCACCTCCTGCGGGAACACGTTCTCGCCACCCGAGACGATCATGTCGTCCTCGCGACCGTCGATGAACAGCAGCCCCCGCCCCTGCCGATGCCCGAGGTCGCCCGTGCTCAGCAAGCCACCGACTTCCCCAGCGGGCCCGTTGCCCCCATCGGCCCTGTCGGCCTTGTTGGCCTTGTTGGCCTTGTTGGCCCCGCCCGCATCGCCCGCATCGACCCCGCCGTCACCGCGACCTCCGCCGCCCGAGTAGCCGCTGAAGGTGAGGCCGCCGCCCACGAGCACACGGCCCACCTCGTACGGGGGCAGCTCGCGGCCGTCCGGGCCGGCGATCAGGACCGTGGTCCCGCGCACGGGGCGCCCGATGGTGTCCGGGGCGGCACGCAGGTCGGCGGGGGTGGCCAGCGTGACCCAGCCGACCTCGGTGGAGCCGTAGAGGTTGTAGAGCACGTCACCGTAGGCGTCCATGAACGCGGTGGCCAGGTCCGGCGGCAGCGCCGACCCGCCGGAGACCACCACGCGCAGATCCGGCAGCGACGGGACGCCTCCGCGGGCGAGCAGCCGTTTCAGCATGACGGGCACGGCCACCATCGCCGTGGCCCGATGGCGTCTGAGGACGCGCTGGACCGTCTCGGGATCGAAGCGCCGCGTCAGCACGACCGGGCAGCCGAGCACCAGCGCCACGCCGTACCAGAGCAGGCCGAGACCGTGGAACAGCGGCGGCGCGATGAGGATCGGCTCGCCGCTCCGCAGCGGCACGGTGGCCAGCATCGAGGTGAACGGCTCGGCCAGCGCGGTCAGCGACAGCCGGCGCGGCGCGCCCTTGGGCACGCCGGTCGTCCCGGACGTGAGCAGCACCAGCCGTCCCGGCCGGCGCGGCGCCGGGGGCTCGGGTCCGCCGGCGGTCGCGATCAGCTCGTCCAGGTCGCTGACGCGGGTCCCGGCGAAGTCCACCGCCGGCAGCTCCGGCGCGGCGATCAGGGTGCGTACGTCCTCGCGTTCCAGCACCTCACGGAGACGCGGGCCGGCCAGGCCGGTGTTGAGCAGCAACAGGTCCGCGCCCAGCCGCGAGACGGCCGCCAGCGCCTCGACGAAGCCGCGGTGGTTGAGCCACATGATCGCCACGGTCTGACCCGGCTGTACGCCGAACCGGCCGTACAGGGCGGAAGCCAGCGCCGCCACCCGCGCGTCCAGCTCGGCGCACGTCAGTGAGCCGTCCTCGTCGTGGATGGCGGGGCGGTCCGGCCAGCGCGCGGCGGCCATGGCCACGCCCGTGGCCGGGGTGACGTGGAAGTGCCGGAACGCCTCGATCATGCGCGCCAGGTTCGCGGGCGGCACGGGGCGGAGCAGGCCGTTGCGGGCGAACGTCTCTGCGGCCTCGACACCGAGGCCGCAGAGCCGGGTCAAGCTGGTGATCATCCGGGCACCTCTCCTCCGGGGCAAGAAAGCCCTACCCCCGGATCGGGGCGTCAAGTGCGGTGACTTCCGGATGGTTCGTCACACGACCGTCTCGGTCTCTGTGACGGTCCGCGGTGGCTGAGGTCCTTGGGAGGGATACCCCCTCGGGGGCGAGAAAGGAGACCGCCCGTCGTGGCAGGCGCCGCCAGGGACGGACACCCCCAATGGGGGCGAGCAAGGGGACCGGCCGTCGTGGCAGACATTCCTCGGGAGGGACGCCCCTCGGGGAGGAAGAAGATGGTCCGGCACCAGCCGGTTCGGGCCCACCCCTGGGCCGGGGTGGGCGCGGGGCTGCCTATCCGGCGAGCAGTTTCTCCGTCGGGATGATCTGGCGGGGCAGGGTGGGGCTCTCCCATCGCAGTTCGGCGATGGCGTCGTAGCCGCTGTCGTAGAACTCCATCTTGATGTCGTGCGCGCCCGCCGTCAGGGCGATCTGGCCGGTGTCGTCGCGTTTGGAGTGGTCGGTCCAGTTGTCGATGAGCGGCTTGCCGTCCACCCACAGCCGGACCCCGTCGTCGCTGGTGGTGATGAAGGTGTAGGTCTCCGCCTTGTCGGCCACGACCTTCCCCGTCCAGCGCACGCTGAAGGTGTCGGCGCCGATGGCGGGGGCCGGCGCGGCCGAGCCCCAGTCGAAGTTCACGGTCGGGTCGATCCTGGTGACTGTGGCGCCGGTGAGGTCGGCGTTGTCGAAGTACGTCGCCGACAGCCCCTGCTGGTCGATCACCAGCGTCGTCGCCGAGCCCGCCGGGAGCGTCACCGTGGCCTTGCCTCCGGTGATCGTGGCGGTTCCGGTCCGGTGCGGGGTCCAGGCGTCCGATGTGCTCTGCCAGATCGCGGCCGTCCCCGTCGTCAGCCCGGTCAGTGCGAGAGCGGCGTCGATCGGGTCGGCCCCGACGTTGACCAGGACCACGTTCTTGCTCTGGTCCGAGGCGAAGACGTGCAGCTTGTCGTTGTTCGCGCTCGCCTGGACGATGGTCTTGCCGAAGGGCCGGAACAGCCCCTCACCGGTGTACATGCCGATGCCGTGGTAGATGGGCAGGGGCTCGTTGCGCGGGATGTTGCCCTCACCCTTCTCGCTGGTCAGGCCGAGCTGCCCGTTCTTGTCGCCGTACTGGTAGGCGCTGGCGCCCGCGTGCAGGATCTGCCCGAGCGCCGCCGCGCCCCACACCGTGTTGAAGTGGGTGAGCGTACGGTGGCCGTCGTCGTCCTTGTGGTCGGAGTTGAACTCGCCGATCTGAATGTCGATTTTCCGGCCCAGTATGGACTCCGCGAGCGCGCTCACCTCCTTGATGTCGGTCTCGTACGTGCGGATCACGCTGCCGAGGAGCTGCTCGTCGGTGATCTGATCGTCGCCGGAGCCGTAGTCGTGGTAGTCGACGAAGTCGACGCGGCTGCCGGAGCCTTCGAGGAACGTCTTGATGTAGGGGCGGTCGTCCCAGGCCGTAGCCGGGCCGCCCACCTTGACCGCGGGGTTCTCGGCCCGCAGGGCGTCGGTGATCAGGTTGAAGCGTCTGCTGTACTCCGCCGCCGTCATCTCCGGCTTGTCGGGAGTGCACGTGCAGTTGAGCTCGTTGCCGAGGATGAACCGCTGGACCGGCTTACCGGTCGCCGCGAAGTGCTTGTAGAGGGCCACCGCGTCGCCGCGGTTCACCTCCGCGCTCTGCCGCCCGTCCACCTGGAGGATGACGACCGGCTCGGCGCCGAGGTCGTGGATGGCGGTGATCCAGGCGTCCCCCGAGACCTCCGTGGCGCATTTGTAGCCGCCGCAGACGATCGGGCTGTCATGGTTGCCGGGCTCCTGGTAGTGCAGCTCGATCCGCATCCGGCCGACCCCGAGAGCGCGCAGCCGGTCGCGGTGCTTGGTGTCGTTGGTGATGTACGAGCCTTCGCCGTACCCGGTGATCCCGATGCCGAAGTCGGTGGGGGCGATCGTCCGGATCGGTTGGGTGAAGTCCACCGAGACGGTGGCGGCCACTGCCGCCTCCGCCGGTGCGCCCGCCGTCCAGACCGCCGCGGCGGCCAGGCCGCCCGCGAGAACGGCGTGCAGCGTACGACGTGCCAGTGCGATCATCCTTCTCCTGTCACAAGGTCCACAAGATCCCGTGGATCATGACATATGCGGATTACGCGGAAGTGACTTCTCGAGTGCATGTGGCGCGCGGCACTTCTCTGATCTCGTGGCGCCGAGGGGGCATGGGCACACAACACCGTGATCCGGCACAATCGGCTCTATGCAGACGCACGAGAGGGCCTGATGCGACCTCTCCGCTCGAACGACCCCCGGGAAGTCGCCGGATACGTCCTGCGGGGACGGCTCGGCCAGGGCGGGCAGGGCACGGTGTTCCTGGGCACGTCCCCCAGCGGGCAGCAGGCGGCCGTCAAGCTCCTGCACGCCCCCTTCGGCCACGACCCCGACGCCCGGCGGCATTTCCATCGGGAACTGGCTGCCTTGCAGCGGGTGGCGCCGTTCTGCACGGCCCGCGTCCTGGGGGCCGACCCCGACGCCGACCCTCCATACGTCATCAGCGAGTACATCGAGGGCCCTTCGCTGCAGGACGCGGTGCGCGACAACGGGCTGCTGGGCGGCGCGGACCTGGACCGGCTGGCCATCGCGACCGCCACGGCGCTGGGCGCCATCCACGCGGCGGGGGTGGTGCACCGCGACTTCAAGCCCGCGAACGTGCTCCTGGCCGCCGACGGTCCCCGGGTCATCGACTTCGGGATCGCGCGCCCGATCGACGCCACCGCCGCCACGGTCAGCGGGGTCGTGGGCACACCGGCGTACATGTCGCCCGAGCAACTGTCCGGCCACCCCGCCGGTCCGCCCCTGGACATGTTCGCGTGGGGGTGCACCATCGCGTTCGCGGCCAACGGGCGGCCGCCGTTCGGGCACGAACCGCTGCCCGCCGTGATCAACCGCATCCTGAACGCGGAACCCGATCTGGGCCTGCTGACCGGGACCTTACGCGGCTTCGTCGCCGCCTGCCTGCACAAGGACCCCTCGTGGCGGCCCACCGCCCGGCAGGTGCTGCTGGGACTCATGAACAAGCAGCCGGGTCCCCCTTCGTACGGGACACCGTTTCCCGCTTCGCACGACACATCACCGTCCAAGGTGACACCACCGGCGCCCCGGCAGAGTCCTTGGCCGGTCACGCCGCAGCCCGCCACACCCGCCCCGACACAGCCGGGCCGTGCGCGTGGCGGCGTGATCGCCGGCGCGGTGCTCGCGGGGGCCCTCGTGATCGCCCTCACGGTGACCGCGGCCGTCGCCATCACCCGGGACTGGACGCCGCAGACCCCCACCAGCCCATCGGCTTCGGCGACGTCCCCGACTGCGACGACTGGTGCCACGGCCACGCCCACACCCAGCCCCGCGGCGCAGGTGGCCCGCTCACCGCGCCTGGGGCTGGAATTCTGGCAGGACAACGTGGCCAGCCCGATGGCCATCAGCGACCTCGACCGGCCCGTCACCACCGTCACCATGAAGCGCCGGCCGTTCGAACTGCGCTTCCCCGCTCTCCCCAAGGACACGGCGGCGCAGGTCTGCGCGTGGACGGACGACTCGGTCTTCTCCGTGGACGACGGCGGCAAGGTGGCCGACCATCCCTGCTTCAGGCCGGGGACCGGCATCGCCGACTACGAGCACGGGTCGGGGACGCTGTACCTGAACAACCGCGGCCACAATTACCTGATCGGCGACCGGGTCGGGCACAGCTCCGCCTCCCAGGACTCGGTCCTGTTCTCCACGGTCTTCAAGGACGGCGCCTCGACGCTCCTGGCCGCCCAGCAGAAGGATCTGTATCTGACCGTCTTCATCGACCTGAACGGAGACGGGACCTTCAAACGAGCGTCGCCGGGCGAGTACGAATACGTCATCCTGCACTTCTCCGGCTGATCGCGCTCCCCGTCTCTTCAACCACCGGGCGCCGGCCCCGGCCGCGGTGACCATGGCCGCCACCACACCCACGCCCGGTCCGAACCGATGCGTCCAGGCGATGACGGCGTCCACCCCCCACAGTGCCGGCGGGACTCCGATCGAGAACGACAGGAGAGTGGCGGTCACCGCGGCTGCGCGGTCTTCGAGCCAGGTGACGAGCGTCCGGCGAATCTGAAGCCCTTTCACGTTCAACCCTCACATCCAGTTCAGCGGTGAATCCTGTCGAAGAGGATGTAGGGGGCCACCGAGCCGTTTGCCCTCCGGCGAAATTCCGCGCCCGACTTTCGGCGGCGGGCGAGGGTAAATCCGCCGCGCTCGCCTATACCAAGGCGATGCCCATTCCACCTGGGGCCATCACTGGGTTCATTCCTCGGCATTTCATATCAATGTGCCCATATCGGACAGTAGAAAAATGTCGGATGCTTCCCGACCTGGCCCGGAGGTGCATGTGTCCCCGCCTGGGAACGGGCGGCCGGATCATGCCGATCAGTTTCTCGAAGCGGAGCACGTACTCATTGGCGAGGACATCGGGGCCGAGCTGGACGAGGCGATCGACGCGGTCGAGCGCGGTCTCGGTACGCACGCGGAGGAGAGGAGAGCCGAGGACGGGAAACAGGAGCGCCGTCTACTCGGTGGCATTCAGCCCCGACGGATCGACACTCGCGGTCGCCGGCCGGAGCGTCGAGTTGTGGCGCCGCCCGTGACGGCCCCTGCCCGACGGGGCTGCCCTCCCGCAACCCGTCCGAATGCTCTTGAATTGCGGTCATACACGCGAGGATGATCGCCCCTATGCGAGTTGTCGTTCTCGTCTGGGAAGGTCTGCTCGGACTCGCCACGATCGGGATGATCGTGGTGGCGCTGCTGAGCGCGCCGAGCGTGCATCTGGTCAACGTGCTGGCGCAGGCCGGGCCCTTGGGGCTGGTGGCGACGGGGCTGGCACTCTCGTTCCGCGCCGGGACCCCCAACGTGGCCGTCGGGTCGATCTCCGCTCTCACCGGCATGGTCACCGCGTCGCTGGCGACGCAGGGACTGGGCTGGGCCGCGGCGATCATCGCGATCGTGCTCGCCACGGTCGGCGGGCTCGTGCTGGGCCTGTTCGTCGCCGCGCTCTCGGCTCCGGCGTGGGCCGTGACTCTCGGCGCGGCCGTGGCCTGCGAGGCGATGGTCGCCGCCATAGCGGACGGCCAGACCGTTAGCTTCCAGCTCGGCGGTGATTTTCCGGGCTATCTGTGGTTCGTGCTGTTCGTCATCGTGTCCTTGGGCGGCGCGCTGGCCTGGAGCGCCCTGCGCCTGAAGTCGGTGTGGCTCGGCGCCCTCGTCGGACTGGGCGGGTCGAGCCTGCTCGCCGCCCTGGGCGGAGTGGCGCTGCTGACCCGCCTCCACGCGGCGAGCCCCATTTCGAGCTGGACCACCACCCTCACGGCCCTGGCCGCGGTCCTGCTGGGCGGGATCAGCGTGCACGGCAAGCGGGGCGGCGTGGCGGGCACCGTGCTCGCGGTGCTCTTCCTGTCGCTGGTCCAGGGGCAGCTGGCGCTCTGGGGCACGCCGTTCTGGGTGTTCATGCTCGTCACCGGAGCGGTGATCCTGGCCGCGCTGCTGGCCGGGCGGCTGGCCGACCTCGCGGCCCCGGAGGCACCCCGGCCCGTGACGCCGGGGTCGCGCATGCCCGTGTGACACGGCCCTTCTGTGAATCGCAACCCTTCCGCCGGGAAGATCGCATCATGTATGTTCGACCCGTCATCGAAGGAAAGTTTCACGTGAAGAGGGGCAATGGGCAAGAAGCTTCAGATGCTCGCGCTACCGATCGCAGCCGCCGCGCTGGCCATCCTGCCGACCATTCCCGCCCAGGCCGCCACGGGCTACGACCGGTGCCATGCCGGCAACTACTGCATGTTCTCCGGCCTCGACGGCACGGGCGACATCATCGAGATCCAGAGCGACACGCCGGATCTGGCCGCCTTGAACATGGCCGACCGGGGCAAGTCCGACTGGAACCGGACGAGCTCCTACATCCACCTCTACTCCGAAGCCAACTACGGCGGCTGCTCGGCGGTGACGTCTCCGGGCGGCAAGGGCAACTTCTTCTCCACCTACCGCGACTTCTTCGACTCCGTCCGCATCGGCGGACAGAACGGCCCGTCCTGCGGCATCGAGGACACCTTCCGGGTCAAGTCCCACTCCTGACGGCAGCACGAAGCTGACAGCGGCACGAGGCTGACAGCAACACGAAGCTGATAGCAGCACCTAGCGCCCCGGCATCGCACCCGCGATGCCGGGGCGCATTCATGTCCGCTCGGTTGCCTACTGAACGTCCCGGGGTCCGCGCGCGTATCTCCTCATGGGTCGGCGCACCAAACCCCTATCGCCGCTAGTACGGAACCACGCAGGCCGTCCCTGCGCCGAACAGGCCATCACTTCTGTACGGTTCCGGCCAACGGTGGACTGTTACGAGGAGGCATCGTAGTGGCCGTGCCGACAAGGCTTGGGCGGATGGCTATGGCCGCGGCGCTGGCGTCGCTCGCATGGGCCGCCGCCGCCCCGGGGAGCGCCGTCGCCGAGCCGGCGCCCACCCCGCAGGCCAAGGCCAAGGCGAGGGCCAAGCTGGTCAAGCTGAACGAGCAGGCCGACAAGGTGGTCGAGGAGTACAACCAGGCCACCGAGAGCTACCAGAAGGCCAAGAAGAAGTACGACGCCCTCAACGCCGAAGTCGGCCGCAAGGGCGTACAGGCCGACGCCCTGCGCAGGGACCTCGCCGCGGTGGCGGTGAGCAACTATCAGTTCGGCGAGTTCGCGGGCTGGCAACGCTTCGTCGTCGAGGGCACCCCCGAGGCGACCCTGGGCGGCATGGCCGCCCTCGACCAGATGGCGCAGGACAGGGCGGCGAAACTCCGCGCTTTCGAGGCGACCACCAAGGACCTGCGTGATCGGCGCAATGACGCCAAGACCGTCCTGGCCGAGACCGACGCGGCGCGCGACAAGGTGCGCGGACAGAAGACGGAGGTCGAGAAGCTCATCGCCGAGCAGACCAAGATTCTGCGGAAGCTGGGCGCCTTCCGGTCGGGCAACCCCAACAGCACCGGCCTCAAGTACACCGGGCCGGCCTCCGGCAACGCCCTCGCCGCGCTCCAGTTCGCCTTCGCCCAGGTCGGCAAGCCGTACCGGTACGGCGCCACGGGTCCCGGCTCCTACGACTGCTCCGGCCTCACCCAGGCCGCCTGGCGGGCCGCGGGGGTCGGGATCCCCCGCACGACGTACACCCAGTGGAGCTGGGGCGCGAGCCGTCGCGTGTCACTCGACAAGCTGCGGCCCGGCGACCTGCTCTTCAGCAGAGGACTGGGCCACATGGGGATGTACGCGGGCAACGGCAAGATGGTCCACGCGCCGCAGACCGGGGACGTCGTCAAGGTGGTCGACCTCGACGACTACTGGCGTGCCCGCCTCCTCGGCGCCATCCGCCCCTGACCATGACGCGGCCGGTCACGGGTGCCGTGGGGGCGGCTACGATCGACTCGTCGAGCTGTGCGGAGGAGGCGGGTCGTGCCGGGCACCGAAAGGCCGAAGACCGGCCACACTCCCGAGGGCCAGGAGGCCGCCAAGCCGGCGAAGCCGGTCACCTGGCTCATGCTGATCTACCGGGTGCCCAGTGAGCCGACCCGGTTGCGCGCGGCGGTCTGGCGACGGCTGCGCAACCTCGGCGCCATCTACCTGCAGAACTCCGCGGCCGCCGCACCGCGGACGCCGCAGAGCGAGCGGATGCTGCGGGCGCTGCGCAACGAGATCGTCGAGTCGATGTCGGGCCAGGCGTTCCTGGTCAGCACCTCCTCGATCATCGGGGAGACCGAACTGGTCGCCCTCTACAACGCCGCCCGCGACGACGAATACGAGGAGATCCTCGACAAGTGCGTCGACTTCCACGCGGGCGTGGCCAAAGAGGTGACCGCGCGGCACTTCACCTATGGCGAACTGGAGGAGAACGAGGAAGACCTCACCAAGCTCAAGGGCTGGTACGAGAAGGTCAAGGCGCGTGACGTCCTGGGCGCCTCGCGGGCCGCAGAGGTGATCCAGGCGCTGGAGGACTGCGCGAAGACGCTGGAGGAGTTCGCCACCTCGGTCTACGAGGCCGAGGACAGCGCCATCTTCTAGCCGCGCGCACTTCTGGTCACGCGCACGTCTAGTCGCGCGTGTCGATCCGCAGGGCGATGACGAAAGCGGCCATGAGGCACAGGCCGAGCACCGGTGTCAGCACCGGCTCCGGCACCGCGAACGCCAGCAGGACCACCGTCCCGAGCGCCAGCGTGGTGACGACGGCCACGGCGATCTTCCAGTCGTCGCCGATGATCAGGTCGTACCAGAACTGCCCGAATCCTCGGATGAAACCCATGGTCCGCTCCTAGACAGACGTGCTCGGGACGGCGGGTCGCCGGAGAGCGTGGATCATCAGCCGCGACAGCCCGAACCACGCGGCGATGAGCACCGGGATCGCCAGGTCGGCGCCCGGCCACTCCAGGCTCTGGCGGCTGCCGGTGAAGATGCCCAGCCCTTCGACCGACCAGAAGGTGCCGAAGGCCGCGAGCAACAGGCCGACGCCGTACTTCATGGTGTTCTCCGGCACCTTCGACAGCGGTCCCCTGATGGCGATGCCCACGGCGAGGACGAGGAGCACGCCGATGCCGGCGGCGCCGATCGCCACCGGCATATTGCCCGCGCTCAGGCCGAAGGTGATCACGATGAAGACCACCTCGACGCCCTCGAGGAAGACCCCCTTGAAACTGATCATGAACGAGAACCAGTCGAGGCCCCTGGCCCTGACCGCGCCCGCGCTCTCGGCCGCCGCCACCTCCTCGGCGAAGATCTGGTCCTCGTCGTGCATGGCCTTGCGCCCGGACGAGCGCAGGATCGCCTTGCGCAGCCACTGCAGGCCGAAGATCAGCAGGAGGCCGCCGATGGCGAGCTGGAGTGCCGCCGCCGGCAACCAGATCGTGAGCGCGTACCCGGCGAGGGCGGTGAAGGCGGCCAGCGCGACGAGGGCCGCGGCCACACCCGCGAGCGTGGAGCGCCAGCTCCGCGTCACGCCCATCGCCATCACGATCGTCAGGGCCTCCACCATCTCCACGATCGAGGCCAGCAGCACCGCCGCGCCCAAGCCCCATGCGGCCGCGTTCATCGACCCACCGCCTTCCGCCACTTCCCTCCACGACGAACTACCGTCCGCCGTGAAATATAACCACTGTTAGTTTGTCCATATATCCAGCGCCATGTCTACGAAGTGTGGACCGGCCGCCCGCTGCCGTACGAACTCACCCCTGGCGATCATCGTCACTTAAAGCGATCATAGATGTGCTTTAGGTGACGACGAAGGAGTGTGACGCCCTGGAAGAGAACCCGTCGACAGCGCTCGGTACGGCCATGCCCGCGGAGCTGATGGCCGCCGGAGCACCACGACCGAGTCAGGACCTCAGAGTGCCCGCGGACCTGGTCGCGGCGGCCGAGCACGGACTGGCCGCCGGCGGCCGGCCGAACAAACGCGTACTGATCATCGGTGGTGGAATGGCCGGTCTGGTCGCCGCCTACGAGCTGATGCGGCAGGGGCACGAGCCCATCGTCCTGGAGGCCCAGCAGCGGGTCGGCGGGCGCGTGCTCACGCTGCGCGGATTCGCGCCCGGCCTGTACGCCGAGGCGGGCGCGATGCGGATCCCGCGCGTGCACGACCTCACCCTCGCCTACTGCGAGAGGTTCGGGCTGACCCTGCGGCCGTTCGTCATGGGCAACCCCCGTGCCCTGGCCTACATCCAGGGCGTCAGGACCACGATCAAGGAGCTCAACGACAATCCCGACATCATCGACTTCGGCCTGGCCGAGCACGAGCACGGCCGCACCTACGAGGACCTGTGGCGCACCGCCACCCAGGAGATCCACGACCTCTACGCGCAGGAGGGCGAGAACGCGCTCGACCGCATCTGCGCCGAGTATGACCGCTACTCCATCCGCAGCTTCCTTCGCGAGCGTGGGTTCTCCGAGGGGGCCATCGAGCTCTACGGCGTCATGAGCTTCCGGGAGGCCAACCTCAACGCGGCGGTCATCGAGCAGTTCCGCGAGATCATCGGGCGGGCGTTCGAGGACATGCAGGAGATCGAGGGCGGCGCCGACCGGTTGCCGACCGCCTTCTACCACGAGCTCAGGAACCACATCCGGTTCGGTCACGAGGTCTCCGCCATCGAGCAGGACGACCACTCGGTCACCCTGCACCTCAAGACCGGATCGGGCCGGACGACGCTCACCGGCGACTACGCCATCTGCACGATCCCGTTCTCGGTGCTGCGCGACGTCGAGACCCGGCCCGCGTTCTCCCGCCGCAAGCAGCGCGCCATCCGCGAACTCAACTACAACGCCTCCACCAAGATCCTCTTCCAGGTGCGGCGGCCGTTCTGGGAGCAGACCGACGGCATCATCGGCGGCACCACGGTCACCGACCTGCCGATCCGGCGCATCTGCTATCCCTCGCATCCCGTCCCCGACGAACGCTCGATCCTGCTGGCCAGCTACACCTGGGGCCAGGACGCGCTGCGCTGGGGCGCGATGTCCGCGCAGAAGCGGGTCGACCAGGCCCTCGAGGACGTCGCCAAGATCCATCCCCACATCTACGACCACTTCGAGTTCGGCGTCACGCACGCCTGGTACAACGACCCCTACGCGGCGGGCGCCTTCGCCCTGTTCGAGCCGCACCAGCAGAGCAGTCTGCATGACGCGATCATGGCGCCGGAGGGCCGTGTGCACTTCGCCGGTGAGCACTGCTCACTGTGGCACGCATGGATCGAGGGCGCCCTGGAGTCGGGGCTCAGCGCGGCACGAGCCGTACACGAGGCGGGCTGAGCACAGCCGGTGCAAATCGCGGAAGCGCCACGCGCTTCCGCGATCCACGACGGGGCGGCCAGCCCGGCTTAAGCGAACTGCTGGAGTCACTACGCGCCGCCGGCAGCGTCGAGACGGTCCGCCGTGCCCCGACGAGCGCGTCGTCCTACCTAGCGGCCGAGCAGACAGCCGATGACTTGATCAAGGGCATCCGTGAGTACGTCAGGCGGGGTCGCGAAGTTGAGCCGGATGAAGCCGAGCCCTGAGGCTCCGTGATCGACGCCCGCGGTGGTGGCGACGTTGGTCCGCTCCAGCAGGTGGGCCGCCGGGTCAGCGAGCCCGAACCGGCGCAGGTCGAGCCAGGCGAGGTAACCCGCGTCCGGCTCGATGTATCCGATGTCCAGGTCGATGAGCATGTTGGTGACCAGCTTCCTGTTGCCGTCCAGAAACCGGACGGCCTCGCGCAGCCACGGCCCGCCGTCGCGGAGCGCGGCGACGGTGGCTGTCATGCCGAGCGGGCTCATGCCACCGACCGCCGCCCGCGGCAGGCTCTGCCAGAGCCGCGCGTCGTCTGGATTGCTGAAAACGATCAGCCCGCACCGCAGGCCGGGGAAGTTCCACGCCTTGGTCGCGCTGATCAGAGTGATCGCGTTGTCGTCGAGCGAGCCGTACGGGATGAAATCGAGGTGATAGCGCAGCGGCGCGTGGATCTCGTCGCTGATCACTCGCGCCCCGTGCCGCGCGGCGAGTTCGGCCAAGCCCTGCAACTGGTCGCGATCGAACACGCGGCCCGTCGGGTTGCTGGGATGGCAGAGCAGGACGCTGCCCGCGCTGGCGCGCAGTGCCCGGTCGATGCCGTCGAGGTCGAGTTCGTAGCCTCGTTCTCCGATCCGCATCGGAACTTCGACGGCCTCGCGACCGGCGACCCGGATGGCGTCGAAGAACCGGCCGTAGGTGGGGGTCGGCACGACCACCGGCGAACCCGCCCTGGTCAGATGCTTGATCGACATGGTCACGCCGCGCATCAGCTCCGGCAGCAGCCGCACTCGGTCCGGGCCGACCGTGAGGCCGTGCACCTCGGTGAGCCATTCGCTGGCCGCCTGGGGAACCTCGCTGAGTTCGTCGGCGATCGGATAGCCGAACGCTTGCCGTCGCACGTCGTCCTGAACGGCGGCGAGGACGGGTCCGGCGACCGGCAGGTCCATCTCGGCGACGGTGAGATCGATGATGTCCCGGTCGTACTGAGACCACCGCTTGTTCCGCCGGGCGCGGGATCGCTCGAGGTCCCAGTCGAGGTCGATCGCCATCTCGATCAAGCCATGCTCCTGACGTCTTGTGGGGTTGCGGCCGCCGCCAGTGATCGCTGGTGGCGCAGGCCGGATCGGTGCGCGAGCGACCAGATTCCCGCGCTGAGCACACCGACGAGAATGGAGTCGTACGGCGCGGCGACGACGCCGGCACCTTCGAACGAGCCGAGCGCGGACAGCACCGCGAGCATGAGCAGGAAGCCCACCAGCCAGCCGCCCGCCGCTCGCACCCTGGTTGTTCGGACGAGGTAGATCAGGAAGCCGATCAGCAGCAACGGCACGGCGACCCGGATCTTTTCCCAGGTCGACCAGTAGAGAATGAGGCCGGAAAGCACGAAGGACGCGAAGCCGACCGGAATCGCCCACCTTCGGAGCCAGCCCTTCTCCAGCGGAGTCGTCGCCGCGAGTACGGTGACCGCGACGGAGACGGCCGCGTACGAGAGTCCGTAGTAGAAGCTCAGCGAGCTGGCGATGGATTTCCAGTTCCCGAAGGTGAGCACGATGACCGAGCCGACGCCGACGTTGAGCAGCAGCGCGCGCCGGGGAATGCCGAACCGGGAGTCCACTTTTGTCAGTGCGGCGGGCAGCAGGCCGTTCTGCGCGGCGCCGTAGGTGTAGCGGCCCTTGACGCCGATGCCGATCAGCAGGCTGCCGGAGGGGGAGAAGATCGCGTCGGCGAGCAGCACGGTGGCGAACCAGGACAGGCCGAGCAGGGTGGCGAGCGAGGCGAGCGGCGAATTGAGGTTGATCCCGTGCCAGCCGCTGCCGAGCAGCCCGTTGGGCAACGAGAAGATCATCACGGCTTGCAGGCCCATGTACAGCACGATCGTCCCGGCCAGCACGATCAGCGTGGCCCTCGGCACAGTGCGGCGCGGGTCCTTCGCCTCGCCGGACATCACGGCCGCGGCGTTGATTCCGGTGAACGAGTACACCAGCCCGCCGCCCACCACCGCGGTGAGTGCCGCCGAGACGCCGTAGGGTGCGATCCCGCCGCCGGCCGCCACGTTGGTCGTGTCGAAGCCACTGGCCAGCAGAAGGATCACGGTAAGTACCGGGATCACCACCTTGATGGTGGCGACCACGTTGTTCACCTTGGCGAGCAGTTTGATCCCGAACAGGTTGAGCGTGCAGAAGAACACGAGCAGCCCGGCGGCGATCAGCCGTCCCGCCCAGCTCAACGACTCGCCGGACATCACCCACGGCAGCCACTTGGCCGCGTATTGCACCACCGCCGTCGACTCGCTCGGCCCGGCGCTGACCGCCTGGAGAAACACCGCCCAGCCGACCACGTTGCCGACCAACGGGCCTGACGCCAGTTGTGGCCAACGGACGTTGCCGCCGGACATCGGATGGCGGAAGGCGAGGTCGATGAAGGCGAGTGATACCAGAGCGGTAGCGACCGAGGCGATCGTCCAGGACAAAAAGGCTGCCGGCCCGGCCGCTTTTGCCGCGGTGTACGGCGCGAGCAGCCAGCCCGACCCGATGACGCTGGAGAAAGTGATCAGGGAAAGGGATATGGTGCCGAGCCCGCGCCGCAGGCGCAGATCTTCGCCCGGCGAAACGCCCGATGGTGTCTGATTCATGCCCTGAACTATCGATTATGTGTGAATCGTTAGGGTAGACCAGAAATGCCTGGGGCCAGGGTTAGGCTGTGCCTATGACTGTCACCGGCTTCGGCGGGCCCGGTCACAAGATCGAGACAATGGATCTGGTCGTGTTCACCACGGTGGCCCGCACGGGAAGCCTCGGCGCCGCGGCGAGCGAACTACGGCTGTCGATGCCGTCGGTCAGCGTCAGGATAGCCGCCCTGGAGCGCAAGCTCGGCACCGCGTTGTTCGTGCGGGGCCCGCGGGGCAGCGTCACCACCCCGGCCGGCGAGCGGTTGAACGACTACGCACAGCGATGTCTCGACCTTCTCGACGAGGCAGCCATCGGCGTGGCGAAGCACGAGACCCAACGGCTCGTACTCGCCGCGCCCGCGAGCCTCGGCGACGTCGTCTTCCCCGCCGTGCTGCGGGCGGTCGCAGGCGAACCGATTGCCGTGCACTGCCGGGTCGCACACAGCGGTGAGGTCGTCGGCCGCCTGGTCGACGGTAGCGTCCACGCCGGATTCGTGATGCCCAAGGTGCCGTTGCGCGGGTTGCGGTCCGAGCCGATCAACCGATCCGCGCTGGTGGCGGTGTGCCCTCGGCACCATCCTCTCGCCGATCGCAGACGCCTCAAGATCGAAGACCTCAGCCGAACCGGCGTCATCGTCTATCGCTGGGGTCGCGACGCCCAGGAACTCGCCGCTTCCCTCGAACATCCGGACCGAGGGCTCAACGCCCCGATCCACACCACCGGCCTGCCGTCGACCGCGATCCGGCTGGCGGTCGACGCCGGCTTCGTCGCCATAGTCCCCGCTTTCGTCGCAGCACGATCGATCCGGGACGGCGACACTGTGCTCCTGCCGCTACGGTTCGGCAGCTGGCGGGTCGACGTGCAGTTCGTCTACGCCTCGGCCACCGCCGACCGGCTCGGCGTGCGCACCCTGCTGGACAACCTGCCCGCCCTCCGCACCGCCTTCGACGAGGGATGACCGGCAGTGGTTCGCCCCCTTGGCCCGACCGTCCCGCCTGCACGTCGGCGGCCTGCCACAGCACGCCGAAAAAGAAGCTCCGCCCGCTCCTAGCGGCGGGCGCGTCAGCGGCGCGCCCGCTCGGCGTATTGGCGTAGGTGCGCCGCCGCCGTGGTCAGGTCGGCGGCGGCCGCCGCGCAGGCGGCGAGGTGGGCGTTGATCGCCTCACGCAGCCATGGCGGCGCCCCGCCGGTCGCCAGCCTGGCCTCGATCTCGCGCAGGCGTACGGCGCAGTCGGTCAGCGCGCGGATGTCGGCCTGCAGGAGTGCGGCGTGGGCGGCGATCGCCGCGGGATCGGCTGTCATCGGTCCTCCGGTCGGGGGGTCGGCAGCTCAGGGGCGTCGGTAGCGCAGGGAACTGGCAGCTCAGGGGGTCGGTAGCGCAGGGGGACAGCCGCTCAAGCGCGTCGGCCGCTCAGGGAGTGGGCAGTGGGACGGCGGCGTCGCGGAGTGTCTGGCGGGCGGTGGCCGACAGGCACAGCAGCGGGCGGGCGCCGTCGAGGCCCAGCTCGCGAAGCCGGCGGGCCAGCGGGTGCGCCGACCCCGGCGCCACGGTCAGCCGGAGCCGTGGCACCGGATGCAGGCGGCCCAGGCCGCGGGTCCGTACGCAGGCGCGCAGCGCGCCGCCCTCCGCCCCCCGCGCGTAGCCGACCAGGTCGCGGTCGCTTACCGGCAGCCAGGGGCCGAGGACCCCGCTCAGCGTGAGCAGCCGGTCGTCGGAGCCGCCGACGGCGATGCGCGCGTAACCGGTGGTGAGCTCGAACTCCAGCGGCACCAGGTACGGCTCGCCGCCCCACAGCCGTGGCGCCACGGCGCCGAGGGCGGCGGCGTCGATCACGGAGCCGGCCAGGAAGCTGCCCGAGCGCCGCCGGTCGGCCCCGCGCGGCAGATCGAGCCAGACGCGCGGCGACCTCGACCGCCACGGACCGGGTACGACGATCCCGAGGTGGAGCTCGCGGTAGCCGCCCGCGCTCGTACGCCGGTCCCAGGAGGCGTGCACGGCGACCAAGGCTCGCCCGCCGACCCGTACGGCGGGCCCGAACCCGGTCCCCTCCAGCAGTGCCGCCGCCCCGGCCGGGTCCGCGGCGAAGTAGGCCGTGAGGCCGCTGCCGTTGTGGCACCTGATCGGCAGCTCGACCCCGTCCATGGCGTACGTGGGCACCGTGAGGAAGGGCGACCCGGCGGGGCGGGGGGCGCGGTCGGACAGCCGGTACGCCTGCGAGCGGACGACCTGCCCCCGGAACGGCCCGAGCCGCCCGTCGATCCGGCGACGGGCCTCGGGCAGGTCGTCGGCGATGTTGGCGATGTAGTGCTCGATGCTGTGGCAGAGCGGGAACAGGTGGGTGGCGTCGAAGTAGTCCACGACGTACCAGTCGGGATGCGGGTCGAAGCAGGTGCCCGCGCCCTGCCCGTCGAGGGTGGGGACGATGTCGTGCTGGTTGGTGACGCTGGCGACCCAGGTGCGCGGGTCGGCGGGCCGCTTGAAGTCGACGGGCGCGCCGACCGCGACGGCGTGCGTGACGGTGTAGCGGGCGCAGAACTCCGCGTCCTGGGCCAGGTTCATGATGGCCGCGCCGCCCGCGCTGTGGCCGATCAGAGCCAGCTCGGCGCCCTGGGGCAGACCGTAGTCGTCGATGGCCTTGGCCAGCGCGCGGCTGTAGGGGCTGCTGTCCAGCACGGCACTGCTGAAGGCGCCGAGCAGGTCCTGGGGCGATTCGCCGTCGAGCCGTCCCGCCCGCATACCGGGCGCCTGGACGACGTGACGCACCACTCCGTCGAGGCCCGCCACGCTCTGGATGAGCACCCGTCCCGTCGTACCGACCACGCTGATGTTGCGCAGGAACCCGAGCAGCGAGCCCTGCGGGCTCAGCCGCGCGGATTCGGCCGCGGACAGCTCGACCCGGCGCGCCGCCCCCTCCCCCGTGTCGAGGACGGCGACCATCCTGTTGCTCATGCCGGTGATCGGGTCGGCGGTGGCGTAGCCCTTACCCGTCGCGATCAGCCAGGCGGTGTCGTCGTTGAGCGGGTTCTCGTCGAGCAGCGCCCGCAGGGCGAGGACCTCGCCGAAGACCGGGGCGAGGGCGCTGAGCGCGCGTACGGCGCCGCGGTCCTTGAGCAGGGCGCGCAGCGCGCGGACGGCCTCCAGGTCGCGGTCGGCGGCGGCGGCCTCGATGAGCCGGCCGAGCATGGGGTCGGCGCTCAGCTCGGGGTGGTCGAGGGCGACGGCGGCGATCCGCAGCCGCAGTGAGGTGGCCAGCACGCGTACGGCCAGGCTCTCCGCGCCCGCCATGCCGCCGAGCTTGGCCGCCAGGGTGCCCAGCGGGCCGCCGGTGAGCGCGTAGCCCAGACCCGCGCCATTGGTGATGGCCCGCAGCAGCGCGCGGTGGGCCAGGTAGCCCGCCGAGGGGGCCTGCGGCAGGGCGCGGAGCAGGGCGCCGTCGGTGAGCGCGGCCGTGGCGTGGCCGGCCGCCTCCCGGATCGTGACCCCGATGTCGACCAGCTCACGGGCCGCGGCACGCAGCGGCCCGGCGGCCGGGTCGCCGCCGCCGCCGCTCATCGGGCCGTCCGTCGCGTCATGCTGACGAAGCGGGGGCCCGGATCCTCCGGGACGTTGCGGTGCAGTACGTCCGACAGCGTCCGCGTGCTCGCGATGATCCGCATGCCGTGCGGGGAGAAGGTCGCCGCGTTGGACACCCTCGGGGCCAGCAGCGGATTGGTCAGCGCCTGGGAGAAGGCGTCGATGGCGATGATCTTCGTGAGCAGCGGCGGCAGGATGGCGTCCGGGCTGCCGGGCTCCTCGGCGAACAGGCCGACGTACAGGTCGAGGTCGTCGACGCTTCGGTAGAGCTCCCGCAACGCGCCGCTGACCCGCTCGTCGCCGGAGACCTGGTCGAAACCGCGCACCCGGGGGAACCTGCAGTGTTCGCGGTAGCTGTTGTAGGGGGCCAGGCCGAGCGTGCGCGAGTCGGCGATGCTGGCCACGTCCACCTCCCTCAGGAGGGGGTCGGTGTTGAACAGGCCGACGCGGCCGGCGCGCTGGCGGGAGGCGTCCTCGAAGAGCCGGCCGAGGCCGTGCTCAGGGATCAGCGCGCCGCCGAGCAGCGTCCGCGCCATCGGCAGGTCGTGGCCGCCCACCGACAGCTGGGAGGGGATCAGGCTGTGCCAGCGGTAGACGAGGTTGAACTCCACCGAGGCCCAGTTCTCGCGGTGCCAGGGCACGTGGGCCAGCATCGCCGACAGCCGCGAGTCCAGGGTGAAGCGGAAGTGGTAGGGCGTGATGTGGTTGATGTACTCCTCGACGACCAGCTTGATCAGCAGCACGATGAGGATGTTGCGCGCCGTCTGGAACAGGCGCTCGTCGTCCCAGCGCGGGCAGAGCTGGCCGAGCAGGCGGGCCACCCTGTTGTGCTCGCGCAGGAACAGCACCGTCAGCATGGTGAAGCCGAGCTGGATGTTGCCCCGGTCGCTCCCGGTCGCGAACAGGGTGTCGCGCTGCTGGTCGGTGAGCTCGGCGAAGCGGATGACGCTCAGGGCGGCGAACTCCGGTTTGACCTTGCCGTTCTCGCACAGGTAGGGCGGGAACTCCCCGCCGTTGATGAACTGGCTCTTGAGCAGCCCGCCATGGAAGGTACGGAGCGCCGCGGTCGCCGTCTCGTGCAGGCCGTAGACCTGGTTGAGGTCGATGTGGTGGTTGGAGCTGTTCTTGCGGGGGTCGCGCGGGATGTGGACGTCACCGCGCAGGAAGCCGTCGGTGAACCACTGGGCGAAGTAGGCGAACAGCACCGTGGAGCGCGGGCACGGGATCATGCTCTCGCCACGGGTGAACAGGTCGGCGGCCTTCTCGGGGGTGGGCCGGGCACTCTCGGGCACGGCGAGCGGGGGCAGGTGCCTGCCGCTGTAGGTACGGTCGGTCAGCGAGGCCCATGAGGTGTAGTCGGCCATCGTGCTCAGCGGCTCCGGCCGGGGCGGCATCTCGCGGACCGCCTGGTCGATCAGCAGGGCGTTGAGGCGACGCCGTACGGGCCGGATGGACTGGACGAGATCCCAGAACGGCCGGCCGTTGGTCAGCGCCAGGAACCTGAGCCGGTTGACGGCCCCGTCGGTGGCGATGCTCCGCGCCGTCGCCCTGCCCTTCGGCGTCGTCCCGCTCTCGGCCGTGGTCCCGCGCTTCGCCATCGTCATTGTTCCTGGCCTTCGGCGCCGAGCCCGAGGACGAACCGGTCGGGGAAGATCCCGCCGGCGCGGACGACCCGCCCCTCCGGCGGTGGGAGCAGGCGCACACCGGGACGCAGCAGCAGGCGGCGTACGGCCTCGCAGATGACGACCCTGGCCGGATGCACGCCCAGGCAGGCGTGCTGACCGAAACCGAAGAACAGCTGATGGTGCCCCGGCCGGTCGAGGCGGAACTCCTCGGGCTCGGCCACCACGTCCGCGTCGAACATGGCCGAGGCCGGCGCGGCGAGTACGAGCGTGCCCGCGGGGATCATCGTGGCGCGGGGGGTGCCGGCGGCCAGGACGTAGTCGCGCTCGCACAGCCGGGGCAGCAGCTTGAAGAACGGGTTGAACCGCAGCGCCTCCCAGACATGACGGTCGAACCGGGCGGGGTCGGGGTCACCGGCGGCCTCGATGGCCTGGGCCAGCACCTCCGGGCGCAGCAGAAGCTGCTCGACCGCCTCGACCATGGCTCCGGGCGCGCTCTCCACGAACCCCAGCGGCAGGCCGGCCATGTTGATCAGGATGCGTTCGTCGTCCACGCCGATCTCGGCGGGCAGGGCGGTGGCGGCGAGCCGGGTGAAGACGTCGTCGGGCAGGCGCCGTCCGGCCCGCAGCGCGGCCCGGCGTTCGGTGAGCCGCTCGCGCAGGTAGGCGATCATCTCCGAACCCGCGCGGACCGACGCGGCCTGGATCTTCGGATCGCCCAGGAAGTTGGCGAAGCCGTCGGTGACGATGGCCCGCGTCCACCGCGACAGGGTCTGCGCGTCGGGGCCGGGGAAGCCGAAGTAGGTCGCGGACACGCCCAGGGCGACGGGGCGGAACAGCCCGTGGACCGCTTCGACGCCACCGGACGGCCAGGCGATGTCGAGCCGTTCGTCGGCCAGGCGCCCGGCCAGCTCGCGCACCCCGGCCACGTCGCGCGGGTCGAGCATGACCTGCATCAGCCCTTTGTCCCGCCAGTTCATCGGGGTGGCGTCGCGGCCCAGCATGAAGGGGCCGCCCAGGGCGGCGTCGAGACGGGGGCCGAAGGCGCGTACGGAGAAAACGGTCTCGCGGGAGAGCACCTCGGTGACGTCGGCGAAGCGGGTCACGACCGTGAAGGCGGGCGTGACGAAGATGGGGCGTCGCTCGCGCAGCTCGGCGAACAGGGCCCGCCAGTCGCTGCGCAACCACTCCCGGACCAGGCCGAACGCGGAGATCGGATCACGCGCCAGCGCCTCGTCGTATCTCTCCAGATGGCCGCCCGTGGTTGTCTGATCGACAGCACCCATGCCGTATGGCCCTTCTGTCCGACGCCGGAGCGAACAAAGATCATTACGGTCTGTAGCCGCAACTAGGCATGCGATACCCATTTCTTGGTGACTACCGTATGGAGTGTTTTGATTCCTCTGAGTGATGGAGTCGTCACTTCCAGGTCATTGCCGTGCGCTGGGGACACGGCCGTTGAATGAGGAGCCCAACCGTCCTCGCCGATCATGGGAGGTAGCGTGAGCTCGTCATCCATCCCGCAGCCGGATTCGGGCACAACGGGCTCGGGCCAGGCGGAGACGGTGACGGCCACCACGGGCCGCCGGACCGTCTATCTGATCGTCCTGGTGGTGCTGCCCGTGCTGCTTCCCGTCCTGGCCGTGCCCGCCGCCTGGGGATGGGGCGTCGGCCCGCGTGACGTGGTGATCGCGGTGGTCATGTACCTGGTCAGCATCTTCGGAATCGCCATCGGCTACCACCGGCTCTTCACCCACCGCGCCTTCAGGTGCAACCGGCCGCTGCGCGTCGCGCTCATGCTGGCCGGCGGCATGGCGGTCGAGGGCCCGGTCACCCTGTGGACGGCCGAGCACCGCCGGCACCACAAGTACGCCGACCGCGAGGGCGACCCGCACTCGCCGTGGCGTTACGGCGACAGCGGCCTGGCCCTGCTGCGCGGCATGGCGCACGCCCACATCGGCTGGTTCTACACCGCACGCGACCGCTCCAGCCGCCGGCACTGGGTGCCCGACCTGCTGGCCGACCCGGACGTGCGGCGGTTCGACGCCGCCTATCCGGCCGTGGCGGCGTTGTCGTTCGCGCTGCCGGCCGCGGTGGGCGGGCTGTGGTCGATGTCGTGGGCGGGGGCGTGGACGGCGTTGTTCTGGGGCGGGCTGGTCCGCTACGCCGTGGTGCACCATGTCACGTGGTCGGTGAACTCCATCGCGCACACCTTCGGTGACCGCCCGTTCCGTACCCGGGACCGCTCGTCGAACGTACGGTGGGTGGCGTTGCTGACGCTCGGCGAGGGCTGGCACAACTGGCACCACGTGGAGCCGACCTGCGCGCGGCACGGGGTGCTCAGCGGGCAGCTCGACCCCAGCGCCCGGCTGATCCGGTGGTTCGAGCTGGCGGGCTGGGCCCACGGCGTGCACTGGCCGGACCCCGGCCGCCTTAGCGCCCGCCGCGTCGGTCAGCGCGATTAACGCCCCTGACGGCGCCGCCCCCGGGCGGTCGAATGGGCGACCTCGGACGGACATCAAGCGTTCAACTGTCCGCCTCGCACATACCGCTTTACCCGCCGTTTTTTGGGCAAGTCGGTTGTTATGGAGCGGGTTTCTCTGCTGGACTCCACCCCCGGGCTGCTGGTGGACGACAGCGACGACGACGATCCGGTGCTGCTGCGGCCGGATGGCAGCCGGGTCGACACCTGGCGTGAGCACTATCCCTACCCCGAGCGGCTGCCGCGGGAGAAGTACGACCACGACAAGCGGCTGTTGCAGATCGAGCTGCTGAAGCTGCAGTACTGGGTCAAGGCCAACGGGCAGCGCCTGGTGATCCTGTTCGAGGGGCGTGACGCGGCGGGCAAGGGCGGCACGATCAAGCGGTTCATGGAGCATCTCAACCCGCGCGGGGCCACCGTGGTGGCGCTGGAGAAGCCGTCCGAGCGCGAGCGTACCCAGTGGTACTTGCAGCGCTACATCGCCCATCTGCCCGCGGCCGGGGAGATCGTGCTGTTCGACCGCTCCTGGTACAACCGCGCCGGGGTCGAACGGGTGATGGGGTTCTGTACCGAGGCCGAGTGCCGGGAGTTCATGGTGCAGGTGCCGCAGTTCGAGCGGGCGCTGGTGCGCGACGGCATTCACCTGGTCAAGCTCTGGTTCTCGGTGACGCGCTCGGAGCAGCGCACCCGGTTCATCATCCGGCAGGTCGATCCGGTACGGCAGTGGAAGCTGTCGCCGATGGACCTGGCCTCGCTGGACCGGTGGGACGACTACACCAGTGCCAAGGAGGAGATGTTCCTCAACACCGATATCCGCGAGGCGCCGTGGACGGTCATCAAGAGCAACGACAAGAAGCGGGGGCGCCTGGAGGCGATGCGCCACGTGCTGAGCCGCTTCGACTACGACAACAAGGATCACGAGGTGGTCGGCACTCCGGACCCGCTCATCGTCAGGTCGGCGTCCGACATCTACGACGAGGACCACACCGCGGGGTCACCCCCCTGATCCGTGGAAGGTGACGGTCAGCTCGCCCTTGTCGACGTCGACCGTGACGGTCGAGCCCTCGGGGATGTCGCCGCTGAGCAGCGCGCGGCCGATCCTGGTCTCGACCTCGCGGGCGATGAAGCGCCGTAGCGGCCGGGCACCGTAGACCGGGTCGTACCCCTGGTTGGCGATCAGCCGCCGCGCCGCCTCCGTCACCTCCAGGGTGAGCCGCCGGTCCGCCAGCCGCTGCCTGATGTCGTCGAACATCAGGTCGACGATCTGCTCGATCTCGTTCTCGGTCAGCGGCTTGAACAGCACGATGTCGTCGACCCTGTTGAGGAACTCGGGCCGGAAGTGGCGGCGCAGGTCCCCCATCACCCGCTCGCGCGCCTCGGGCTTGATCTCGCCGTAGGAGGTGACGCCGTCGAGCAGGTACTGGGAGCCGATGTTGGAGGTCATGATGACCACGGTGTTGCGGAAGTCGACCGTACGGCCCTGCGCGTCGGTCAGCCGCCCGTCGTCGAGGACCTGCAGCAGCGTGTTGAACACGTCCGCGTGGGCCTTCTCGATCTCGTCGAACAGCACCACCGAGTACGGCTTGCGCCGCACCGCCTCCGTCAGCTGGCCGCCCTCCTCGTACCCGATGTAGCCCGGAGGGGCGCCGACGAGACGGCTGACCGTGTGGCGCTCCTGGTACTCGCTCATGTCGATGCGGATCATGTTGTCCTCGGTGTCGAACAACGCCGCCGCGAGCGATTTGGCCAGCTCGGTCTTGCCGACCCCGGTCGGCCCGAGGAAGAGGAAGGATCCGATGGGACGTCTGGGGTCCTTGATGCCAGCGCGGGCACGGATGACGGCGTCGGCCACCAGCCGCACGGCCTCCTCCTGGCCGATGACGCGCTCGTGCAGGATCTCGTCCAGGCGCAGCAGCTTCTCGCGCTCCGCCTCCTTCAGCCGGCTCACCGGGATGCCGGTCCAGCGCGAGACGATGGAGGCGATCTCCTCCTCGGTCACGACCTCGCGCAGCAGCCGGTGCCCGTGCTGCCGGGTGTCCAGCCGCTCCTCCTCGCCACGCAGCCGCCGTTCCAGCTCGGGAAGCTTGCCGTGGCGCAGCTCGGCGGCGCGGTTGAGGTCATAGTCGCGTTCGGCCAGCTCCGCCTCCCGGCGTACGGCCTCGATCTCCTGCCGCAGGGCCTGGACCTTGCGCAGGGCCGAGCGCTCGGCCTCCCACTGCGCCCGCATCGCGTCGGCTTCTGCGCGCAGGTCGGCCAGCTCCTTGCGCAGATCGGCGAGGCGGGTCCGGCTCGCCGCGTCGTCCTCCTTGGCCAGCGCGGCATCCTCGATCTCCAGCCGCATCACCCGCCTGGTGAGCTCGTCGAGCTCGGCGGGCATGGAGTCGATCTCGGTACGGAGCATCGCGCACGCCTCGTCGACCAGGTCGATCGCCTTGTCCGGCAGGAACCGGTCGGCGATGTAGCGGTGGCTCAGCGTCACCGCGGCGACGAGCGCGCTGTCCTGGATCTTCACGCCGTGGAAGACCTCCAGCCGCTCGCGCAGTCCGCGCAGGATCGAGATGGCGTCCTCGACGGAGGGCTCCTCGACCAGCACCGGCTGGAAGCGCCGCTCCAGGGCCGCGTCCTTCTCGATGTGCCGGCGGTACTCCTCGACCGTGGTCGCGCCGATCATGTGCAGCTCGCCGCGCGCGAGCATCGGCTTGAGCATGTTGCCGGCGTCCATGGCGCCCTCGGTCGCCCCGGCTCCCACCACCGTGTGGAGCTCGTCGACGAACAGCAGGATCCGGCCCTCGGCCGCCTTCACCTCGTTCAGCACGGCCTTGAGGCGTTCCTCGAACTCCCCGCGGTACTTGGCGCCGGCCACCAGCGAGCCCATGTCCAGGCTGAAGACGGTTTTGTCGCGCAGCCCCTCGGGGACGTCACCGCGCACGATCCGCTGGGCGAGCCCTTCGACGATGGCCGTCTTGCCGACACCGGGGTCACCGATCAGGACGGGGTTGTTCTTGGTCTTGCGGGAGAGGATCTGGATCACCCGGCGGATCTCCGAGTCGCGGCCGATGACCGGGTCGAGTTTGTCCGCGCGGGCCTCGGCGACCAGGTCGCGCCCGTACTTCTCCAGTGCCTCGTAGGCCACTTCTGGCATCGCGGAGGTGACCCGCTGGTTGCCCCGGACGGCGGTGAGCGACTCCAGGAAGCGGTCGCGGGTCAGTCCCTGGCCGTGCAGCGCCCTTCCGGAGGCGCCCGAGGTCCCCTCCTCGATCATGGCCAGCAGCAGGTGCTCGACGGAGACGTACTCGTCCTTGAGCCGCTTCGCCTCCCGCTCCGCGCTGTCGAGCAGCCGGGACAGCCGCTGGGTGACGAAGACCTGGCCGGGTGTCGTCCCCGGCCCGCTGACCTTGGGCCGGCGCGAAAGCTCCGCCTCCAGGTCGGTGATCAGGCTGTCCGTGTTCGCCCCCGCCGCCGCCAGCAGCCGGGGCGCCAGCCCTTCCGGTTGTTCGAGCAAGGCCAGCAGGAGGTGCTCGGCGTCGACCTCGGTGTGCCCGTGGCGTATGGCCTTGGTCTGTGCGTCGTGCAGGGCTTCCTGCGATTTCTGCGTCATCCGGTTCGGGTCCACTCCAGCCCCCTAGTGTCGTTCCGACAAGCGCCGCAGGTTTGCTTCCAGCTCCTCGATCCGGTCGAGCAGGTCGATCACCAGGCCGATGGCGGCGTAGTTGATCGACAGGCCGTGGTGCAGCCGCTGGATCCGGGCGGCCACGGCCACCTGGGCGGGCGGGAAGCACAGCTCCCCCCTGGCGTCCCTGACCGGTTCGAGCAGGCCGAGCGCCACGAGCCGGCGGACGGCCTCCGGGTGCAGGCCGGTGGCGCGCGCGTAGGAGTTCAGGTCCAGGCGCGCCGGCCGTACGAGTGCGTAGGTCATGAACGCCCCCTCGGGTCGAAGGCCGAGACGGCGGCGAGCTGCTCGAACAGCCGCCGCTCCTCCTCGGTGAGCCGGGGCGGCACCATGACGCGCACCTCGGCGAAGAAGTCGCCGGCGCCACCGCGCGGGTCGGGCATGCCGCGCCCGCGCAGCCGAAGGCGGCGGCCCGACGAGGTGCCCGGCGGCACCTTCAGCTTCGCCTCGCCGCCCGGCGTGTCGATGGCCACCGTGGCGCCCAGCGCGGCCTCCCAGGGCGCCAGCGGCAGAACGGCGTGGATGTCGCGTCCCTCGACGCGGTAACGGGGATGGTCGGCGATCCGGACGATGAGGTAGAGATCGCCCCGCGGCGCGTCGCCGCTTCCGTGGCCGCCCTCACCGGCGAGCCTGACGCGCCGGCCGTTCGTGACGCCCGGGGGGATCGTGACGTCCAGCCGCCGGCCGCCGGGCAGCGTGATGGTGCGGCGCCCGCCCTTGTACGCCTCCTCGACCGTGAGCGTCAGCTCGGCCTCCTGGTCGGCACCGGGCACCGGCCCCCAGCCGCGCGCGCCTCGCCCGCCTCGGCCGCCGAACATGCCGCCGAGCAGGTCCTCGATGTCGATACCGCCCTCGAAGCCCTCTCCCCCCGCCGGACGCCACTGACGGCCGCCGCCGGCGCGGGCGCGGGCGTACTGCTCGGGGTCCACGTCGGGCGGCACCTGGCGGAAATCAGGACCGAACGCGTCGTACCTGCGGCGCGTCTGGGGATCGGACAGTACGGAGTACGCCTCCGAGATCTCCTTGAACCGGTCCTCCGCCCCGGGATCCTTGTTGACGTCGGGATGGTTGGCGCGTACGAGCTTGCGGTAGGCCCGCTGGATCTCGTCCTGGTCGGCCTTCCGGTCGACGCCCAGCACTTCGTAGAAGTCCCGCCGGACGACCATCACTCCGCCTTCTTCGACACGACCACCACCGCGGGCCGCAGCTGCCGCTGGCCGTCGCCATAGCCGGGTCGCACCACCTGGACGACGGTGCCGGGCGCGACGTCGTCCCGTTCTACGGTGGCCACCGCCTCGTGGTGGACCGGGTCGAAGGGCACGTCGCTCTCGTCGTGGCGGGCGTACCCGAGGCGGGACAGCACCGCCAGGGCCTGGTCCCGTACGGCCCGCACCCCCTCGACGATGGCGCGCGCCTCGCCTTTCTGACCGGCCGCGTGGCCCAGCGCGAGCTCCAGGTTGTCCAGGATGGGCAGCCACTCGGCCGCCACCCGGTCCCGCTCCTCGGCCCGCAGCCGTTCGGCGTCGCGGGCGATGCGTTTGCGTACGTTGTCCAGTTCGGCGACCGAACGCAGCCAGCGGTCCTCCAGTTCGGCGAGCTTCGCGTCAGTCTCCGCGGAGGCGTCAGTCTCTGCGGAGGCGTCGGTCTCCGTAGAGGCGTCGGCGGAGGTCTCCACGGGCGCCTTCGCAGGCACGTCGGCGGGCGTGGGCCTGGGCGCGTCCGCCTTCGCGGGCGTGGGCCTGGGCGCGCTCGCCTTCGCGGGCGCGCCCGGTGCCTGCCGAGCCGGTGCTTCGGCCTGGTCCGTCCGGTCCGTCCGGTCTTCGTGGCCGTTCATGTCACTCCGTGTCGGATGTGGTGAACTCGGCGTCGATCACGTCCTCGTCGCGGCCGGAAGCGGCCTCCGTCCTGCCCTGGGGCGGTACGGCCTGCCCACTGACCGCGAGCCCGTGGTAGACCTGCTGGAGTTCGCCGCTGAGGCCGCGCAGCCGGTCGAGCGGCGCCTCTTCCTTGACCGCCTGCCGGGCGTCCTGGACGAGTTGCTCCGCACGCGCCTTCTCGTGGACGGGGACCCCGTCGCCGAGCTCCTGCAGGCGGCGTTCCACCTGGTAGGCGACCGTGTCCAGCTCGTTGCGGGCGTCGATCGCCTCCCGGAGCCGGGCGTCCTCGGTGCGGTGCTGCTCGGCTTCGGCGACCATCCGCTCGATGTCCTGCTTGTCCAGGTTGGAGCTCTCGCTGATGGTGATCTTCTGCTCGGCACCGGTGTCCTTGTCGCGGGCGGTGACGTTGAGGATGCCGTTGGCGTCGATGTCGAAGGTGACCTCGATCTGCGGCTCTCCGCGCGGCGCGGGGCGGATGTTCTCCAGCCGGAAGCGCCCGAGCACCCGGTTGTCGGCCGCGCGTTCCCGCTCCCCTTGCAGGATCACGATGTCGACGGCGTTCTGGTTGTCGTCGGCGGTGCTGAAGGTCTCGGTCCGGCGGGCCGGGATCGTGGTGTTGCGTTCGATGACCTTGGTCATGACGCCGCCGAGCGTCTCGACGCCCAGCGAGAGGGGCGTGACGTCGAGCAGGACGACGTCCTCGACCTCGCCCTTGAGGATGCCGGCCTGGATCGCCGCGCCGATGGCCACGACTTCGTCCGGGTTCACCGTCATGTTGGGGTCCTTGCCGCCGGTGAGCCTGCGTACGAGGTTCTGCACGGCGGGCATGCGGGTCGATCCGCCGACGAGGATCACCTCGTCGATGTCCGACGGCCTGAGCTTGGCGTCCTCCATCGCCTGCTCCACGGGATGGACGCAGCGCTCTACCAGGTCGGCGGTGATCTGCTCGAACGTGGAGCGCATGAGCGTGGTGTTGAGGTGCTTCGGCCCCGCGGCGTCCGCCGTGATGAACGGCAGGCTGATCGTGGTCTGGGTCACCGCCGACAGCTCGACCTTGGCCTTCTCCGCCGCTTCGAACAGCCGCTGCAGGGCCTGCGGGTCGCGGCGCAGGTCGATACCCTGGTCCTTCTGGAACTCGTCGGCCAGGTGGTCGACGATCCGCCGGTCGAAGTCGTCGCCGCCGAGGTGCCCGTCGCCGGAGGTCGAACGTACCTCGACGACCCCCTCACCGATGTCCAGGATGCTGACGTCGAAGGTGCCGCCGCCCAGGTCGAAGACCAGCACGGTCTCGTTGGACTTCTTGTCCAGCCCGTAGGCCAGCGCGGCGGCGGTCGGCTCGTTGATGATCCGCAGGACTTCCAGCCCGGCGATGCGGCCCGCGTCCTTGGTCGCCTGGCGCTGGGCGTCGTTGAAGTAGGCCGGGACGGTGATGACGGCCTCGGTCACCTTCTCGCCGAGGTACTTCGCCGCGTCGGCGGCCAGCTTCCTCAGCACGAGGGCCGAGACCTCCTCCGGCGCGTACTGCTTGTCGCCGACCTGGAAGCGTACCGATCCGTCCGACCCCTCCACCACGTCGAAGGAGACCGCGTGGATCTCGCTCTCGACCTCGTTGAAGCGGCGGCCGATGAACCGCTTGGCGGAGTAGATCGTCCCTTTAGGGTTGAGTATGGCCTGCCGGCGGGCCAGCTGGCCGACCAGCCGCTCGCCCTGGTCGGTGAACGCCACCACCGACGGTGTCGTCCGGGACCCCTCCGCGTTGGGAATGACCGTGGGCTGACCGTCCTCCGTGGCGGCGATCACCGAGTTGGTCGTACCGAGATCGATGCCGACTGCTTTCGCCATGGCGAGCTCCCCCTAGCCGCTTTTCTTGCTTTCCGCTCTTTTGCTAGCCGCTTGTCTTGCCGAGCAGTTCCTGAGCCCTGGCCACGTGTTCGGATTCGACGAGGACGTCGTACTTGTCGGCTACCAGCCCGCTCTCCGAGACGAAGTCCCGGCGGCCGCCGTGCACCGAGTGCGAGATCAGGCCGTAGATCGCTCCGGCGATCAGCCCCCACAACAGGCCCCACAGCAGCAGGCCGACCATGGCCGAGGGCCTGGGCGCGAAGAAGATCCCCAGGAACAGGCCGATGAGCACACCGAACCAGGCTCCGGACGCGGCGCCCAATCCGGCGGCGCGCAGGTACGTCATGCGCGAGACCACCCGCTCGATCGAGCGCAGTCCCACGCCTACGATGAGCGTTCCCTGTACGGGGAACCCGTGGTCGGACAGGAAGTCCACGGCCTTCTCGGCCTCGGCGTACGTCGGATAACTGGCGACCGGGACCCGGTTCGCGGTGATCGGGCCCGGGGATGCTAGAGACACGGCTCCTCCTCGCGTTCAGGCGGGATATCTCTGCGTACGCTCGCGAGTGCGTACGCTTTCGAGGCTTCTCCGGGCATCCGTCCGCCACATCCCCCAGATGGGTAGTCATCACTGTCTGTGCGGTCATCCGGGCGGGTTTCGCTCAGGCTCCTGCCACGCCGGACGGGCCGGTCTCGATCCTTCCCTGCGACACCATGAGGCGTACGAGCTCGATGCGGGAGTTGATGTGCAGCTTGCGGTAGACGTGCCGCAGGTGGAAGGCCACCGTGTGCACGCTGATGAAGGTCTGCTCGGCGATCCGCCGGTTGGTCCATCCGTCGGCGACGAGCAGCGAGATGTTCCGCTCGGTCTCGGTGAGGCTGTCCCAGCCGGAGACCGGCCGCTCGGCGTAGCTCCAGTGGCGGTGACGGACGCCCATGCCGCGCAGCCGTTTGCGGACGCGCGCCGAATCCCTGACGGAGCCGAGGTCCTGGTAGATCGCGAGGGCGCGATCCAGGTTGCCGGCCGCTTCCTCGTGCCGCCCGGCCGTGACGAGCGCCATGCCGAGGTCCTCCGCGGCCGAGGCCCGCGCCCACGCGTCGTCCGTCCGCTCGGCGGCCTGGGCGAGGGCGTCGCAGTCGCCGTCGAGCAGGCCGCGGGCGTGCGCGGCCGAGGCGACCAGCGCGGCGAACTCCGGATTGCCCTTGCTGAGCGCCTCCACAGTGGCCACGACCGCCTCGGCCGCCGGACGGTCATCGGCGGCGAGGGCGACGCGGACCATCCACGCACCCGCCGTGGGTTCCACGGCGAGCATCGAACGCAGCCACCCGAGTGATGCGGGAAGGTCCGTGAGCAGTGTCATCGCGCTCAGCGGTCCGTCGCGTACCTCGGCGACCTGTGCCGTCAGCAGAGTGTGCCGTGGATGGCCGTCGAGTGGGCCGCCTGTTCCGTCCGCGACGTACCGCGACGCCGCGCGCAGGTCGCCGCGCCGCAGCGCGACGGTGGCGAGGACGGCGTTGGCCACCGTGGCGGGCAGCGGGGTGCCCAAGGTGGTGGCCAGGTCCAGGGCTCTCTCCGCCTCGGTGACGGCGTCGGCGAAACGGCCCGCGGCGAGCTCGGCCCGGGCCTCCAGAGCGGAGGCGTCCGCGGTCCAGGTCAGGTGGCCATCGGCGGACATGTCCGCACGGGCCTCCCGGAGGATGGCGCGGGCCTGGTCGAGCCGGTGGACGTCCATGAGCAGCGCGGCGGAGACGAGCAGGGGCTCGTAGCGATGCACGGGCGACTCGTCCGTCCCGGCCGGCCGCTCGTCCGTGACGGCCAGCCGCCGGGCATCCTCGGCGAACGCCAGCGCCTCGGAGAGCCGGCCCTCCTCCCACTCGGTGACCGCGAGCGCGACCAAGGCCGCGACCGTGGCCACCGGACCGTGCCGGGCGCCGCCTTCCAGGACCTCGTACGCGTACTCCCGGGCGGACGTGCCCGAATCCCGCAGGCGCGTCAGGGCGTACAGCCGGACCAGGACCGCCCGATCGCGCACATGGCCGGGTAGATCGGGCACGGCCAGCATCGTCTCGGCCAGCCGCAGGGCTTCCTCGATCCGGCCGGTCAGATACATGATGTCCGACAGGAGGCAGCGCAGCTCGGCCGCGTCGTCCGCCGGGTCGCGATCCGCCAGGCCCTCGTCGACCAGCCGCTCGGCCTCCTGCAGCCGCCCCCCGGCGATCGCCGTGTCGATGAGCGCGGCCAGGTGGCCGGAGCCGCGGCCAGGGCCGGGGCCATGGCTGGGGTCGAGGTCGGGGCCGGAGACTCCCAGTGACCGGCTCGAAGGTCCGGCGTAGACATCCGGTGGCCGGCTCGCCGGTTCGGCGTGGGTGCGGACGCCGAGTTGGTCCAGCAGCGCGTGCCGTACCGGTTGCGGGACCCGCGTGGCGACCACGAACCTGACCAGTTCGTGCCGGAAGGTGAGGCCCTGTGGGGTGGCGGCCAGGATGCCTGCCGCCATGCACTCCTCGACCAGCGGAAGCAGGGCGGCCGGTGTGGTGCCCAGCAGTGACACGGCCTGTTCCGGCGAGAAGGACCGGCCCAGCACGGCGACGGTCTCCACCAGATTCCTGGCACCCGTGCTGAGGGCATCGATCCAGTGGCGGACGACCATCCGCAGCCGGTGGGGAACGTACCCATGCGGCAGGACGGCTCCGGCTCCCAGCCGCCCTTCGTCCCGGAGCCCGGCGAGCAGCTCGCTGATCAGTAGCGGGTTGCCGCCGGCGCCGCCCGCCAGTGCCAGCAGGGCCGGCTCGGGTGGCGCCCCGAGCGTCTCCGTCATCAGCCCGACGACCGCCTCCGGCGAGAGCGGCGTGAGCTCGAGCCTGGCGGCTCCTTCTCGCTCCAGGAGGTCGAACAGGAAGGCGGCCTGGCCCTGTTCCACCGCGGTGGATCGGCTCAGCAGCCAGCCGATGGGCCGGGACGCGAGCACGTGGTGCAGGGCGCGCAGCACCATCAGCGTCATCGGGTCCGCCCAGTGCAGGTCGTCGAGCACGACCAGCACCGGTCCCGTGGCCCGTTCCTCGAGGCCGGATCGCAGGCGTTCGAGGGTACGCGCCCGCGAGTCGCCGGGATCACCGCCGGCCGGCTCGAAGCGCAGGTCGAGAGCCTGGTACAGCATTCCGCAAGGGATCAGCTCGCCCAGCTCCCCCGGGCCGCCCTGGAGCACGCTGATGTGGCGCTCGCCCGCGGCGCGGGCGGCTTCGGTGAGCAGGCGGGTCCGGCCTGCCCCCGGTTCGCCGTCCACCAGCAGCGTCCCGGCCGCGCCACCCTCTATCGTGCGCAGCAGGCTCTCGACACCGTGCCATTCCCGATCGCGTTCCCACATTCGCATCCCCCAATTCCTGGCTATCCGGACGGAGGACGCCGAACCTCATGTGGGGGGAGATTTTTCGCATCTCCCCGCGGGCGACGTTCCGCCCGGCGCGGGAATCCCAGGCGGCACACCCTCTTGACCCAGACTTACACAAGAACCCATGATAAGTGCTCATGCTACGCCGAGCACTTCCCTTACTCTGCGCGACCTTCCTGCTCGCACCGTTCGCGCCCGCCGCCATCGCCGGCACGAACGCCGCACAGCTCTGGGTCGAGAGTCCGCAGAAGACCGTCTATCGCACGACGACGGTTCCGCAGAGCCCGAACACCGCCATCAGCCTCGTAGCCGCCCGCGGTGAGTACGAGAGCGCGCAGATCGCCGTACGCGCGAAAGAACGGCTGCGCATCAAGCGCGTCCGATTCGGCAACCTGACCGCGGGCGGCCGGCGGCCGATCGCGGGAGCCAACCTGAGCTACCACTTCGTCGCCTACAAGGACGACAGCAAGGTCGCGGCGAACCCGTTCTTCCCCGACCGTGAGGGCAACCTGCTCTATCCCGAGTCGGCCATGCCGGATCCGCTCTCCAACGACCAGGAGACCTGGGTCGAGGCCGGCCAGACTCAGCCGGTCTTCGTCACCGGGTTCGTGCCACGCGGCACGGCACCCGGCACCTATCGAGGAACGGCGACGGTCGAGACGACCCGGGGCGACTACCCGGTCCCGATCACCTTCAGCGTGCACGCCGTCGAGGTCCCCACGATCGACAAGTCACCGTTCACCAACTACCAATGGACGATGACGAACGGTTTCACCTGGGACGGCTTCAGCTGGAACGGTGCGGCCGGCCAGGCCTATGACGTCGGCAAGTACTACTACGGCGTCGAGACCTACAGCGACGCGTGGTTCCGCCTCATGGACGAGTTCGCCCGCAAGCTCGCCGAATATCGCACCAACATGGTCTGGCTCCGCACCGACCTGTTCCTGCAGTCCACCGGCACGGAGCTGTCGGAATTCCTTCAGGGGATTCCGCGCGACATCGACTGGACGAACTTCGACCGCTACGTCGCGACGTTCAAACGGCACGGGATCACCAGCTTCGCCAACCAGCATCTCATTCACGCGCTGAACAAGATGCCGGACAACGAGAAGCCCAACGACAGCTGGAACACCAAGCTGCCGGACAGCCTGCCGGTCACCGACGCGTTCCTGACCAACTATCTGACCGCGCTGCACCAGCACCTCAAAAGCAAGGGCTGGACGAACGGCCTGACGTGGTACCAGCACATTCAGGACGAGCCCATCACCGCCGCCCAGCGCAACCTCTGGACCTATGTCGCGCGCAAGATCAAGCAGATCAACGCCGATATCGGCGCCGACTTCCGCACCATGGACGCCGATCCCGATGGCATCCTGCTCGACGACAAGACCAAGCCCTATGTCGACACCTGGGTTCCGCTGACACCGGCGTTCGAGCGCAAGAAGGCCGGCTACAAGGCACAACAGGCCGCGGGTCAGGACCTGTGGGTCTACACGTGCGAGGTCAACACTCCCCCGTGGCTCAACCGCTTCTGGACGCAGCCGACGATGACCGGCCGCATGCTGTTCTGGGACCTCGAGCGTGAGGGCGTGCAGGGTCATCTGCACTGGGCGTGGAACGCGTGGTACGTGGGTCCCTGGAAAGGCGACTCCTACATCGTCTATCCCGACAAGGCCAACTTGACGGTGAAGAGCAGCGTGCGCCTCGAGGCGCAACGCGACGGTCTTGAGGACTACGAGCTGCTCTACATCCTGAAGAAGCGCGACCCGGCCTTGGCCCAGCGGATCGTCGACAGCGCGATCAGCCCGGAGGACCCGCGGCGCTACACGCTCGACCCGGCCTATCTCGACGCTCTGCACGGCTACCTCGTGCGGGCGGCCGCGGGCGAGCCTGTGGGCGCCATTCCCCAGCCGACCAGCCCCTATGAGGGCCAGGACGTCCCGAACACCTTCCTGGTCGACAACACCGACAGCGGCATCGGCTACTCCGCCGGCTGGGCGCCCCGGCAGCGGCAGTCCGCGTACCTCGGCAGCGTGCACATCGGCAAGAACGCCGGCGACAAGGTGACCTACGAGTTCGAGGGCACCGGTATCGACGCGTTCTTCGAGAAGAACACGACGACCGGAAAGGTGTCCGTGTCGGTCGACGGTGGGCCGGCCACGGTGCTCGATCTCTACGAGGCGGTCCAGTACGACCGCTTCACCGCGTATCAGAAGACCGGGTTGAGACCGGGCAAGCACCAGATCCAGCTCACCAACCTGGAGAACAAAGAGGTGCGGCTCGACGGATTCCGCGTGCGACTCGCGCCTGGGCAGCGGCACTTCGACGCGACATTGAAGGATCTCAAGCTCACCAACGTCTCGGAATTCTCCTTCGAGGGATATCGCGGTGACTACACGCTGCTCGTCAACGAGGGCAAGAGCACAGTCGGCCTGACCCCGACGCTGACCGACGCCGGCGGCACGATCACCGTCGACGGCAGCCCGGTCGCCAACGGCGCGAGCGTCGACGTCAACGTGGCGAACGGCAAGAACAAGGTCGAGATCCGCACGCTGGCAAGCGATGGCAAGACCGCGAAAACCTATGCGCTCACGCTCGTGAAGGGCGCGGTGAACACGGCGGACGCCAACATCGCCCGAAGCTATTCGGCGGTATCCGCTTCGGCCGCCCGTGATGGCGACGGCGGCGTGCAATACGGCCCGCAGAAGATGGTCGACGGCGAATACGGCACGATGTTCGCCGCCAAGCAGGGCTACACCGACGCGAATCCGTTCCCGCACGAGATCGTGCTGGACTGGAAGGAGCCGAAGGCGTTCAACACGCTCGTGGTCGCGACCCGTGGTGGCATTCCGCAGGGCCTGACCGATGTGGACGTCGAGGTCTCGGCCAACGGCACCGACTGGACGACCGCTGTGCGGGGCGCCGCGTTCCGGTGGACGCACGACGATGACGACGGAGTCATGGAGTACTCGGCCGCCGATCTTCCCGACCTGCAAGGCGTCAGGAAGCTACGCCTGAAGATCAACGATGCGAACTACACCCGCTGGAGCATGTACGCCGTCTATGAGCTGGAGCTCTACAACCTGCCGGTCATCCGTTCGGCGACGAGCGGTCAGCCCAGATAGCCGCCATCCAGCACGCCGGTGAGCAAGCAGGTTCGCGCCCGTCGCCTTGGTCAGGCGACGGGCGCCATCTGTGGCACCGCGAGAGCGATGATCGTCAAGCGGATGGCTTGGGCAGGGGAGCGTCGAAGTCGTAGAGGCGGGCGTCGACGTGATCGAGCGCGCGCCGTACCGCCCCCAGGACCACGGCCTGCTCCCCCAGGTCGGAGATCACCACCACGGGAGGTTCGAGGCAGAACGGGTCCAGGTGCCGGCGCACCGGCTCAAGCAGCACGTTGCCCGAGCGCGAGACGCCGCCGCCGATCACCACCAGTTCGGGATCCACGGTCAGCACCAACGCGGCGATACCTTCGGCCAGGTCGCGCGCGTACTGATCGACCGCCCACCGCGCGGCCGGGTCGCCGGACCTGGCCACGGCGAAGACCTGGGCGGCGGCGTCCTGTGGCGCTGTGCCGGGCGGCAGACCCTGAAAACCGGTCAGATGGACGGGCGCGCGGTGCCAGCCGATCAGCGGCAGCGCGCCGATCTCGCCCGCGCCACCCCTGGCTCCTTTGAGCAGCTTGCCGTCCACCAGGATGCCCGCACCGGTGCGCACGCCGGACAGCACGAACACCAGGTCGTCGATGTCGCGGGCCTGGCCGCGCCAACGCTCGGCGAGCGCGGCCAGGTTGCAGTCGTTCTCCACCAGTACGGGGCAGTCGAAGCTCGCCCGCAGCTCACCCGCCAGATCGAGGCCGGTCCACTCGGGCAGGCCGACCGACAGTTTCACCACGCCCTCGGGGGTCACCACGCCGGTGGTGCCCGCGCAGACGGCGGCGATGCTGTCGGCGGTCAGCCCGGCGGCCTCCAAGGCGCCCGCGATCGCCCTCCTGAGGCCGGCCAGGCGCTCGGCGCGACCGGCGGCGGCGGTGGTCCGCTCGTCGTGCGCGGCCACGACCGTGCCGTCCAGATCGGCGACGCTGGCCCGGAGCGTGTAGGAGCCGATGTCGATCCCGAGCACGTGACCGCCCGTCGCGTGGAAGGCGAACAACCTGGCCGGCCGCCCCATCTGACCGCTCTCCGGCGGCAGTTCCCTGAGCCAGCCCGCCGCCAGCAGCTCCTCGACCAGGCCCTCCACGGTCGGCCTGGACAGCGCGGCCTCCTTGGCGAGGTCGGTCAGCCCGAGCGGCCCCCGCGCCCGGACCGTGCGGAGCGTCGTCACGAGATTGATCCGGCGAAGCCGCGAGGTGTCGCCGCCGCGGATCGTCATGCTTGCCCCCTTGACAGATGCTATGCGGCAGAAATAAAAACATCCTTCATTAGTAAGTCTCACTATAGGGGATGTGAATGGTCACTCTTGCCGTGATTGGAGCGGGCCTGCGCGGCGCAGGTTACGCGAGGCTGGCGCGCGAAGCCGGGTGGGCCGAGGTCGTGGCCGTCGCCGAGCCCGACCCGGCCAGGCGGGCGGAGTTCGCGGCCGAGCACGGCATTGCGGCCGAGCGCGCCTTCGCCGACTGGCGGGACCTGCTGGCCGGAGAGCGGCTGGCCGACGCGGTGATCGTGGCCACGCAGGACCGCCTGCACCTTGAGCCCGCCGTACGCGCGGCCGATCTGGGCTACCACATCCTGCTGGAGAAGCCGATGGCGCCGACGGAGGAGGACGCCGCGGCCATCGCCGCGGCCGCCGACCGCAACGGCGTGATCCTGGCGGTCTGCCATGTGCTGCGCTACGCGCCCTACACCACCAGGCTCAAGGAACTCCTGGACGCGGGCAGGATCGGCCAGATCATGAACATCCAGCACCTGGAGCAGGTCGGCTGGTGGCACCAGGCACACTCCTTCGTGCGCGGGAATTGGCGGAACGAGGCCGAGTCGGCCCCGATGCTCCTCGCCAAAGCCTGCCATGATCTTGACTGGCTCGTGCACATCAAGGGCGAAGTGCCCGAGCGGGTCTCCTCCTTCGGCAAGCTGGCCCACTTCACCAAGGAGAACCAGCCCGCGAAGGCCGCCGACCGATGCCTGGACTGCTCCGTCGAATCCACCTGCCCCTACTCGGCCAAGCGGCTCTACATGGACTCCCTCGCCGATCCGAACCGGCACATCTGGCCGCTCGGCGCGATCACCAGGGACTTCACCGAGGAGGGCGTGCTCACGGCCCTGCGCGAGGGCCCGTACGGCAGATGCGTCTACGCCTGCGACAACGACGTGGTCGACAGCCAGGTGGTGATCATGGAGTTCGCCGACGGCACGAGTGCCACCTGCACCGTGACCGCGTTCGGCGCGCTCGAGCACAGGAAGACCAGGATCTTCGGCACGCGCGGCTCGATCGAGTGCGACGGCGAGACGCTGCGCGTGCACGACTTCCTCACCAATGAGGTGTCGGTGATCGACGCCCTCGCCGGAGCGGACGCCTCGGCCGCCTCCGGTCACGGAGGGGGTGACGGGGCGCTGCTGAAGGCGTTCTTCGCCGCCGTCCGCGACAACGACCCGGCCTTGGTCTCGACCAACGCGCAAGCCAGCCTCGCCACCCACCGGGTGGTCTGGGCCGCGGAACAGGCCCGGCACACCCGTACCGTCGTTTCGATAGAAAAGGCCCCCCACCATGCGTAAATTGACGGCCGTCCTCCTGATCGGCGCCCTCGGCCTGGCCGCCTGTGGCAAGAAGAACAGCGGCGAACCCGCCCAGCAGTCGCTGTCGTACCGCTCGTCCTGGGGTGCGGCGGAACCCCAGTCGAAGATCATCAAGACGATCTTCGACGACTTCGCCAAGGAGACGGGCACCAAGGTCGACGTGAAGTTCGTCGGCCGCACCGGCAACGAGAACCTCAACGCCGAGATGGCCTCCGGCCAAGGCCCCGACCTGTTCGACACCACCACCGGCGATATCGACACGCTGACCGCCCAGCAGATCATCGGTCCCATGGACGACGTGGAGAACGCGCAGGTCCCCGGCGAGGGCAAGACGGTCAAGGACGTGCTCCCCGAGCCGGTACGGCGGGCCTCCTCCGGCAAGAACGGCCTGGCCTACATCCCGCACACGATCATCTCCACCGCCATCTGGTACGACGCGGCCAAGCACCCCGGGCTGAACCCGCAGACCTGGGAGGAGTTCATCGCCTTCCTCGACGAGTCCAAGAAGGCCGGCCGCACCCCGATCGGCCAGGACGGCACCATCGCCTTCTACAACGTCTTCTGGTTCTACAGCCTGCTGGTGGGCGCCAACGGCGCCGGGAGCCTCGCCGAGCTGGCCAAGGACCCGGCCAACTGGGACAAGCCTCAGGTGCTCGACGCTGCGAAGAAGGTCGAACAGCTCGCCAAGGGCGGCTACTTCCAGCGGGACTTCATGGCGACCAAGTTCCCCGCCGCGCAGAACGCCTGGGCGGCGGGCACGTACGACCTGAACCTCAACGGCACCTGGCTGGCCAGCGAGGTCCAGCCCCAGCTGGCTCCCGGCTTCAAGGTCGCCTCGTTCCAGGTCCCCACCGGCGGCAAGAAGTCCATCGAGGTGGGCACCCTCGGCTGGGGCGTGAACGCCAAGGGCAAGAACGTCGCCACGGCCAAGAAGTTCCTGGCCTTCGCGCTGCAGAAGAAGTACATGGAGCAGTTCTCGACCGTGGCGCTGAACATCTCCTCGCGCGGCGACGTGCCCGCGCCCGCGCACATGGCCAACGTGCAGAAGGCCGTGCTGGAGGCCAAGGAGACGCACCTGAGCTACGACTACGCGGGCGCCGACAAGACCTGGTGGGGCGACATGTTCCTGCCGCTGAGCGACAAGCTCCTCTCCGGCAAGATCGACGCGACCACGTTCGTCCGCGAGGGCAAGAAGAGCACAGCCGAGCACCTGGCGACTGGATGAAAACCTATGAACGGGCCTTCTGGCCCTTTCTGCTGCCCGCGCTCCTGATCTACACCTTGCTGTTCGTCGCGCCCTCGCTGTTCGGGATCTGGGTCGGCTTCACCAAATGGTCGGGGCCCGGCTCGGAGATGACCTGGCGCGGGCTGGACAACTACGTGGCGCTGCTGCACAACGACGTCTTCGTCACGGCCTTCACCAACACCTTCGTGATGGCGGCCGTCGGCGGCGTCCTGATCTTCGGCTCCACGTTCCTCGCCATGGTCGTGCTCAGGCAGCTCAAGGGGCGGGCCTTCATCCGGGCCGTCGTCTTCCTGCCGATGGTCATCTCGATCATCGCGATCGGCGCGGCGGTGGGCTTCCTGCTCAACCCCGAGGGCGCGGTCAACACCGTGCTGGAGTGGATCGGCCTGGACCCGCGGCCCTGGCTCGGCCCCGACATGGTGTTCCGCTGCGTCGTGGGCGGGCTGGTCTGGTCGAGCACCGGCTTCTACGTCGCGCTGATGATGTCGGCGGCCGACGCCATCCCGACGCATGTGTACGAGGACGCCCAGCTCATCGGGGCCACCAAATGGGAGCAGTTCCGGCACATCACGCTGCCGTTGACCTGGGACGTCCTCGCCGTGGCCGCCGTACTCTGGGTGGTCGGCAGCCTGAAGATCTTCGACATCGTGCTGGCCTTCACCACCGCGGGAACCGCCGCCGCGCCGCCGATCCCCGCCCGCACGATCGCGGTGCAGCAGTACATCGTGGTGAAGGGCGCCGGCCTGCCGGAGCTGGGAAGCGCGGCCGCCATGGGCGTGATGACGCTCCTCGTGACGGCCGTACTGATCGTGCTGACCCGGCGCATCACCAGACGTGATCGAGTGGAGCTGTCATGAGACGTCTGATCGGGGACATCCTGCTGCCCCGGGCCACGGCGATCGCGTTGTGGGTCTGGGTGGCCTTCAACCTCGCCCTGATCGGGTGGGTGGGCATCCAGTCGCTGAAGGACTCGGGCGAGGTGTGGCTGCATCCGTTCGGCCTGCCGAAGAGCCTGCGCTGGGACAACTTCAGCTCGGCGTGGCAGGCGGCGGAATTCTCCGCCGCGGCCATGAACAGCGTGGTGCTGACCCTTCTCGGGTCCGTGCTGATCGTGGCGGTGTCCGCCCCCGCCGCCTATGTGCTGGCACGCTCAAGCCGGCGCGTCGCCGGCCCCGCGATCAACTACTTCGCGATAGGGCTGAGCATCCCGATCCAGACGATCCTGGTGCCGATCGTGGTGATCAAGCTGTCGGTCTACACCTTCATGGAGGACTGGGTCACCGGCTGGTGGGACAACCGCATCACCTTGTTGGTCTTCCAGGTGGCGCTGTCGGTGCCCTTCGCGGTGTTCGTGCTCACCGGGTACATGCGCTCGCTGCCGCACGAGATCGAGGAGGCGGCCGAGATCGACGGCGCCGGCCCGCTCCGCGCGTTCGTTCAGGTCATCATGCCCGTGGCCAAGCCGGGCTTGACGACCGTGTTCGTGCTCAACGTCATGGGCCTGTGGAACGAGACCCTGCTGGCCCTGCTGATCGCTCCTCTCCCCGAGGAACGCAACCTGCCCGCCGCGCTCCTCGGTCTGTACAGCAGCATGCAGTACAGCTCCGACTGGGGCGGCATGTTCGCGGGCATCGTGATCCTGGTCTACCCCATGATCGTGCTCTACCTCTGGCTGGGCCGCCGCATCGTCGACGGCATGACCGCCGGAATCAGCAGGTGATCGGCGAGATGCGTGCCTTCTCCGTCGATGGCGGCTCATTCCGGCTGGACGGCGCGGAGTTCAGGGTGCTGTCGGGCGCGGTGCACTACTTCCGCGTGCACCCCGAGCAATGGCGGCACCGGCTGGCCATGGTGCGCGCGATGGGCCTCAACACGGTCGAGACCTACGTACCGTGGAACCTGCACGAGCCGCGGCCGGGAGACTTCCGCCGCCTGGACGAGCTGGGCGCGTTCCTCGACGCGGCGGCGGCCGAAGGTCTCCTGGCGATCGTGCGCCCCGGACCGTACATCTGCGCCGAATGGGACAACGGCGGGCTGCCCAGCTGGCTGACCGGCACCATCCGCGCCGGCGACCCCGGCTACCTGGCTCACGTCGACCGCTACTTCGACCGGCTGATCCCGCAGGTGGCCGAGCGTCAGGTCACCCGCGGCGGCAACGTGATCATGGTCCAGGTGGAGAACGAGTACGGCTCCTACGGCAGCGACCACGCCTACCTGCGCCACCTGGCGGACGGCCTGATCAGCCGCGGCATCGAAGTGCCCCTGTGCACCTCCGACGGGCCGGCCGACCACTACCTGACCGGTGGCACGATCGACGGCGTGCTGGCCACGGTGAACTTCGGCTCCGAGCCCGAGCAGGCCTTCGCCGCACTGCGCGCCCACCGGCCGGGCGACCCGCTGTTCTGCATGGAGTTCTGGTGCGGCTGGTTCGACCACTGGGGGCACGAACACGTCACCCGCGACCCGCGGGACGCCGCGGACATCCTGGAGCGGATCCTGGCCGCGGGGGCGTCGGTGAACCTGTACATGGCGCACGGTGGGACCACTTTCGGAACGTGGGCGGGCGCCAACCGCACCGGGGACGACAGCGCCGGCCCATGGCGGCCCACGGTGACCTCCTACGACTACGACGCGCCCATCGACGAGCGCGGCGCGCCCACCGAGAAGTACTGGCGGCTGCGGGACGTGCTCTCCCGCTACAGCGACGAGCTCCCCGACGTGCCACCCGTGCCCGCCACGCTGCCGCCCGCCACGCTACGCCCCGCCCATTCGGTACGGCTGCGCGAGGCACTGGACGCCATCGCGCGGCCGGAGACCACCGCGCCGATGCCGCCGGCGTTCGAGGACCTGGAGCTGGACCACGGCTTGGTCCTTTACCAGGCGACCGTTCCCGGACCGCGCGGACCGTACCCGCTCACCCTGCGCGACGTACGCGACCGCGCGCACGTCTTCGTCGACGGCCGCCTCGCGGGCATCGTCGAGCGGGACACCGATCCCCCCGCGCTGCTCGCGGACGGGCATGCCGCCCTGGAGATCCTCGTGGAGTCGATGGGACGGACCAACTACGGTCCGCTGCTCGGCGAGCGCAAGGGCATCCTCGGCGGTGTCCTGCACCACCACCAGTACGTGCACGGATTCACCGCGCGGCCGATCCCCCTGGAGGACATATCGCGGCTGAGGTTCCAGCCGGGAACGACGAGCGAGCCGCTCTCGTTCTTCCGCACCACACTCGAGGTGGCCGAGCCAGGGGACGCGTTCCTGGCACTGCCCGGCTGGGGCAAGGGATACGTCTGGATCAACGGCGTCCTGCTGGGCCGCTACTGGAAACACGGACCCCAGCAGACCCTGTACGTCCCGGCACCTCTGCTCGAAACGGGCACCAACGAGATCATCCACCTGGAATTGGACCAAGTGGGCACCCTGCTGCAGATCCGCGCCCGGCCCTCGTACGACGGCTCTTAGACGCGTCTAGCCTATTTTTCCGGTTTATTGACGGAAAAATACGGCGTCGACAGACTCTGCGGCATGCCCCAACCCCATGATCGTTTGTCGCGGCTCAGCCGGGCCCTCGGCCTCACCGTCCTGCTGTCCGGGCTGGTCATCGGCCCGCCGGCGGCGGCGCAGGCGCCGAGCACGTACGCCAACCCGGTGTCGGCGGGCGTGGTCGACACCTTCCCCGACCCGACGATGATCCACGGCAAGGACGGGTTCTGGTACGCCTACGGCACCCAGAACCCGGTGTTCAACAGCAAGGGCGAGGACGGCGAGCGGATCTTGCCGATCCTGCGTTCCAAGGACATGGTGCGCTGGGAGTACGCCGGGCAGGTCTTCACCCCGGAGACCCAGCCCGCCTGGCACAACGCGGCGCGGCTGTGGGCGCCGGACGTCAGGTACATCAACGGCAAGTACTACCTCTACTATTCGGTGTCCCCCAACGGGGGTGATCTCGGACTGGCGACGGCACCGACCCCGACCGGGCCGTGGACCGACGCGGGTGACGTGCTGCCGTCCTCGACCGCCTGCCCCACGGGCAACATCGACCAGGCGCAGTTCACCGACATCGACGGCACCCCGTACATGTACTGGGGAAGCTACGACATCATCTGCGTCGCGAAGATGAACGCCGACGCCACCCGCATCGAAGGTCCGGCGACCCAGGTGGCCAGGGGGCGCCGGATGGAAGGCGCGTACGTCGTCCGGCATGACGCCTTCTACTACCTCTTCTACTCCGACGCCGGCTGCTGCCAGGGCGCCTACAGCGGGTACCAGGTCAAGGTCGGCCGGGCCACCACTCCGTCGGGCCCGTTCGTGGACGACGAGGGTGTCAACCTGATGGACCTGACCAGCAAGGGCGCCATCGTGGTCGGCGCCAACGGCAACCGCTGGGCCGGCCCGGGACACAGCGGCTTCCAGACCGACCTGTCCGGCCAGGACTGGCTTGTCTACCACGGCATCTCGACGGCCGACCCCGATTTCCCGCCGATCGGCGGCGGGCGGCTCGCGGGCCTGAGCAAGCGCCCGCTGCTGATCGACCGGCTGGACTGGATCGACGGCTGGCCGGTGGTACGCGCCGGAGCCGGACCGTCCGAAGGCGCCCAGCCCGCGCCGGTGACCTCCTTCGCCGCCGGCGGCACGTTCAACGACGGCTCCCTGACCGGCTGGCGGGCCGAGGGTGGCTGGTCGGTGCGGACCGATCAGGACGCGCGGGGGTACGCGAGCCACGCCGGAAGCGCCACCGGGTACCTGGTCTCCACGAAGAAGGCCCCCACGGCCGACGTGCGGGCGCAGGCGGATCTGCGGCTCACCGCCGGCGCCGTCGGCCTCACCCTCGCCTATGCCAACCGCGAGAACAACGTCGTGGCCTGGCTGGACCGGGACAGCCGCGCGCTGGTCACCGACGTGGTGATCGGCGGCAGGAGCCGCGGCAGGTCGGTGACGGCGCTGCCGGCCGGGTTCGACTTCGGCACCTGGCACACCGTGGTGGCCGAGCTGCGCGGCCCCGAACTGAGGGTCAAGGTGAGCGCCGACCAGCTCGGTGACCCGGTCGCCGAGCAGACCCGCCGCCTGCCGAGGGCCGCGGCCCGTCACGGCTCGGTCGGCGCGGTCGCGCGCGGCAGCGGCGCCGATGCCGACAACGTCGGTGCCGCGAAGCTGTACACCCCCGTCACCGAGCGGGTGCCCGACCCCCGGCCGGGTCCGTTGCTGCCCGCCTACAGCGACGAGTTCGACGGCGACACCGTCCCCGGCTCGCCTTGGCAGTGGGTACGCGGCCCGGCGGCCGGCGTCACCATGACCGGCGGCGCGCTGTCGTGGCCGACCCAGAACGCCGAGCTGTACCAAGGCACCAACACCGCGTCAGTGCTGCTGCGGGAAGCGCCGGAGGGCGACTACACAGTGGAGACGAAGATCGACTTCGCGCCTGCGCAAGCGGGTCAGCAGGCCGGGATCCTGCTGTACGAGAATGACGACCGGTACTTCAAGATGGTGCACTCGGTGGTCCCGCTGCAGCGGGGCAACGGGGCGGTGGTCCAGCTCAGCGAGTTCGCCAAGGAAGGGGAGCGGCCGACGACCACCCCGCCGACCGCGGTCTTCAACGGCCCGATGTTCGGCGGCCCGACCGCTGACACGATGTGGCTGCGGCTGTCCCACCACGCCGACAGCGCGCGCGGCGAGACCGAGGTGCGCGCGGCGACCAGCAGGGACGGCGAGCACTGGGTCTACAACGGCGTGTGGACGCTGCCGGCCAAGGAGCGGCTCAAGATCGGGCTGGTCTCGATGAACAAGTCAGGTGCCGTGGCCCGGTTCGACTACGTCAGGACTTATCGCGACTGATCCCGCTCAGCCGGTGCTGATCCGGTGCAGCCGATGTGGCCGCACCGGGTCCTGCCTGCCTAGGCCCGCTCGGCCAGCTCCACCACGGCCCGGATCAGCTCGTGCCCGTTCAGCATGGCCGGATCGTTGTGTCCTGCCCCCATCACCTCGACGGTCGTGACCTGTCCTCCGGCCGCCTTGACGACCTCCCTGCTCAGCCACGCCGGGACGATCGTGTCGCGGGTCCCGTACACGACCACGGTCGGCGTCCGCACGTCTCCGATCCGCTCCGCCACCGGGAACCGGTCGCGCAGCAACAGCCGTACCGGCAGGAACGGATAGTTGACCTGCCCCGCCGCGGCCAGATCGGTGAACGGCGAGCGCAACACCAGCCCCACCGGCGGGTGCTCCCATGCCAACCGCGTCGCCACCGCCGCCCCCAGGCTCTCCCCGAAGTAGATCACCCGCGTGTCCCCGAGAAACCGGCGCGCCGCGAGCGCGTCGAGGTACAGCCCCTCCTCGCTCGGGCTACCCGGATTGCCACCGTAGCCTCGGTAGTCCATCAGCAGCACCGGTAGCCCGTGCGCCGCCAGCGCCCTGGCCAGCGGTGCCCGATGCCACCTGTTGCCCGCGTTCCCGCCCACGACCAGCACGGTCACGTCCCGCACCCCGGGAACGTACCAGGCGGACAGCCTCAGCCCATCACCCGTGACGAACGAGACGTCCCGCGCCCCCGGGATGACCTCGCCCGCCGGCGGCACCAGCGACCGGTCGGGCAGGTAGATGAGCCGCCGCTGGAATAGCCACAGCAGCCCGAGCAGCAGGACCGCCACCGCGACGATCACAACCGCGGCCCGCGTCAGCGACGTCACCCATCAACTGTACGCAAGGCCGCTCAGGGGTTGGGGCGGGCTCAGTTGACGGTCACCCTGATCTCCGCGAACTCGTTCGCGGAGCTGGAGATCTTCACCCCCCACGCACCGCTGCTCACCGCCTTGGCCTTGATCAGGTATCTGCCCTTGCCCTTGGTGACGCTCTTGCGGTTGGTGCCGGATCCCTTGAAGAACAGCTCGGCCGTCTCGTTGTTGAGCGTGCTCCAGGGGTCGTTGACGCTGTCGCGCTTCTGCACGGTGCCGGTGTGCCGGACGGTCGTGTTCTTCGGGACCGACTGGCCGCTGACCGTGTGAGATACCTGGTAGAGGCCCTTCTTCTCCACCTCCGAGTGCTGCTGGGCGCTGCGCGAGCCGCGCAGCGCCTCGGCGTCGGCGGAAAGACCCCTCCCCGTGCCGGGCCTCCCGGAGTCGGGCGTGCCGGTGCCGGGGAACTCCGCCCGCCAGAAGCCGGAGTTCTGGGCGATGACGACCGCCCTGAACTCGCCGTCCTCCCCCGTCTCCGTACGGGTGATCTCGGTCCACGCGAACTCCTGGTCGGCGCGGAACTCCAGCAGGATCGGCCGGCCGCCGAGTCTCGCGTCGTCTGCTCGCAGGACCCCGGTGAAGGTCAGCTCGTCGCCCTCGGGCACCGGATCGGGCGCCAGGCTGAACGCGTCGATCCGCGTCACCGCGCCCGCCTGGTCGTCGGTCGCCACCGTGAAGGTGTCCTCCACGGCGTAACCGCGCGCGCCGACCCGCGCCCGCCAGACCCCCACGGTCTTCACCACGGCCTCCGCCCGCCACAGGTCGCCGAACTCGCCGGTCTCGACGTGGTCGAACGCGAGCCGCTCCCGCTCCCCGCCGGGGCCGTACAGGAGGCCGTCGAGGCGGCGTACCCCGGCGGTCGCGACCTCGACGGCCAGCGGCGCTCCGGAGATCACCGGGGCCGGTGTGATGTCGATCGACTCGATGATCCCGTCGTCGCGCAGCAGCTTCCACAGGATCGTCCGCGGGGTGGTTCTCAGGGTCGCCATGGTCAGCACACCTCTCTGAAGGGGATCTCAGGTATGAACCTGGCCCACTCGGCCGGGCTCAGGTCGGCGCCCGCGCGGGCGCAGATCCGGGCCACGGCCAGGGCGGGGTCGACGGGGATGGCGTGGATGGTGCCGTCCGCCGCGATGCTGCGCAGTTGCCGGCCGTCGGCGGAGAATCCCAGGGCCAGCACCCCGCCGGCGTGCGCCTTGAACGGATCGCCCAGAGAGGTACGGGCCGCCACGTCCCACAGCTGGACGCGGCCGCTGCTCCCGCCGGTGGCCAGGATGGCGCCGCCCGGCTGGAAGGCGATCGCCATGACCGTGTCGAACTCGCCGCGCCCCGGCGCCAGCCGCCCCAGCTGACGGCGGCCGAGCCCGTCCCACAGGTCGACGCCGAGCTGGCGGAAGCCGACCGCGATCGTCGCGCCGTCCGGGGCATAGGCCAGCGACCTCGCCCCGTCGACGCTGCCGCCGAACGGCCGGTCGCGCAGGACGTTCCCGGCGGTGAGGTCGATGAGGGCGGCGTCGCTGCCGCCGATCGCCAGGGTCTTGCCGTCGGGCCGGAAGGCCATCGCGTCGAACCCCGCCCTCGGCAGGTCCGCGAGCCGCCGGTGACCGCTGACGTCCCACAGCTCGGCCCGGCCCTCGGCGGGGGACACGACCAAGGTACGTCCGCCGGGGCTGAAGGCCAGGCCGTCGATGTACTGGCGGCCGCCCGCCGGCAGCCGCGCGATCTCGGTCCGGCCGGCCACGTCCCACAAGGTCACCGTGGTCGTCCCGGCCGATCCGGCCGCCAGCGTCCGGCCGTCGGGACTGAACGCCAGGGCGTACGCGCCGTCCGCGTCGTCGGCGTGGTCAGCGGCGGCGTCAGCGTCCTCGCCGTGGTCAGCGGCGTGGGCGTCGGTGTTCTCGGCATGGTCGGGAGCGGCGTCGGTGTTCTTGGCGTGGTCAGCGGTGGGATGGCGATGGCCGAGTGTGCCCAGTGACCGGCCGGCGGCGACGTCCCACAGCACCAGGCCGCCGGGTGTCTGCAGCGCGGCGATCCGTCCGGCGGGGTCGAACGCCGCCGCGCCCGCCGCGCCCGCCACATGGACGCCCGCGGTGAGGTCGAGCACCGCCACCGCGCCCCTGCCCAGCAGGTAGCTGAGCCGCGTGTGCCCGGCGTCGAGCCGGGCCGAGGGCATGCCGGAGGTGTCGGTCAGCGGGTAGTGAAGGGTCGGCTCGCCGGTCGCGACGTCCCAGACGGCGATGGCCGTGCGGTCGTACGAGATGAGCAGCCGCCCGTCCGCGCTGAAGGACAGCCAGGCGGCCGTGATGCCGTCGACGAGCGAGTCCGGACGGAACCGCCTGGTGGCCAGGTCCCACAGCCGGATCTCACCGCCTGTGGCGATCGCGGCCGTGCCGGGCCCGAAGGCGACCGCGCCGCCCGTTCCCCCGATCCGGCGTCGCGAGCCCAGCTCCCACAGCTCGTAGCGGGAGTCGGTGAAGGTGACGGCGGCGTAGCGGCCGTCGTCGGACAGGGTGATCCGGTCGACCCGCTCGTCCCGCGTGCCCATGACCAGCTTGCCGGTGCGGGCGTCCCGGACCTCGCCCCTGCCCTCGGCCGTCGCCAGGCCCAGCAGCCGCCCGTCGCGGCTGAGCACCGCGCCGAGCGCGGTCCCGGCGATGCGCGGGCCCGCCCGGCCCGTCGCGACGTCCCAGACGCGGACGCCGTCGGGGCCGCACACCGCGACCTTCGTCTGGTCGCCGCTCAGGGCGATCACGCGGACGCCCGTACCCACGCCGTCGACCGTGCGGATCGTCCGGCCGGCCTCACGCAGGGTCACCCGGCCCGCGTCGGCGACGGCCAGCACGCGGCCGTCGGCGCTGAGGTCGAACCGCGCGTCCGCCCCGGCGGCCGGAGGTGGCAGCACGGTCAGCTCGCGCTGCGCCAGCGCGCTGTACAGCACGGCCCGCGCCTCCTGGACCGGCGCGATCCGCCAGGCCGCCACGCTCAGCAGCATGGCCTTGACAGGGTCGGAGGTCTGGAGCGTCTCGGCGAGCATCGCGGTCTTGCGGGCCACCGCGATGTCCCGTTCCCGTACGGCCGCCGCCCGCTGCCCGGCGGCCACACCCGTGGCGGCCAGCGCGACGACCAGCATGGCGGCCAGCGCCGCCATGACCTGCCGTCTGCGACGGGCCCGGACCCGGCTGTAGGCCAGGCCCGCCGCCAGGAAGGCGTTCTCGACGAGGTTCAGCGTCACGTGCTGGCGGCCCGTCGCGGCCCAGCTCAGCGCGGACTCCAGGGAGCCGCCCTGGTAGAGGTCGCCGGTACGGCGGCCGTGCGCGTCCCACCGCTGGGCGGCCTCGCCGAGCCTGCGGTGGATGCGCAGCCCCGCCCGGTCGGCGTCGATCCACCCGCGCATCCGCGGCCAGGCGCGCAGCAGGGCCGCGTTGGCCAGCGACACCGTGTCGCCGTCGCGTACCACCAGCTCGGCCCGGGTGAACCCGAGCAGCACCCGGTCCAGCATGGGTGGGTCGACGACCCCGTCGTCGAGCTCGCCGGACGGCACCTTGCGCAGCATGTCCTCGGCGCCCTCGCCGGGCGTGACCAGGCGCAGCATGATCTGCGGCACCACCGCCTGGTCGGTGCCGCGCAGCCGCCGATAGATCTGCTCGGCCACCAGCTCCAAGGGCGGCTGCGCGAGCAGGGCGGGCGGCCGGATCACGTCGGCCGCGCGGCTGCCCTCGGCCAGCAGCGCCCGCGTCCCGCCGTCGTCACGCGGGACGACACCCTGGCCACTTTCACGCGGGACGACGTCCCGGCCGCTGTCGCGGGAGACGACGTCCCGGCCGCCGACCAGGGCCAGCAGCAGGCTCCGGGAGCTGGGGCGCTCGCCCGGGTCCTTGGCGAGGGCCGCCGTGACCAGGGCGCGCAGCGGCTCGGCCAGGCCGGACACGTCGGGGGCGGCGGCGAGGATCTGGTGCAGCAGCCCCGCCAGGTTCTCGCCGGTGAACGGGTCCCGGCCGGTCGCCGCGTACAGGACGACGGCGCCCCACGCCCAGATGTCCACGGCCGGGCTCGCGCGCTGGCCGATGACGCTCTCCGGGGCCATGAACGCCGGCGTCCCGGCGACCTGGCCGGTCGGGGTGAGCGACATCTCCGACGTCCTGGCGATCCCGAAGTCGATCACCCGCGGGCCGTCGGGGCCGATCAGGACGTTGTCGGGTTTCAGGTCGCGGTGAATCACCCCGGCCTCGTGGATCGCGGTCAGCGCGGTGGCGATGCCGGTGGCCAGCCGGTGCAGGTCGTCCGGCCGGTACGGCCCGGCGGTCGCGACCGCCCGGCGCAGGCTGGGGCCGCCGACGTACTCACTGACGATGTACGGGCGGGGGTCGTCGAGCTCGACCGACAGCACCCGAGCCGTACAGAACGCCGACACCTGCCGGGTCGCCGCGGCCTCCTTGGCGAACCGGTCCCGCAGCTCGGCCCCGGCACCCGGATGCAGGACCTTGATCGCCACCCGCTGCCCTGCGGGGTCGTACGCCTCATAGACCACTCCCTGGCCGCCCTCCCCCAGCCGGCCCGCGAGCCAGTATTCACCGAGCTGGCGCGGGTCGCCGGGAACAAGGGCGGGCATGTTCTCGATGGTGCAACGGCATCACCCCATCGAGAAGGGGTCCCGTACGGCTCTCCTAGGTCGCCTCTCCTGAGCGCGCGGCCAGGGAGGTGTAGACGGTCACCTCGTCAGGACTGACCAGGCCGTCCTGGATGGCGCAGATGAGCAGCTTCTCCTTGGTGGGCGCGGGCCGCCCCGCCGCCGCGTACTTGACGCGGGCCCGGTCGATGTACTGGCGTACGGTCCGCTCCTTGATCCCCATCCGCGCGGCCACCGACGCCTTGGACATCGACTGGAACCAGAACAGCAGCGCGGCCCGCTCCTTGTCCGACAGCTGCGGCCGGTGCGGGCCCTCGTCGGTCGCGATCGCCTGCGCCATCGGCGGCGTCATGCTCGGTTTGTCGGCGGCCACCTCCAGGATGGTCTCCAGGCAGGACTCCCGCGTGGCCCGTCCCTTGCCGATGAACGCCGAGGCCCCGGCGTCCAGCACGGCGCGCACGATCTCCGGCTCCTCGTGCTCGGAGAAGACGATGACCCGCTGCCCGCCGCCGCATAACTCGGCGACCCGGTCGACGACCAAGGTGCCGTTGAGGTTGAGATCGAGCATCAGCACGTCGGCGGCCACGCCGCGGACGGACTCGATCGTGGACCCCTGGGCGACCAGGCGCACCGGGCCCGGCGGGCTGAACCACGACCTGACGCCGTCCACCACGACCTGGTGATCCTCCACCAGGGCGACGGTCACGGGCCCTGCCAGATGCTGTTGACCCATAACTCCCCTCCCTGCCGCTGATAGGTGACGACGACGCCGCTCGGCTCGTGTACCGGGGTGGTGCTGATGGGCAGATCATCATTGTCGGCCACGACGGCCACGCTCATCATCGTGGACATCGCGGACACGGTGACCCTGGCCCGCGACCTGGCACCGTCCAGTGCCCGGATCGGCGCTCTGAGCAGGTCCTCGCGTACACCCTCCGGCAGGTCGGGCAGGTTCTCGCCGAACGGCGGCGCCGTCACCAGGACCTGGCGCCGCTCGGCCGCCTCGATGCGCTCGCGCAACGCCGACACCAGCGCGTCGGGCACGTCCTCCCGCTCGGTGATGAGGCGGCGCAGCCGCATGGCGCCGGCCGTACAGTCCGCGCGGACGCGGGGATCGCCGGGATCGGCGCCGTCGGCCAGCTGCTTCAGCAGCGACTCGGCCACGTCGCGGATGGCGTCGTACCTGCGCAGCCGGTCGGCGTGGATGCTCCGGGCGGACACCCGCCAGGCGTCGTCGGCGGCGAGCCGGCGGGCCAGCAGCACCGCGTCCTCGGCGCGCACGCGCAGCGTGTGGCAGCCGGCCAGGTAACCGAGCTGGAGGGTGATGCTGCCCACCTCGACCATCAGGTACTTGGCGATGGAGACACGGTCGAGCGTCCCGGTCGCGGCCATCGCCGCCAGCATGATGCCGGCGTTGGCGGCGAGGAAGACGAACAGCTCGCCCCGCCCGCGCGGCCGGTTCCACAAGAGCATGACTCCGAGCCAGCCCACCGAGCCCCAGCCCCAGTTGATGGGGCCGATCAGGTCCTTCGGGTAGCAGGCCACGATCACCGCGATGTCCAGGGCCAGCACGGGCACGGCGAGCTCGCGTCCCCGGGCCGGGCCGCTGGAGGTGCGCAGCAGGGCCACGGCGGCCAGCACCGCGATCGCGGTGTAGAGGAGCCAGGCCGCCGCCGCGACCACCGGCCAGCGGAAGTCGTACCAGCCGGTGATCGTGACCGTGAGGTCGTAGCCGGTGTGCCAGAGCATGGCGATCATCACGGCGCCGATCGCGGTGTAGCGGGCGTAGCGCTGCGCGACCTGTTCGATCTCTTCGGTCACGGCCGCCACCACAGGCTCACCCTGGTGCCCTGGCCGCCGGAGGAGATCTCGGCGCCGCCGTTCGGCAGGGACCGCATCGTGTCGAGGATCGAGCCGCGCACGCCGAACCGGTCGGGCGGCAGCCGGTCCTGGTCGAACCCCCGGCCCTCGTCGGCGACCTCCACGCGGATCTCGCCGTCGCGCCTGCTGGAGAGCAGTTCCGCTTCGTGTACGCCGGAATGCCGGGCGACGTTGGCCAGCGCCTCGGTGACGGCGCGGGCGAAGCTCTCCGCGACCTCCCCCGGCACCGTTTCCGCCGTCAGGCTCCGGTGGACCTCCAGACCCGTGACCCGCTCGGCCACCTCGTCCAGCAGGGCGTCCAGGGCGATGGAACCGGCGGCGGCGCGCGGGGTGTCCCGCAGTTTCTCCAGCGCCGACAGGTCGCTCGCCGCCTGGCCGCGCAGGGTGGGCGAGGGCTCGTCGTAGGTGCCCAGGCCGACCATCGTCAGCGTGTGCAGTGACGTCTCGTGGATGCTGCCGACCTGCCGCAGCTCGTCCTCGCGCCGCAGCCGCTCCACCATGAGCGTGATCTCCCTGCGCGCACTCTCCCTCAGGAAGGCGTCCGCCGAGGCGGCCGAGCGGCGCAGCAGCATCATCAGCACCACGATGGAGAGGATCTGTACGACGTGCGTCCCCAGAGTGATGCTCACGTCCTGGGGAGGGGAGGCGAGCCGGGCCCCGGCCAGGTACGCCCCCGACACGGCCAGGCCGGTGGGGACGGCCACCTTGGGCGGCCAGGCGACCCCGGCGACGACGATGGTCATCGTGACCAGCCCCGCGATCCAGCTCGCTCCGTCCTCGAGCGCCTCCCTGGCCACGAGGTGGCGCTGCGAGAGGCACAACGTGATGGTGATGGCCACGTCACCGGCCGCCAGCCACTTGGGCAGCAGCTCCCCGCGCCACACCAGGCGGGCGAACAGCGCCGTCCACACGAGGTCCACCGCCAGCATCGGCACCAGCCACGCGACGGAGACCGGCGGCACCGCGCCGAGCGCGGCGGCGACGACCGCCACCAGGCCGACGGCGACACGGGCCGCCGCTCCTGTACGAGCGATGGCCTGCTCCAACTGCCTGGCCGCCGAGTCGTACCTCGTGGAACCGGGGAGAGCCATGCGCCGTCCGCTCGCGATGGGAGCACAAAACGGGTCTCACGATAACGCACCGAATGTGAACGGATCGGCTTTCTCCGGTCGTGGCGGCGGATGGGGTCATGGGTCCGCATTGCTGTTTCCTCGGGCCGGCTCTACTGCGGGATGCACCGCGTCCTACGCACCCTGAACCCCCGGCCACCGCGCCGCATGACGGCCGATCGGCCGTCAGTCATATCACCGCGCGCGAGCGTGTACTGGGGCGCGTGTCGCGATGACCGCGGCTACGGGGGCACATGTCGCGATGACCGCGACGAGAGGGGACCTCATGACCTTCATCGTGATCGCGATCCTGATCACCTGCCTGTCCGTGATGGCGATCCGTGGTCAACGAGGAACCTGGCCGCCCGGGATGCCGGTGGCACGGCCGCGATTGTCGGCGGTCGGCGGTACGTACGAGGGCTCGCACGGCCGGCCGTCCGACGCGTACGTCATCCAGGAGCGGCTGATCGCGACGGCCAGCGGCGGGCAGCTCGGCGACCACGATGGTGGGCAGGGCGGCGGGTGGGGTGGCGGGCAGCTCGGCGACGTCTCCGCCGCCGCTGTGGCCCTGGGCGCCGTGGTCGCCGCCCGGCCTCGGTACGGCGCGGCGCGGAAGGTGGACATGAACGGCTGGGCCCAGGCGGTACACCACTCCGTGCGCACCGCCGCCCAGCTCGACCCCGCCACGTCCGGCCTGGTCAACACGCTGGATCTGATCATCCTCGACGCGGCGGACAGCCCGTGCCTGCGTTTCGCCCATGTCGGGAACGGCGCGATCTGGCACTGCCCGAAGAGCGCACGGCCGCAGCCGCTCACCACGTCGCACTCCTTCGAGGACGGCTCACCGTACTCCTTGGACGACGGCTCGCCGCAGCGCGGGCTCGGCCTGGCGTCCGCCCTGTCTCCGCAGGTCGGCACCGTGTCCCTCCGTCCTGGTGACCGCGTCGTCATCATCACGAACGGGGCGATCCGGGCGCTCGGCGCCTCGCGAATGACGGAACTCTTCGCCGGAGGCCCGTCACCCGCCGCCTGCCTGGACAGGGTGTTCGACGAGATGGCCGCCGTGGAGCCGAAGGACGACGCGACGGTGGTCATCGCGGACTTCGTCACCACCTGAGGGGTTTCGCGACGGCCGTGGGTGACCTCACCGGTCTGCCGGTCTGCCCGTCCGCTGGTCTGCCGGTACGGCCGATCCGCCGATCCGGCCGATCCGCCGGTCTGCCCATCTGCCCGTTCGCCGTCCGCCGTCCGCCGTCTGCCGGGAGGCCGGTCGGGAGGAAGCGGCAGGAAGTGGCAGGATCTTCCCATGGACTTCCGGGATCGAGTTCGAGGCTGCCTGCTCGGTGGGGCGATCGGTGACGCGCTGGGGGCGCCGATCGAGTTCCAGTCGCTCAGGGAGATCCGCAAGCATCACGGCAAAGACGGTATTTCCGGGTATGTAACCGATTGGCGTGGCAAAAGCGGACTGGTCACCGATGACACGCAGATGACGCTCTTCACCGTGGAGGGCCTCACCCGCGCCGAGTCCCCGGCCGACGCGGTGGAGTCGGTACGCCAGGCGTACCAGCGCTGGCTGGACACCCAGGACTATCCCGCGGCTCCGCCGCCGGACGGTCCGCATCGTACGGGCCGTTTGCGCGAGGAGGGCTGGTTGTACTCCCGGCGGGCACCCGGCAACGCCTGCCTGTCGGGCCTGCACCGGCACTTCCCCGGGCCGGCGCCCCTCGGCGAGCCAGGCCCGGTGAACCCCGATTCCAAGGGGTGCGGAACGGTCATGCGCTCGGCCCCGTTCGGCCTGGCCGTCAGGGACCCTCGGGCCGCGTTCGAGCTGTCCGCCGCCTGCGCGCAGATCACCCACGGGCATCCGACCGGCTACCTGGCCGCCGGGGCATTCGCGGCGATCGTCGCACTCCTGGCGGCTGGGCGACCGCTGGCGCACGCCGTACAGGATGCCCTGAATCTGACGTCGACTTACCCGCGGCACGAGGAGACGACAGGCGCGCTCCACGCCGCGGTCGAGCTGGCCCGCGGCGGCGAGCACACGCCGGAGGCGGTCGAATCGCTCGGCGGGGCGTGGGTGGCCGAGGAGGCGCTGGCCATCGGGGTCTACTGCGCGCTGGTGGAGCCGTTGGTTGAGCGGGCAGTAGAGCGGGGGGTGGAGCCATCGGTTGAGCGGGCAGTGGAGCGGGCGATGCTGCGGTCGGTCAACCACTCGGGAGACAGCGACTCCACGGGCTCGGTCTGCGGCAACTTGCTGGGCGCCGTGCACGGGACCGCCGCGTTCCCCGCCGCGTGGTCACGACCGCTGGAGGGCCGGGAGACGATTGAGCGACTCGCGGACGAACTGTCGACCACGTTCGGCTGATCCGCCCACAGTGCGGTGCGGCAGCCCTCCTGCCAGGCTCCGTCGGCCATGTGGCGGCCCTCCCCGGCTCCGTCCGCTGTGCGGCGGTCCTCGTCCCAGGCTCCGTCGGCCGTGCGGTGGTATCGCTCCCAGGTATGGAAGTCAGTCGTGGAAGTCGCTGACGAGAGCCGTCAGAGGGCGTAGTTGCGCAGGACGGCGAGCGCCTTGGCGCCGTACGGGCCCGTCGCTTTCAGCGTCGAGTCGGCGGGGGCCAGGCGGTGGGCGCCGACACGGCAGAAGTCGGCGGCTGGGCCTGTGACGGTAGAGGCGGCGGCGGGGTCGCCGAAGCGCCAGAGCTCGCCGTCGGGTGAGGTCAGCTCACAGTAGACGGGCCCACCCTCGATGCCCGCGACGTCGAAGGCGTACGGCAGGGTGCGGTGGCCGAGCCAGGCGATGTGCCGCAGGCGCGCGGTGTCGGGGTATGGGATGCCGAGGGGCGCGGTGATGTCGTAGGCGTGGGCCCAGTGTTCGGCCAGCCGGGTGGTGGCCAGGGTCGCCGGGGACAGCGGGATGGCCACCCAGGACAGACGGGTACCCTTGGGCTGGGCGCGTAGGGCGTCGGGAATGGCGAAAGCGGCCCTGCGCCAGCGGGCCAGGAGATCGGCGGGGGCGATACCCCGCTGAGCGGCCACCCTGGCGTCCGCCGCCGCATCCACCCCTCTACCGGACTCGCCTCTACCGGACTCCCGACCGGAGGCGCCGTTGGTCACGGGCTCCCGACTCAATACACCGTCGCCGGACTCGCCGCCGGACGCGCCACCGTCCCGACCGGCAGGGCCACCGTCCCGACCGAGCACACCGCCCGACTCCCGACCGGGAGCGCCACCGTCCCGACCGGGAGCGCCGTCGGATTCCCGACCGGGAGCGCCGTCGGATTCCCGATCGGGAGCACCGTGGGACTCCCGACCGGGCACGCCGTCGGCGGCGGGCCTGCGCCTGATCGTGACGTCCTCGCCAGCGAGCGAGGCGGCGGCGCGTTCCTCGCTCTGGGCGAGGTGGAGGACCACGTCGGAGACGGTCCAGCCCTCGGCGGCCGACGCGTGGGACCACTCGGCGGGGGTGAGACCGGCGAGGACGGCGTCCAACTGCTCGTACTCGGCCTTGAGGTCGTCGAATATGTCCGTCATAGGCAACAACAATACAGAACAATGTTCTGCCATGGGTGAAAGGCGCCGGGGCGGCCGACGGGTCAGATCAGGCCGAGGTGGCGGGCGCGGTTGACGGCCAGCAATCGGTCGTGGCAGCCGAGCTTGCGGTAGACGTTCTCCAGGTGCTTGCGGACGGTGCGGACGCTGATCCGGCGCATGCAGGCGATCTGCTGCGCGCTGAGCCCGCTCGCGACGAGAGTGATCATGTCCAGTTCGCGGCTGGTCAGGCCGGCGCGCAGCCGCATCTCGTCGCGCTGGGCGCTGTCCCATTCCGGCGCGATTCCCGGCATTTCCAGTGCCCCCGCTACTCCCGGCGCTCCCGGTGTTCCCGCTGCTCCAGGCATTCCCGCCGCTCCAGGCGTTCCTGGCGCGCCGGGCATTCCCGGTGTTCCCAGCGTTCCTGGCGCTCCCGGTGTGTAGATCCGGTCGAGCAGTGTCAGAACCGGCTGGAGCGCCTGCGCCACCTCCACCTGAGTCTGGCTGAAGTCGTGGCCGGAGCGGTTGACGGCCCATCCGCGGCCGCCCGACGGCAGCCACGTACCGACGACGATGGCGAGCTGGTGCCGGGCCTGCATCGGGACGAACAGCTCGCGGTAGACGCGGTGCGACCGCCAGGCGCGTTCGGCGAGACAGTCGCTGATCCGTCTCGGGGAGACGTCTCCGGGGTGGTCGAGGTAGTGGCGGACGAGAGGGTGCTCGTCCATGACGGCGGCGAGCAGATCGATCGAGATCTCGGCGTCCGGCGGGTCGAACCAGAGCTCCACCGAGTGGGCGGAGAGGTCGAGATTGTTCCAGCCGGCGACATCGCCGTCGAGGGCGGAGATGAGGCAGGCGGCCGCGGCGGCCAAATAGGCGTCGCGGCCGGGCAGGTCGCCGAGTTGATAGCTCAGCTCCATAGGGTTCATCAATGAGCGGCCCATGTCCGCCTCCTCCCCCTCGGACTACGTCAAAGAGCGTATTCCGCGACGCCGGATCCGGTCCGCAGAATATGGGGAAAGGGGAGGGTGAATCATGGCGCGGCAGACAATTCGGTCGCGGTTCAGCGGAAAAGCAGGGGCGACACCAGGAATACGCATAAATGCTGAAATAGACCACTCTGACGGGTTTCACGCGCGGAGCGTGGGGCGGTCCAGGCACGCCGACGGTGTACGGCTCGGAATGGCGCTCGCGTGCGCCGCAGTTCTGGCGACGAGCGCCTGCGGTGGTCCCGGCGACGGGGGCGGCGGCTCGTACATCCCCACGGTGCGGACGAACGTCCCCACTGTGCGGACGAACGTTCCCGTACAGCCTGAGCAGGCATTTCCCAGGTCGGCCGTACCCGCTGAGCTCCAGGGGACCTGGAGCGGCGGAACGTCCGGCGGCACCGCCTACGGCTCGGTCACCCTCGGCCCCGAGGGAGATCTGATCATCGCCAAAGGCGGGCTGCGATGGGCGGGCACGGTCGTCGTCGAGCGAACTCAGATGACCTTCTACATTCCCAACACCGCCCCTCGGCGGGAGTCGTGGTCATGGCAGGGCTGCCAGGATCCGGCCGGTTTTGGCTATCCCTATCGGACCCTTTTCCTGAGCGGTTATAGCTATGTTCAGGATTGCTAATCCCGAGTCGAAGATGAAACGTCTGTGCGAAATGTGGAACGGAGATGAACGGCATCGGTGATTTCGGTCTTGCGGACCGCGATCTGCTTCAGGAGATCGCCCGCGAAACGGTGAGACGCGCCGCTCCTGAGGAACTGCCGCTCTTCCCGATGGTGGCGACGGTCTACTTCGACCGGGGCGGCCGTCTCCCAGCCGGGCGGGCAGGACGCGACGAGATGCTGGGGTTCGGGCTGGAGTCAGCGGTCATCCTGCTGACGCCCGTGGTACTCCCTGTCGTCTCGGCGATCCTGGACCAGCTGGCGCAGGACGTCGCCCGTGTGGTGACCGATCGCGGCAAGGATGGGCTGCGCCGGGCGATGCGCGCTCTGCTGCGCCGCACCGCCGAGGCCGAGAACGACGCCCTGCCGCCGGTCCCGGAGCTGACCCCGGAGCAGCTCGCCCGGGTGCGCATGACGGCGCTCGAAAAGGCCCGCCAGATGGACCTGCCGGAAGACAAGGCCGAACTGCTCGCCGACGCCGTCATCGGAAGCCTGGGCGCATGAACAGGCTCCCGCTCGGCCCCACCGAAAGCCTCGGCGCATGAACAGGCTCCCGCTCGAAAGCCTGGGCGCATGAGCGAGCGCCCGCTCGATCCCTTCGCCGTGCCTTCTCAGACCGCGCTGCGATTTGTGCTGTTGATGGGCTCGATCGTCGGTGCGGGCGTGTTCGCCTTCAACATCCTCTACTTCAGCTTGTCGCCGCAGGGCGCGAGCGAGGAGCGGACCTACTCGCGCTGCTGGGAGGTCGCGCCTGGGACCGAGGGCTCGGACATCGGGGCGGTCGCCGGCCGGTTCCTCACATGCGTGGCGCCGTACGAGCAGGCCAAGGCCGTCTGGGTGGCGGGCGGGCTCGCGCTGCTCTTCCTGGTGGCCGGGCTGATCTACTGGTACCTGCCCGCCTGGCGGATCCGCCGGCTCGGGCTGCGGCCCCTGCGGGCTGAGGACGCTCCGGACCACGTACGCGAACTGAACGACCTCGTGACCGTCGCGGGCCTCGCGCGGCGCCCCACGTACCTGTGGCGGCTGACCGGCTCCGTCGGCGGGGTCGCCTTCGGCCGTTACGGCCGCCGCTACCTGGGCCTGGACGCCGGCCTGGTCACGAAACTGGTCACCGACAGGACGGCCTTCCGCGCGATCGTCCTGCACGAACTCGCTCACCTGCGCAACGCCGACGTCGACAGGACGTACCTGACGGTGGCGTTCTGGCGGGCCTTCGTGATCGTCGCTCTGGTGCCGGTGACGGTGAGCCTGGCCGACGAGCCGGATGGGGCGTCCCTGGGGGTGGTCTGGCGGCTGTTGTTCCTGCTCGCCGTGGTCTACTTCACCCGGAACGCCGTCCTCCGATCGCGCGAGACGTACGCCGACGTGCGCGCCGCCAGGTGGGAGGGCGGGGCGGGTGGCCTTGAGGCCGTCCTGAGCGGTCGGCAGCACGACGATCCCCCAAGCGGCGGTTCGAGGCACGGGCTGCCGCCGTGGCGCGGGCAGCCTCCACAAAGCGGACTGTCTTCACGGCGCGGGCCGCTTCCGTGGCGCGGACCGTTTCCGTGGGGCGGGCTGGTTCGGCGGCACTTCGAGCCGCAGGTCCGGCTGCGGCTGCTGCGGGATCCGGAGGCTGTTTTCACGCCGGGCTTCTGGGAGTCCTTCGGCGCCGGGCTCGCGACGACCATCGTGTACGGCAACCTCGCCACCCTGCTCTGGCTGGCGGTACCCCGGCTCGACGCGCTGGTCAACCGGTGGCTGTCGGCGCTGCTGTTCGCGCCGCTCGCGATGGGCGTGGTGGCCGTCGCCGTCTGGCGCTGGTCGGCGTACCGGGCGGTCAGGGGGCGTGCACGGTCCCGGCTGGCGTACGTGGGGCTCGGGCTGGGGCTCGGCCTGGTGCTGGGGCAACCTCTGTCAGCGTCGAGCGCCATCACCGGATCTTGGAGTGGGACGGGCGACATCACCCCCCTGCTCTGGCTGGGCTCGGCGGCGGTCACCGTCGCGTGCGCCTGCCTCATCGTGCGGTGGATCGCCACCACGGCGGCCGCGTGGCTGCCCGTCATCGCGAGGGTGCCGATCGGTGTCGCCGTGGTGCCGATCATCGTGGCGGCCAGTTGCCTGTTCGCGTGCTGGTTCGGCGTCCAGCTCCTGGCGCTCGAGGTGCCGGATCTCTCCCAGTTGCCGGCGGGCGACTATCTCCAGGCGAGCGGGCTGAACGGCACCGCCACGGTGAATCGGGCCGGGCCTTGGTGGCTGTGGCTGACGCTGAACCATCCGCTCAGCCAGTACTTCTCGCGGCAGGGGGTGATCGCGGCCGTGCTGGTCGGGGTCTGGGCCGTTCCGCTGGGCGCGTGGCTGGTCAGGCCGCCGGCCCACGGGTGCCCGGACTGGCTGACCCGCCTCACAAGCCTGACCCGCCCGCCGCTCGTGCTCGCCCGGCCGGCCGCTGCCATCCGGCCGGCGGTGCTGACGGGCGTGGGCGCGGCGCTGGCGTACGCGGCGTCGCTGCTTGCCATCCGTTTCCTGGCTCACCAGGCGTACACACCGGCGCAGCGCGCCCTGCCCGGCTTCGCGTTGCTGTTCAACCATTGGCAGGTGTCGCTCGCCATACTGCTGCAGGCGGTGGCGGCCGCCGTCGTGGCCTGCGTGGTCACTCTCAGGCGGCAGCGCTTCGCCGTCGTCCTGGGCATGATGGCGGCGTTCCTCACGGGCGCCGTCGGCGCGCTCGTCATGCCGTCGACCGGCGTACTCGGTGGCTGCCTGGACGCCTTCAGTCTCAGACCCGGTCCCTGCGCGTGGGACGTATCACTGTCCGCGGTACGCCTCCCGCTCGGACAGGTGACTGTCGTCGGTCCCTCGCGGCCCTGGTCGCCGCCCTGGTCGTCCATTGGTTGGCCAGAGCCGCGTCCGTCGTGTCCAGGCGCCCCTCCCCCACCGCTCCCGCCGCCGACATCTCACCCATCGTGCCCATGGCCATCGCCGTCGCCGCCCTGACCGTACTGTGGACCCCAGAAACCGTACGAATACCTCCCGAACCACCGCCCGCCAGCCTCCGACTGGATCCAGCGGCCCTGGAAGCCTGCGCCCTGCTCCACCGCCTGCCAACCGGCACGCCTGGTCAGGACGAGGCGCGGGCCACCCTTCTCGCGCTTCTGGACGCGGCCGACCGCTCGACCCATCCGGTGATGACGGACGAGGCACTGGCGCTGCGTCAAGCGATCGCCGACGGCGACCCCCAGGCGTACGCCCTCCACCTGCGCCGCCTCACGGCCCTCTGCCCACCCTGACGGACTCCCGATCCAGCCGCGTCGGCGAGGTGAAGATCACGTCAACGCCTGGGGCTGTGACCTAGTTGTCAGGGTCACGGAGACCAACGGCATCGTGCTGCCAGAATGGCTGCGAGTAGACCAACGTCCCGATCATCCATGGCTCGTACGCGGGAAACTGGATCACCTGAAAGGCCGCGTCGGGAATGCGCAGGGACGGTCTACGAAAACCATGGACGCCCCCTGGCTGGAAGCCGAAGCGATGGTAATAGCCCGGGTCGCCTTCGAGGAAGACGAGGGGGACAGAGCGTTCGGCGAGCATCTCCAGGCCGCGCCGGACCAGGGCCGATCCGACGCCTTGCCGTTGATATTCGGGCGCCACAGCCAAAGGGCTGAGAACCTGCACCTCGACCAGCCGCCGCGGCGCGTCGAGCAGGCTCGGGGTGAACATGATGTGGCCGATGACCCTTCCGGCGTCCTCGGCCACCAGCGAGATGCCCGTGTCAGGGGTGATCGTGCCACGCAGGGTATCCACGAGGTCGGCCACGAGGGCTCCGTGGTCGCCGAACGCCTGCAGATGCACCGTCCGCACGGGTTCTCTGTCGCCCTGCCGCTCATCGCGAAGATTCATTTCCCGGACAGTAGAGCACTGGTCCGTGGCGAGCATCCGAATTTTCGCGACGACGGCGCAGGGGGTCGTGAGGGCGGTCCATAGGCCTGGCCCCATGTGATCTTGACTATCTTGACCGCGGTGATCGTATTCCGAGGTCGGCGTCCGGGTACGCCAGAGCCTGCCACCAACGTGGCACTCCGCGACGTCGGCACACTTCGGAGGCTCAGCATGCCCGGCGACTTCCTCCAAGAGGTACGTATCTACAAGTGCGGCACCACCTCGGACGGAGGTGCGATCATGTGCTCGGAAATAGGATGGGCCAAGGTTCCTTTCATGATCATGTCCGCGGATTCGGACAACGGGTCGAACCTGGGGTGGCAGGAGGTCGGCCACACCGATATTCACATTCCGCTGAAGAAACTCGTCTCGGTGATGAAGCAACACGGCATAGACGTGCGCTACGACGAAGCGGAATTGGCGCGCCGAATCGGCCCGGCACCCGAGGCTGTCGACTATTAGGGCTCGTCTTTGCGCCAGCGGGCGCGCAGGTGGAAGGCGGCCGTCTTGGGGCGGCGGTCGCGCGTGAAAACGCCCTTCTTGTTGCCGTCGACGCGGAAGACGCCCGGCGTGGTGGCGAAGTCGGCGAAGTTCCACACCTGTTCGCCCACCACCGCGTCGACCCGGTCGAAGACCCGGTGATACACGTCGAGCAGCTCCGCCTGATACTCCTCGGTCCACGGGTTGGGCACGACGCTGCGCAGGCCGGGGTAGGTGTCGGCGCCGTACTCGGTGATGACGATGGGCTTGTCGTGCAGCGCCGCCCATTGCCGCAGTTCGGTCTCCAGCGCGGTCTCGGCCGCTTCCAGATCGCCGGGACCGAAATACCAGCCGTAGTAACGGTTGAGCAGGACCACGTCGAACAGGTCGGTGACCACGCACTGGTCCGGCGGCGCGAGCAGCGCGTTGACGTAGGCCACGGGCCGGGTCGGGTCGAGGCGGCGGGTTTCCGCTGCTAGTGGGGCGAAGTAGTCGCGCGCTTCGGGTTGGACGTGGTCGGGTTCGTTGGCCACGGACCACAACACGACGCTGGGACGGTTCTTGTCGCGCGCCACCAGCTCCTGGAGCGCCCGCAGGTGGACGCGCCGAGTCTCGTCGCTGACCGCGTCCGGGGAGAAGGTGAGCACCCGTTCGCCGGAGCTGAAGACGCCGCCGCCGATGTTGCGGTTGAGCCCGACGGCCGCCGTCTCGTTGATGACGACGACGCCGTGCCGGTCGGCGTAGTCGAGAACCTCCTCCGCGTACGGGTAATGCGAGGTGCGGAAGGAGTTCGCGCCGATCCACTCCATCAGCGCGAAGTCATGCACCATCAGCACGTCGTCGTGCCCCTTGCCGCGCACCGCCGCGTCCTCGTGCTTGCCGAATCCCTTGAAGTAGAAGGGGGTTCCGTTGATCAGGAACTGCTTCCCGCGCACCTCCACCGTGCGTACGCCCACCGGCTGGCGGTAACTGTCAGTGACCTCACCGGATGCGCTGAGCAGCGTGACCTCGAGTTCGTACAGGTAGCCGTCGCCGGGTGCCCAGGGATGTACGTCGGGCACCCGCAGCGTGCCGACCGCACCCGTGGCGGCGGCCACCTCGGCACCCGCGGCATCGCGCAGCGAGACGCGGACCGAGTCCGACTCCCCGGTGTTGTCCGCCCGGTAGCCGATGACGCCGGTGGTGTCGTCGAAGGTCGTGGTGACGGTGATGTCGCTGATGTGCTCCGGGGGTGTGGTGTAGAGCCAGACCGGCCGGTGCAGGCCCGCGTAATTGAAGAAGTCGTGGAAGTATCGCTGCACCCGGCGGCCGTCGGGACGTTCCTCGATGGTGCCCGGCGGGATCGTCGCCCAGCTCAGTTCGTTGTTGACCACGACGGTGAGGCGGTTCTCGGCTCCCGGCCGCAGGTGTGCGGTCACGTCCGCTTCGAACGGGGTGTAGCCGCCTTCGTGGGTGACGACCTCGGTGTCATTGACCCAGGCGGTCGCGCGGTGGGTGGCGGCGTCGAACCGCAGGACTATACGCTGTCCTGTCCACTGGGCAGGTACCCACACGTTCGTCTGGTACCAGGCGTCGCCGACGTGGTCCCGGACTGTCACGTCGGGATAGATGTCGTTGTAGCTGGCCGGTACCGGGATGTCCACGGCTTCCGCGAGGGGCGAGCGCCACCAGCCTTCGGCGCGGCCCGCTCCTTCTGCGTCCAGCCGGAACCTCCACAAGCCGGCCAGGGAGCGGCGTTCGCGGGTGGGGCCGTCCTGCGGGCGAAGCATGGTCGGTGCTCCTTTTCTCCGCGCGGTGATGCACGCGGTGGTTATTTGATGCCGGTGTTGGCGATGCCCTGAACGAACTGTCGTTGGAGGAACAGAAAGAGCACCAGGATCGGAGTGACGACGGTGACCGCACCGGCGAGCAGCAGCCCATAGTTGGTGCCGTTGGCGCCCACCGAGAACAGGGCGAGCGCTACGGGCAGCGTGTAATGATCTTCGGTCTGCGCGATCACCAGCGGCCACAGGAAGTTGTTCCACTGGGCGAGGAAGGTCAGGATCGCCAGTGTCGCCAGCGCGGGCCTGCAGAGCGGGATGATCACCCGGAGAAAGATGCGTGTTTCCCCGGCACCGTCGAGCCGGGCCGCTTCGACCAGCGAATCTGGAATGTCCTGGATGAACTGGCGCATGAGAAACACGCCGAGCGGTGTCACGAGGAAGGGCAGAATCAATCCCAGATAGGAATTACTCAGTCCCATGTTGCTGACGAGGACGAAGAGCGGCACGAAAGTCGTGGTTCCGGGGATGATCAGCATCGTCAGGACGAGGCCGAACAGCAGCCGCTTTCCGGCGAACTCCATCTTCGCGAAGGCGTACCCCGCCATGGAGCAGAAGAGCAGATTGCCCATGACACATACCGCGGCGACCAGCGCGCTGTTGAAGAAGTACAGGCCGAAACTCTGCTTCGACAGCAGCAGTTGGAAGTTGTCCAGCGTCGGAGAACGGGGAAGCCAGGAGCTCGGATAGGCGACGATTTCCCCGGTCGGTTTGACCGATCCCAGGAACATCCACGCGAACGGTGCCAGCGTCGCGATCAGGCCGACGACGAGGGCTCCGTAGAGCATGATGCGGGCAGGTCGGATGCGTACGCCGATGCCGGACGTGGCCGCACCGGTGCTCGCGCTCGCAGTGGTCATATCACGCCTTCGCTCGGAAGATACGGAACTGCAGGAGGCTGAGCAGCGCGATCGCGGCCACCAGCACGTACGAGGCGGCGGCGGCCGTGCCATAGTTGCCGAAGCCGAATTGCTCGAAGGCGTAGTAACTGATCGACGTGGTGCTGTCCAGCGGGCCACCACTCGTCATCACGAACGGCTCCTCGAAGAACTGCAGGTAACCGATGCTCAGCAGCACGGCGACCACCAGCGTGACCGGTCTGAGCAATGGCAGGGTGACGCTGCGGAAAGTACGCCAGCGGGTGGCGCCGTCAATGTGGGCCGCCTCCCGCAGTTCCTCGGGAATGGACTGCAGTCCGGCCAGGAAGATCACCATGGGGATGCCGAAGTGGCGCCAGACCGCCATGAGAATGAGCGCGGGCATGGCCCAGTTCGGGTCGTTCAACCAGTCCGGGCCGTGGATTCCCACGACGGCGAGGGCGGAGTTGATCATTCCGTCCTCCTCGTAGAGATATCTCCACACCACCGCTACCGCCACGATGCTGGTCACCACGGGCGCGAAATACGCGACCCTGAAGAGTCCCTTCGCCCGCTGGATCCCGTAATTGAGCGCGACGGCGAGACCCAAGGCGATGACCATCGTCAGCGGGATTCCGGCGACGACGAAGTAGACCGTGTTGAGGGCTGCCCGGAGAAAGGTCGGATCCCCGAAGAGGCTGGTGTAGTTCTCAACGCCCACGAAGTTGACACTGAAGGGCGCCCGTACGTCCCGGTTCGTAATGTCCGTGACGCTCATCGACAACGAGGAGAGCACTGGCCACACGCCGAAGGTGGCGAAGAGTGCGATGAAGGGCGCGCAGAAGGCCCACGCGACCAGGGTGCGCCGGGAATGTCCAGACATAGCCTGCGGCGGCCTGGAGGCCCGGCCCGACGAGGAGCGCATGGTGGCAAGAGAAGCCATCTCTACGCCCCGGTTCCGATCGCCGACGCCTTTTTCTGGATCTCCTGCAAGGCCACCTGCGGCGAGGAGACGCCCTTGGCCACCTTTTCGAACTCGGCGTCCAGTACCGCGGTGACCTGTCGCCATGTCGTGGTGTTCGGTCCGGGCTGTGCGGTCTTCAGCTGCGTACGGAACACGGCCAACGTCGCATCGGTCGCGAGCTTGCCCTCGTTCCAGGCCGACTCGACGGCGGGCAGGTCTCCGGACAGGTCGTACCAGGTCTTCTGGGCGTCAGGACTGGCCATCCACCGGATGAACTTCCAGGCGCCGTCCCGGTTCTTGGCGTCCTTGAACACCGCCCACTGTCCGCCGCCGATGTAGCTGGCGTTGGACTTCGGCCCGGAGGGGAGCGGGGTGATGCCGACCTTGTCGTCGACGAAGGACGCGCCTCCGGCGGATTTCAGCAGGCTCCCCTCCCAGGGGCCGGCGATGAGCGCGGCGGTGGACCCGGCGACGAACTGTGGCTCGATCTCGCCCAGGCTCACCGGGCCGTTCGGGCTGGTGATCTTCGAGCTGATGAACGACCGGTAGAACTCGAGCCCCTTGAGCGCCTCCGGCGTATCGAAGGCGAACTTGGTGCCGTCCTCGCTCATGAGCTGGGCTCCGGCCTGCCACATGAACGGTACGACGCCCTGCCAGGTCGCCGCGGCACCGGTGGGCAGCGACAGCCCCCACTTGGCGCCTTCCTTCTGAAGGGCCTGGAGGAACGGGCCGTACTCCTCCCAGGTCTTGGGCGCGGAGACCCCGGCGGCCTTGGCCATGTCCTTGCGGTAGAACAAGGAGCGCGTTTCCACGTACCAGGGGACGCCGTACTCGGCGCCCTCGAAGAGGGTGCTCTGGACGGCGCCGCGGTAGAAGGAGTCGTAGTCGACGAGCTTGGACGGGACCTTTTCCAGCCCGCCCGTGGACGCGAACGCCGCGAGGTCCACCGCCCCCACCATGGTGGCGTCCGGGGTGTCTCCTGAGGCGATGGCGGTCTGTACCTTCTTGGCGTAGTCCTGCCAGGGAACCGCTGTCACCTGCACTTTCGCGCCGGGGTTCGCCTTGCCGAACTCGGCGGCGAGCTTGGGCAGGAGTTCGCCCTCCGTTCCCATCGCCCATACGGTGATGGCGCCGTCGGCAGGTTTGGCGTCAATCGGGGCGGCCGCCGCGGACTGCGCCGGGCCGGCGTCGGACCGGCCACAGCCGGTCAGGAGCAGTGCGACGGCCAGGCCGCCGACGAGTGACTTCGCAATGCTTGAGCTGCACATTTGTGGTCCTGGTCCTCTCCACCCGAGGGAAGCTCCACCGCTTCCTCCGCAAGTCGTGGTGTGGGTGAGCGAGACGTTATCCCAAAAACCGAACAGTTGCCATAATTTGGTTGTGAGAATTCCCCCTGCAACGGGCGCAGGGCCCATAGGGTTGATCGCATGACCGAAGAGACGGCGAGCCGACCCGGCACGCGGCGGGGCCCCTATGCCAAGAGCGCGCGCCGCCAGGCCGAGATCGTCGCCTCCGCGACGTCCGTCTTCTCGGCCCGCGGCTACCGAGGCGGGTCGTTGCGGGAGATCGCGAAGCAGCTGGACCTCAGCCTGACCAGCGTCGTCCATCACTTCCCCAGCAAGAGCGCGCTTCTCGTGGCCGTACTCGAGAACGCCGATTCCGCGCACGCCGGCTCCTTCACCACGGACTGCCGGGAGCAGGGTGTGGCGTACGCCGTGCTTCAGTACGTTCGCCGGAACCTCGAACGCCCCGAGATGCTGAGGCTGCTCGCTCTCATGGCCGCGGAGTCGTCGGCTGCGGACCATCCGGCGCATGAGTGGTTTCGCGACAGGTACGACAGATTGATCGAGACGCTGGCGGTCGCCATCCGCCGGGACCAGGACGCGGGCCGCGTTTCCAACAGCCGGGCCCCCGAGGGTATCGCCGAGTCCCTGGTGGCCCTGTGGGACGGGCTTCAACTCCAGTGGCTCATCAATCCGCGGCGGGACCTGGTCGCGGCGATGAGGTCCTCGCTGGCGGACCTACTGGAACCACCGCGGCAGAACTGAAAGTTTCACTCCCAGCAAACAGCCTTGTCATGCTCTGGCCAGCCACGACGCCTTCTCGCCGGACGCCGGAGATCGCGTCTTCGTTGACGACTGGAAAGCGCTTTCCTACATTGACGGTCATTCACTCACCTGTCTTTCGGTCACATACGCGTACGACAGGCGAAGGCATCCGCAGGGAGGCAATCGTGAGAAAGACGATCCCGGCTCGGATAGTGGCGGTAGCGGCCGCCGCGCTGGCCTTGGCCGGCGGCATCGCCAGCGGGCCGTCGGCATCCGCCGCGGCCTGGCCGACACCGAGCGGCCAGCAGGGCGTCGGTGCGACGATCAACGTATCCGGCACGGTCGACGGCAAGATGATCCGCTACTACGGCATCGGAGACCTGGGCAGCGGCGGCCAGGAAGAGGGCCAGAGCCCGATCTTCAAGCTCGCCAACGGCGCGGTGCTGAAGAACGTCATCATCGGCTCCCCCGCGGCCGACGGCATCCACTGCACGGGCACCTGCACCCTCCAGAACGTCTGGTGGGAGGACGTCGGCGAGGACGCCGCCACCTTCAAGGGCACCTCGTCGTCCCAGACGATGACGATCGACGGCGGCGGCGCCAAGGCGGCCAGCGACAAGGTCTTCCAGCACAACGGCCCCGGCACCATGTACATCAGGAACTTCCAGGTGACGAACTTCGGCAAGCTCTACCGCTCCTGCGGAAACTGCTCCAAGCAGTACGCGCGCCACGTCGTCATCTCCAACGTCACCGCCACGTACTCGGGCAAGACGCTGGCCGGCATCAACACCAACTACGGCGACACCGCCAGGTTCTCCGGCATCACGATCGTCGGCGACTCCGGCAAGAAGATCGTGATCTGCGAGAAGTACAAGGGCGTGACCAGCGGCGAACCCACCAAGATCGGCAGCGGCGCCGACGGCGTCAACTGTATCTACTCCAGTTCGGACATCACCTACCGGTAGACGAAGATCGAACATGACCGGCGCCGGTCGGATCTCCATCTGACGACCGAACCCTGAGCGCGGTCCCCCGCCGCGACGGGAGACCGCGCTCAGCACCCCGATCCGCGCAGCGTGGCGCGGTGCGGCTACCAGGCCCTGGCCCAGGAAGGGGACGGTGTCGGGTCCGGGGTGAGGTCGCGCAGGTCGTGGGACCAGGTCTGCGTCCACCCGCCGGACCGCCGCTCAATGATCTTGACGGCGCCGTCCCGGGTGGCCATGAGCAGCCGTCCCTCACCATCCCAGTCCGCCCAGGCCGCCTCGGGTAACGGCGTGAGGCGGCCGTCGTCCTCCTCCCGCAGGTAACTGACCTGTACGCCCTCGATCCCGTGCCGATGGAAGTCGGTCCCGGTGTGCGCCAGCACCAGGGCGCGGTCGCCGCCCGGCTGGACGCGCCCGATGAGTACGGCCGCGCGCAACCCATGCGCCGCTCCCTCAAAGGGGCGCCAGCCGCGTTTGTACTCGTTCTGCAGATCCCGATAGGCCCAGTCGAGGCTGAGGGCCTCTACCACCACACCGTACGGATAACTGCCGTGAAAAGGCCGCTTCGCCATCGAAGCGGAGATCGTCAGCCGGTTGTCCGCGGCGAACGCGCAGCCGCCGGTCCAGGTGCCGCCGGTGTGCCAGGCCGCGAGGGCGGTGAGCCACGGCGCCTTGGACACGGCGAAATAGGTGTCCCACGGAGACTCCCCGTGCCCGAGTGCGAAGTACCCGAGAAGCCGCCCGTCAGGCGATAAGTCGCATCGACGCGGGTACAGCATCCCGCGAAACCAGGCGCCGGATCTCACTTCACGCAGCCGCAGGTCCCACTCCAGCAGGTGCCACCAACCGGCCGGGCCACGACGCATGATCAGCGCGACGGGCGCGGCGGTGGCGACGAGCACGTAAAGACGGCAGGGCGGGGCTGAGCTGGTCATCGGGCGGCTCCCCGTAGACGTGACATTCCGACGGTAGCCCGCGGACGACCCGGACATCGAGCCCTTTTCCCGCGCGGGCCTTCCTCAGCAATCCCCCGTAAAACACCCCACTGATAAAGCACTTTTCACTCCGCGTACCCAAGCGAGCGAATCGCTATATGCGCGACTGGAGAAATGGCACTAAGGAGATCATCGCCCATGCACTCGAAAGGGCACCTTGGTGAGAAAGTATCTAGCATCGGGCATATCAGGCATGCTGCTGGCCCTCGCGCCGGCGGTCGCCTTCCATCCGGCGCGGGCCACCGACGGCGACGCCATCGGAGCCACTCATCCATCGTCCGCCAACTACATCGTGACGCTGAAAGAAGGCGCCGAAATACCGGCGTACATCTCGCCAAATCATATCTATCACCACGCCGTCAACGGCTTCTCCGCCACGTTGACCCCGGAAGAGGTCGCCCTGCTCCGCGGCAACCCGGACGTCATAGCGATCGAGGCGGACAAGCCCGTCAAGCTGGACCCCGCGCCGAACACCGAGGCCGAACTCCCTTGGTATCAGCAGTTCAGCCCGCCGTGGAACCTCGACCGCATCGACCAGCGATTTGGCTTGAATAATCGGTACATATTCCGATACACTGGCGCGTCGGTTCGCGCCTATGTGATCGACACCGGTATCCAGACCGACCAGGGCGAGTTCGGCGACCGCGCCATCAACGTGTTCGACGCTTTCGGTGGCGACGGAGTCGACTGCCAGGGCCACGGCACGCACGTGTCCGGCACGGTGGGCAGCGAGTCCTGGGGAGTGGCGAAGCTGGTGCGGCTGCGCGGGGTCAAGGTGTTCCCCGAGTGCAGCGGTGACACGTCGACCTCGGCGATCATCGCCGGCATCGACTGGGTGACCGCCCACGCCATCCGCCCGGCCGTGGCCAACCTCTCGCTGGGCGGCCCCCAGTCCGTGGCGCTCAATACCGCGGTGACCACCCTCGCCAACTCCGGCGTCTTCGTCTCGGTCGCCGCCGGCAACGAGAACGCCGACGCGTGCACCAGATCACCGGCGAGCGCCCCGAACACGCTGACCGTGGCCGCCTCGGACATCAACGACACCAAGGCCTGGTTCAGCAACTTCGGCCCCTGCGTCGACCTCTACGCACCAGGGGTGGGCATCCCGTCCGTCCCGCTGGCCGGGATCTACCCGAGCGTTCTGAGCGGCACGTCGATGGCGGCCCCCACGGTGGCCGGGGTGGCCGCCCTCGTCAAGGACCGGTACGGCGAGATGTCGTCCAGCGTTCTCAACGCCTTGATCATCAATTGGGCCACCCAGTTCGCGGTCGACGGAAACCCGCTCTCCACGCCGAACCGCCTGCTGTTCAAGCCTTGACCCGTCTCTCGTGATCGCCGGCCTGGTAGTCGAACCAGTCGAAGCTCGCGCTGCCGTCCGTGACGTACATGCCGATGACCCGCCCCGTGAAGCCGGTCGCCACCTCCGTGGACAGGTAGCGGCCGTCCAGCTCGGCCAGCAGAACGCCGTCGGCGGAGAAGGCGATGGTGTCCGGGCCACGGGCGCCGACGCCGACCGGCTCGCCTGCCGAAGCGGGCGTGGTCACGGACGGCGGCAGGAGGTCGCGCGTACGGAAGTCGATGGCGAGGGTGACCGGCCCCGGAGGTACGGGCTGGTCCGCCACGCACTGGCGCACCGGGCCGATCCGCGCGATCAGGCGCGCCCGCCCCGCGTGTACCTCCAGGTCGTAGTGGTGGGCCTCGTCCAGGCGCACGGACAGCCCGGCCGTGGCCGATCCCGGCTCCAGGAGGGCGGTGACGCGGCAGTCGTGGTGCTGCTGCCGGCGGCCGACGAAGGTGCATCCCGGGCGGTCCGTCGTGGTGCCGGTGGCGTGCAGGGTGAGCCGGCCGGGGCGCTCGGTCAGCGACCAGGAGCCGTCCGGGCGGCTGCGCGGTGAGATCCAGTACGGCGCCAGCGCGCCGGCGTCGAAGTCGTCGCGCGGCGGCGTTTCAGGCAGGGGATGCCAGGCGGCGGGCGCCGGATGGCGTTCGAGGACCGGGCCGACGACGGGCCAGCCGTCCACCCATTCCACCGGCGTGAGGAACGTCTCCCGCCCGAGGACCTGGAACTCCGGCGTGTAGCCGCGCGGGCGGGTGCCGAGCAGGACCATCCACCAGCTGCCGTCGGCCGCCTCCACCAGGTCGGCGTGGCCGGTGCTCTGGATCGGCCGGTCGGTGCCGCGGTGCGACAGGATCGGGTTGGCCGGGCCCGCCTCGAACGGGCCGCGCGGCGAGCGGGCGCGGGCGATCGAGACGCTGTGGGCGCGCTCGGTGCCGCCCTCGGACATCAGCAGGTACCACCAGTCGCCCACCTGGTAGAGGTGCGGGCCTTCCGGATATTTCATGCCGACGCCTGACCAGGCGGGATACGGGCCCTCCAGGACCTTGCCCGCCACCGGGTCGATGCGCGCGACCTGCGTACCGGAGAAGGCGCACCAGCAGGAGCCGTCCTCGTCCCACGCCAGGTCGGGGTCGATGCCCGGCAGGTCGATCCAGACGGGGTCCGACCACGGGCCTTCGGGGCGCTCGGCGGTGACGATGAAGTTGCCCCGGCCGCTCACGTTCGTCGTGATCAGGTAGAACCGGCCGTCGTGGTGGCGGATCGTCGGCGCGTAGATCCCGCCCGAGGCGGGCACCTCAGGGGGCAGCTCCAGCTGTGACGGCCGGTCGAGCACATTGCCCAGTTGCCGCCAGTGCACCAGGTCGCGGCTGTGGAAGATCGGGACGCCGGGGACATACTCGAAGCTGGAACAGACGAGGTAGTAGTCCTCGCCGACCCGGCACACGCTGGGATCCGGGTGGCACCCGCCGATCACCGGGTTGTCGTACATCCGCACGTTGAGCGGTTCCTTTCCAAGAGAAGATCAGCCCTTGAAGGCGCCGTCCATGATCCCGGCCACCATGCGCCGGCCCACGAAGACGAACAGCACCAGCAGCGGGAGGGTGGCCAGGAACGAGCCCGACATGGCGAGGCCCAGGTCGATGGAGTAACTGTTCTGCAGTGCCTTGATGGCGATCTGCGCGGTGTACATCTCCGGCGACTTCAGCACGATGAACGGCCACAGGAAGTCGTTCCAGGCGGTGACGAACCCGAGCAGGCCGAGCACGAACGCGGCCGGCCGCACCAGCGGGAACGCGATGCGCCAGAAGATCTGCCAGGTGGTGGCGCCGTCGATGCGCGCGGCCTGGAGGATCTCGTCACTGATCGTGGTGGACAGATGCTGGCGCATCCAGAAGATCCCGAACGCGCTGGCCAGGCCGGGCACGATGAGCGCCTGGAGCGTGTCCACCCAGTTCAGCGAAGAGATGATCATGTACTGCGGGATGACGGCGAGCTGTGTCGGTACCGTCATGGTGAGCACGACGATCAGGAACAGCACGTTGCGGCCGGGGAAGCGCAGCTTGGCGAAGGCGAACCCGGCCAGCGAGCACAGCACGGCATGCCCGACCGCGATCGTACCGGCCACGATGAGGCTGTTGACGATCGAGCGGACGAACGGCACCGTCGTGAACACCAGCCCGGCCAGATGGAAGAAGTTGCCGCCGGGCGCGATCTCGGGCGGCAGCCGCGTGGCGGTCGCCGTGTCGGTCGTGGCCACCACGAACATCCAGTACAGCGGGAACAGGCAGGCGAACACGGCCAGTCCCAGCAGGACGTAGGTCCACCAGCGGACGCGCTCACCCGAGCGCCGGATCGTCTTGGTCATCATCGCTCCGGACGGATGCGGGTGGACAGAACGTAGTTGACCGTCGCGAGCCCGACCACCAGCACGAACAGCGCCACGCCGATGGCCGCGCCGTAGCCGAACTGGAACTGGCCGAAGCCCTGCTCGTACAGGAACAGCGTCAGCGTCTGGCATTGCCGGATCGGCCCGCAGGTGAGCGGCGAGAGGCGGGAGACGAGCAGCGGCTCGGTGAAGATCTGCAGGCCGCCGATCGTCGAGGTCACGATCGTGAACACGATGACCGGCCGCAGCGACGGGATCGAGATGTGGCGGAACTGCTTCCACCCGCCCGCGCCGTCCACGGCCGCCGCCTCGTAGATCGCCCGCGGGATCGCCTGCAGGGATGCCAGGTAGAGCAGCGTGGTGTAGCCGAACCAGCGCCAGGTCACCATGACCGCGATCAGCACGTGGCTGCCCCACACCGACTGCTTGAAGTCGATCGGCTCCACACCGGCGAACCCGAGCAGCCAGTTGAGCAGGCCGTAGTCGCGGTCGAACATCTGGGAGAAGACGATCGTGGTGGCCGCCACCGAGGTGATGTACGGCACCAGCATCGACATCCGGAAGAACACCGCCAGCCGGAGCCGGGCGTGGTTGAGCAGGTGCGCCAGGCCCAGCGCCAGCAGCAACTGCGGCACAGTGGACAGCAGCCAGATGCTGATCGTGTTCCAGGCCGCGTCCCAGAACCGCGTGTCGGCGAACAGACGGGTGAAGTTGTCCAAGCCGATGAAGACGTGCTCGCCGATGGGGTTCCAGTCGAACAGCGCCACGTAGAAGGTGAAGAGCAGCGGCACCAGCCCGAACACCGCGAAGATCAGGAAGAACGGCGCGATGTAGGCGTACGGCGCGATGCGTTCGGTAATGCTCTGCCGCACCGAGGTCGTCCCGGCGGGCGGCGCTTGCGCCCGCCGGGTGCTGAGGGTCGTCGTCACGCTCGTCCTACTTGCCGATGGCGGTCTTGATGTTGGCCAGCGCCGCGTCCCACGCCTTGGCCGGATCGCCCTTGCCCTGCTCGACGTTGGTGATCGCGTTCAGGAGCTCCTGGCCGATGGCGGAGCTGTCCGGCCCGATGTAGAACGGCTTGAGCCCGAGCAGCGAGTTGGTGTAGATCGTCCCGGTCGGGGCGTCGGAGAAGAACGGGTCCTTCAGGGCGGTGAGCTTGGGGTCCTTGTAGACCGACGGGGTAGTGGGCAGCGCGCCGGTGACGACGAAGTGCGCCAGCTGGCCCTGCGGGGACTGGGTCTTGGAGATGTAGTCCCAGGCGGCCTTGGGGTTCTTGGCGCCCTTGGGGATGGCCAGGTAGCTGCCGCCCCAGTTGCCCGCGCCTCCCGGGATAGTGGCGATGTCCCACTTGCCCTTCGTACCGGGCGCGTTGTTCCGGATCTGTTCCAGCAACCAGGACGGCGCGGAGATCACCGCGAACTGGTCCTTGCCAATGCCGGCGCTCCATCCATCGGAGAAGGAGCTCTGCTTGGCGGTGATGCCCGCCTGCACCGCCTTGAGAGCGAGGTCGAAAGCCGTCTTGACCTGCGGGCTGGTGCTGTAGACGACGTTGCCCGACGGGTCGTAGTACTTCTGCGGCCCCTGGTTGACCGCCTGGTGGAACACGCTGGTCCCGGCGTTGTCGACGAACGCCTTCTTGGTCGCCGCGGTGTACTTCTTGCCGGTCTCGATGAAGGCGTCCCAGGTGGGCCAGAGCTTGCCCACCTCCTCACGGTCGGTCGGCAGCCCTGCGGCCTTGAACAGGTCCGTCCGGTAGGCGACGGCCATACCGCCCACGTCCGTCGGGATGCCGATGATCTCGCCACCCTTGGCGGTGCTCTGGCTCATCACCCAGTCCAGATAGTCGCCCTTGATCTTGTCGGCGCCCAGTTGCCGCAGGTCATAGAAGTTCTGCGGCTGCTGCACGAACTTGGGCAGATCGTCGCCCTGGATCAGCACCAGGTCGGGCACCTTGCCGCCGGCCAGCGCCGTGGTCAGCGCCTGCGCCGTCTCCACCGAGCCGCCCACTTCGGTCAGCTTCACCTGGATGCCCGGGTTCTGTTTCTGGTAGACATCGACGTCGGCTTTCTGGTTGATCCCGGAGAACGACCAGAACTCGAACGACTTGCCGTCACCCGTCGGTTGCGACGGAGAACCGCCGCCACCACAGGCGGCCGCGGTCAGGGCGAGGGCCGTGGCGAGCACGGCCGATGTTGCGATACGGAGCTTCACGGCGATCTCTTCCCCTGGGGGTCGGTGCTGAAGAGCTGGTAGGGACTGACGGCGGCGCGCCCATGGAGTGGAGTTCGTCGCAGCGCCTGAAATTTTCGTAACTAGGGCCGATCGTTAATCGGGGACTTTAGGCACTTCACGCGAAACCCGTCAATAATCTGGTCGCAAGATTGCCGAAACAGTCGGACAGGAGCCTGAAAGCGTGGCGTTAGACTGCGCCCATGACCGCGACCCAGGAGCCGCCCGCATCCGGCACCGCAGCCGGCACCGCGCCCAACCAGCCGCTGACCATCGCGCAGCTCGCCGAGCTGGCCGGAGTGTCCACGGCCACGGTCTCCAAAGTGGTGAACGGCCGTTCCGAGGTCGCGCCGGAGACCCGGGCCTTGGTCGAGGGGCTCATCCGCGAGCACGGCTACCGGCGGCAGAGGCGGCGCGACAGCCCCGCCGCCCTGGTGGAGCTGGTCTTCCACGCGCTGGAGGGCGACTACCCGATAGAGATCATCAAGGGCGTCGAGCGGGTGGCGCAGGAGCACGACCTGGCGCTGGTGCTCTCCCAGCTGCAGCACCACCACGTACCGGGCCGGAGCTGGATCGAGGGTGTGATGAGACGCCGGCCCAGTGGTGTCATCGCGGTGTTCAGCAGCCTGACCGACGCGCAGTGCCACCAGCTGGCCAGCCGTGACATCCCGCTGGTCCTGCTGGACCCGAGCGGCGAGCCCGGCCACCAGGTGCCCTCGGTGGGCGCCGGCAACTGGAACGGCGGCCTCTCGGCGACCCGCCACCTGCTCCAGCTCGGCCACCGGCGGATCGGCATCATCACCGGCCCCGACTACGCGCTGTCCAGCCGGGCCCGCCTCGACGGCTACCGCGCGGCGCTGGACATGGCCGGCGTGCCCGTCGACCCGGACCTGATCTGCGCGGGAGACTTCCTGGTCGAGGGCGGCCTGGCCATGGCCCATCGGCTGCTGCGGCTGCCCGACCCGCCCACCGCGATCTTCGCCTGCAACGACGGGCAGGCCACGGGCGTCTACGGGGCGGCCTACGAGCGGGGACTACGCATCCCCGATGACCTGAGCGTGATCGGCTTCGACGACCTCCCGCCGATGCGGTGGGCCATCCCGCCGCTGACCACGATCCGCCAGCCGCTCACCGAGATGGCCGCCGCGGCCACCAGGATGCTGGTGGCGCTCACGCACGGCGAGCCGGTGCCGCAGAACCGGATCGAGCTCGCCACCGAACTCGTGGTGCGAGGGAGCACCGCCCTCTACGGCCGCTGAGAGGTTCCGAAAGTTTCTGGATCCTTTCCGTATGTATCAAGAGCGAACCGCGCCCGGGTGGCCATGGCCTCGTCCACCATCTCCCCCTCGAAGGTGATGGCCCCGGCGCCGTGCCCCTGTGCCTCCTCCACGGCGGCGATCATCCGCGCGTAGCGGGCGAGCTCATCCGGGGTGGGCGAGAAGACCTCGTTGATCACGGGGACGTGGGCGGGATGGATCGCCATCATGCCCTCGTACCCCAGGGAGCGGTTCTGCTCGGCGAACGCCCGCAGTCCGTCGAGGTCGGCGATGTTCGTCCAGAGGCCCGCGATCGGGCAGGGCGCGCCCGCCGCCCGCACGTCCAGCAGGACACGGGAGCGCAGCGCCAGGGTCTCGGTGCCCTCAGGGCTCCAGCGGTAGCCGACCGCCCGCTCGACGTCGCCCCCCTTGCCGGTGACCGCGCCCAGGTAGGCGATGCGCGGCGCGGCCCGGCCGATGTCGTACGCCGCACGCAGCGCGCCGGCGCTCTCCAGCAGCGGCACGAGGGCGATGTGCCCCTCGGGCAGGCCGTGTTCGCGCTCGCACCAGCTCAGCAGCCGGTCGGCCAGGCGTACGTCCCCTTCGTCCGCGACCTTGGGCAGGACCACCCCGGCCAGACGGGCGTGCGTGATGGCGCGCAGGTCCTCGGCGGACGCCCAGCCGTCGAGGGGGTTGATCCGGACGAAGAGCGCCATGTCGCCCGTCGCGCCGGCGACGGCCTCGGCCACGCGCGCGCGGGCCGCGGCCTTGCCGGCCTGCGGGACGGCGTCCTCCAGGTCGAGGATGGCCGCGTCGGCTCCGGCGGCCGCCGCCTTGGCCAGCCATTCGGTACGGGTGCCGGGGACGAAGAGCAGGGAGCGCAGCGGCGGCCGATCAGATGACACCGCGCTTCTCCAGATCCGCGAGCTGGTCGGCGCCGAGCCCGAGCCACTGCCGGTAGACGAGGGCGTTGTCCTGCCCGAGCGCGGGTCCGGTGCGCCAGACGTGTCCGGGTTGCTGGTGGAAGTGCGGGAGGGCGGCCTGCATGCGGACCGGCCCGAGGTCGGGGTCGTCGACGGTGATGATGTCGCCGCGTTCGGCGTACACGGGATCACCGGCGATGTCCTCGGCGGTGAAGACGCGAGAGGCCACCACCTCGGCCTCCGCGAACGCCTCCAGGCACTCGGCGGCCCCGCGCGCGGCCACCCATTCGCGCAGTCCCTGGTCCAGCCGTTCCCGGCCGGCGAGTTGCCGCTGCGTCGTGGCGTACTCCTCCTCGGGCAGGCCCAGGAGCCGGACGACGTTCAGGACCGAGCGGAGGGTCGCGGAGGTCACGGTGATCCAGTCGCCGTCTCCGGACAGGTAGGTGTTGATGACCGCGGCCGGTGCGACGGCCAGCTGGTTGCCGGACCTGCCGGGTACGACACCGAGCTGGTCATGCGTAATGACCTGCCATTCGACCAGCCGGAACAGCGGCTCGAACAGGGCCAGGTCGATCCACTCGCCGTCGAAGGCGGGGTCGTTGGCCCGCCGGTGCAGGGCGGCGAGCACGGCGTACGCGCCCATCAGCCCGGTCACGGCGTCGCCGTGGGAGAACCCGGTGTGCACGGGCGGCCCGTCGGGAAAGCCGGTCAGGTGCACCACACCGCTCCTGGCCTCGCCGACCTTGCCGAAGCCCGGCGCGTCGGCCCGCGAGGACGTCGCGCCGAACCCGGAGATCTGCAGCAGGACCGCCTTGGGGTTGATCCGGTGCACGGCCTCCCAGTCCAGCTCCCAGGCCCGCAGCCGGCCGGGGCGCAGCGTGACGATCACGACGTCGGCCCAGGCCACGAGCCGGTGCGCCACCTGCCGGCCGTCGGGGTCGTGCAGGTCCAGGGTGACGGAGCGCTTGTTCCGGCCCGCGACCTTGAACCACAGCGGTACGCCGTCGCGCGTGGGGCCCATGGCGCGGGCGGCGTCACCGACGCCGGGGGGTTCGACGTGGATCACGTCGGCGCCCTGGTCGGCGAGCATGGAGCCGGCCAGCGGCCCGGCGACCACATGGGCGAACTCCACCACTTTCAGACCACGCAACTGCCCCTGGCCGTGCTGCTGTTCGGTCGCCTGGTCGCTCGCCTGTTCGGTCGCCTGGTCGCTCGCCTGTTCGGTCGCCTGTTCCGTCGCCTGTTCGGTCGCCACGCATGAGCTCCTTCGCACTGTCCGGTGCTGTCATCCTGCCCAAGGCGAGAAATGCGGGTCCAGCACAAGAAGTCGATAAATTCATGCTATTTACGCATTAACCCATCCAGGAGACGCCCGGCGGCAGCTCCGTACGGAACTCTTCGAGCACGTCCAGGAACGCGGCCGCCGCGAGCGGCAGGGTTCGCCGCGCCCGGACCACGACGTCCAGGCGCCGCTCCACCACGGGCCCGGTCAACCGGCGGTGCACGACGTGCCCCGGACCCAGGAGGGGCAGCACCAGAGCGGGCATCGCCGACACGCCGAGACCGGCGGCGACCAGGCCGCCCACCGTCGCCACGTTGCTCGCCTCCGCCGCGGGCGTCACCGCGGCGCCCGCCTGGGCGAACGCCGCGTCGGTGAGCCTGCGGACACTGGACTGCGGCCCGACGGCCAGGAACGGCTCGGCGGCCAGCTCCTCCCAGGTGACCTCGTCGCCCTCGGCGAGCGGGTGCCCCTCGGGCAGTACGGCGTGGAACTGGTCGCGGATCAGCGGACGATGGTCGAGGCGATCCGGCGACGCGCCCACCGTGGTGATCGCGAAGTCGGCGTCACCCGACAGCACCCTGCCGAGCACGGCCCGTTCGAGCCCGTCCATGATGCGCACCGCCACCTGCGGCCGCTGCCGCCGGAAGGCGGAGATCATGCGCGGCAGCAGCACCGCCGCGACCGAGGGCAGCGTGGCCACGGCCACCACGCCCGACTCGCCGAGCAGGTAGCGCCGCAGCTCCTTCATTCCCGACTCGTGGGCGCCGACGATCTGCTCGGCCACCCGCAGGGTCTCCAGGCCCGCCGCGGTGAGCTGGACGTTGCGGGTGTCGCGCTCCAGCAGCCGGGCGTCGAGCACCCGCTCCAGGTCGGCGACGGCGCGGCTCAACGTCGACTGCGAGACGTGCAGGTGCGCCGCCGCGGCGGTGAAGCTTGCCGCCCTGGCCACGGCGACATAGGCGGCGAGTTGCCGGAGAGTAGCGTCCATGGAGCCAACCTATGCACATACCGCATGGATAAATCCACTTTTGATGGTGGACGTGAAAGGTCAGCGCTCGGAAACTTCTCCGTAACCCTCCGAAAGGACCTCGATGATCGCGCTCCTCGGCTTTCTCACCATCGGCCTGTTCCTGGTGCTCACCATGACCAGGCGCGTGTCGGTCCTCACCGCGTTGGTGCTGGTCCCGGTGTTGACGGCGCTTGCCGGCGGTTTCGGCGCCGAGATGGGCCCGATGATCCTCGCCGGGCTGGGCAAGGTGGCGCCCACCGGCATCATGATCGCTTTCGCGGTCCTGTACTTCAGCCTGATGATCGACACAGGGCTGTTCGACCCGCTGATCCGCGGCATCCTGCGCCTGGCCAAGGACGACCCGCTGCGGATCGCCGTCGGCACGGCCGTCATCACGATGTGCGTGGCCCTGGACGGCGACGGCGCCTCGACCTTCCTCATCACCGTCTCGGCCCTGCTGCCCGTCTACAAACGGCTGCGGATGAGCCCGCTGGTGCTCACCGGCGTCGTCTGCCTGGGCGCCGGCGTGATGAACATGATCCCCTGGGGTGGCCCCACCGCGCGGGCGATGGCGGTGCTGAAGCTGGACAGCTCGCAGGTGTTCACCCCGGTTCTGCCCGCGATGGTCATCGGCATCGTCTGGGTGCTGGTGGCGTCGTACCTGATCGGCCTGCGCGAACGCCGTCGCCTCGGCACGGTCTCCCTGCCCGAGCCCTCGCCGGACCCCTCGCGGGGGTCCTCGTCGGAGCGCGCGGCCGAGTTCGTCGCCGGAGACGGGCCGGGGACGCCCCTGGCCCCGCCGCGCCGGCACCCGGCCCTGACCGTCTTCAACCTGGCGCTGACCGTCGCGCTGCTCGTCGGGCTCATCCTGCAGGTCATGCCGCTTCCGGTGCTGTTCGTGGTCGGGTTCGCCATCGCCGCGCTGGTCAACCACCCCTCCTGGGAGAAGCAGCAGGAACTGCTCGACAGGCACGCCAAGAGCGTCGTCCTGGTCACCACGATGATCTTCGCCGCCGGGGTCTTCACCGGAATCCTCACCGGGACCAAGATGATCAACGAGATGGCGACCGCGTTCGTCAACGTCATCCCCGACTCCTTCGGCGGCCATCTGCCGGTGCTGGTCGCGATCACGGGCATGCCGCTCAGCCTGGTCTTCACCCCCGACGCCTACTACTTCGGCGTACTGCCCGTGCTCGCCCAGACCGCCGGCGGCTTCGGCATCGAGTCCGCCGAGGTCGCCAGGGCCGCCATCCTCGGCCAGATGACCACCGGCTTCCCGCTCAGCCCGCTCACCGCCGCGACGTTCATCCTGGTCGGCATGAGCGGCGTACAACTCGGCCAGCACCAGCGCTTCATCTTCGGCTGGGCGTTCGCCACCACCCTGGTCATGACCGTGGCCGCGCTCCTGACCGGTGCCATCTCCCTCTGACCGCGCGAGGAGCACCCCCCTCATGAAGTACGGCAGAATCGCCGCCGCCTTGTCCACCCTCTCCGCCCTCTTGGCAACGCCCACCCCCGCACACGCCGACACCGTGCTGCCCCCGGATCGCTTCTTCTCCTACGACCGGGCCGCCGCGTACGGCGTGCACACAGAGCGGGTCTCGGTGCCCCTGCGCGACGGCAGCCACCTGGCCTGCGACCTGCACCGGCCCGCCGGCCCCGACGGCAGGCCCGCCGACGGCCGCTTCCCCGGCATCGTGTACGACTACAACGCCTATGATCAGTTGCAGCCACAGGGCCAGGCGGCGGCCTTCTTCGTCACCCGCGGCTACACCGCCGCAGTGTGCAACGCCCGCGGCACGGGCGCCTCACCCGGGCGCCTCGACCCGTTCAGCGCGCAGGAACAACGCGACAACTACGACCTCATCGAGTGGCTGGCGGCCCAGCCCTGGTCCACCGGCAAGATCGGGCAGACCGGCGTCAGCTACGGCGGCCACTCCTCCCTCCTGGTCGCGGTGAACAAGCCGCCCCACCTCGCCGCGATCATCCCCGTCGACGGAATCAGCGACTGGTACGAGAACACCATCTACCGAGGCGGCATCTACTCGGCCAGGATCCGGGACTGGCAGCGCGCCGTAGCGCCCGACACCCTGGTCACCTACGCCGAGCACCCGCTGTACGACGACTACTGGCGAGAGCGCAGCGTCAAGGCCCGCTGGAAGAACCTGGACGTCCCGGTTCTGGAGATCGCCGGTTGGTACGACAGATACCGGGCCGCCATGGTGGCGAACTTCCAGGCCCGCCCGAAGAACGTCTGGCTGGTCGCCGGCCCCTGGCAGCACGGCTGGCCGTCGGGCCAGCCCGCCGACATCGGCAACGGCGCCTATCTCGCCTGGTGGGACCACTGGCTCGGCGGCCGCGCCGACGCGCCACTGCCCGCCGCCAAGGTGACCTCCTATCAGGTGCCGAGCACCGGCTGGCAGCAGTTCGCCACCTGGCCCCCTCCCGGCACCCGGCAGACCCGCCTCGGCCTGAACGCCGACGGCACGCTGACGACCGGATCGACCAAGCCGGCCACCCTCGCCTTCACCGTCAACACCGAGACGACCCCCGCGACCCCGGACGAGCGGCTCACCTTCCAGACACGGCCCTATCAGCAGGACACCGTCCTGGCCGGCGACGTGGCCGCGAAGGTGCGCGCCGCCTTCAGCGCCACTGACGGCAACATCGCGGTCGTGGTCGAGGACGTCGCCCCCGACGGTACGGCCGTCCGCGTCACCCAGGGCTGGCTGAAGGCGAGCCACCGGTTCGGACACGAACGCGCCGTCCCCGTCCGGCCGGGCAAGACGTATGACCTGGAGATCCGCACCTGGCCGACCCACTACCGGCTGAGCGCTGGCCACAGCCTCCGCGTGACGGTGTCCAGCGACGATTATCCCGAGATCGACTCCGACGCCCCGGCGGGCCGGGTCCACCTGCGGGTGGGATCCGGCGGCACCGAGATCCGGCTCGGCACGCTCACGGGGAAGGACGGCCAATGATCCACCTTTGGAGACCTTTGGCCGTATTCGCCACCGTACTGTCGATGGCGATCCCCCTGAACGCGCAGCCATCCGCCGCTGCGGTGGCCGAGAGCGGCACGTGCGAGAGCCTGACCGCCATGACGCTCCCCCACGCGACCGTCACCCTCGCCGAATCGGTCCCGGCGGGCAGGCACACCGCTCCCGACGGCCGGGTCCTGCCGTCCGTACCCGCCTTCTGCCGCGTCCACGGCGTCGCCAAGCCGGTGCCGAACTCCAACATCGGCTTCGAGGTGTGGATCCCTGAGCAGGGGTGGAACCAGCGGCTGCTGATGTTCGGCAACGGCGGATACAGCTCGGCCATCGACTTCCCGTCCATGGGCGGCCCCGCGCTGGCGGCCGGGTACGCCACCGTCGGCACCGACACCGGGCACACCGGTGACGACCCTGACGTGTTCGTCCAGGGCGCCGCCAATCCGGAGATCATCGTCGACTGGGGCCACCGCGCGGTCCACGAGACGATCGTCAACGCCAAACCGATCGTCGAGGCGTACACCGGCGCCAAGCCGCGCTACTCCTACTTCATCGGCTGCTCCACCGGCGGCCACCAGGCGCTGATGGAGGCCCAGCGCTACCCGGACGACTTCGACGGCATCGTGGCCGGCGCCCCGGGCAACAACCGCGTCGCGCTCAACGCCGGCTTCCTCTGGCAGTTCCTCCGCAATCACACCCCGGGAGGCGTCCCTGACCCGATCGTCCCGGCGGCCAAGCTGCCGCTGCTGACGAACGCGGCCGTCAAGCGGTGCCGGGGCAAAGACGGCGGCCTGGCGACCGACGACTTCCTCACCGATCCGCGACGCTGCTCCTTCGATCCAGCCTCGCTCCGCTGTCCCGCCGGCGACGCTCCCACCTGTCTGACGAAGCGCCAGGTACAGGCGTTGCGGGAGATGTACGCGGGCGCCCGCGACCCGCGTACTGGCGAGCAGATCTACCCCGGCTGGCCGGTGGGCAGCGAAGCACCCGTGGTGGACGCGTCGGGCACCGTGCGCGTGGGCTGGAGCTCGTACTGGGGCGCCACCGAGCCGGCGCGGGCGAACTTCTGGCGCTACTGGGTCTTCAACGATCCGAACTGGAACTGGTGGACCTTCGACTTCCACCGCGACCTGCGCCTGGCCGAGAAGAAGCTCGGCCCGATCATCAACGCCACCGACCCGGACCTGAGGCCGTTCCGGCGTAGCGGCGGCAAGCTCATCATGTACACGGGCTGGGCCGATCCGGTCGTCTCCGCCCACGACACCATCGACTACTACGGTCAGGTGGTCCGCGCCACCTCCGGTGAGCGTCAGCCGGGCGGCGCGGCGGTCGCGCGGACGCGGGAGTTCGCCCGGCTGTTCATGGTCCCCGGCATGGCCCACTGCGGCGGCGGCCCCGGCCCGAACGTCTTCGACAAGCTGACCCCGATCGTGAGCTGGGTCGAGCGCGGAGCGGCGCCCGCCGAGATCGTCGCGACGAAGTACGTACACGACAACCCGGCGGACGGCGTCGCGATGACCCGTCCCCTTACGCCCTTCACGTGTTAGCGGTCAGGTAGGGCGTACCGGACGGAGGTCAACCGACGCGCAAAGGCCAGCTGATGCGCGTCGGTCAGCCGATGCGGATCGGAAGGGTGCGCGGCCCGCGGACCTGACCGGCCGCCCAGGTCACCGCGTCCGGGTCGGCCAGGCTGAAGTCCGGGAACCGCTCCAGCCACACCTCGAGCGCGACCCGCAGCTCCATGCGCGCCAGATGCGAGCCCACACAGCGGTGAATGCCCAGGCCGAACGCGACGTGCCGGTTGACCTCACGGTCGATGACGACCTCGTCGGCCCGGTCGAACTGCGCCGGATCGCGGTTGGCCGCCGGGAACGACAGCAGGATCCAGTCGTCGGCCTTCATGTCGCCGCCGCGCCAGTGCATGTCCTGCTTGACCAGCCGGGCCATCGTGACCGGCGCGTACGCCCGCAGGAACTCCTCCATCGCGGTCGGCAGCAACGCCGGCTCGGCGACCAGGCGCTCACGGTCGGCGGGCGTCTTCGCCAGGTGCCACAGTGACGCGCCGATCGCGCTCCAGGTGGTGTCGATGCCGGCGATGAGCAGCAGCGCCATCGTGCCCGCCACGTGGGACGGGTCGAGCTTGTTGCCGTCGAGCTCGGCGTCGATCAGGTAGCTGGTGAGGTCGTCGCGCGGGTGCTCGACGTGCTCACGGATCTGCACGAGCAGGTAGTCGAACAGCTGCTGCGAACGGGCGAAACGTTCCTCGGGCGGCAGGTTGATGCCTTCGAGCGCGTTCTCGACGAACACCCGGAACTGCGCCCCGTCCTCGGGCGGGAAGCCGAGCATCTCGGCGATGACCCGCATCGGGATGTGCTGGGCGTAGTCGGCGGCGGCGTCGACGACGTCCTGCCCCTCCATCGCGTCGATGAGCGCGTGGCAGTACGCCCTGGTCCCCGCCTCCCGCTTGGCCACCGCGGACTTGGTGAACGCCGGCAGCAGCAACTTGCGCGCGTGGTGGTGGAAGGGCGGGTCGGAGGAGATCGGCGGCGCGGTGCCCACGGGGGCCAGCTCGACGGGCGGCCGGAAGTTGCTCATGATGATCGCCCGCGACGAGAAATGCTCGGTGTCGTAGGCGATGGCCGCGACGTCCTCGTAGCGGGTCGGCAGCCACCCGCCGCCGAACCGCTCGGTATGCGCGATCGGGCAGCGCTGCCGCAGCTCGTCCTGGATGGGGTACGGGTCAGCCGCCCACTCCGGCTCAGCATGGGAGAAATCGGTCGCCCAGTCCGAGACGGGCCCGGTGATGACCTCGTTACGCGAACCCAGGGGCGGCTCTTCCAGCGTCTCCCGGTAGTCCTGGTTGAAGCGGTCGTCCACGGTCATGTCTACCCTCCTAGAGGATCTCGATCGCTCGTTCGGGACAGTTGGACACCGCCAGGCGCGCCGCGCGCTCGTTGTCCGGCGGCACGATCCCCTCGCCGATCACCTGCCCGTAGCCCTCGTCGTCCTCGCCGAACAGGTCGGGGGCGAGGTCGTAGCAGCGACCATGCCCCTGACAGCGCTCGGAGTCGATCCGCACTTTCACTGTGGTGCTCCCCTCTGGAGCTGTGGTCTCAATGGTCTGTGCCGTGGTGTCGACGGCTTGCGCTCTGGTGCTGATGGCTTGCGCTCTGGCGCCGATGGCTTGTGCGGTGGTGCTGATGGGGGCCAGGGCGGCGACGACGCGGGTGAGCAACGCGGTCCACTCCTCGTCGTCCACCGCGTGCAGGTCCGGGGTGATGAGCGCGCTACCCATCGCGAGCAGGAGGCAGAAGTGGGCGAGCGCGTTCCCCGACAGCGCGGGGTCGAGCTCGCCATCACCCTCGGCGATGCCGGCGAGCCCGGCCAGCCAGTCGGCGCGTTCGCCGATGTAGTCGCGCATCGGCTGCGCGACCTCCTCATCACGACGGGCCGCGACCAGGGCCTCGACGATGAGATAGCCACCGGCATCACGCTTGCGCGGCAGCCGCCGACCGACCACGACGAGCAGCTCCGCGATAGACCGGTCCGGATCGGCGGCCAGCAGATCGGCCAGCAACCGCGGCCCGTGCGCGCGCAACGCGGCCACGAGCAGCTGGGCCTTCGACCCGAAGTGGGCGTACAACGCGCCGTTGCTCACCCCGGCGGCCGCGGCGATGTCCGCCACGCGCGTACCTTCGTACCCGCGCTCGGCGAACACCTCGGCGGCCGCGCGCAGCAACCGTTCACGCGTCTCGGCGGCGGTGACGCCCGCGATACGCCCCATGATCAAATTAAAAGACCGTTCATTTGATTCGTCAAGGGCGGCTTCGCTCTGAGTGGGCGGCTGTCTGACGGCCTTGCAGATGGAAGTGCGTCACGCCAGATGGAAGCGGACATGGCAGTGGGCCATCGGGGTTGGCGGTAGAGGCGTGTACGGCAGGAGGTTCGGCCGGAATGACGGTGGTCTGGCCCCGACGACTGGCGCTGGTGGTGACACCGGCATACGGCGAGTCGTTCGCGTTGTGGGTCGATCGGATGGCCTGCGGAACGGGTGCCCACCGTGAGGGGCGATGCAGTCGCTTCGGCTGCGGCAGATCACCCTGTCAGTGGATACGGACGGCCAGGTCGGCGGAAACGTCGTCTTGAATGACCGCTTCCTGGAGAGGGAAATCCGCTTGGCTCGGCAGGCCGCCGGGATCCTCGACGGCGGGGGGTCATCGGGCGGATCCGGCGGCGGTCCCGCTCCGGAGACGAACAACCGGACCCCGGCCGCGCCGCAGGGCCTCATCGTCGAGCCGGCTGCCTACCTGGATGAGCACGGCTACGCACGCGGCCAGGCCACCGTGACCTGGTCGCCGTTGGCTCAATGGATGTCCGCCTCTATCCGGACGGCAACACCAACTACAGCCGATTGTGGACCAGCGACGACGACTTCGCCGGTGAGGCGACCTTCCGCATCACGTCCGACACCAACACGGGCATGACGACGCGGACGTTCTTCACCGTGGCAGCTGGCTGGACGAAACTCGAAGTGCTGAGCCCGAGCACCTCCAACCCCAACGGCGGCTTCCTGGAGTCGGCCGAGGACTACAGCCGGATCGGCTACGACAACGACAACAGCGATAACCAGTTCATGTGGTTCGACGCCTCCGGGATGACGACCCACTACGGCAAATGGTGGGACTCCGCGTTCGCATCGAGCACGTGGGGCGTCCACGCAGGTCACGGATCGCCAGCTCCGGTTGGACTGGGATGGAGATCAATTACGGGCCCACGATGCAGGGCAACATGGGGCCGGTCGCGGTGCGTCCAATCCGGCAAGGCCATCTATTGGTGGGCCCATCGACACAACGGGAGCGCATCACCATGCCTTTGACCTGGACAACCTGGGACGCCGAACTGTCGTACGGTCCCGTGTACTTCTCCGAGAAGGACTCTGCCCGCGCCAACCCGCTGGGGGCAGAGCCGCTGTGGGGCATCGCGGTCGTCAAGACCGGCAGCACGCTAGGCGGCCAGACTTTCACACTCCGTGGTCGTGGCGCTGCCAAGCGGGCAGATGGGCGAGCGCATGGGAAGCCGCCAGGGTCGGCGCCACTCGGTTGAGATCGGCTGCGGGAATGGGCGGCCGCACAAGTGTCGGCGCCTCGCCCAACGGACGTGAGGGGACATCAGGCCCTCAGTAGCCGAGGCTGATGAGGTAGTCGGCGAGAGCCTCGACCACCTTTTCGGCTGCCTGTGGATGGCTACCCGGCGGGGTTCTCCCAACGATGAGGGCCTGCTTGGTCTTCACCCAGATGATCACGGCATAGTCGTGCCTCCTGCCCATCACTGAGCGGTCGTCATGATGGACGTACATGTACTTGTCGCCGTCAACGTGAAAACCGTTGGTCTGCACACTGGACGAGTCTCTGAACGCGCCGACGATCGTCTTGACCTCCTCGAGGGTGACGCGGAAATCAGGGCTAGCGGCCCAGACCGCATCGCCGGCAACGCTGAAGATCGCCCCTGCGTCGATCTGGCCACTGCTTAGAAGACTGGTATCCACATACGCCTGCCATGACATGTTCCCGCTCCGTCCTGCGCACGTCCCTCCCGGATGAGGGACCCGCCGTATCCGTGGTCTCGTGCTCGCTGCCCCTGAGGGGCGTCCTTGTCATCGTCGAGCAACACGAACACGTGATCAAGTGGTGGCCCCTTTCTGGTCGTGTCCCGGCCGCACCCCCAGAGGCGGCCCAGGCGCCCTGGAGAGCCCAGTCGCGGACGGCATCACGCCCGTCGTTTCGTGAAGTGTACGCCGTACGGTTCACGCGTACGGGAAGAGATATTCCCGCACGTTAACGATCAGTAGAGCAGCGCTCCGCGTGTGGTGGGGAGCTGTGGCGGATGGCCGTAGCTGTAGGGGTTCGGGCCGTCACGACGGCCACGGCTCACTGCCCGACACGACGAACCTTCTTCCCTCGGGCCCCGCGCTCAGCAGCGTGGGGAACGCCTCCATCACCGCATCGAGCTGCGGCAGCTTGCCCTAGCGATCCACCGCCTCTTCATCGGCGTAGACCTCGATCGACACGAACCGGTGCGGCTCGTCGGGGTCCTGCAAGATGTCGAAGTTGATGACCCCTGGGACTCGACGGCTGGCGTCGGCCAATTCGTAGAACATGCGGCGAGCGCGCTCCAGATGGCCAGGGTCAGCAGTGACGGCCACGCGGTAAAGAATCATCTGTCCTCCTGCGGTGCGGCCAGTAGCGGGCGCTGATCGGATTGAGCCCGCCATGGCCGAGCAGTTCCAGCAGCGGCTCGTCCTCGCTCGATCGAGCCTGTTCGAGCAGCCGCTGATAGTCGGCTGAGGGGAGACTGGGCTCGAAGTTGAACTCCGGCATGAAGATCGACGACAGTTGCAGAGTGAGCAGGCGGCGCGCCCGCTCGCTGTGGTTCGTTCCGCCGCGGTGCCACAGGGCGGCGTCCATCAGGACGACCTCGCCAGGCTGAACCTGAATCGTGACCTGGTCGTCGAAGGGGTCGTCGGCGGCCGGCGGCCGGTCGGGACGGTGGTGGCTGCCCGGCACCATCAGGAGTGGCCCGGTCTGCTCGTCCGCCGCGTCGAGGTAGATCAGGCAGGCGATCACGGTCGGCGCGGATACCAGCCGCGACGGTGGCGAGGTGTGCCACACGGTTCCGTCCCCGGTACGTGGGCGGGTGACGCGCACGTTCGAGTTGCGCAGCACGATCCGGGGGCCGAGCAGGCAGCGGACGGTGTCGGCCAGGCCGAAGGACAGCAGCGGGATCATGGCGATCTGCGGGTCCTGCTTGTGCGGGGTCCGGACGTACTGGCCGGAGAACTCCTTGTCGTAGGTTTTGCCATCGGTCAAGGGTCGCCCGTTCGACGACGTTCCTGTGCTTGTAGTGGTCGGCGTCGAAGCCCGGCCGAGGGATGCGGATGGCGCCCAGCACCTTAGGCAACTGCGGGCTGTCGCCGTACTGGCCCGGCGTCAGGACCAGCGACAAGGCCCGGCAGCGGCCGTCCGCGCGGACAAGTGGATCTTGGTGGTGAAGCCGCCTCGGGAGCAGCCTAGGCACTCCCCAGTCTGACCACCTCCGCCAGCCGGGCGGCCAGTGTGGCCAACACCGGATCGCCCCGGTTTGTCCTTACGGCGTCCCCCTTTTGCCGCCCCGGCGCGGCAGGCGGCGAGGGCGGTGTGCGGGGCGCGCCCGCGGCGTGCTGGTGCGCCCGCACCATGGTGGAGTCCACTGCGATGTCCCCATCCAGGCGCCCCTCGGCGTCCTGCCCGGCCTGGATCGCGGTCAGCAGCATCTGCCAGGTGCCATCGGCCGACCAGCGGCGATGCCGCTTGTAGACCGTGATCCAGGGACCGAACCGTTGGGGAAAGTCACGCCAGGGCAGCCCGGTCCGGGCCCGGTACAACACGCCATTGATCGTCTGACGGCGGTCGTTCCATCGCCCGCCCCGCTGGCCGCCTTCGGGCAGCAGCGGCCGGAGCCACTCCCACTCGGCGTCAAGCCACCAAGTCCCATGCGCTACGTGACAACATCGCCACAACTAGTCAGTAGATCTAAGAAAGAGGCCTTAACGTGCGCGCATCAGCACATGGCGGCGGCTTGTCTGCGCATCAGCAAGTGGCCACGGCGGAATCGTTCATCCTCCAAAGGCTCGCGCAACATCCGCCCCACCTCGACGAACTCCTCCTTGCGGGCCAGGTCGGCCAAGTCGTCGATCGGCCACCGGTAGGCCGGCGTGACCTTGTGGTCGAACTCCAACACCGGACCGCCCTCGGATTCGAAGAAACCGAGCAGGAGGTGACCACCCGGAGCCAGCACCCGGCGGAACTCGGCGAAGTATGGCGGCAGTTCCGGTGGTGGGATGTGGATGAGGGAGTACCAAGAGAGCAGACCGCCCAGCTCGCCGTCGGCCACGTCGAAGGCGCCCATCGAACCGACCTCGAAACGCAGGTCGGGGTGGTCTTTGCGGGCGATGTCGATCAGTGCGGGAGACAGGTCGACGCCGAAGGCGTCCAGTCCGAGGTTGCGCAGGTGTGCCGTCATGTACCCGGGACCGCAGCCGGCCTCGGCGACGGGCCGGGGCCCGGCGGCCCGTACGAGTTCGGCGAACGCGGCGACTATCGCGCGATCCAGGGGCAGGCGGTCGAGCGAGTCTCGGGCGAGATCGGCGTAGAGGTCGGCGACGGCGTCGTAGGCGTCCGCCGTCGCGGTCAGATAGGAGGAGGATTCGGCCATGGCGGACGACTGTAGTTCATCGGCCGGCAAAGGTCGTCGATCACCGACCGGCCGGCGCGTCCGTTCCGTAAGGGCCCTCCAGAAAGCGTCTGTTCCGTAAGGGCCCTCCAGAAAGCGGTGGCCGGGCGCGGCCTCGCTGCTCTTCGGGCGGTGTGGATCGCGAAGAGCAGCGAGTGGTCCCGCGGGCGTCACATGGGAAGAGTCTCAGCCCGTGTAGTCGGTGGTATGGGTCTGGCCGGTCGGCCACAGATACTTGCCGTGGTCGGCCGTCGTATAGGTGCGGTTGTCGTCTCCCGTACGGGCCTGGATGAGGTTGCGGCGCCAGGTGGAGCCGCGCGCCGACCCGCCCCAGATGTTGCCGTACAGGAAGCCGTACAGCTGCTCGAGCTCCGCCGAGAAGACGTTGTCGGTGACGGTGATGTTCGTGGCGTTGTTGGTCACGCCGATGGAGAGCGCGTAACCCCAGCCGGAGACGTAGTTGTTGGTGACCGAGATGTGGTCGTACACGCCGCTGCCCTGCAGGGCCAGGCCGTTGGTGTTCCCCACGGAGGCCAGGGTGTTGTGGTCGACGATCATCGGACCGCCGTTGCCCTCGCTCTGCGGGCCGATGCCGTCGTGGTGGTAGACGTCATGTGAGGTGTCGGCCATGTCGTGGATGTAGTTGTTCGTCCAGGTCGACGGGCGGCCCGGGAATCCCGTCACCATGATCATGCCCGCGTTGCCCCAGATGTCGTTGTGGTCCATGACGGCCACGGCTTCTTTCATCGTCGTGGCCAGCTGCCAGGACTTGTCGAAGGGCGTGCCGGGCTTGGAGTGGGACGACGAGACGGTGCCGTCGTTGCCGGGAGGCATCGCGTAGGAGTTCGGCTTGAACGTCGAGTAGAGAAACTTGATGTTGTTGTCGGAGTAGATCTGGACGAGGTTGTCGTTGGGGTTGGTGCCCTCGAACAGACAGCCGACGAACGTCAGGTTGTCGCCGTAGATCAGCACCTTCAAGCCCAGGAAGCGCTTGTAGGAGATGACGCTGTTGTCCGGAAACTCGAGCCTCAGCGGCTTGTCGGCACTCATGCCCGACGCGTAGTCGGTGAGCTTGCCCGGGTACGCGCCCAGGCCCAGCCCTCCGGCGTTGGCCGGGGTGTTGGCATAGCCGGTGTTCGAGAAGTCCGGCCAGTAGCCGGAGCCGTCGTTGGGCCGGGCGTCGATGGCGCTGACGGTCTCTTCCGCCCCGCTCGTTCGCAAGTCGCCGGGGACGACGCTCGTGGAAAGGGCGGCTGCGAGGAAGGCGAGGGCGAGGGCGGCGGAGAGGCAGCTCCGGGCGAGCGAGCGGGCTAACGGGATGCGGCGCCGGTCGTCCATGCCAGGGCGATGTGATGTGTTGATCTGGTGCTCCGATACGGTCGGTTACCGACTCGTGCCGTCCAGCGGCAGAGGCGGTGCTTCTGCATCAGGTGGTGGTCCGGGGTTACCGGTGATTTGTCATGATCACACTGTGCAGGACATTCCTCCCGTCGCGCCGGGATTTTGAAAGTTCGGGACGAGCGGAAGGTTCGCCCCACTTCCTGGTGTCAGAGAACGCACCCGAACGAAGGAGTCGGGCGGTGACCGGAGTCCCGTCGTTCAGCGAGCGCCGCCGTCCTGATCGGTCAGGGCCGGGTGAGGAAGCCCGCCAGGGCGCCGCGGCTGCGCTGGAGATCGTCAATGCGCTTATCCATGGCCTCGAGCTCGCCGGTCAGAATTTCCCAGAGCTCGGCGCACCACTCGAAGTCCGGACGCTCGCCGCGCACGCACGGCAACACCACGCGGATCACCTCGGTCGACAGACCCACCTTCAGCAGCGCGCGCACCTGACGCACGGTGACCACGGAGTTCTCGTCGTAGAAGCGATAGCCGTTCGCGCCGCGACCGGCCTCCAGCACTCCCTGTGCCTCGTAGTACCGCAGCAGCCGTGTGCTGACCCCGGTGCGCCGCGACAACTCACCGATCAGCATGCGCCGGCTCCACTCCCAGGTTGACCTTGCCATCGATGTCAAGCCTTAACGTCGCTCGGGAAACGCACATTCCATACTGCTGGAGCGAGGTATGTCGTCTTTCGTTGTGCAACGTGACGGTCGGGTGGCCGACGCCGTGGACCTTGCGCCGCTCGCATTCGCCGGGTACGCCCACTTCACCGCCATGCAGGTGCGCGGCGGCCGGGTCCGGGGGCTGGACCTGCACCTGGAAAGGCTGCGGACGGCCTCCGCCACGCTCTTCGGGCGCGCGGTGCCCGACGACCGGGTGCGAGCCCTGTTGCGGGCGGCCGTCCAGGCCGGACCGGCTGACCTCTCTCTGACGGCCACGGTGTTCTCGCCCGCAGGAGAGTACACGCCGGCGGACGCCGAGCCCGAGTTGCTCGTCCGTACCGGACCAGCGGCGTCCGGCCCCCGGGGGCCGCTGGCGCTGGCGGTGGTGGAGCACGAACGAGTGCTTCCGGCGGTGAAGCACGTCGGGGAGATGGCCAAGACGTACTATCTCCGCCAAGCCGTCGTGGAGGGCTTCGACGACGCCGCCTTCATCGACCGCCGGGGTCGGCTCAGCGAAGCGTCGATCTGGAACCTGGCCTTCTGGGACGGGACGGCGGTGGTGTGGCCAGAAGCTGAGATGCTGACCGGGACCACGATGGGCATCGTCCGCCGGCAGCTCGACCGGCTCGGGGTTCCCCAGCGCGTTCAGCGGATCCGGCCCGCCGACCTGCCGGGAATGGCCGGGGCCGTGGTGATGAACTCGTGGACGCCGGCCGTACCAGTGCGTCGAATCGGCTCCGTGCCTCTGCCCGACGCGCCGGCCTTCGAGGCGACCCTGCGCCGGGCGTACCAGGCCGAACCGCTCACTACCCCGTAACGGCTGGGCGGGCGGCGCAGGGGCCCGGGCCGGTGGGCCCAGTGGGGACGCGCGCCGGCTGTCACTTCGGCGGGCCATCTATCGCTCACCGGCTCAGCAGGCCAGAGCGTTCCTAGCCTTGGACGGTCGGGCGGATGGTGACCTCGCCGATCTCGACATCCCGGGGCTGTTCGATGGCGAAGGCGACAACGCGGGCGACGGCCTCCGGATCGATGCCGAACCCGTCCATGTTGCGGCGAACCTCCTCACGGGCCTGAGCGTCGTCGATCGAGCCGGTGAGTTCGGTACGGACGAAGCCCGGCGAGATCGCCGTCGTCCGCAGCACACCGTCGGTCGACTCCTGCCGAAGGCCTTCCAACAGGGTGCGTACGGCGTTCTTCGTCGCCGCGTAGACCGCCTGCGTAGGCACGATCTTCAGGCCCGACGTCGACACCGTGGTCACCAGATGGCCGTGGCCCTGCCGGCGGAACACCGGCATGGCGGCGGCGATGCCGTACAGCACTCCCCGCAGGTTGACGTCGATCATCGCGTCCCAGCCATCGACGTCGAGGTCGCTCACGGGGCCGATCCGGGCGATGCCGGCGTTGCCCACCAGCACGTCAAGCCGCCCGAACTCCGCCACGGCCTGGCCGACAAGTCGTTCGAGGTCCCCGCGCCGGGTGACGTCCGTGGCGCAGGCGATGGCGCGTCCGCCACGATCGCGGATGTCCCGTGCGAGGTGGTCAAGGCGTTCTGTCCGGCGCGCGCCGAGGACGACCGCCGCCCCACGCTCGGCGAGCAGGCGTGCCGTGGCCTCACCGATGCCACTGCTCGCTCCGGTGATGGCGACGACCTGGCCCTCGATGGCAGTCATAGGAATCCCATTCAGATAAGGTGGACACGTGTCCGCTTAACCCAAAGCTACCGGACACGTGTCCGCTTAGCAAAGCAGGGAATCGATGAACCCCACCGGGCGCCGAGCCGACGCCGCCGACAACCGCGACCGGATCATTCAGGCCGCACGGGCGGTCATCGCGAACGCGGACGAGATCAAGCTCAACGCGATCGCCAAGCAAGCAGGGGTCGGGCAGGGCACCCTCTATCGCCACTTTCCGACCCGGGAGGCGCTGCTCATCGAGGTCTACCGGGAGGAGGTCGACGAGTTGGTGGCGGTAGCGCCGGCACTGCTCGGCGAGCACGAGCCGCTCACGGCGCTGGCTCGCTGGTTCGACCGGGTCGTCGACTACGCGCAGGTCAAACGCGGGGTGTTCGCCGCCGTGGAAGCGTCGGTGTGGCAGGGCCTCGCGGCGCACAGCTTGGGACCGATCGGTGACGCGCTGACCACTTTCCTCGACGCCGGCAAGGCCGACGGAACCATCCGTTCCGACGTCGACGCCCGTGACGTCATACTCCTCACGGGCTATCTGACCCGCCTGGAAGAGACCGAGTGGGACAGCCGAGCCCGGCACCTGCTCCGCATCGTGCTCGACGGGGTACGCCGACGAGTGGAACCCGAGGACAGCCGCCCTCATCCGCAGGTCACTGATCGCGAAGACGAGACTCTTCGAGGAGAAACACCTGGTGACGACGGCTGACGACCCCCGCAAGAGCGCCAAGGGGACGCTCGAATCAGCCTCGGATCGCGCTATCGCGTTGAATGACCTTCCGGCACTTCAGCCCGCATGCCCTATACCCTCATGCCGGATTTATTGATATATGACGCATATACACTCATCCAACATTATGGCCACAAAGACGATCGCACCTCTTACCCGATCAAGCTCGACAACTAGCCTGCCGCCACAACATGCGATATACATTTATCTTCTGTTGTCCCCTCAAGGCATGACCCTGCTGCCTTCTGATGCCATATCAGGAGATTGGGATGCATGTTTCGCACGCGCCGACGTGGCGGTCACGCCTCGTCGGCGCCGTTGCGGCAGCACTCCCCCCAGGCATAGTCACGGTCTTCGGTCACACCTGGCTACTCGAGCATCCCGCGACCACGGTTCTCCTGCTCTCGATATACGGCACCTTCCTGATGGCGTCCCTGTTCGTGCGGGGGATATACCAGGAGGTCACCAAAGGGCTAGAGAAGTCACTGGCCGCAGGGATGGAAGGACGGATACGGCGGAGCTTCACCCAGTTTCCGAGACGTCTACGCGGGCTGATGCGGGAGCGAGCGCGATGGCACGACGGTGATGGCGGGAGAGCGGGCGGCCTGATCATTCCGATCGACACTCTATTCATCCACAACCGCCTAGAGGAGCGCAACCCGGACACAGTTGGAGAAAATATTATATTTCCACCCATTGTCGTGCAGGGCCAGCGCTACGCCCTAGAGAGTCCAGACGGATTGTGGGATCTTTATCGGCGCCATTCGCCCTCTCCTTTCATGGTGGTGGGAGCCGCTGGCAGCGGAAAAACCGCTCTATGGAAGTGGCTGGTTCACCTGCTCTGCGAGAATCCCGCACGCAAACTGTTGCGTGTGGCGCTGCGCGCTCGAGCCCAGGGCGGAGACTGGCCTACGGCGTGGGCGTTGCGGGCGCCCATGAGGGCGGTGGTTCTGGCACTCGACTCCCGGCAGCTCGCCCAGTGCTTCAAGCGCGGACTCGAGGCGCTGGCGGCCCAGAACCTGACATCCCTGATCAGATCCTGCATCCCCGCCGACCTCGCCGCCACCGAGCCGCCGAAGTGGCTCGAGTCGAAGCTGCTGCAAGGGAGCTGCGTAATAATCATGGACGGCCTTGACGACATCGGCGACCGCGAATTCAGAAAGAGCGTTCTCACCATGGTCGACAACGCCAGGGAGAGCTATCCCGGCAACTTCTTCCTGCTCCTCGGCCGGCCCTACGCATTCGAGGACCATCAGCTTGCTGGACGAATATTTCTAGAGATAGCGACATTCAAGGATGATCAGATCAAGGAGTACATCCGCCGCTGGTTCCAGACCACTGCCGATATCCGGTCAAGTGGGCCAGGCGTTCAGGTCCGGGGCAACCGCGGGAGTGCCGACGATCTCATCAACTGGGTGACGACGGACCCAGTCCTGCGAGACTTCGGGAGCAATCCCTTGCTGCTGTCCGCGACGTGCCAGTTCTACGAGTCGAGCCCCGACCCAGTCGAATTCCTGCGTTCCGGAGAGCTGTGCGGGAAAGTGTGCGACTTTCTCCTTGCAAACGGCATCCGAGACGAGCAGGCCATGGAAGGGGCCCGGCAAGGGCTCGACCGCGGCCAGCTTGACGCCTTGGCCTACTTCATGTGCAAGGAGTATGGAGACTCAATACCCCGGCAAATGGCAGAACGATGGCTGACGGACCAACTACAAGAGGGCGACGACAAGAAGGCTGCCAGTCTCCTGAAGGCCACCAGCCGACGGAACGGCATTCTCGTCAGAAAGACCTCGGGCGCCTATTCGTTCGCGCACCCCTTCATCCATTGGCACTGTCTCCGGTCAAGCAATCCTGAAGAGTGGATGGGACAATTCCTCTGCACGAAGGTGGATGACTCCCGGTGGCGCGCTCTGACGCTTCACTATGCCCGCCGATACGATTCGAGTGAGCTCCTGGCCGCCTGCCGAAAGAGCCCATCTGACAACGCCTCACATCTGCGCGAAGCGATCGACGGCGGCGATTCGCTCTCTGCGACGCCATCGAGCGCCAAGGAGCTGACGACGAAACCCGGTGACCTCTGACGTGGGCCAACCCTCCTCCCTTGGCGAGACCGCAGAGACCCGTCAGGCCTTCTTGACCAACGTCGCTAAGGAACGGGAGATCTCTCCTTGGGAGATGTCCTCGAGGCGCCGGAACCACCAGCGACCGAGCTTGCCGGACACCGCCCGCTTCAGCCGCGCGCCTTTCGTGAGGACGATCCTTACGTGGTGATCGCTGAGCCCGATCTCGCGGACGGTCCCTGCCAACGCCCGGCGAGCGCCTTTCCGACGGGCGCCGCCATCAGCGGCGCGGTAGTCGCGGCGCCCAGTGTCGGCGCGGTGTCGTGCGGTAGCCACATGGTCAGCAGCAGCAGGCTCAACAGGAGGAGCATCAGGACGGAGGTCGTCACCGTAGCGGCGGCGAGCGTCCGCCGGAAGATCAGGTAGCTCAAGGGCAGGCGGCCCGGTGGACGCGGCCTGGTGTCCCACGGCCTCCTCGCGTCACCCGCCGTCAACTCCGCCGCTGCCAAGGTCCCGTCGGCCGGCTGACCGTTCAGCCGCAGCCCGCCCAGCCAGCCGAGCAGTTCGACGATCTGCGCCCCCTGAGGCGGCAGGCCCGAGGTGAGGTAGCGGACCTCCGCCCCCTGGTGGTTCAGCTCGCGTACCAGATTGCCGAGCCCCATGATCGTGAGCCAGCGGGGCAAGTCGTCGATGCCGCGTCCGGAGGTGGTCCGCTTGAGCAGGTCGGCCTTGGTGAGGACGACCGCGACCCGGCGCTGCTTCCCGCCGTCGGCCCTGCTGGCCAGCTCGTTGCGCAGACGGGTGAAGGTGTCGGCCGGGTCCTCTCGGGACAGCACCACGCCCTTGGCGGCCAGTGCCTGCCGCTCGGACTCCAGCAGGTGATCCTGTACGTCGGGCAGTGCGAAGGGGTCGATGACCAGGATCAACGCCTCTCCGTGCGCCAGGTAGCGCATCTCCTCGACCCTGCTGGCGCCGGTGTAGTGCTCGCCAGACGGATCGAACAGGTAGAGGATCCGGTTGCCGCCCCTCTTCCCGGGCAGCGCCACGTCCAGCATCACGGCCTTGGGCAGGTCGGCGAGCGTTTTGCTGATCTTCCCCGACGACAGCTCCACGCGCAGCTTCCGGAACGCCTGCTCGTCGCTCTTGTCGGCGAACAGGGCGCGGCCGCCCACCGCATTCACCGCGCCGTGGACGGCGTCGACGCCGAGCGCCATGAACGTCGTCTTGCCCGCGTCCGGGCCGCCGACGAAGGGCAGCGGCTCGATCCGCACTCTGCCGACGCGGGTCGGCAGCAGGCGGTCACAGTGCGGGCAGTACGCCTGGAGCCGGTAGCGGCCGAGCGGGACGATCGTCGGCAGGCGCGTGCCGCACTGGCAGACATGCCGGGCGGCGCCGTTCAGGTCGGGTCTCAGCTTCGCGTGCTTGCGGCCGCAGGTCGAGCACGCGTAGACGGGCAGCGTAAACCGGGCGTAGCAGCCAGGATAGGGACAGGTCTGCAGGATCCGGTACACCAGCATGAACGCCTGCTCCACGACCCGCAGCCCCGCTACGCAGATCAGCCAGACCAGCAACCCGAGCGCAACCGTCATCGTATAGAGCACCATGATCAGCGCGCCGAGCACCAATACGGGCACCGCGGCCGTGATGATGCCGCCGCAGATGCCGAGCCAGATGGGGAACAGGAACCAGGCCTGTTGGCCGCTGAGGAGCGTGCTGGTGATGTTGCGCAGCGCCTTGTCCGCCTGTGTGGCGATGCGCGGGGACGTAGTACGCAGGATCGCCTGCCAGTCCTTCCACACCTGGGAGGACAGGTAGTGAGGGTAGGCGGGGTCACGCCCTCTCCCGGCCTCCGGCGGCGGGACCGGTGACAGACCCGCCGTGAAGTCGGGCACCAGGACCGCGTAGGCCTGCCGAAGGTAGAGGCCGACCGCGACGAGCGTGCTGCCCAGCAGGACGATCGGATAGAGCACCATCGCGACGAACGTGCCGACCATCATCGCGACGAACCACGCGATGACCAGGAAAAGCAGAAAATACATCAGTTGTCCCCCCAGCGCAGGATTCCTCGGCGCTTCGACCTCATGAGCTCCCGCAGGCCCTCATGCAGTTCGGGATCCTTCTTGAACCTGCTGTCCATGAACGCGAACGGCGAGCGGCTGTTGGCCACGCCGTGCGCCCACTCGTCCAGGCTGGAAATGAGCACGCCATGGCCGCGCAGCCGGATCGCGATCTCCAGCAGCGCCGTCTGCTCCTCCCGGCTCGGCCGAGCGGCCAGCCAGAGATCGACCAGCCAGTCCTGGGAGCGCCTCGGCAGCTCCCGCACCAGGACCATCCGGAACGCCGGATCCTGCCCGGCGAGAGTCTTCGCGGCCAAGGCGCGTACCAGGGCGGCGAGCTCGGCATCGAGCCGGCCGGCCAGGGCGGTGAGGCGTTCCACCTCTCTTACGGCATGGACGGGAGTGCGCACGCCGCCCAGCTCGGTCACCAGCAGCACCGCCTCGGCGTCATCGGCCACGAAACCGGCCAGCCCGGCGTCGCGTACCCTGCCGGCGACGTCCACGGCCTCGCGGCTCTTCACCCCCACGCGCACGAACAGGCGCGCGGGCAGGCCGCTCAGCGTGGGGTATTCCTGTACCTGCTCACCACCCGTCTCGATGAGGCGGCGCACTTCATCGGCCTTCGGAGCGGCCTGCCAGATGGCCTTCAGCGTCTGCTCCCGCTTCTCCCACGTGCCCGGCACGTTCCGGAGTGACAGGAGCCGGACCGTCGCCTCCACGCGGTCGAGGCCGCCGGACTCGACCTGCCAGACGATCACGGCGCTCGCGATCGCGGGCGCCGCCCGCAGGTCCCGGTCGGCCAGCAATCGACACAGCTCAGGAGATCGGCGCAGGTCAGCTAGGAGCGCATCGGGCGCCGCGCGCTCCAGTCCGTGGACCAGCCCGTCCAGCAGCGGCTCGCGCCAGGCGAACGGGGTGCGGCCGAGCTGCTTCGACACATCCGCGAGGTCGGCGCGGGCCAGAGCGGCCGCCGCCCGCTCCATGTGCGCCGCCGGCAGCTCCAGGCCGGCCGCCTCGGCCGTCCGGAGGATGCCGACCAGGCGATCGAGCCGGTTCACGGCGTCCAGCTCGGTCAGTGCCACCGCCGTCACCCTTGGGCGGTACGCGTGCGGCAACGGTGCGCGCGGCCGCCCCAGCTCCGGGTCGTGCAGCGCCAGCTCGACGCACCGCGCCATGCACGCACCGGCCGCCTCGGCGGGACCGTGCTCGGCGACCGCCGCCGCGAGGGGGTGACCGAGCAGGTCGGCCCGCTGCCCCAGCAGGGGCCACACCCACTCGGGCAGGCCGTTGCGGACCAGCTCGGCCACCGCCGCCTGCTCCTGCGCGGAGAGCGAAGCGCCAGTCAGGCAGAGCGCCACCAGCGCCGCCGCCGTGTCGGGGTCGGCCGCCTTGAACCCGGCGAGCTCGTCGATCCCGGCGAAGTCCATGGACCGCCACAGCTCCCGCACGGTGGTGGAGAAGCGGCCGGTCTCGATCGGCTGCGGCTCCTCGGCCAGGACGACGACGGTCGCATCCACGTCGGAGGGGATCCAGACATCGGGTGTGGTCCCCACGACGAGCTGTGCGGTCGAGGCCGGGTCCCCGCTGTAGGTGACGAAGGACAGCCGGGTGACCGCGTCCCACGGCAGCGAGTAGGACAATACCGCGATCCAGCGGACGATCTCATCGCAGTCGGCGCTGACCAGGATGATCCGGCCGTCCGCTTGGACGAGGCTGCGCCGGACGAGTTCGAGCAGGATGCTCAGCCGTTCGTAGGCGGCCGCCCCGCCGGAGTCGAGCCATCGCCCGAGAGACTCGGGGTCCAGCGCGGCTCCCGGCATGAGATCGACCAGCTCGGGCAGCTCCGAGCCGGGCGAGGCGGAGGTGTCCGCCCACAGCGGCGCCTGCCAGAACTCGATCGGCCGCAGCCCGACCAGATCGTCGTCGGCCAGCACCAGGGCGTGGCCTAGGAAGTTGCCGTATCTGCCCGAGTAGTCCTGGCCCAGGTAGACGCAGCGGACCAGGGCGTACCGGTCGCCGACCGGACCGTACGACAGAGCGACCGGCATCGCGCGGATCCGCTCCGGTGACGGCGCGGTCGGCGTGTTCGGTGGCGGCCGGTACGTGAGGTACGGCGTGACCTGCTGACCCGACCCGGCGGGCAACCCCGGGCTCTCGGCCACGATCTGAAAACCGGCGCGCCCGGACGGCCCTGTAGCCGCCGAGGTGTAGTGGAGCTGCCAAGCCACGGGCTACCTCCGTATGCCGTCGAGCATCTTGAACCGGTACAGCAGCCACAGCAGCGGATCCTCGACGCGGTACGGGCGGATACCGCTGCGCGCGACCGTCTCGCCCTCCGGCACCGCGCCGAGAGCCGACAGCCCGAACAGGGCGTAGTCGTCGTACTGCTGGCTCAGGTAGCGGTCCACCATGCCCGCCTGCCACTGGTGCAGCAGGGCTCGGACCTGCTCGTCCACGGCCTCCCGGTCATCGAGGTCGAGCGCCCCGATCGGCTCGCGGGTGCGGTGCAGCGCCGACTGACGCTCCATGGACTCCCGCAGCTCGTCGATCTTGCTCAGGGCGACGGCCGTGGGAATGGTCACGCGCCCCTTGTCGCGCTTGCGCAACAGCTCGGTGACCCTCACGACGACATCCATCTGGTCACTCATCAGGTCGTCAGCGAGTGTTCCGCCGCGTTCCCTGGCCGAGCCGTGCAGCGCCGCCTGAGCGCCGGGCAGTTCGAGCGGATCCAGCAGGAAGATGACGGCGTCGGCCGCCTGCAGGTAGCGCAGGTGCAGCTCACTCATCTCGCGCTGGCGCAGGTCCTCCCCTGCCGTGTCGAACAGGACCAGGGTCAGCGAGGCCGTACGCCTGCGGAGCCGGCTGCCGAGCGTACGCGTGAAGAGGTAGACCAACGGGTCGCGGGGCACATTCGCCGACGACTGCGTGAAGGTCAGGAGCTTGTGGTCGGCGTAGAGCGGGCGGGCGAAGTCCGTTTTGTAGCGTTCGATGGTCCGGTCGTCGCACGGTACGAGCGAGGCGTTGAGCTCCTCTCCGACCCGGTTCATGAGCTCGTGGACCAGGACCGCGATGTAGGTGCTCTTGCCCGCGTGCTTCGCCCCGACGAGCGCGACGATCTTGCCGGGGTTGGCGCAGTACTCCGCCGGAAGCCTGTTGTGGCACGACGGGCAGACCCGCCACGCGGACTCCCGCGAGCAGGTGGGACAGACGGCGCGCCGTCCGGGGCGCCGCACGGAGAAGACCGGTGGCAGTACGGGCGGGTTCGGGCCGCCGCGGAACGCGCCGAGCATGCCGTCCGGTTGCGGCGCGCAGCCCACGGTCCGGCCGCTGGGGCCCAGGCAGCGGAAGGCGACGCGGTTGGGCGCCACCTTGACGAAGCAGAAGGGACACGTGATCACAGCCTCACCCCACCTTGAGCACGCGTACCGGCGGATCGATGAGCTCGATCGGGCCGTCGGCGAAACACCGCAACCAGTACGGTTTCGGCTGTCTGGGCAGCGGAACGACCAGCCGGGCAGGAGCGCTGATGTCGGACCACTCGGCCAGCACGCGGCCGTCTTCGGCCGAGCCCGGCTGGACCCCGCCCGCCTTGATCACGAGAACCAGGCGGGCGACCCGCGCGGGTCGCCCGGACGTCAGGTGGACGACCAGTTCGCGGTGCCAGGGAGCCCCCTCTTTGCGCAGGTCGTAGCGGATGGGTACGACGGCGGAGAGCGGCGCGAGCACGGCCGGCCCCCGGACCCGCGTGCCGTTCACCACGCTCGTCGGGGCCAGGTGGATCTCCGGCGCCTCTCCCTCGGGGATGTCGAGGCGGATGCCCCCCTGAGACCGGTAGGCGGCCGACGAGACCACCAGGCGCCGCGTACCCCACGTGACCTCGATCTCCGGCACGTCGCTCGGCCACTCCAGCCCGATGTGAACCGTTCCGCCGCGACGCACCGCGCTCACCCGCCGGGGCGACGTCAGATTGACGTGCTCGCGGTACGCGCCGATGGTCGCGCTGTCTCCCGCGACCGTGACGGCCAGGAGCACGCCGGACGCCTGGGCCGAGCCCAGCAGGTAGCCGTCCCGTGTGGGCGTGGCGGACAGGACCTGGCCCGCCGCCCGCACCTCCTGGAGGGAGACGACCGTCCCGTACGGCCAGCGGGGCTCCGCCGCGAGCATCATGAACTGCGGCACGCCCGACGGCGGCTCGGCACAGCGGATCAGCAGTTCGCCATGACCGCCCAGGGCGGATTCCACCGTGAAGTCGGCGACCGGCACCGGCCTCGCCTGGGGCGTGACGGCGCGCCGCAACCCCGGCGTGGTGACCTCGCCCCGGCCATCGGGATAGACGGCCGCGATGAGGTAGTCGTAGGTGGTGCCGTTACGCACGTCGCGATCGCGGAAACCAGAGCCTTCCACGGGTATCGGCCTGCCGTCACGCTTGACGACGACCCTCGACACCTCAGCCGGGGTGCGCCACTGACCGGTGACGACGCCATCCACGGCGGTCAGCCGCAGGTCTTCGGGCTCGGGCCGGAGCGTCAAGGGAGCGCAGTCGACCGGGGCCGACGAGGCCTCCCCGCGGCGGGCCGCCACCGAGTAGATCACGGGCGTGTTCACCGGCGGCCGTGCGTCGGAGGCGTTCGGACGCGTCGCCTGGGCGAAGGGAACACCGTTTCGGTACACCTCATAGTCGATGTCGCCGGCTCTGGACGGTGACGGCTCCCAGGTGATGGCCACCACTTCGCCCCGCAGGCGCGCCCGCACCTGGCCCGGCGGCCGGGGCGGGAGCCCGGCCAGCAGATCCTGCGCTCCGGAGAGGTCGGGGGCGCGGCGCAGGGCGTCCTCGATCATGATCCACGCCTGGTCGGGATCGGCCTCCGTACGTGCCTCGTCGCGCAGCCGGATGGCTTTGGCCAGCCGGGCGCGCACCTCCGACGCCAGTTCGGCCGTCTCGCCGCTCAGCGCCTCGGCCGGGAGCGCCTCGACGAAGTCCACGGCCGCCTGGATCTTTCCCGCGTCGATGAGCTCGCGCAGCCGACCGCCCGGGCCGCCCGACACGCCGCTCTCCTGGCGGATCGCGAAGACCAGCCGTTTGGCGTCATCCGGATCGAGGCCGAGGTCGTCGGTGGCGTGCCGCATCAGCGTGTGGTCGGTCGAATGCTCGCGGACGCGTTCGCGCAGTCTGGCGACGGTGTCGTAGAGCAGGAGCGCCGCGGGGTCCGGAGTGTTGCGCAGGGCGCTGAAGATCACGTCGGCGCTCACCGTCCACGGGCCCCGGGTCTTGCGCTGCGCGTCTTGTTCCAGCTTGGCGACCCGATCAAGGATGCCTGGGATCTCGCCCATGACCCGGATCCCGGTGCGGCGGTCGGGGAAGACGTACCCGGCGAGGTGGCGCTCGTCCAACGTGTCAAGCGCCGCGCGGACCTGGGCGTAGGCCGCGTACGGCGGCGACTGCGGCAGCGGGTCGGGTTCGCGCACCTCGATCCCCAGCGCGGCGGCCAGGCCGGTGGCGTCCTGGGCGCCGAGCCCCGCCGACGTGGCGATGCCCGCGACGACGCCGGGCGGCAGCAGCCGGAGCTTTCCCGCCGCGTCGTCCAGCCGCTGCCGCACATCCGCCAGGCGCTTGCTGTCGCGCTCGGCGGACCGCTTGATCTCGGCGTGCAGCGGGCCGCGATCACCGTCCGCCGCCGCCTGGAAGATCGAGGTGTAGTTCTTGGCGTGATCGGCTTCCAGTGCGTCGATCAGCTTGCGGAACTTCAGCATCTGCCGCGAACGCCGCCAGCACTGCCGGACCTGCCGGACGGTCTCGGTGACCTCGGCGGCGCTCATGTCCTCCGTGACCTGGTAGCGCTGCCGCAGGTCCACCGGGGGGGCGCCACCGGCCTGCCGGGCCGGATCGAGCACCTCCCGGACATATCTGGCCTCCTCGAACGGCATGGATCAGTCCACACGGATCTGGGACAGTGAGGCCCTCGACGAGGCGACCTCTTCCTCGGACATGCCGCCGATCTGGATGTCGAGGTCCAGTTGCTCGCCTCGTTCGTTCTCCCGGGCCGTGACGTGCAGCAGGCCAGAGGTGTCCAGCGTGAAGGTCACCTCGATCGGGAAGCCCGCGGGCTTGCCCGGGGGGATGCGCAGGTCGCCCTCTCCGATCTTGTCGTTGTCGTCGACCTCGCGGGACTCGAGGCTGCCGGCCTGCTCCATCACCTGGATGGCGACGGTCTCCTGGCCGTCGTCCAGGGTCACGAAGCGCTTGGTGACAGCGGCCGGGAGTGAGTCGTTGGCGTGCACGAGGTGGGTGACGTAGTCCCGCCGGGACTCGCCCTCCGTCGAGACGATGCCGAAGGCCCGCGAGGCGACCGTCTTGATCGTCCGGCCCTCGATCTGCTGCCGCTGCGTGCCGGACAGCCCCGCCTCGAGCGCCATCGTCTCGGCCTTGGCCCGATCCCCCGAGCTCAGCAGCCGGCGATATGTCTCCTCGAACGCGTAGAGGGCCGCGCCCTTGGCCACCGCCAGGTCGGGGTCCTGGAGCCGTGGCGTCAGTCCGAGTTCCTTCTGCAGGGTTTCGGCCACCGCGGGCATCCTCGACGAGCCGCCGACCAGCACGAGGTGGTCGAAGGCGGCGACCCCCTTCGTCCGCGCCGTCTCCTGCGTCCGCCGCACGATGGCCACGGTGCGCTCCAGCAGGTTCCGGGTGAGCGCCTCGAAGGCGTCCCGGGTGAACTCCACCGTGGTCGCGCGCCCTTCGTGCATGACTCGGGCGTTCTGCTTGACCCGGGTGGACAAGGTCTTCTTGAGGTTTTCCGCGATCTTGCGCAGGTCCTGCTCGGTGGCCTTGCTGTCCAGCGGATCGCTGACGTCGGGGTGCTCCCGCTTGAAGCTGTCCGCCAGGTGCTCGACCAGTTGGTCATCCCAGTCGGCGCCACCGAGGCTGTGGTCGCCGTCGGTGCACACGACCTCGATGTCGCCGCCGCGCAGAGTGATGACGGTCGTGTCGAACGTGCCGCCGCCCAGGTCATAGACGAGGATGTGGCAATCCTCCTCCGGGTTGAGCACACCGTAGGTGATCGCGGCGGCTATCGGCTCGGAGACGATGTCGATCACGTTCAGGTCGGCGATCTGGCCGGCCTTCCTGGTGGCTTCGCGCTCGGCCGCGCCGAAGTACGCCGGGACCGTGATCACCACGTCGGACACGGTCTTGCCCGTCGCGACCTTGACGTCTTCGGCCAGTTTGCGCAGCACCAACGCCGAGATCTCCTCCGGCGAGTACGCGCGACCGTGCAGGGTCCTGGTGACTTCGTGACCCATGTCGCGCTTGATGCGGCTGATCACGAGGTCCGGCTGGGCGACCGCGCTGTCCTTGGCCTCCTGGCCGACCACGACGTTGTCCGGCGTCTCGAAGAAGACCACGGAGGGCGTGGTGTCGACCCCCTCACTGTTGCGGTGCACCTCCGCCCGGCCGACCTCGTCGATGCCGGCGATGCATGAGTAGGTGGTGCCGAGGTCGATCCCGTATACGGCCATCTATCCGTCCTTCCTCTGCTCTTCCGCCGCCCCCTGCGGCTGTGCGTCGACGGCGCGGCCGACCACCACGTCGGCCTTGCGCAGGACTCGCTCTCCCTGCTGGAAACCGGCCGAGAGCACCGCCATGACCTGACCGTCCGGCCCCGGCTCCGCCCTGGTCGCCCGGTGCCTGGCGGAGTCGTACGGGTCGCCGGGCTCGACCTCGATCAGCTCGGCCCCGGTCCTGGCCAGCACCTCGGCCACCTCGGCGGCGATCGCCTCCAGGAGTGAGCCGACGTGGCGATCATTGCCCGGCGTCCCCCGGAGCCTGGCCGCTTCCCGGTCGGCCAGGTCGTACAGGCGGTAGAGGCCGGCCCGCACCGGTGCCAGCGCCTCCTGGAGCAGACCATGACGGAGTGCCTTGTTCTCTTCGAAGAGCCGGTCGATGATCTCTTCCCGATGAACGGCACGGTCATGGTCATGCTTGAACTTCGCCCTGATTTCCGCGGACAGCTGTTCGAGTGCGGCCGCAGTTGGGCCGATATCCGACATAGTGCTTATTTCAGGAGATTCTGGGTCGGATGGGGGGATTGTCATAACGAGTTTCCGTTTGCTAGGGGGACGGGGAAATTCGTGAACCAGAGTGTATCGGGCCGCGCCGCACAGTGAATACCAATAAAGGATGCGATTTTCGATTAAAACGGTATTTGGTCACCGACCTTATCCAGATTCGGCGCGTGCTTAATTCCGGTTTTCGGCTACCGATGCGCGAGCCGTTGGCCGGTGGCCGCGGCGAGCGCCTCTCCGTACAGCAGGCTGAGCGCCTCGGCGTCGTCGAAGCCCTCGGTGACGACCGCGGCCAGCCTGGCGTCGGCGGCGAAGCGTCTCGGCCGGTAGCCCGAGGGCTGGTCCGGCACGGCCAGGTAGACCCCATCGAAGTGGCGGACGAGCGGGACGAGCTGGTCCATGTCATCCGCGAACTCACCGTCCGTGATGGCGACGAGGACCCGCCTGGCGCAGGCGCCGCCCTCCTCGTCGTGGCCGCTATCGAGAGCCTTGATCGCGGGGATGAAGTACGTGTACTGGCCCGATTCCACGTTCCCGAGCTCTTCGGCGGCCCGCGTGAGGTCTGCCGCCCGAGTAGGAGCGAGGGTCAACGAGGCCGTGTTGGCGAACCTGACCGTCGTCAGCAGATCGTCCGGCCGCATCTCCCGGGCCATGAAGGGCTTGAGCAAGGCCAGCGCCGAGTTCCGCGTGTCGACGCTGTCGTCCATCGAGGCGGAGAAGTCACCGGCCACATCCAGGCATACGACGCCCTTGGTCTGCCGCGCCCCGGCCAGGGTGGCGTCTTCCAGCGAATCGCCCCGCCCACTCAGGTACCAGATCACCCCCGCCCCGACAACAGTCAGGAAAAGCACCCCAACTACGGCAATTCCGGCTAATCTTCCCGAACTGCCCGACAGGTCCCCACGCCCACTGCCGGGCAGCCGTCCCGGAGAATTCCCCGGGAGACCGGGGCGATTTGCGAACATCACTGACCTCCATCACGACAGAGCGCGGGGAATGCAGGATATGACGCTGTATGCCAGATGGAGTGATATTTCGCGAGAAGGAAGCGCTTTGATATACGTGCGATTCACCTAAAACGCGAGAGCGACCGCGCGCATGTCACCTGACGATCAAGACCCCACCTTAAGGTCACTTGGACCATATCGCGGCCGACCGCTTTAAGTCAAGCTGACCCTAAATGGGGCGAGCTTCAGGATCGACGGGGAGACCGGTCCAGCCCGCCCGTACGCAGCACGTCGCGGACGAACTCGGCCGCATTGCGCGCCGCCCGCTCGTGCCAGTCGTCGTCCTTGGCCATCCCCCAGTCGCAGATGGCCTTCACCACGATCCAGTCGACCTTGTCCTTGGCCGCCGCCGCGTAGACGCCCAGCCCTTCCATCTCGCCGCCGATCGCGTCGGGCTCCGCCTCGATCATGCGCCGGCGCGCTGTCGGCGAGTTCAGCAGCACGTTCCCGGAGAGGAGCGGACCACAGTGGATCTTGGGGCCGTCCTGTGTCAATCTGGCGTTCTGGCATCGGTCGAGCAGCGTCACCGACGGGGCCACCCGCTCGCCTCGCGGAATCTCGACCGGGGTCCCGGGCGTGGGCTCGACGATCTTCTTGTAATCCGTGATCCGCAACTGGGTGCACACCAGGATGTCCCCAAGCCGCTGCTTGCCCTCGCGCAGGCCGAAGCAGATGCCGGTGAGCAGCAGGTAGTCGGGCTTGAGCTGGTCGATCAGGGATTGGGCGGTCAGGGTGGCGCTGCCGGGATTGGTGGACCCAGGCTGAGTCTGCGCGAGCAGCACCCGGGCGCGGCTCACCACGCCCAATTCGAACGCGGTGTGATACTCCAAGGTGCGACGCTGCGGGGTCGTTCCCGTGACGCCGGTGACGGCCTCGATCACGGCCTGCTTCTCCTCGGGCGTGGCGACCATGATCAGGACAGTTGATGTTCCCAGCACCGACCTCGTCTCCTTCCGGAGGTTGTCCACTCGTTCCCTGTGCATCGCCGCCGCTCGCCACATCGTGACCCCGAAGAGCAGCACGGCCATGATCCCCAGGATCGTGTTGAGCCACCCGAGCACCCATCCCTGGGTGGTCGCGGGCACGACATCGGCGGGGTTGCCACCGATGAGGCGCCAGGCGAGCCAGCGCAGGGCGGTGCCGTAGCTCGCGGGCCTGCCCGCGCAGTCGGAAGCACACTCCGTCCGCTCCCAGCCGGCCAGCAAGTACGCCTGAACCGGCACGATGACCGCGACCGCGAGGAGGTAGAGGCCGAATCCGGGGGCGGGGTTGGCGGTCTTGGGCGTTTCCACGTCCGATGCCGACCCTGTCGCGAGGAAGGTGACCCCGGCGGTGCTCGCGCCCGCGGTCGCCGTTATGGTCTCGCGCATCGCCCCGGTCGTCGCTCCGTTGAGAAGGCAGAGCAGCGGCCTGTTGACCTCGACGATCCCCGTACGCGCTCCCAGATCCCCGGCCGCCCGTACGACCTGGGCCCGCACCAGCACGCGCAGCCGCTCCGTGACCTGACCCAGCAGCGCGGGCGCTGCGGTGGCGTCGCCGCAGTGGCACAGCGGCATGGACCAGTAATGGAAGATCATCTCCCCGGCCGCCCACCGCTCCCGGCGACCGCGGACCGGCAGGTCCAAGAGCCACCTGACGGTCATGGTGCAGATCATCGCGCCCATCAGGACGGTGACGTACAGCGCCACCAGCGCCGGAAGCAGCAGCCCGATCAGCCACGCGGCATACCAGTGCCAGGTCACGCCCAGCGGCACCATCAGCGCCGCCAGGGCCAGCGACACCGCTGGAGGCCCCATGAACAGCACGAGGTCCCAGTGCTTGCCGACCAGGCGCAGCAGCCCGCCCGGCCGGCCGGTGACCCGCTCACCGCGAGGAGGCTCCAGCAGCGCGAAGGCGTCCGATCCCTGCCAGACGAGCCGCCCTTCGCGCGAGGCCGCGTACAGGATGATCGACAGTGGCGCCCGCTCGCGGATCAGGCCGGAGATTCCTCTTGGCCGGATCGTCCGGACCACCTCGCGGCCGCGCTCGGCACCGCGGAGCACCGCGGCCGCCTCACGCGCGGTACGGAACGATATTCGCAGCCGATCCGAGCTCGCCTCCCCCGGCGGGCGAGTCTCCGGCGAACGCTCAGGAGACACGGGATCCACCATGCCGCATCGACGGACGGCGCGCGACGGGTCGTCGTGGACGGCAGGTCAGGCGGTGACCGTTGACGGGTAGGCGTCGCGATCCACGTCGCCCGACCGCGGCAAGGGCGGGAACAGCAGCGCGGCCGCGCCCCGGCGGTAGAGCGCGGCGGGCCGGCCGATCTCGGGCGTGCTCAACTCTCCGGTAGGCACCACGAAGTCGGCCGCCTTGGTCACCTTGCGGCGGAAGTTGCTGGGGTCCAGCGGGAACCCCCAGATGACCTCGTAGATGTGCCGCAGGTCGGCGATGGTGAAGGGCTCGCGGCAGAACGCCGCCGCCGCCGTCGTGTATTCGAGTTTCGAGCGGGCCCGGTCGAGCCCTTCCTTGAGGATCGTCAGGTGGTCGAAGGCCAGCTCGGACGCCAGCGCGGTCTCGACGGGCACCCAGTGGGCGGTCGCGGCGTCGGTGCCCGCGACCGGCGCGGGCAGGTCGGGGCCGAGCGCGAGGTAGGCGACGGTGAAGGTCCGGCCGCGCGGATCGCGTTCGGGGGCCCCGAACGTGCGCAGCTGCTCCAGGTAGAGGCCGCGGCCGTCGACGCCCGTCTCCTCCGCCAGCTCGCGGAGCGCGGCCTGGTCGAGGTCCTCGCCGACCCGCACGTAGCCTCCGGGGAGGGCGAGCCCACCCTCGAAGGGCGGCTTTCCGCGCTCGATCAGCAGGACACGCAGGCTGGCATCGCGCACCGTGAAGATCACCAAGTCCACGGTGACCGCCGCGGACACCGTCCCGTCATGCTTTGATGCCCGGTTCACCACGCTCACAGAATATCTAAGGTCACCTTGACCCAATACCCGCCACCATTTATGGTCAAGTAGACCTTAACTAGAAATGAGGGCGGTATGAGCAGATCCGGGAGAGATCACGCGGGAGCCCTGCGCCAGGACGCGGCAACGAGGCATCTGTGCACAGGCGTGTATCTCGATCCCGAGCTACGGACCGTCGTCCTCCGCAAGGTCCACAACGACCCCCGTCACATGGTCGCGCCCTCGTACGGCTTCGACCTCGTGCCCGTCGTCGGGCACGCCTGGCTGGCGTGGCGGCTGGAGACGGCGCAGCATCTCGGCGTCCTCGCGGTGTTCACGGCCGGACTCATGATCCGCCCCGCCTCCGCCATCGTCGTCCTCAGCGTGCTCGCGTTCTGGTGGTCGGGCCGCCTGTTCCTCAGGAGCGCGCTCGTGGTGCTCCCCCTTCGCGCCAAGGAGATCGCGGACCACTGGCTGCGACGGGCGAGGTGGCGGAGCGAGGGCGAGGAGTTGCGCCAGCACGAACGCTTGTTGCGCCTGTGCGGCATGGGGTGCGTCGTTCTGATCGTCGTGGTGTTCCTGGCCGCCTCACTCTCCGATGCTCCGCTGGGCGAGACGGCGGGGACGGCGGGACTCCTCCTCCTCTCGATCGCCGTCGTGGTGGGAGGAAGGGGCGCCGCGCATCAGATATGTCTCAACCGCATGTACCACGCCGTCTCGTTGCTCCCGGCGAGGCTCTCTCCGCGGCTGCGGGCGATCTCCGAGCAGCAATCGCACCCGTACGTCGTCTACCGCAGACCTTCACCACCGGACCCGGAAGAGGAACAGGAGAGACCGGCCTGGGATTTGATCGACGAGGATCAGAGTCCCTTCGTCGGTAGCGGCACGCTCGTGCACCGATGGCTTCCCCCGCTGACCATTCAGCTGCTGGAGGCCATGAACGTCGTGGACGCCATGGAGCACAGGTCGATGGAGGAGCGCGAGTACGCCGGCCCCGCTTTCCAGGCGCACGAACTCGTGGACCATCTGAAAAAGGCCATGGCGCCCATGGGCGACGCCAACGATCCCAACGCGTTGAGCGGATTCACGGTCAACGACCGCGTGTACATAGCCGAGTCCGACGTGCCACCGCACGCCGAGTGGCTGCGGGAGTTACCCGACCGGCACAAGATGAACAGCATCATCGACGCCCCCTACGGGGCCGAACACCATTTCCTGGAGATCGGCGCGAGCCTGACCGGTGAAATAGTCACGACGGTCTTCGTCAGAGTCACGGTGAAAGGCAAGGCCTTGAGCCTCGACTTCGCCGCCTGCGCACTGACCAGAACCCCCAGCGAATATCACGTGCTGAACGCCTTCGCCGAGAGCGGCGCGACCGCGGTTCTGCGGTCCGCGCTGCGCGAGCTGGGCGTTCTCCCCGACCGGGTCGCCGCCGTGCGGAGTCTGGCCCAGGCGCCCGCGCTCCTGATCGGAGCCGTAAGAGCCAGGAAGAACCGCTTGCTCAAACCCCGTCGCGGAATGGCCATCGGCGCCCAGCTCAGCATCAGACAGGAGAAATCTACTCCGTGGCGACAGTCGCAATTGGACGAGGTCACGATCCACGACCACATGAAACTCATCGAGCAACGCCTGCTGAAAGCCGTCGAGGACTTCCTCGAAGACCACAAGATCGACACCTCCGCGTTCAAGAGGCGGGCCATCGGCATCATCAATTCCGGCGTCCTGAACATGGGCGGCAAGGTCGAAATGAAGCAGTCAGCGGTGGGCGTCAACGCCCGGGTACGCGCGGACAGCCGCGAACCAGACAAGAACGCCGAGCAATCCTCGGCGCACGAGGGAGGCGAATGATGACCGGCAACAGCGGCGTCATCAATTACGGCGGCTCCATGAAGATCCGGCAATCCGCCGTCGGGGACGGAGCGACGGTCACCGTCCGCGAAAAGAACCGGACATCCGCCAGGCGAGCCGACGTAGGGGTCATCACCATACTCGGCAAGGAGGCCGGCGCGGTCCACGAAGTGCTCGGCCTGCGGCAGGTTTCCGACAGCTCGCTGCCCTTCTTCGAGGGAACCGTAGCCGCTCAGGGGACGAACCACCGGATCGTCGCGATCCGCGCCCTGGAGCAGGGGCAGCGCTCGACCGTGGTCGCCTTCGAGCAGCTCCGGCGGCATTACAACCCGGCCATTGTCGTACTGGCGGGAATCGGCGGCGGCATCCACCGCGACGTCAAAGTGCGCGACGTCGTGGTGACCACCCGAGTCATCTATTACGACCTGCGCAAGGAGACCCCTCACGGGCGGCGGCGCAGAGGGGAGGAGCTGAAGGCGCCCGCCGCGACGGGGCACGCGGTCAACTCCTTCTTCACCGCCCACGGCGAGCCCGCCAAGTTCCCCTCTCTCGACGGCTCAGGTCACTTCCAGGTGCTGCCCGGCCCGATCGGCTCGGGTGACGCCGTCATCGCGGACGCCGAGTCGGAGATCATCCGGTATCTGAAGGCGTACAACGACAAGATCCTCGCCGTGGACATGGAGGCCGGCGGCCTGACCCAGGCCTTCCACGAGCAGGACGGCCCCCAGATCGTCCGCGGCTGGGTCGTCGTACGCGGAATCTCCGACGATTCCAGCGCGGGCAAGAACGACGACCACCAGGACCTCGCCGCCCGGCACGCCGCGCTCACCCTGCGCCATCTGCTCCCCTACCTGCCGGCCGCGAGCACGTGACGTCATGGCGGAGTTCGTGCTCGGCGTGGTGAGCTCCATGTTCGCGACCGCGCTCACCATCGTCGGCGGCTGGGCCTTCTCCCTGCGTTCCCGCCGATGGCCGGCCATCGTCCTGGCCCATCTGACCGGTCTGGGAGAGCTCCACGTCCTCCCGCGCCAGCAGTTGGCCGCGCAGGATCTGGCGGCCGAGCTGGGCCGCGCGCGATGGGTACGCGTCCTCGCCGGCCGGGGCAACGAGCTGACGCGCGACAGTTTCGCCCCGGTCTGGGAGGCGGCGGGCAAGGGCCTGACGTCCGTACAGGTGCTCCTGCCCGACACCACGAGCGGCAACGACTACTGGATCTCACAGCGAGAGTCGGACCTGCGCCGCGCCGACCTGGGCTTCTCCCCCGGTCTGCTCGCCGACCAGGTGCGGATCAACGCCGCGTACGTCAGCGAGGTCACGCGGCATCGGGGACCGATCTCGCTGCGCTTCTACGACCTGCCGAACCTCCACCGCATCGTGATCACCGACAACGTCGTCTACCTCACCGTGTACCGCCCCGCCGAGCACGGCCGCAACTCGCCGTGCATCGTCGCCCACCGGCCCGGGGTGCTGTACGACTACGCGTCGCAGCTGTTCACCATCGCCTGGGAGCACAGCCGTCCGGCGGAGTGAAGAGATCGCGATGGCGGTTTCAGCGCCTTCGTCGCCGGGCTTCCGCAGGTGCTTTTCGACGGCTTCATCTGATCATCTATCGACATAGCGAGGAACCGGTGAATCCATCTCCAGATTCCGCGGCCGCGCAGGGCTGGCATGACTCCTGCGTCCTGCGCGCCTCCGTACTGGCGGGAAGTCCGTTACCGACGTTCTCCGCCGGCAACGTGCGGCTCAACGCCTACGAGGTGGTCCACGGCGACACCCAGTTGATGCACGAGACCTGGTGCGGAATGGACGTCACCTACGAGCAGAACCGCATGGTCTTCGGCCATCCAGCCGTGATGGCGGCCGGGTTCGCGGCCAACCTGGTGGGCAACTCCATCCGGCGGGCGCGGGCAGAGCGACAGGCGCGAGAACAGTGGCGGCCGCTCGGCTGGGCGCAGACTCTGGTGACCAATCAGCGCGTCCTGGCGTTCATGGGCAACCAGTGGCGCGGTTGGCCGCTTGACTGGGTCATGGAGCTGTGGCCGGCGCCGAGCGGCTATGCGTTCACGGTGCTGCTTCAGGGAGAGGATCCGCTGCGCTTGTCCGGTCCCTGGGCGCCGTGGCACTGCGTGGTACTGGCGTACCTGCTGTATGGACCGGATTATCTGGCCGGGCATCCCGAGTTCCAGGCCATGGGCCGGCCACAGAGCCGGCAGCCGCCGACCGACAGGGCGCCAGGGACATGATCGGCGCATCGGCCTAGCCGAGCCGCCGCGCGATCGGGCGGCCAAAGCGGCATGAGCCCGGACACCTTACGGGCGGTCATGCCTCGGCGAGCAGGCGGCCCACCCCCGCCTGGCTGAAGGCCTCCCGGCTGGCCAGCGCGATCGCGCCGAAGATCCCCGCGTCGGCGCCGAGCTGGCTCGGCATGATGATGAGTTTGCGCGTGGCCAGCGGCAACGCCTGTTCGTACACCGCGGCGCGTACCCCCGACAGGATCTCGTCCTGCAGCTCGCTCAACGGGCCGCCGAGCACCAGCGTGCGCGGATTCAGCGTGTGGATCAGCATCGCCACCACCTCGCCGATGTCGGTGGCCGCCTGGCGGATGCGGTGCAGTGCGCTGGTGTCGCTGTCGGCGACCAGGCGGGCCAGCTCGCGCGAGGCGTGCAGCCGGTCGTCGAACGAGGACGGCGTGATGCCGAGGTCGGTCAGGACCGCGCGATGGCTGGCCACTGCCTCCAGGCAGCCGGTCTTGCCGCATCTGCAGACGACGTCGCGGCGCGTGGGCGCCCGAATGTGCCCGATGTCGCCGGCCGCGCCGTCGGCGCCGCGATGTACCGAGCCGTCGGCCGTCACGATGCCGGCGCCGATGCCCGAGGCGACCTTGATGAACAGCAGGGGCGTGTCGGCCATCTCCTGGGTCGCCTCGCCCAGGGCCATCAGGTTCACGTCGTTGTCCACCGTGACCGCGGCGCCGAACTGCCCGCGCAGGTAGTCCCCGACGGGGTAGGCGTCCCATCCGGGCATGATCGGCGGGCGTACCGCGCAGCCGCGCTGGAAGTCGACCGGTGCGGGCAGGCCGGCGACGACGTGGCGTACCCGAGCCGGATCATGGTCGTGCTCGTCGAGCATCGAGCGCAGCCGCTCGGACACCACGGCCAGCAGCTTCTCGGGACCGCCGTCGACGGACATGTCCACGGTGTCGCGGGCGATGACGGTGCCGCTGAGGTCGGCGATCGCCAGTTGGGTCGCGGAGACGTCCACGTCGGCCACGGCGATGGTGCCGGCGCGCGGGCTGATGGTGAGCGCTCGTGGCGGCCGCCCGCGTACGGACTGGCTCGACTCGGTCTCCTCGACGATGCCGAGCTCGATCAGCCTGTCCACCTGCTGGCTCACCGTCGATCGGGCCAGGCCGGTGAGCCGCGCGATAGCCGCGCGGCTGGTCGCCTCGCCGGTGGCGATCATACGGAGCACCTTGCGCAGCGCGATGGCCACAGGTGTCGGCCCGTGCTCGTCGTCTTTTTGCATGCGACGAAACTAAAGACGGCATCTTGTGGCTGTCAATGGCCTCAATCATGCTCTTATACGGCAATACACCTGTCCGGAGGTCTGAACGTGGCGCATCCGCATATTCAAGCCGTGATCGTCGGCGCCGGCTTCATCGGTTCGGTACACGCGGCGGCCGTGCGCGGCGTCGGCGCGACCGTGCGCGGCGTCGTCGGCTCCACCCCGAGCCGTTCGGCCGCGCTCGCCGACGAGTGGAACGTCCCGGCGCGCTACCCGGACCTGGCGGCCGTACTCGCCGATGACGCGGTCGACGTGGTGCACATCTGCACGCCGAACGCGCTGCACGCCGACCAGGCGGCGGCGGCGTTGCGGGCCGGCAAGCACGTGATCTGCGAGAAGCCGATCGCGACGTCGCTCGCCGACGCCGAGCGGCTCGCCGCGGTGTCCGCCGAGACCGGCCGGACGCTCGCCGTCCCGTACGTCTACCGCTACCACCCCCTGGTACGCGAGATCCGGGCCCGCCGGATGAGCGGCGACTTCGGCGCCTGGCAACTCCTGCACGGCAGCTACCTGCAGGACTGGATGCTCGACACCGGCACCACGAACTGGCGCGTCGACGCCGCGCGGGGCGGGCCCTCCCGCGCCTTCGCCGACATCGGGTCGCACTGGTGCGACCTCGTCGAGTGGGTGGCCGGGGTACGGTTCCACGAGGTGACGGCCCGGCTCGGCGTCACCATCCCGGCGCGCCCGGCGGGCAGCGGCGACACTTTTAGTGCGAATGGTCCGGACAGTGGAACAAGCAGTCCGGACGGTCCGGAGAGCGGGACGAACGGACTGCGGCCGGTCTCGACCGAGGACGTCGCCGCCGTCCTGCTGCGGACGGCCGACGGGGTCCTGGGCTCGCTGACGGTGTCACAGGTCTCCGCCGGACGCAAGAACCGCCTCTGGTTCGAGCTCGACGGCGCGGACGGCAGCGCCGTGTTCGACCAGGAGAACCCCGAGTCGGTATGGCTCGGCGACGCCGACGGCGCCCGGCTGGTCGTACGGGACCCGGGCCGGGGCTCGGCCGAGCAGCGCCGCCTGGCCACGCTTCCGTCGGGACACTCCCAGGGGTACGGCGACTGCTTCCGCGCGTTCGTCGACGACGCCTACTCGGCCATGGCCGGCCACCAGGTGGAGGGACTGCCGACGGCCGCGGACGGTGTCCGCTCGGCGCACCTGATCGACGCGGTGCTGCGTGCCGACGACAGCCTCGCCTGGACCGTGGTCGAGCGGGCCCCAGCACGCATGTGAGGCAGGCCCTCACGATCAGGCACCTTTGAATCCCCTAAGGAAGGACAGCGAAAACATGGCGACACACCACCGCATCGGCATCCTCGGCAGCGGCAACATCTTCGGCCGGTACGTCACCGGCATGGCCCGCTACCCGGAGCTCGAGATCGTCCGCGTCGGCGACATCGACGTCGACCGGGCCAAGCGGGCCGCCGGCGAGCACGGCATCCCGGGGTGGGGGGACGCCGACGAGCTCTACGGTGACGACTCGATCGACATCGTGGTGAACCTGACCCCGCCGGCGCACCACGCGAGCACCATCATGCGGGCGCTCGACGCCGGCAAGCACGTCTACGTCGAGAAGCCGATCGCCACGACCGTCGCCGACGCGAAGACGGTGCTGGCGGCGGCCGCGGCCAGCGGGCGCGTTCTGGGCTCGGCCCCGGACACCTTCCTCGGCAGCGCCAGCCAGACCGCGCGTAAGGCGCTCGACGACGGGCTGATCGGCGAGCCCATCGGCGCGTCGGCGTTCATCCGGCACAGCAAGGCCGAGACCTGGCATCCGGACCCGCGCTTCCTCTTCCAGGCCGGCGGCGGCCCGGTGCTGGACATGGGCCCGTACTACCTCGCCATACTGGTGAACCTGCTCGGCCCCATCAGGTCCGTGGCGGGGGCCGCCCGCATCGGCGCCCCCGTACGCACGGTGACCGCGCCGGACCGGGCCGTGGACCACATCGACGTCGAGGTGGCCACCCACGCCTCAGGCGTCCTCGTCTTCGATTCCGGGGTCATCGGCACGACGCTGATGAGCTTCGACGTCTGGGACAGCGATCTGCCCGCCATCGAGATCTACGGCACCGAAGGCACGCTGTCGGTGCCCAACCCCAACCACTTCGACGGCGACGTCCGGGTGCGGCGGCACGGCGAGGCGGACTGGACCGTCCTGCCGCCGGTCGTGGAGTTGTTCGGCGCGGTCGGCACCAAGGAGCAGGCCCGCCGGGGGCTCGGCGTACGGGATCTGGCCGACGCGATCGAGGGCGGCCCGCACCGCGCCAACGCCGCGTTCGCCTTCCACGTGCTCGAGGCGCTGTCCGCGATCGACGGATCCGCGCAGGTCGTCACCTTGGAGAGCACGTGTGAGCGTCCGGCGGGCCGCTTCGAGAGCTGACCGTGATGGCGGACCTGACCGCTTTACAGGTCGCGACCCTGAGCGCGGTCGTCGACACGATCGTCCCCGCCGACGAGCATCCGGGCGGCGTCGAGGCCGGTGTCCTCGACTACCTCGAGGGGCAGTTCGGGCGCGACCTGGCGGGTCTGCGCGCGTACTACGGCGCCGGCCTCGACGCCCTCGACGCCGAGGCCGGCCAGACGTACGGCGTGCGGTTCGGCCTGCTCGAACCCGACCGGCGGGAGGCTCTGCTGCGCGCCGTCGAAGCCGGGGAGACGCGCACGCCGTGGCCGTTCGACGCGCCGGCGTTCGTGAGCACGGTGGTGGAGCACGTCATGGAGGGCTTCTACGGCGATCCGGGCAATGGCGGCAACCACGACGCCGTCTCATGGCGGATGATCGGGTTCGAGGTGAGCGACTGATGCCGGCGGTCGCGGTGCTGATCGGGTTCGAGGTGAGCGACTGATGCGGGAAGACGCCGGGCGGGGCGAGCGGGTGGACGCGGTGGTGATCGGGTCGGGCGCCGGCGGCGGGGTGGCCGCCGTGGTCCTCGCTCAGGCGGGCAAGCGGGTGCTCGTCCTGGAGCGCGGTCGCGACCTCACCTACGAGCAGATCGGCCGCGACCACCTGCGCAATCACCGGATCGCCCGCTATCCGCACCGGTCCGGACCGGACCTCGAGGGGAGCCCACGCGTCGCCGTCGACATGACGGGCCGCGAGCAGCTGGTACGAGCACACGAGCCGGGCTTCCACGGCAACGCCACGCTGGTCGGCGGCGGCACCCGGCTCTACGGGGCCCAGGCGTGGCGCTTCCTGCCCGCCGACTTCACGATGGCCGGCACGTACGGCGTCCCCGCGGGCAGCAGCCTCGCCGACTGGCCCATCGGCTACGACGACCTGGCACCCCACTACGAGCGCGCCGAATGGGAGATCGGGGTGTGCGGCGACCACGCGGCGAGCAGCCGTCACTGGGCGCGCGCGAAGGCATACCCGATGCCCCCGCTTCCCGAGGGCCCGCAGGCCAGGGCGCTGCGGCGGGGCGCGGCCGCCCTCGGCTGGGACATGCTGCCGGTGCCGCTGCTGATCAACTCGGTGCCGTACGCCGAGCGGGCCGCCTGAACCCGCTGCCAGCACTGCGTCGGCTTCGCCTGCCCGGTGGACGCCAAGAACGGCTCGCACAACACCGTCCTGCGCCGCGCGCTCGCCACCGGCCACGCCCGGCTGCAGCCGGAGGCCGTCGCCGAACGCGTCATCTGCGACGCTGGGGGCCGCGTCACCGGCGTCCGCTGGGTGGACCGCTCGGGAGCACGTCACGTGGTCGAGGCCGAGGTGGTGGTCTGCGCCGCCGGCGCGATCGAGACCGCCCGGCTGCTGCAGAACTCACCGACCCGGCGCGAGCCGTACGGGCTGGGCAACAACCACGATCAGGTGGGGCGACATCTGCAGGGCCACGCCTACGTGTGGGCGCTGGCCGAGATGGACGAGCCCATGCACGACGGACGCGGCCCCGGGGTCTCGGTCGCGACGCTCGACCTCGCGCATCACAACGACGGCGTCGTCGGTGGTGCGATGCTCGCGGACGAGTTCACGGTGCTGCCCATCGCCTTCTGGGCGCGGAACCTGCCGCCGGACCTGCCCCGCTGGGGCGCGCTCAACAAGCGGTACATGCGCGACAATTACCGGCGTGTCATGCGTGTGGGAGGGCCGGTCCAGGAGATCCCCAGCCCGCACGCGCGGACCCGGCTCGACCGCCATGTACGCGACCGCTGGGGCATCCCCGTCGCCCGCCTGTCCGGCACGACCCATCCCGAGACCCTGCGGACCGCCGCCCACCTCCGGGAACGGGCCCGCGAATGGCTCGTCGCCTCGGGCGCGCGCCGGACGTGGAGCGGGCCGGTTCCCTTGGCGTTGCACGGCGGACAGCATCAGTCGGGCACGTGCCGGATGGGCGACGACGAGCGGACGTCGGTCGTCGACCGGTGGGGCCGGGTCCACGGCCATGACAACCTCTACGTCGTGGACGCCTCGGTGCACGTCACCAACGGCGGCGTCAACCCGGTCCTGACGATCATGGCCCTCGCCTTCCGCGCGACCGAACGGCTCTGCGCGGAGTGGTGAGCACGACTCTCAACGAGCCGCCGGCGAAAGCGTAAGTGAGTCTCAGCGATGCCCGGCGACGTCGAGCACGACCTTGCCGGACACGTGGCCGGACTCCACCAGCGCCAGCGCCTCAGCCGCCTCGGCCAGCGGAAACACCCGGCCGACACACGGATCCAGCTTCCCGGCGGCCACGAGCTCGGCCAAGGCCGGCAGCGTCCCCGTACCACCCGTCCGCTTCAGCGGGCGCGCGCCGAAGCGGGCGGCGATCTTCTCGTCGGCCACGGTGGTCACCCGTGTCCGTTCGGTGATCACGCCCGCCACGCCGGTCAGCGCGTCACCACCGACCAGGTCGAGCACGGCGTCGGCGCCCGCCGGAAGTAGATCGCGGAGCCTATCGGCGACGTCGTCGCGGTCATAGGCCACCGCTGTGGCGCCGAGGGACAGGAGAAACGCGCGCTTCGCCGCGCTCGCGGTGCCCACGACGGCGACTCCGTCCATGGCCGCGAGCTGGACCGCGATCGTGCCCACTCCCCCACCGGCGCCCAGGATCAGCAGCCTCTGCCCCGGAGCCAGGCCGAGCTCGGCGAGGCTCTCATAGGCGGTGCCCGCCGCGATCGGCAGCGCCGCCGCGTCCGTGAACGACAGTCCGTCCGGCATGCGCGCCGCCTTGGCGGCCGGCAGCAGCGCCAGCTCGGCGTACCCGCCGCTGCCGCCGACCGTACTGCCGAAGACCCGGTCACCGGCGGCGAGGCCGGCCACTCCGGGGCCGGTCCGCACCACGGTCCCCGCGACCTCGCGGCCGAGGGTCGCGGGCAGCCGCAGCGGCAGGAAGGCACGGTGCATGCCCTCACGGACCTTCCAGTCCACCGGGTTGACGCCGGCCGCGCGCACCTCGACGAGCACCTCGCCCTCGCCCGGCTCGGGCGCGGGAACGTCCAGGAAACGCTGGACGTCCGGACCGCCGTACTCGATGAACGCGTATGTCAGAGGCATGATCCCGGAGGCTACCCGGCTCCGGCCGACCGGCGTGGCGCCCCGTCTCGGTCAGTGAACCGGCGAGCAGGGGCGGGGACCACGGATGGGCTGTTCCGGTGAGCGAACCGGTGCGGGGGTACGTCGGAATCCTCCGGTCCTAGGGTGTGAGGCCACCACCTGAAGGACGGTGACGCGACGGTGCGAATGCCTGGCGATCACGCTGCCGACACCCGTTCGGCACCTGGTGATCATCTCGGCCGTCCTCGGCTACGGATGGCGTGGCCGTACCGAAAACGCTCCCTTTATGACGGGAACAAAACTAAAAGCGGCGGGTTGTGCCTGTCTGAGTCGCGAACCATGCTCCTCGCCAGGGGACAAATCGGGCCGACTGTACAATTCCCGACACCCCGGCATACACACCCCCCAGAACGTCTCGAGGAGTATCGATGTCAGTGACGAATTGGCGCCGCCGGCTCACAGCAAGCGCTGCCGGCGCGGCGCTGCTCGCGTCCGCCGCGTGCAGCGCCGCCACCCAGGGCGCCCCGGGGAACTCCGCCTCCGCCGGCCCGGCCACTCAGGGCGGCAACCTGGTCGTCGGGCAGACCACCGAAGCCGAGCCGGGCTCCTTCCTCAAGACCTCCTTCGGCAACATCCTGTGGGAGTACGCCGTTTTCGAGACGCTGACCCTTATCGATACCAAGACCGGGCAGCCCAACGGTGTCCTGGCCAAGTCGTGGACCCTGGCTCCCGACGGCAAGAGCATGGACATCAAGCTCCGTGACGACGTGACCTTCCACAGCGGCCGCAAGCTGACCGCGGCCGACGTCACCTTCGCCATCGAGAAGGTCCAGGACCCGAAGACCGGGGCGGCCAACCAGTCGATCGCCGCGCAGATCTCCGAGATGAAGGCCAAGGGCGACTACGAGCTGACGCTCACCTTCAAGCAGCCGCTGCCGAACATCTTCGACCTTTTCGAGACGATGCCGATCCCGAACAAGGACGCCTACGCCGACTACGCGGCCGGCACCAAGGTGGACGGTACCGGGCGCTTCGAGTGGAAGTCGTGGACCCCGGGCGGCAAGCTCCAGCTCACCAAGTACGCCAAGTACCGCGATGTCCAGAACACCCGCCTGGACAGCATCGAGGTCAACCTCATCAAGGACCCGACGGCGATGGTCGCGGCCATCCGCAGCGGCCGGGTCCAGTACGGCGTCGGCCTGGCGGGGCTGGACGCGCGAAGCCTGAGCCAGCAGCCGGGCTTCTCCCTCGTGTCCTCCGGCGGCGCGGCGATCCCGCTCGGGTTCGACGTGACCAAGCCGCCGTTCGACAACAAGGCCGTGCGCCAGGCGATCCACTACGCGATCGACCGCGACCGCATCGTGCAGCAGGTCGAAGGCGGGCAGGCCCAGGCGACGAACCTGCCGTGGCGGCCCTCCACGATCGGCTACGACGCCGCGCAGACCAAGCAGTACACCTACCAGCCGGACAAGGCCAAGCAGATGCTGGCCGCGGCGGGTGTGAAGGCGGGCACCTCGTTCGAGGTGACCATGCTGAACACGCCCGAGGCCACCGGAGTCTTCCAGATCGTCAAGAACAACCTGGCCGCCGTCGGGCTGGAGGCCAAGCCGGTCATCGCCACGGCCGACTATGACGCCAAGGTCGCGGCCAAGGACATGGGCACGCCCGCCTTCCTGATGATGAACAGCAACGGCCTCTCGCCGGCCAGCGCCGTCGTGAGCCGCCCGGAGCTGCTGGCGGACGAGAACGTCTCGCACTTCAAGAGCCCCGAGTACACCAAGCTCGTGAAGGCGGTCACCACCGCCAGCACCACGCCCGACCAGCAGAAGGCGCTCCACGACTACAGCGCCTACTTCGCCGACCAGGCGTTCGTGCTCCCGCTGATCACGCGCCCCACCCTCACGGTGCGCTCCAACGCCCTGAACGGCCTCGCGCCGACCCAGATGGGCTTCCTCGACATCAGCCGGGCCTGGCTGTCCAAGTAATCGACCTCTAGACCGACTGGCGGTATCGAGACGATGGTCCGGTTCCTGATACGCAAGATCCCATCGCTGGTGTTCGTGCTCTTCGCGAGCTCGATCGTCGCCTTCGCCCTGCCTCGCCTGGCACCGGGGGATGTCGCCGTCACCCTCGCCGGCACGGATCCGACCGCGGCCACCATCGCCGCGATCCGGGAGCAGCTGGGGCTGGACCGGCCCCTGGTGCTCCAGTACTGGGACTGGATCGCCGGGCTCCTCCAGGGCGACCTCGGAGAGTCCTACCTCCTGCACCGCAGCGTCGCGAGCCTGATCGGCGACCGGCTCAAGAGCACCGTGGAGCTGTCGGTGTTCGCGACGCTGCTGGTCATCCTGGGTGGAACGCTCCTGGGAGTCCTGGTCGGCTCCGCCAGACGCCGCTGGGCGCGGGCCGGCCTCGACCTGATCAACAGTTTCTTCGTCGCCATCCCGTCGTTCCTCACCGGGCTGGCGCTGATCCTCGTCTTCGGCGTACTGAACCGCTGGCTGCCCGTCAGCGGCGAGGTCAGCTTCGTCGACGATCCGGTGATCGGCTTCCAGTTCCTGATCCTGCCGGCCATCGCGCTGGCCCTGCCCTCGGCGGCGGTCGTCGCCCGCCTGTTGCAGGCGGAGATGCTCGCCGCCAAGAACGAGGACTACGTCGACCTGGCGCTGAGCAAGGGCGCGTCGGCCGCGCGGATCACCGTCCGGCACGTGCTGCGCAACAGCGTGGGCACGGCGGTCGTCGCCGTCGGGCTCCAGGTGGGCAACCTGCTGGCCGGCGCGGTCATCATCGAGGCGATCTTCAACCGCAACGGCCTCGGCCAGCTGGCCGTCTCCAGCGTGCAGACCCGCGACTTCACCGTGCTGCAGGTACTGATCCTCGCCATCGTCTTCGTGGCGGTGATCTGTCAGATCCTCACCGAGGTCGTCCTGGCGGCCCTCGACCCGCGCATCAAACTGGGAGAGTAGGGATGGCAGACCTTCCCCTGACCACCTCCGACGCGGCGCCGCCACAGGCCCGCCGTCGGCTGAACCCGACCCTGGCTCGCTACCTGTCCGCCTTCCGTACACCGAAGGGCGTGGTCGGGCTGTCGATGCTCCTCCTCCTGGGACTGGCCGCCCTGCTGGCGCCCGTGCTGTTCCCCGGGGGCTACGACCAGCAGGGCCCGCAGTCGCTGACCGGGATGTCGGGCGCGCACATCTTCGGCGTCGACGAGTTCGGCCGGGACATCTTCGTCCGCAGCGTCTACGGCCTGCGCATCGACCTGAGCCTCATCCTCACCGCGGTCCCCCTCAGCATGGCGATCGGCACGCTACTCGGTCTGACCGGCGCGATCTCCGAACGCCTGGGCGCCGCCGTGCAGCGACTGCTCGACGTGATCATCGGTTTCCCCGGCCTGATCCTGGGGATCTGCCTGGTCGCCATCCTCCAGCCGGGCTGGCCGGCGCTCTTCCTGACGATTCTGATCAGCGGCCTGCCCACCGCCGGGCGCCTGGCCCGCGGCGCGTGGCTGAGCCAGCAGAGCAGGGAGTACGTCCTGGCCGCCCGGGTGATCGGCGTCTCGCGCCGGCAGCTGCTCGTCCGCCACGTCCTGCCGAACGCGATGGACGCGATCGTCGTCAACGGCGCCGTCTGGATGGTCGTCGGCGTCTACATCGAGGCCGGACTGAGCATCGTCGGCCTCGGCGTGCAGCCGCCGACGCCCTCGCTCGGCGTGCTGCTGAACAACGGCCTGCGCTTCGTCACCCAGGCGCCGACGTACATCATCGGCCCCGCCCTGCTCCTTCTCCTGCTCGCGATCGGCTTCAGCCTGCTGTCGGACGCGCTCAACGAGGCGGTGAACCGCCGATGACCTCCCCCAACACCACCGAGTCACCGCTGCCGGCGACGGGCAAGGGCATGCCGCTCCTGCGGGTCGAGGGCCTGCGTACGGAGTTCCGCCTGAAGAAGGGCGGCGTCAAGGCCGTCAACGACGTCAGCTTCGACATCTACCCGGGCGACGTGCTGGGCATCGTCGGCGAGTCCGGCTCGGGCAAGTCGGTGACGGCCCGATCGATCATGCGCATGCTCCGCCCGCCGGGCGAGGTCGTCGCCGGCTCCATCCGCTTCGACGGCGAGGACCTGCTCACGCTGCCCGAACGCGAGATGCGGCGCCGGCGCGGCAGCAAGGTGGCGATGGTCTTCCAGGACCCGCAGTCCGCGCTCAACCCCGTCATGAAGGTGGGCGACCAGATCGTCGAGGCCATGACGGTACACGGCGTCGACAAGCGGGCGGCGCGCGAGCGCGCGATCGAACTCCTGGAGCAGGTCGGCATCCCCGACGTCCAGACGAAGATCAACCACTATCCGCACCAGTTCTCCGGCGGCATGCGCCAGCGCGTCGTCATCGCGATCGCCCTGGCCAACGACCCCGCGCTGCTGGTCGCGGACGAGCCGACCACGGCTCTCGACGTCACCATCCAGGCGCAGATCCTGCGCCTGCTGGCCAGGCTCCGCACCGAGCTGGGCATCGCCATCGCGATCATCACCCACGACATGGGAGTGGTGGCCGAGCTCTGCACGGACGTCGTCGTCATGTACGGCGGCCGCACGGTCGAGAAGGGGACCGTCGAGCAGGTCTTCGAGCGTCCGCGCCACCCCTACACGGCGGCGTTGCTGGCGGCCATGCCCCGCCTCGACGACGACCGGATCGGCCGGCCGCTGCCCGCGATCCCGGGAGCGCCGCCCGACCCCGCCGCGCCGCCACCCGGCTGCCCGTTCGCCCCTCGGTGCCGTTTCACCGAGGAAGCCTGCGAGCAGGAGCCACCGGCGTTGCTCCAGATCGGTGACGCGGGTCAGGCGGCGGCCTGCTTCGTCGCCCAGCGGGCCGTGGACATCTCGGTCAACGAACCCGCCGCGCCTGTGGAGGACGAACCCACCGTCACCGTACAGACCGAGCAGGCCGTTCCCCCTGCGGCCACGGCCGTGCTGGAGGTACGGGACCTGAAGGTCGACGTCGGATCCCGGCGGCGCGGGCTGTTCCACCGCGAGCCACCCGTGTACGCCGTCGACTCGGTGAGCCTGACGGTGCACCAGGGCCGCACGCTCGGGCTCGTGGGCGAGAGCGGCTGCGGCAAGTCGACGCTGTCGCGCAGCATCGTCGGCATCAACCAGGTCGCGGACGGGTCGATCCTCATCGACGGCGCCGACGTGAGTGGGCTGGGCGAGGAGGATCTGGGCCGGGTCCGCTCCTCGGTGCAGTACCTCTTCCAGGATCCGTACGCGTCGCTGAACCCGCGCCGCACCATCCGGCAGTCGCTGGCCGAGGCGCTCGCGTTCAGAGGCATCGGCCGGCGGGAGCGCGAGGACGAGGCGCGATCCCTGATGACGCAGGTCGGGCTCCGCCCCGAGTACCTCGACCGCTACCCCCACGCGTTCTCCGGCGGCCAGCGCCAGCGGATCGGCATCGCCCGCGCGCTGGCCCGGCAGCCGCGCGCGCTCATCCTCGACGAGCCGGTCTCGGCGCTGGACATGTCGATCCAGGCGCAGATCATCAACCTGCTGGAGAAGCTGCAGAACGAACTCGGGCTCGGCTACCTGTTCATCGCCCATGACCTGTCGGTCGTGCGTCACCTCAGCGACACCGTCGCGGTGATGTACCTCGGCCGGATCGTGGAGCACGGCGACGCCGCCGACGTCTACGGCAACCCGCAGCACCCCTACACCGCGGCCCTGCTGTCGTCGTCGCCCGTCCCCACGGTCTCGGCGCGCTCGCGCGAGCGCATCGTGCTGCCCGGTGATCTGCCCAGCCCGGCGAACCCGCCCTCCGGATGCCGGTTCCGTACCAGGTGCCCGATCGGCCCGCTGGCGAACCCGGAGCGGACGATCTGTACCGAGGTCGACCCTCAGCTCACCCTCACGGCCACCGGCCAGCGGGCCGCCTGCCATTTCGCCGGCGAACTCGCCCCCACATCCTGACCCCCCATCTATTGAAAGGAAGCCATATGTCCGGCACACCGAAGATCGCGCTCAACCCGATCCAATGGATGGCCAGCGCCGACGGATGGCTGGACCCGTCCCTCGCGCCCGAGCCGAAGCAGCGGCTGTCCCTGATCAAGCAGGCCGGATTCGACGTCGTCATGGCGGAGGTCCCGGCCGGCTGGACCGTGGAGCAGTACCAGGCGCTCCTGGACGAGACCGGCCTGACGCTCGCTCCCGGCTACTTCGTCTGCCGCTCGGACGGCAGGGACGGCACCGAGGACGACGTCGTGGCCGGTGCCGCCGAGACCGCCCGCCAGCATGCCCGGCTCGGCCTGACCGAGATCGGTCTGGGCATGGGCATGGGCAAGGACAAGCCGCGGGTGGCGCACCCCGCGCAGGCGTACGACGCCGACGACTCCCGTGTGGAGGCGGTGACGGCGCTGATCGGACGGATCGCCGACGCCATGGTCGCCGAGGGCGTCCGGCCGTCGCTGCACCCGCACGTCGGCACCTGGATCGAGACCGAGGAGGAGGGCCGGGCGGTGCTCGACGCCATTCCGGCGTCCCGGCTCGGCTTCCTGCCCGACACGGGGCACCTGGCGTGGGCCGGCGCCGACGTCGGCCGGTTCGTAAAGGACTACGCCGAGCGGATCCCGTTCGTGCACGTGAAGGACTGCCGGCTCAGCGTCGCCGCCGAAGGGCGCGAGAAGGACTGGGGTTACCAGCAGACCGTCCTCGCCGGGCTGTGGGTCGAACCCGGCCGGGGTGAGCTCGACCTGCCCGGCATCATCGGCAACCTGCCCGGCGACTTCGACGGGTGGCTGATGGTCGAGGTGGACCGTCCCGACATCGCCGACCCCTACGAGAGCGCTCAGGTGTCGGCCCGCTGGATGCACAGCACGTTCCCCTCGCAGACCCAGGGCTGACGCCCACCGCCGGCGCGGCCCCCTTCCGGCCGCGTCGGCACTTCTGAACGACCCATGTCAAGAACTGCGAGAGGAGCGATTGTGGAGCCAGGCTCCGTGGAGAAGGCCGCCGCCGATCTGCTGGCGGCGTACCGTACCGGCGACCCGATCCAGCCACTTACCACCACTTATCCGGAGCTGTCGGTGGCGGACGCGTACGCCATCCAGCGCCACCAGATCGACGCCCTGGTCGCGGACGGCGCGGTCGTCAAAGGTCACAAGGTCGGCCTGACCTCGGCGGCGATGCGCCGCCAGCTCGGCGTGGACCAGCCCGACTACGGACACCTGCTGGACTCCATGTTCCACCTGGACGGCGCCCCGATCGACACCCGCCGCTTCCTGCAGCCGCGAATCGAGCCGGAGATCGCCTTCGTGCTCAAGCGCCCCCTGTCCGGGCCCGGGGTGACCACGGCCGAGGCCGTCGCGGCGGTGGACTTCCTGCTGCCCGCTCTGGAGATCATCGACTCCCGGATCGCGGACTGGCGGATCACCCTGGCCGACACCATCGCCGACAACGCCTCCAGCGGCGGCGTGGTGCTCGGCACCCGCCCGATCCGGCTGGAGACCGTGGACCTGGCGCTGGCCGGCTGCCTGCTGCACCGCAACGGCGACCTGGTCCAGACGGGGGCGGGCGGCGCCGTGCTCGGTTCCCCGCTCAACGCGCTGGTCTGGCTGGCCAACACCCTCGGTGAGCAGGGTGTCGCCCTGGAGGCGGGACACGTCGTCCTGCCCGGCTCGATCACCGTGGCCATCCCGGTCACCGCTGGGGACATCGTCAGCGCCACCTTCGCCGGGATCGGCACCGTGACCGCCCGTTTCCAGGAGGAGATCGCTTGACCAGGCTGAGCGCCGCCATCGTCGGCCCCGGGAACATCGGCACCGACCTGCTGGTCAAGCTGCTGCGCAGCGAAGCGATCGACGTGCACTCCATGGTCGGGGTGGACCCGGCCTCCGACGGCCTGGCCCGTGCCCGCGCCCTCGGCGTCGAGGCTTCCGCGGGCGGTGTGGACTGGCTCCTGGCCCAGGACCGGCTGCCGGACCTGGTCTTCGAGGCCACCTCGGCCAAGGCGCACCTGGCCAACGCCCCGCGCTACGCCGAGGCCGGGATCAAGGCCATCGACCTGACGCCCGCCGCCGCCGGACCGTTCGTGTGCCCTCCGGTGAACCTGGCCGGTCTGTCGGACGTGCCCAACCTCAACATGATCACGTGTGGCGGGCAGGCGACGATCCCGATCGTGCACGCGGTCTCCAGCATGGTGCCGGTGCCGTACGCCGAGATCGTCGCCTCGATCGCCTCCCGCTCGGCCGGGCCGGGCACCCGGGCCAACATCGACGAGTTCACCCAGACCACCGCCCGCGCGGTCGAACAGGTCGGCGGCGCGGACCGCGGCAAGGCGATCATCATTCTCAACCCGGTCGACCCGCCGATGATCATGCGGGACACCGTGTTCTGCGCGATCCCCGCCGACGCCGACACCGACGCCATCGCCGCCTCGATCCACGCGATGGTGGCCGACGTCGCCGCGTACGTGCCCGGCTACGCCCTGCGCGCCGATCCCCAGTTCGACGGCCCGCGCGAGGTCTGGAACGGTCATGCCCGCGTGGCCGTGTTCCTGGAGGTGCGCGGCAACGGCGACTACCTGCCGGCGTGGGCCGGCAACCTCGACATCATGACCGCCGCGGCCGCCCGCGTGGGCGAGCAGCTCGCGCTCGGAAAGGTCTCCGCGTGACCGACAAGAGTATTGGCGACAAGATCAGGCTCACTGACTCCACACTGCGTGACGGCAGCCACGCCATGGCCCACCGCTTCACCGAGGAGCAGGTACGTGGTGTCGTCCACGCCCTGGACCAGGCCGGGGTAGAGGTGATCGAGGTCACGCACGGTGACGGTCTCGGCGGTTCGTCCTTCAACTACGGGTTCTCTCTCGAGGACGACATCAAATTGGTCGCCGCCGCGGTGGACGAGGCGGTCTCCGCCGAGATCGCCGTACTGCTGCTGCCCGGCCTCGGCACGGTGGAAGATCTCAAGCAGGCGCACGGCGCGGGCGCGTCGGTGGCCAGGATCGCCACCCACTGCACCGAGGCGGACGTCTCCCTCCAGCACTTCGCCGCCGCTCGCGAGCTGGGCATGGAGACCGTCGGCTTCCTCATGCTGTCGCACCGCGTCGGCCCGGCCGAGCTGGCCCGGCAGGCGCGGATCATGGTGGACGGCGGCGCCCAGTGCGTCTACGTGGTGGACTCCGCCGGCGCCCTCGTGCTCGGCGAGGCGCAGGCGCGCGTCAGCGCGCTGGTCGCCGAGATCGGCCACGAGGCGCAGGTCGGCTTCCACGGCCACCAGAACCTATCTCTCGGCGTGGCCAACTCGGTCCTGGCCGCCCAGAACGGCGCCCGCCAGATCGACGGCGCTTTGTGCGCGCTCGGCGCCGGGGCGGGCAACGCGCCAACCGAGGTGCTGGTCGCCACGTTCGAACGGCTCGGCGTCCCGACCGGCGTGGACGTTCAAGGCGCGCTCGCCGCCGCCGAGGACGTGGTCAAGCCGTTCCTGCCGCGCCTGCCGTTCGCCGACCGCTCCGCGATCACCCAGGGGTACGCCGGGGTGTACTCCAGCTTCCTGCTGCACGCCGAGCGGGCCGCGCTGAGGTACGATGTGCCCGCGCACGAGATCCTGCAGCGGGTCGGCGAGGCGGGGTATGTCGGCGGGCAGGAGGACATGATCATCGACGTGGCCCTCCAACTCGCCGCCGACCGGGACCGCGTCGCCTGAGCTCTTCTGAAGCGAGGCCGGGCCGGGACCGCGTCGCCTGAGCCTCCGAGGCCGAGAAGTCCTCGGCCTCGGCCAGGTCATGTCCGGCGGTCGATGGCCAGGGCGATGCCCGCGGCGGTCGAGCGGAGTTCGGGCAGCAGCCGCCTGGTCACCAGGCGCGCCACCGGTGCCGCGGCCGACACCGACGCGACGACCGTTCCGTCGGCGAGCGCGACGGGCACCGCCATGCTGCCGAACCCCAGCAGGATCTCCTCCGTCTCGACCGCGTAACCGCGTTGCCGGACCACCTCAAGCTGCCGCCGCAGGTCTTCGACGGACCCGACCGTCCGTGGCGTCAGGGAGGGCCAGCCGGTCAGCGCGAGGCGGCGGAGCCGCTCCTCCCTGTCGGGGCACGTCGCGAGCAGCACCTTCCCCGTCGCCGTGCACGACGCGGGCAGCCGCCCGCCCACCAGGGAGTGCGTGTGGACGTTCGCCTCCCCCGCGACCTTCTCCACGTACAGCACATGGCCGCCGTCGAGGACCGCCAGGTGGATGGTCGCCCGGGTGGCGGCGAACAGGTCGATGAGCAGGGGCCGGGCCACCCGGCGCAGCACCGCCGCCACCGGCACCCGCTGCCCCAGCTCGAAGACCCGCATGCCGAGCTGGTAGACGTCCCCCCTGCGTTCGAGCAGCCCCCATTGCACCAGCTCCTGCGCGAGCCGGTACGCCGACGCCTTCGGCACCCCTGAGCGCCGGCTGAGCTCGCTGAGCCGGAGCTCGAAGGCCCCCGACTCGAAGGCGCCCAGCAGGAGCTGGGCCTTGCCGAGGACCGAGTTGGGATAGTCCGCGCCATCGCCGGAGCCGGACGCCTCAGCGAACATCTGTGACGACATCGGGACTCCTTCACGCCGGTCCGGTCACCGGTCCCCTCCGGTAGTGATCGCCGATGCGCCCGGCAAGACTCCGGATGGGAAAGCCAACCTTACCTCCGGCCGACATAAGAGGACGTTTTGGACATTACGCCGCCCCTTCGATTCGGGTACGCCGACTCGCCGTTCGGCCAGCTGCACTACGCCGAGCAGGGCGCGGGCCGCCCTCTCTTGCTCCTGCATCAGACCCCCAGGTCCTGGGACGAGTTCCGGGAGCTGATCCCCCTCCTGGCGCCGCACCGGCGCGTCATCGCCATGGACATGGTCGGTTTCGGGGCCAGCGCGAAGGCCCCGGCACCCCACACGATCGAGCTCTTCGCGGCGGGCGCGCTGGCCCTGCTGGACGCCCTGGACATCGAGTGCGCCGACGTCCTGGGCCACCACACCGGGGGCGTGGTGGCCGTCGAGCTGGCGGCGTCCGCGCCGGAGCGGGTCGGGCTGCTCGTCCTGTCGTCGACTCCGTGGACCGACTCCCGATTCCGCCGGTCCCACGCGGACGGTCCGGGGGTGGACGAGGCCGTGCACTCCCCCGGCGGCGACCACCTGCTGACGCTGTGGCGGCTGCGGCAGCCGTACTATCCCGACCCGGCCACGGGCCTGCTCGACCGGTTCGTCCACGACGCACTGGCCCCTGGAGTCGATCCGGCGGAGGGGCATCGGGCGTGCGCGCGGTACTACATGGAGGACAAGATCGGCTCGGTCAAGACATCCGTGCTGCTGCTGGGCGCCGCGGCGGACCCGTTCGCGCTGCCTGCGATGGCCCCGCTCCGGGAGAACCTCACCGGGGCGCTGAGCGTGACGTCGGCCGTGGTCGACGGCGGCATGATCCCGCTCATGGAGCACAAAGCCGCGGAAGTGGCCGAGATCGTGACGATGTTCCTGACGGACCCGCCGGTCGAGGACGCCTCGTAACCTGCGGCCCTGATGAGCCTGGCCGGTCGAGGGCGCTTCGTGGCCGGTGTCAGCTTCTGCCGCCGTCGGCGACCATGATCGACTTCGTGATGCGCCTGCTCACCATGCTCAACAGCCCCACGTACTTGTTGACGTCGGCGCGGAAGGTCGGCGCCGTCACCGACAGCGCCGCGACCACCGTTCCGGTGGCCCCGGTGAGCGGGATGGCCACGCTGAGGTAGCCGACGCGGGTCTGCTCCCGCTCGATGGCGTACCCGACCTTGCGCGCCTGCTGGATCTCCTGGGCGAGCAACTTGGGCGCGGTGATCGTACGGGGGGTCACGCGCGCCAGGGAGGTGGCCACGACGTCGCTGAAGAGCGCCCCAGGGCCGAAGGCGATCAGGGCCTTGCCGGTCGCCGTGCAGTGCAGCGGCATGCGTCCGGCGATGCGCGACGGCCTGGACACCTGGCCGTGACCGGACACCTTCTCCAGGTAGATCACTTCCAGCCCGTCCAGCACCGCCAGATGGATGGTCTCGCCCGTCGCCTGGTAGAGGTCCTCCATGAACGGCCGCGCCGCGTCACGCAGGATCCGCTGGCGCGGCACGCGCTGCCCGATCTCGAACAGGCGCATGCCCAGCCAGTACTCGGAGCCGCGCCGCTCCAACAGGCCCCATTGCAGCAGTTCCTGCGCCAGCCGGTGGACCGACGCCTTGGCGACGCCGGTGCGGCGGACGATCTCGGACAGGCCGAGGCTCTCGTCATCCGGGCCGAACGCCTCAAGGATCAGCCGCACTTTGCCCAGCACGCTGTTCGCCGACCCGTCGGGCTCGGCCGGGGAGGCGATCGCCACCGGCTGGGGTTCACCGTCGGCATCGGAGACGGGGAGGGGAGACGACGACGGGTAAATAAGGGACATTGGGTGATAATCAGGCCAATGTCCGGTTTCGTTCAACGGGACTGTTCCGGTGAGCGAAACAGCCCCGCGTGATTCTTCTCAGCGCCGATTTCGACGGTCTCGAACTAGCTGTCCCCCGCGCACTGCACCGGAATGGGCCACCATCGGACACACACATCACGCCCGCAGGTTGATCCCCCGGCTGATCGGCGCACAGGACATACCCTCAGTCCCGAGGGCCTTTGCCCATAGAGGTACCCACCACGGCGACCGGGCACGGAGCGTGCTGGAGGAGCGAGGCGATCATTCCGAGATGGTCAGCCCTCTTGCGACCGGCCACGATGAGCGCCGGCGTTTCACGCGCTTCCTGAACTCTGGAGGCGACGTTCGGATGGCTCTCCTGCCAGGTCTGAGGTTCGGCGGTGGTGACCAGGGCGAGCCGGCGCATGTCCGCCTCGCCGACGGCGAACTCCAGGACCGAGGCGGTCGGTTCCTTGTCGGCGACCACGATCGGCCCTGGATGCGCGGGGGCGGGCAGCGGGCCTGGTCCGCGTACGACGATCACCGGGCATTCGGCGTGCGCGGCGACGTATCGGGCCACCGAGCCCACGAGGGCCCCGGGCAACCCGTGCAGCCCTCGCGAGCCGACCACGACGAGGGCGGCGCCGCTGGACAGTTCGACGAGCCGCTGTGCCGCCGGGCCCTCGTGCAGGTCGGTCTCGATGCCGACGACCGAACTGGTCGCGCGGGCGCAGTCGGCACCGTGCCACAGTACGTGGTCGGCGGCCTTGCGCAGGTGGTTCTTGGTCTCCTCGTCGGCTTCGCCGTAGGGCCACTGCCAGGCGTGGGCGACGGTCAGCGGGAGTCTTCTGAGTTCGGCCTCGTCCAGCGCCCAGTCGAGGGCCTGCACGGAGAAGTCCGAGCCGTCGTAGCCGAGCACGATGTGGTTCATGGCAGTTGCCTCCTTACGGGCGGCGGTGCCGCCATAACAGATGCTGATCCGGTCGTCTCCGACGGAGAGCCCGCGTCCTCACGCGCGCGCTTTGCCTGCCACGCCTTGTGCGCGGTGTCGGCCAGGATCATGATGGGGATCGCCATCGCGGCCAGGGCCCATCCCGCGGCGGGTGGGAAGGCGCCGCCGAGCAGGTGCGAGACGGGCGGCAGGCCGAGGAAGGCCAGCAGCAGCACGGCTTCGACGGCGATCGCGCCGAGCAGCAGGGGGTTGGTGCGCAAGCGGATGCGCCCGATCCAGCGGGATTCGCTGCGGCAGGCGAAGGCGTTGGCGAACTGGCCGAGCACGACGGCGGCGAAGGCCGTCCCCGAGGCCGCGGCGAGCAGGCCGAGACTCGGGGCGGTGCCGAAGTGCCAGCCGCCGAGCAACAGGACACCGACGAACGCGCCCATTTCGGCCATGGCCTGGGCGGGCCCGAGCACGCCGAAGACGCGGATGAGTAGCCGCCGGTCGATGAGGTTTCCGGTGCGGGCGGGGCCGTGCATAGTGCGCGGGTTGGCCGGTTCGGCGCCCAGGGCGAGGGCGGGCAGCAGGTCGGTGCCGATGTCGAGGGCGAGCACCTGCAGCACGGTCAGGGCCAGCGGGATGGTGCCGCCGGACAGCGCCCAGATGGCGAACGGGGTGAGTTCGGCGACGTTGTCGGTCAGGTGGTAGGTGAGGAAGCGGCGCACGTTGGCGTAGGTGGCCCGGCCCAGCTCGACCGCGCCGACGATGGTGGCGAAGTGGTCGTCCAGCAGCACCAGGTCGGCGGCCTCACGGGCGACGTCGGTGCCCGACTTGCCCATGGCGATGCCGATGTCGGCCTCGCGCAGCGCCGGCGCGTCGTTGACGCCGTCACCGGTCATCGCCACCACGTGGCCGCGCCCGCGCAAGGCTCGGGCGATGCGCAGCTTGTCCTCGGGCGTCACGCGGGCGATCACCACGCCGTCGTGGTCGAGCAGCTCGCCCAGTGCGGCATCGTCGGCGGGCAGTTCGGCCCCGGTGACCACCAGCTCGTCCGGGCCGAGCAGCCCTACCTCGGCGGCGATGGCGCGGGCGGTGCGCGGATGGTCGCCGGTGACCATGGCCAGCTTGATCCCGGCGATGCGGCATTTCCCGATCGCCTCGGCCACATCCTCGCGTGGCGGGTCGTACAGCCCGACCAAACCGAGAAGTTCCAGCTCCGACTCCTCGGCCGTGCGGCCACGCGCGACGGCGAGCACCCGCAGACCGTGGTCGCTCATCCGGGCCAGCGCCTCATCGGCCCCGGGTACGACCCGGCACAGCGGCAGCACGGCATCCGGTGCGCCCTTCAGATGCAGCCCGCCGTCCACCAGGACGGAGGCGCGGCGCCGTACCGGATCGAACGGGAAGCGCCGGGTGACCTGCCCTTCCACGTCAGCACCAAGACGCAGCGCTTCGACGTGCAGGGCCACCTCCATCGGGTCGCCCACGGGCTTGCCGCCGCTGAGGCGGCCGGTGGAGCTCAGCACCGCCGTGCGCATGACCTCGGCCGGTGAGCTCGACGGCGCCCACACCTCGGCCACGGTCATCTCGTTGCGGGTCAGCGTGCCGGTCTTGTCGGTGCAGATGAACGTGGCCGAGCCGAGCGTCTCGACCGCTTCCAGGTGGCGTACCAGGGCGTTGCGGGCGGCCATCCGCTGGGCGGCGCGGGCCAGGGACAGTGTGACGGTGGGCAGCAGCCCTTCGGGTACCAGCGCGACCGTGACGCCGATGGCGAACAGGAATCCCTGTCCCGGGTCCATCCCCAGCAGCACAGCCAGCCCGAAGAACACGGTGCCGACCGCCACCGCGATCCCAGCGACGATCTTGACGATCTTGCCGAGCTGGACGGCCAGCGGGCTGGGCGGCCTGATCGCCTCCCGGGTGAGCTTGGCGATCGCGGCGAGCCGGGTACGCGCCCCAGTGGCCACCACGACGGCCTCGGCCTCCCCCTCGACCACGAACGTGCCCGCGTAGGCCGGGCCACCCTCCCGTGGCCGGGCGGGACGGCTCTCCCCGGTCAGCATGGATTCGTTGACGGCCAGCGCATGCACCTCGGCCAGCTCCAGGTCGGCTGAGATCCGATCCCCCGCCTCCAGCAGCACGACGTCCCCGACCACCAGATCAGCCGCGCCGATCAGCATGCGCCTGCCGTCCCGCCGGACCACCACGTTGGCCGGGATCAGCTCCCGCAACCGCTGCGTGGCCCGATCGGCACGGTACTCCTGGGCGAAGGCGAAGCCACCGTTGAGCACCACGACCACCGCGATCGCCACGGCCAGCTGCGGCATCCCGGCCAACACGGCCAGCGCGGCGGCGCCCCACAACAGCAGAGCGAAGAAATGCACCATTTCGCGCAGCAGCAACACCACAGGCGAGACGTGGCGAGCCACAGGCAGGGCGTTCGGGCCGGCGGCGGCCAGCCGCTCCGCCGCTTCGACGGCGCTGAGCCCGCAACGGGATTGCGACAGGATGGTCATGACCACCACTCTTGCCGCGGCCCCCTGCGTTGGGCAGGGACTTTCGGCACCAACCCACGGGCCGTCCGGCACTGCCTGTGAGGCCCGGCCGTACCCAGAAGCGGGCTGTGCTCGGACCCCGGCCGATGCCGCCTCATCTACGCCGGCCATTGGCCGGTCCGTCCGGGACTTCCTGCGAGACTTGCCGTCGGCCAGCCCCACACTGACCTCCAGGACGCCGCCGTTGTAGGTGGCCTTGACGTCATCCGTCTTGGCCGCGGCCGGCAGCGTCACCGATCGCGACAGCGACCCGTAGGAGAATTCCGATCGGTGCGCCTCGGAGACCTTGCGGGTCCTCTCTGCCCGGATGTGGAGTACGCCGTCACCCATGGTGACCTCGACGTCCTTGTCGGGGTCGATTCCGGGCAGCTCAGCGCGCAGCACGTACCGGCCGTCGGCGATGTAGTCCTCGACCCGGACGATCTGTCCGAACGGCAGGCGTGCCGCCTCGGCGTCGTTCAGCGCCCCAAAGGGCCTGCGTGATCACGTCCATGCCTCCACCTAGATGGCGACATTCGCCCCGGCGACCACTGTCGCCGTGGCGTCCATCCAAGTCGGCCTCATCACTGTCACCTCCTTTCCCCCGGGCATCCGCTCACCGGATCTGTGCGGCCAGTGTCTTTGGTCCTGCCACCCGGGGACGTTCGCCGCTGTCGCACAACGGCTGCGGGCGCCCACCATGTGCTTGTACCGTCTTATGGAGGTGAGCCGATCATGATCGGCGGACGCATGGTCATGGAGTCGTCGGCGCTCGACGTCGAACTGCTGTCGTTGAAGAGGCGGGTCGAGAAGCTGGAGGAGCTGGTCCGGACGCTGACCGCGGCAAACCTTACGCTCGTCCGGATCGTGGAGAACCTGCACCCCGCGTCAGCCGGCGTGGCTCCGAGCGACTGAGCGCACCGAGCCGACCCGAAGGCGCCATGCCGCCCGGCCGGTCGTCGTACCGTCCTCCTACGGCGAGTGCCGAGCGTTCGGCGCCGTGTGCACGGCACACGCTCTCACGTTTGCACGACGAGGAACTGTCCCCATCGTCCTACAGCTGTTGGCCACGGCGTAGCAGGCGCACCAGAGCGGCACCGGTGAGCGCCGCGACCGTGGCCGCCATGACCGCACCGCCGAGCACCCCTATGACGGCGATGAGCCAGCCCGGCTGACCCGGCTGCCACAACGGAGTGGTCACCGCCGTGAACGCGCCGAGCGCGACCAGCCACGCTCCCGCGGTCGCCGCCACCCACCGCCAGGCGCCTGGACGTGGCGCGCGAGCTGCTCGTCAAGCCAGTCGATGCCCTGCCAGGCGAGCAGGATCTTCGGGTACTGCGCCTGGAGTTCGTCGAACCACGCCTTCTCGGGCGGGGTGTGCTCCAGCGGAAGGATCAGCCTCCAGGCGATCGGCTTGTGCTGCGCGGCGGTGGCGAGTGACTTCTCGATCTGCCGCCTCGGGGAGGGGTCCACTGGATCACATGTCCTCCCCGGGAAACGATTCTGATCATCAACAGCGTCGAGGCTACGCCTCGTGCCGGCTTACGTCGTCTCGCTGATTCTCACCGGGGCGGCATACACCTTGCGCCATGAAAATGGCTCGTCTCACCTTCATGGCGTGGGACTGGTCGCCTTGCTTGCATCGGTACATGGTCGCTGTGTTGCAGCGTGCCGATCGAAGTACAGGCCAAGCCCCCCACCAGCACCTGCCCAGTCTCGGCCGCTACGTACGCCTGGGCGAAAAGACCTCCGGCCCGCATCACGGCCGAGCACGACCCAGCCCGCCGCCGACACACCCGCTGACCAGACCAACCCTCACCCGATGCCGCCACTGCAGATCGCGAGCTCGGCCAAAACACCGGGACAAGCCTTGGATGCAACTTGCCTTCAGCGCCAGCCAACGTGCCCTACGTGCCTGAAAAGATCATCTCGCTCTAACCTGCGAGAAGTGGCAAAGAACCCCAGATAACGATCGCCGAGGCGGACCGGCAGATCAGGGTTTCAGTCCACTCGACTCAAGCTTCCAAGCGAGCCGACATGACGTGAGGATTCGACACGCCCGCGCGGACCAGCACAGCCGACAGATCACGCGGACTGTCCACCAAGCGCAGGTCCAGACGTTGCCATCCGACACGAAACTGCGGATCCTACAAGTGAGCTTCTACCTGGCGTTCTCCTCCCGAACCCGGCCCCAGCCCCAAAGTGGGCCGGTCCGCGCAGGTCATTGGACTTCCGAGAAGATCATGTTCTCGGAAGCGGAACGGCCACAACTTCCGAGAACATGCACGGCTGAGAGGCGGCTTCCCCGACGGCGCGAGATCACCTCAATGCGGGAGTTGCTTTGGTTCGGCTCAGGTTGGGCTCACCCAGTGCGCCGTGACTGTGGTCCGTCCGTCGGAGTTGCTGTAGACGCCGGCGGTGCCGGTCTGCCCGATGCGGAAGGCGTGGAGCGTCACGGTGTCCCCGGCGGCGAAGGTTTCTATGACCGTCTGCCCGATGGTGTTCTGGGTTCCCGGGACGTTCGAGGTGTTGAGGCCGGACAGTGCCTCACTTGCGGGGATGAGCGCGCCGTTCTTGAACAGCGCTGTGGTGACCCACAGTCCCGTGTTCGCGGTTGGGTAGGTCGCTGTGCGGGCGTGATAGGAGATCTCCCACACGCCGGGAAAGGGGATCGTGAGCGCCGGGACCTCGGAGACCTTCTCGTAGACATTGTTGGCACCGGCGAGGGCGTGTAGGAAGGTGAGCGGGCCGGTCTGGACCCATTCCTGGCCCCCCGATTGGGAGGCCACGGTGGCCGTGGATGCGCGGGCTTTGCCGGAGACGTTCGGCGTTCCGCCGGCGTAGGCCGGTGCGGCCATGAGGGCCGTCAACAGTGCGCTGCCGACGGCCGTGTTTGACGACGGCGATTGACCGTATGGATCGAGTGTGGGTTCGTGTGGTTGCTGCCCGCATGGCGATCTCCGTATCTGTTCGCGGCGACAAGGCTGGTGCATGCCCGCCGGGTACCACATGTCACCGAATCGTTACCATGTGTTACCGAACATGTCGATCACCAGGCCCATGCGGTTCGGCAATGCCTACCGCTTGGGCCCGTCGTAGGGGTTGATCTCGGAGTAGCGGTCATCGGCCTCGGTCAGGTCGAACCCTTCCGCCCATTCCTCGGGCGTGGGCCAGTTGCCGGGCGGACCGGCCCGCAGGTGGTCGTACTCCCCGCGCGGCCCGGCCTCGCTGAAGGCGTGCAGCCACGGCTGGTCGTCGTCGTGACGGCGGACGAACTTGGCGTCGTAGACCAGGAAGTGAAACCACCCTGGCCGCTCTCATTGACGCGCTGCGGGAACTGGACCGGCTGGAGCCGGTCGACCGGGCCCCCGAATACGGCCCCTGATCGACGCGGCCAAGAGTGTGCTCACCGAGGTCCGGGCTTCGCCCAGTTTCCAGGAGGGCTTCGGGTGCAGGTGCCTGGCGCCCTCGGACCATGGCTCTGGCCTCACGGTCGAGGATGTCTAGGCTGCGGCCTGGCGGTTGCAGAAACCGGCGATCTGATCCCACTCCTCGCGCAGGTTCGTCTCGAAGGTGCTCTCCAGCAGGCCGCCGACCCCGAACACCTTTGCTTCCAGCTCGTAGTCCACGATGATGCGGCAGCCGTCGCCGCGTTCCTCCGCTCGCAGGGTGCCTTCTTCGCGGAGCTTGTCGGTGATGGTGCTCGGCGTGACCTTCCACTGGTACACGCGGGCGGACTTGTTGAACTGTCCGTCCTCGGTCTGGCGGAAGCCCGAGCCGAGGAGCTTTGCCACTGGCCCGGGCAGTGACATCTGCTTGGCGAACGTGGTGGTGCGGGTCAGCTGCCCGTCAGCATCAGCAAGGCTGATAGTGCTGTAGTCGACGTAGCCCAAATGCCCCTGGTACAGATCTTCTGCCCGGCTCCGGTCGAAGAACCAGCCGAAGAACGCAGCCGGCTCACCGTGGAGGTCGTGGCTCACTGTGAATTTCCCCATCCCGCTACTATATGCGTTCGACTGATTACACAAAGGCGGCTTGCTGGACATCGCCTCGTCGGCCGTCTTCAGGCGACACCCGGCCTTGGGGCCCTTCGACCTCGGTCTCGCCGCCCGGGCGACTGGAGGGCGATCCTGCAGAGGTGTCTCTTCGCCGAACCGGAGTGGAGATTACCTGCGACCACCTACCGTCACTTAAAGTCACAGAATGATCACACTTGGCAACATCACTCGCGAGGGAGACCCGCAGCGCCGGATGCGAGCGCTCGCAACGGTCCTGGCGGCCCTGGCGGTCGTCGCCGTCACGGCCGCCCCCACACCGGCCGCGGCACAACAGCGCGTACTCACCCGCGCCTGCGCCCCGAGCAGTGGTACGCAGACGATGGCATCCGAGGACACCTACACCAAGGCCAACGTAAATCTGTGCGTCAGCGTGGAGCAGCGCGACGACGGCACCAAGGTCATCAGGGCCGACCTCTCCGGCGACTACTTCTACTACTGGGGTGCGGCCTGGTACTCCGACTGCCCAACCTACTGCTACATGAAAGGCGCCTTCAAACTGCGCAAAGACGGCCGCGAGGTCGCCGCCGAGCCCTTCCATCGACGCTGGAGCGGCAGCAACCTCACCGTCACGCAGACCTTCGAGGCCGACAGCGGGCACCACGAGGTGCATTTCGAAGCACTCAAGTACGGCGGGTACTGGCGCGACGAACGCATCACGACCGCCTACGAGGGCGACCACATCTCCATGAACATCCACGTCGGGGTCGACGTCCCCTGAACGACGTCCGGCGCCGAGGCCCTCGGGCCTCAGCACCGGGCCCGGGACCACGGGCTACCCGTGGTCCCGGGGCATGTTTCAGAGGCCCAACGCCCGCACCAACGGCACTCGGGTGCACCTGTGGCAGTGCACGCCACAAGCAGGTCACGGCAAGAGCAACGCCGTGTGGCAGTTCACGAGCCCTCCGCTGACGATCGCGGAGGCCTGCTGGCCGAGGGTGCTCAGCGGCGACTGGAGCTGAAACTGGAAGTAGCCGCCATCACATGTCAGGTCGCCGGATGCCGCATGTGCCGGACCCGCCAGCACTGCGGTAGAGGCCACCAGCGCTGCACCAACCACCCATACGCCGATCCTCATCGCCCGTCTCCTTCCGCCGACCCCGAGCATCAATCTCTCACAGTGAACGTTCGTGCACGCAAGGTCAATATTGGTCTCAGCGGCAGAACCTGCTGCGGACGCTCGCCGCGACCAGACCGAGGGCGTAGCGCAGCGGTGTGCGGCTCTCGCGAAGATCGGCTTGCCATTCCTGCTGGCGAAAGCGGCGCGCCGGGCCGGCGATCAGGACGGCGATCTCACACAGTCCAAGGATGAGAACCTGGCGCGGCGGGTAGCGCCGCCACAGCGTGCGCGTGACGGCCAGAGGGCGTGGCGACCAGGGCTGGGCGTCGGCGTGGACCATGACCAGCGCCCCGACTGCCGCCGCGGTGCCGCCCGTCGCGGTGGCCACCTGGCCCAGAACGAACCAGAGCGTGGCGGAGGAGCTGAAGATCAGAACCACGGCGCCGGTGACCGACAAGGCGCCGCCCGAGCACAGCGCCGCGGCCGCCAGCTGGCGCTGACGACGCGTCTGGTCGACGAACGAATAGGAGTGCACTCATCCTCATTGGGGGGAGCCCGCCGAGCGCAGCCAGGCGGGACGAAGCAGGGCGCCACGGCGCGTGCTGCTGCGAGCCAGCGCCTCGGCGTACAACTGCCGCCCGGTGGAGGAGAAGGTGTACAACCGGCGGGCGGGCCTAGCGTGCGGAGTGTCCGCCTCCCACTGCCCGGTGATCCAGCCCGCCTGCTCGAGGCGTTCCAAGATCGGGTACACGGTGCCGGGGCCCAACTCGGTCTCGGCGCAGATCCGGTAGCCCCACGGCGGATCCTCCGCGTGGGCGGCCATTAATGCGCTGAGCACGAGCCGTACCGGCGTGGTGAGCCGTACCGGGCGAGTGGGCGTGGTCACACCGGGTCGCCTCCTTGTCGTCGGGGACCCTATATCGACAACGATAGTCACCTAGCGTCACGATGCGCAACTCACGGTGTGCAGTCGGGAGGGCTGCTTCCGGCAGCTGCCCAAACGGCACCTGGGCAGCCCGGTAGCAGGTGGCAGGTAGCAGGCCGATGGCCGTCTCATGCCGGAAAGCCCCAGGGCGTTCGCTCGGGGGCCCGTTTTCATTGATCCACCCACGAAGGCCCGCAGCCCATCCGGGCTGCGGGCGCCGTAGCAGCGCAAGGGAGTCAGTACCGCAGGTGCGCGGCGGTCACTCCGCCGTCCGCGCCCGCGCAGGCGGCCCGTAGCGCCGCCTGATGCACCTGCTCGGCGGAACGGCCGGCCAGTGCGACGGGGCTTCCGGTGAGGGTGTACCACTCCTCGGCTCCGGTGTACTGCACCTGCACCCGGACCGCCTGGGCGTCGTCGACGGCGGCTTCGGTGCGGATAGTGAGGTCACCGGTCACCACCCCGACCTCCTGGGTCATGACGCCGCCGGACCCGGCGGTGACCTGGTCTTCGTAAGAGGTGTTATCGGCCACGGCGAGCGCCGTCGGCCGGGCAGGTGTCCAGCATCCCAGCCAGGGCGGTCTTCTCCTCGGCCGTCACGGCCAGCGCGTAGCGCTGTTTGATGTCCACCCAGGCCCGGGAGTAGGTGCACCAGTAGCTGCGCAGCGTGGGCTACCACTGCGCGGGGTTCTGATCACCCTTGGCCCGGTTGCTCGCCGCGCTGACCGCGATGAGCTGCGGGTTTTGCAGGTCGTTCGCGAAGGCCTTGCGCTGGGGGGTGGTCCAGGTGTCGGCTCCGCTGCGCCAGGCGTTCGCCAGGGGCACGACGTGGTCGATGTCGACCTGGGAGGCGGCGGTGAGAGTACGGCCGTCGTACTCGGAATACCAGCTGCCGGCCGTCGCGCGGCACTGCTCGTCGCGCTCGACGCCCTGGCCGTCGCGGGCCAGCACGACCTCGCGTGAGTCGCACGCCTCTCCTTGGCCGCTCCAGTGCGGGAACTTGGCGCGGCTGTAGCCAGTCATTGGTCGCGGCTCTGCCACCAGCAGGACATCCAGTGCCGTCCGGGCGTCCGCCGCGGTGATGGGGGTCGGCAGCCCGGCCGGATGCGCGGGGACCAGAGCGCTGCGGGCAGCGGCGCCGGCGGGGTGGCGAGGACGGCCAGAGCGAGGGGCAGGGTGAAGACAGCGGCGGTGCGCCGCATTCAGGTAGACATGGATCACAGCTATCAGAGATCGTCGCTCTACGTGCAAGATCCATGACTTTGAGTGTCCGTAGAGGATTTTGGGACGAGTTTCGCGACGATCGCGGGAGTGGCGTGATCGCCTGAGCTGGAGAAGCGCGAAGAAGCCCCGGACAGGTTGAACCCGTCCCGTAAACGGGTCGAGCTCCGCAGAGGTCGCGGTCCGCTGCTTGGTACCGTGATTACGGCCCGATCTGTGTGATCAGGACAATGAGTTGCGGCAAGCCGTAGGCAACCGCCATGTTGCTGCGACGGTCTGGCTATTCTGCCCTAGCAACCTAAGGAGACTCGATCGCGGGACGATGGATCTGCCGCGCGAATGATGCCAGGGGCAGTACCAGGCAAGTCCGGGCAGCCTGCTGGAATATGTCCAACGCCGAGGTGTAGGCATCCAGGCCTAGCTGCCATTCCTCCGTCGAGCCGTTAATGGCCTCTCGCGCTATCCACTCCAGCCGCCAAACAGCCTTGTTAAGAATGTCGGCGGCATCTATGCAGTCCTGGCTGGCGAGCATGACCAGACGTTCGTACGCAGCTGTGCGAGTGCTCTCAAATCGATCCATCGCGGCGAGTCCGGCTTCGCGGTCGACCGGGCAGGCGATCTTATCCCAACCACGCCCCTGAGTGAGCTGGCCGGCCACCCGGGCCATCTGGGTGACCGCACCGATATAGTCCGCAAACGCTTCATATCTGCGAACATCCCAGCGGATGAGCATCTCTCTTTGGTTGCGCGCCTTCTCAGCACGCGATGTGAAGACGAAGGACACGCTTGCGCCGATCAAGACTCCTGCCAGAGTCAATATCTGAGCCCACACGCGCTGGCCCCCTTAATGATGGCGTGACGACAGTGTGGGCTCATCCCCTCAGGCCTGCAAGGCGCGCGCCTTTTTATCCTTATATGCGCCCTTTATTCCCGTTTCGTCGCCCTCAAGGTGATCTCGGCGGTGCCTGCAGCACCGGTGCCAGACGCCATCACCACCCAAAACATGACATTTTCGTGATCAAACGAGGATTGCCAGATTTGTATGCCTACTTTTACGCATTGCGCTCTGGTGTGGGCAAGCATTGCGAATACAGGAAACCCTGGGAATGCTGACCGAAATCGGCATCGAGCACTCCAGCGGCGATCGAGCTGCTCCTACGCGACCTCTAGCCGAGACGACGGCACCTGCCGAGACCCACCGGCCAGCTCACGAGCAGGCCGAGATGCCCGAGAGGCGGCGACAAGCGGCAGGGCACACGACCAATGACTCAACGCCGGCCTCGGTTGACCTCGCTGTCCACCACCTGCGCGACAGCCTGCGCCACGTCGTCCTGGGTGCGGTGAAGCCCGACGAACTGGGCGTAACGAACCAGGGCCGGAGCCATCGCATCACGACGCTCGGCGAAGGCCCTCATCTCCTGGCGCATCTCGGCGGAGACGGTAAGCTCACCGAGCAACTCCGCACCCTGCTCGGCGCTTTCGAACCGGAACTCTGGCCGGGCGCTGAAAGAGCTATCGTAGGCAGTGGACATGAGCACCGGCGTGCCAGCGCTGTTAGCGATCGCACGTCCTTGACCGTACGACTCGGCGTCCCGGGATTCCGGCTGGTTCTCCAGCCGTACTGGACTGACGCAGACATCCATCGCACCGTACAGCTCAGTAGCTTGGGCGCCGGTCAACTCGCCATGGATGCGCACGCAACCGGCGAGATCGTTTCGCGCCACGAAGGCGCGCATCTGATTCAGGTAAGGCTCCTCGGCGGAGTCCGACCGGCTCGGCAACTGCCACCCAGGCCCGCCGGCGAGCAGCAGATCGTGAGTGCGCCACAGCCCCGAGTCGAGGAAGATCTGGAGTGTGGTCAGCATGGCCTTGTTCGCATGGAAGTAGTCAATTTGACCAACCAGGGGACGCTCAGCGCGGAGGTGCAGGCCGGCATATGCGGGGTCACTGGATAGTCGGTTTCGCGTCAGCACGGGGTCTGCAGAGAATGGCACCGCATCAACCGGAATGCCGTCTGTCACGACCTCCATACGCTGCGCCAACGCGCCGAAAGAAGAGCGCTGAGCCTCACAGAGGCAGAAGAGCGTGACATCGGCGGCGGCGAGCAATGGCATTGTGTCGACGTTGTCAACCGGACCATTGTGCAGGACTGCTGCCGCCCGGGAATCGGCCGCTCGGGCGGCGGTCAACGTCTCCCGCAGGACCGGAAAGCTAGGGCCCAGCATCAGGACCGCATCCGCCCGTTCCACCTCGACAACTCGTCGCACATGATCACCGAAGCGGTCGAGCAGCGCCGTCGTGTCCTCGGCGTAGACCTGGGGCGTCCGATCCGGCCGACACCAGGACGGAACCGGCGACAATCCGCGCGTGGTGACAGAGGAGCCGAAGTCACTGTCGGCGGAGGCAATGGGCACCACGTCACAGCCGAGCGCTGTCAACATCCGCACCAACCGCCAGGCGACCCTTTCGACGCCGCCGTATCGCATTTCCGCAGGATTTTCGCATGCGACCGCGGGTGGAGCCACCACGATGACTTTCGCTGTACTCACCATGCTCCTCGGGAGAAGGCCACCGTATTACACAAAGATGGACAATGCTGGCCCCGCGCCGGGGCATGACGGCTCTTCGAACTTGATCGGGGTTGAGGCCTGACCGTTCGTGCTCGCGTGGCTGGGGTGCGGTCGGCTCTTGAGGGAGCTCGCGGCTTCCGTCGATCATTTCTGTTGTCGACGCAGAAGATCACGACAGAGAAGCCGCGAGCATGGTCAACGATACGACCCGATTACTGGGCTTGGATGGCCTGGCCGTCGCCGAGGTCATCGCAAGAGATGAACACGCTGGTCAGGGGCCAATCGTATGGTTGGCGACGATGGATGAACGGGCGAGGGTGTGCCCCGGCTGCGGGGTGCGGGCCACCCGGGTGAAGGAGTGGGTGACCACTCGGCCGCGGGATCTGCCGGTTGCCGGGCGTCGCTGTGAGCTGCTGTGGCGCAAGAGGCGCTGGATCTGTTCGACGGCGGTGTGCCCGCGCAAGACGTTCACCGAGCAGGTAACGATCGGCGAGACTCTCGCTCCCCGCTTGAACGCGATCGACTCCCTGACCTGCGTTCGAGCCTTCTACCTCGACATCGCTCAATGGGCCTTGGAAGACCCGGCTCGCTGGGGGCCCTGGGCCGCGCCCTGCCCGATCAGTTCGGCGGAGATCTCTCAGAAGAAGCAGCTCTCCCGCCGCAAGGCCCGCATGGATCAGCGCACTCGAGAACGGCTCCCGACCCTGCCGGACCTGGTCCGCGCCGCTGAGCAGCACCTCCGGAATGCTCAAGCACGGCTGGCCGCTCTGCGGCAGGCCCGCCCAAGCGAGGCCTTCACGGTCTTGGGCGAGACCTTCACCAAGGCCCGCGGCCACCACTTAGGCCGCCGCGACTCCCTGACCTCCTTCGACTCGACCGGGCGCCGCCGCGAGCTGGCCAGGGAGGAGAACCGAGCGTTTTGGGGCTGGGCCACGATCGAGATCCTTCGGCACACCGGTATCCGGATTGAGGAACTCCGCGAGCTCAGCCACCACAGCATCACCCAATACCGACTCCCCAACACCGGCGAACTGATCCCGCTCCTGCACATCGCGCCCTCCAAGACCGACGAAGAACGCCTGCTGGTCGTCAGCCCCGAACTCGCCGATGTTCTGAGCACGATCGTCTGTCGCATCCGCGGCGAAGACGGGGTGATCCCCCTGGTCTCCTCCTGGGACACCTCCGAAAAACTCCGGAACCCGCCCCTGCCGCTGCTGCTCCAGTGGACCAGCGGCGGCCAGATCCGAGAGATCTCGCCCGGCACCATCCGCCGGGCCTTGAACGAGATCCTGCTCTTCACCGACCTGACCGATGCCTCCGGCCGACCGCTCACCTACTCACCCCACGACTTCCGCAGGCTGTTCACGACCGAAGCCATCGTCAACGGGATGCCACCCCACATCGCCCAGCTCCTGCTCGGACATAAAGACATCAACACGACCATGGGTTACAAGGCGATCTATCCCGAGGAAGCGATCAACGGCCATCGCGCTTTCATCGCCCGCCGCCGCTCGCTGCGACCTGGCATCGAATACCGCACCCCGACCGACGAGGAATGGGATGAGTTCCTCGGGCACTTCGAACGCCGCAAGGTCGCGCTGGGCGACTGCGGTCGCGCCTATGGGGCCAGTTGCCAGCACGAACACTCCTGCGTCAGATGCCCACTTTTGAGAATTTCGGCGGATCAGCGGCCGCGTTTGGAGGAGATCCGCGCCAACTTGATCGCCCGCATCGCCGAAGCTGAACGTGAGGGCTGGCTCGGCGAGGCCGAAGGTCTGCGGGTCAGCCTGGCCGCGGCCGAAGGCAAGCTCGCCCAGCTCGACGAGCGGGCCCGCCGCGCGACCACCATCAACCTGGGCATGCCGGCCTTCCCGGACATCGCCGGCCGCACCGCCGTACTCCCGAAGAGGACCACATGACCCCGCCCATCGAGCTGGCTGCCGCATTGCGACACCAAGCCCAAGGAGTCCACTGCCTCCAAGCCGCCGCCGAGTTGCTCATCGCGCAGACCTGGCTGCAGCGCAGCGACTTCACCGGCCGGTTCGTGACCCTCGAGCACGGCCTGTTCGACGGCCTGCCGATGGCCACCGTCGACTGGACTGCCGCCATCACCGCCCTCGATAACGGGACACTGCCCTGCTCTGCAGGCGAGCAACGCATGCTGCGCATCATCGCGAGTCTGGCCGACGGCGTCCCGGTCGACCTTCGACAGACGGTGACTGGAATCGATCAGCACAAGGTCGATCTGCTGGTTATCGCCATACGCCGCGCGGTCGGCCAGCGCCGCATCGCCCTGTTGCCGGAAAGCCGTGGCCGCGATACCTGAAATGGGCCACGGTATGGACGTGAAGCCTGCCTCGATTGTGGTCCTCGTGGTTGGACTGGTGCTAGCCGCGGCGATCGGCTGGATGCTTGGCCCCGGCGCGTCCTGGTGGCTGGGGCACGTTGACGGCGTGACCGGCCTGACCGGCGAGAAGCTCGCCTCCGCGGTCGACGCGGTCCGCGGCCGCACCCTGGCGTTCGCCACCGGCCTGGCCGCCCTCGGCGCGGTCTACTACACCGCGCGCAACGCCGACACCGCCCGACGCACCTTCCAGCTCGGCGAGCGCGGTCATGACACCGACCGCTTCGGCAAGGCAGCCGAGCAGCTTGGCCACGATCAGGCTCCGGTCCGGCTGGCTGGCCTCTATGCGTTGGAACAGCTTGCCCAGAACAACCCTGCAATGCGGCAGACCATCGTGGATGTGATCTGCGCCTACCTACGCATGCCCTACACGCCGCCTCGGGACGGCAACCACGAGGATTTGGGCCCCGCGGTCCCGCGCGCGGCCATCGGTGGGATAACCAAATTGGACAGCACCAAAGGCCGCGATCCGCACGAGGAACGCCAAGTCCGGCTCACCGCCCAGCGCATTCTGGCCGCCCATCTCCGCGATCCTGCTCCCGCGGCCCGCCGCTGGTGGCGACCCGCCACATCGCCTTCTGACGCCTTCTGGCCCGGCATCCGCCTGGACCTGACCGGAGCCACCCTCGTGGACCTTGACCTCAGCAGCTGCCGCATCGGGCCCGCTCTCTTCAACGGGGCGGTCTTCACAGACTTCACCACGTTCGAAGGAGCGACCTTCACAGACGCCGCTCAGTTCCCGGGGGCGGTCTTCGGCTTCACCACGTTCCAAGGAGCGACCTTCACTAATGCCTGGTTCGGCGGCGCGACCTTCAAAGGCAGCGCCTGGTTCAAAGGGGTGACCTTCACGAGTGACATCCAGTTCGTCCAGACGACCTTCATGAACGGCGCGAGATTCGACGGAGCGACCTTCACAGCTCCCGCCGCCATTGTCGCGGTGACCTTCAGGGGCTCTGCTCAGTTCGAGGGGGCGACCTTCATGAACGACGCCTGGTTCGAAGGAGCGACCTTTGCGAGTACGGCGGCGTTCAACGGGGCTGCCTTCAAGGGGGCAGCCAGTTTCAACGGGGCGACCTTCACCGGCGACGCGGGGTTCAACGGGGCGTCTTTCGCCGAGGAAGTCCGATTCCTCGGCGCCACCTTCACTGGCGAAACTACGTTCGACAAGGCGACTTTTGGCGGTATCGCCGAGTTCCCACGAGATGGCTGGGAACAGGCTGTCAACCTCGATGGGGCGTTAGTGACATCCTCGGCGATGGGCGCAAGGCACGTGTGGCCGCCCGGTTGGCAGGTGGAGCCAGAAGGGCGAAGTGGCGGAGTGCTGCGGCGAGATCCTTCATGCAACTCATAAACGAACAAACGGGCAGGCGGCGCCTACGCTCCATGCGCTAACAGGTCGCTTCTGACCAACTTCATGATCAATTTTTTAGTTCAGAGAAGGTGAAGGGCCAGCGTTCGAAGCCCTGCGACAGCAGGGCCACGCTGTCGAAGGCGCGGTCGCGGTCGAGGTGGGCGGTGTCGACGCCGTCCCAGGTGACCGACCCTTCCTCGGGCAGGTACAGGCCGGTGAGGAGTTTGGCGATCGCCACTTGGGAGCGCGCACTCCCAGGCTCGTCGCGACGCGGCCACGAGGAGCGCTTCCGCAATGATCACATCGACGCCTCGATCTCTTTGGATCCGATCGGGTTCCTGTTTTCGGCTCCATCGCCGGCGCGGGACGATCGCGCTATCGTCCGGGCTGGCCGCACCATGTCGAGTCCTTGGCGGACCGATGTCAGAACAGCTCGCTTTGCACCACTCGGGCTGCCTGGCGGCTGGGTTCGGGTTTGACGTACACCCCGCCGACGGCCTGCAGCTCTAGCAGAGTGCGCCAGCGGTCCGCCCGCACGCCCTCCACAGCCAGGCGAGTGAACACCTGCGCGGTCAGCTCGGCGTCGGGCAGGGCCCGGTGCCGGTCGGCCGGGATCGTCAGCCCCAGGCGGCTGGCGACACGATCCAGAGTGTGCGAACCCAGCTCGGGCAGCACGACGCGGGCCATCCGCACCGTGCAGATCAGCGGGATCGCGGCCACGGTCGGGCAGTGCCGACGCTGGCCGCCGATCAGCGTGGCCTCGGTATGCGCCGAGTGGGCAACCAGCCGGTACGGTGGCGCGACGAAGCAGGCATCCAGCGCGCACATCACCTGGTCCGCGGGCGGCGCCGCCGCGAGCATCGCCGCGGTGATGCCGCTCTGGGCGGTGGTGAAAGCAGTGACGGGCACGTCGGCGGGCGGGCTCATCAGCGAGGTGAACCGGCCGCTCTCCACCCACGCGCCGTCGCCGGTCAGGCGACCGGCCACAACGGCGACCTCGATCGGAACCGGCGAGCGGCTTGCGGGGGTGAGCCCCTCGAAGTCGATGACCGCCCACGTGACGCCCACCAGATCGCTCATGCCCAGGCTGCGCACACTCCCGCTCCCCTCGTGCCCCGCCAGGAACACACCCCGTCATCCACCGTCTCTGACCATTCGGCGATTCCTCGACTCGACCTATTTATCGCTGCTGGAACCGGGACCCTGCCAAGAGAACCTGAACCCTGCCAAGCCCGACCGGAACAGCTGGTACGGCAGCGTCTTCGGACTCCTCGGCACAGGCACCAGGGTGTCTCCCGGCCAGAACGCGCCCTGACTGCTGGCCTGCTTCACCAGCGCAGCGAGCTCGTCCAGGTGCCGCTGACGGCCAGCTGGATCAACGGGTACTCCGCCGCCGAAGCGGACGCTGGTCATGGGGCCGTTGGCCAGCAGTGCGGCCATCACATCCGGCAGCCCAAGCGGCATCGCATCACAGCGGCCGGCCCGCGTGAGTCCCACCAGGTGTTCGACGACCTGCTCCCAGTCGCCGATCTGTGCCCAGCTCCGGCCACCGTCCAGCTCGAACGTCAAGGTCGACAGCGGCACGACGCAGCCCGGCCGGCGATCGGAGAATTCGGTCAGGCAGCGGTAGATGAGCGCGCCGTCCGGCTGCGGCAGAGCCGAATGCAGCAGGGTACGGGCATGCACGATCGAGGCGTTGATCGCCACTGGATGCTGCGGCGAATGGTAGGGCTCATGCAAGGCGAGAAAGTAGACGTCCGAAACCATCAGAAAAGCTCCCTCAGTCACGACGTGGCCACGCGAAGTCGCAAGCACCTTCTCACAGGCTCTACCGCAATCGGCGGCGAACAGCCGGCGCATCGGTGCGGAGCCTGTGGCCGGCCCGGGTGTGGATGAGAGAGCGGTTGGTGCGGCGGACGGCGCCTAATTTAGTCGCGGGCGGCGGTCGCGCCCCTCGCCTGCCCGGTCCAGTTGGCGAGGGCGTGTCGGTTGGCCAAGGTGTGGGGGTGGTCGGCGCCCAGGACTCGCTCGCGTACGGGGAGCAGGGCTGCGTACTGGTCGCGGGCGGCGACGGGGTCCCCCGCCTGCCCCGTCCAGCGGGCGAGGGCGTGTCGAACGGTCAGGGTTTCGGGATGTTCAGGGCCTTCAACGCGTTCGCAGATGGGGAGTAGGGCAGCGAGCTGATCGCGGGCAGCGGCCGCGTCCCCCGCCAGCCCGGTGAAGTAGGCGAGCTGGTGCCATGTGTCTAACGTGCGCGGGTGCTCGGCGCCCTGGACGCGTTGGCGGATGGGGAGCAGGGCGGCGTACTGGTCGCGGGCGGCGGCCGCGTCCCCCGCCCACCCGGTGAAATGGGCAAGATTGTGTCGGGTCCTCAGGGTGTCGGGGTGCTCGGCACCCTGGACGCGTTGGCGGATGGGGAGCAGGGCGGCGAGCTGATCGCGGGCGGCGGCCGCATCCCCTGCATCCCCTATCCAGTCGGCGTAGTCGTGTTGGGTCCTTAGGGTGTCGGGGTGCTCGGCACCCTGGACGCGTTGGCGGATGGGGAGCAGGGCGGCGAGCTGATCGCGGGCGGCGGCCGCGTCTCCCGCCAGCCCGGTGAAGATGGCGAGATGATGCGAGGTCTCCAAGGAGTGCGGGTGGTCAGCACCCTGGACACGTTGGCGGATGGGGAGCAGGGCGGCGAGCTGATCGCGGGCGGCGGCCGCATCCCCCGACTGCCCCGTCCACTCGGCGAGGTTGTGCCTGGTGGTCAGGGTGTCGGGGTGTTCGGCGCCAAGGTGCTCGGTGCGGTGGTCGCACAGCTGCCTGGCCAAAGTGCGAGCGGTCCGGGAGTCGCCGGCGGCGCCGAGATACGTGGAGATTTCGTGGAGGGCATCAGACCCGGGAGGCAGGACGGTGAGGCCGTGCGGCAGCAGGCGCCGGTAATCAGGCCAGGCGGCAGGTACGTAGGGTGTGCCGGGGAGGGCTTGCTCCAGGATGGTGTTGGCGACGGCAGACCAGGCGTTGCGCTGGCCGTCGGTGAGCCGATCGAGGGTGACGGCCTGGACCAGGCGGTGCATCGAGACCAGCCCGTCATGCGGTCGGCTGATCAAGCAGTAGCGGCGCAGCGCGGCCATCGCGGTGTTGACCTGCAGGCGTCCGGCGGGGAGCAGACTCAGCTGTTTCTTGGCGCCCTTGCCCTCACCGAGTCCGACGAGCGAGTCAACGGTGAGATCGTCAAGCAAACGGTGGTAAGGGATGTCCTCAGGCGCGTAGCAGGCCAGCAGCCGCAGCAGGGCGATCGCCTGCGGGTGGGTGCCGGTGAGCTGGTCGAAGGCGGCCTGCCAGGTGGAGGTGACCTTCTCGGCATAACCCCAGGGCTTGCCCTCGGCGAGCAGCGCCGGCCGGTGGCGGGTCAGCAGGTCGAGGTAGCCGCTGGGGTCGGTGCCGGTTTCGGCCATGTAGGCGCCAGCCTGCTCCAGCGCCAGTGGCAGGCCGCCGAGTTTGGCCGCCACGGCGGCCGCCGCCTGCGCATCCTCGCGACCACTGCGCTCCAGCAGGAAGGCGGTGGCCGGACCGGAGTCCAGAACGGCCAGCTCCAGGCCGTGCGGGTCCGGCCAGCTTCCCGACCGGCTGGTGATCAGGACATGCCCGGAGCCGGTGGGCGGCAGGAGGCCGTGGAGGGCGTCGGCGTCGGGCGCGTTGTCGAAGATCAGCAGCCATCGGCCAGGATGGGCGTTGAGTACAGCGTGCACCTGACGTACGGGATCAGCCTGGTCAGCCTGCTGCACGCCGAGGTGGGCGGCTAACTCGGCGAACGCGGCCGACAACATGGTGGGATCCTCGGCGGGCAGATGCCACGCCAGTTGGTATTCGTGCTGGTAGCGGTGGCTGTATTCGGCTACCAGGCTAGTCTTGCCGATGCCGCCCAGGCCATGGACCGCCACCCAGTAGGGCAACGTCGAGGCGTTGGTCAGGCGGTCGTGCAGGCTGGGCAGCGTCTCATCACGGCCGACCAGGTGCAGCGGGCGCGGCATCAGGTGGAACGGTCGAGCAGGCGTCCGTGGCGCTGTCATGTCCACTGGCTCCAGGGCCTTGCTCGGTTCCGGCGGTAAGGACGCGGGAGCGGAAGGCGGACGTCGTTGCAGCCATACCCCTAGCCCACCGAACAGCAGCCCGGCCACCATGCTGATCACGCTGGCGCGCTTGTCGAGAACGTCCAGCAGATCTGTGGGGAGGTTCAGCGGGTCAGCCAGGAAGAACCCGGCCACGCCGGCCAGCAGCGTCACCAGGGCCGCCGTCCAGGCCAGCGCCCGCGGCCAGCGCCGAGGCCGTGGCTCACCCGGCAGAGGAGGAGAGGCCGTCACTCCTCCAGCGTGAGGCTACAACCACGCCCAGCGCGCATACGTCGCAAACCCGTTATCGCCCGCCGAGCATGTCTCGCTGAGCGCCGACCCGGTGGCTGTTCCATTCACGAAGGACTCGTGCCGTGCTGTGAACCGCCTTCGTCACAGCCTTCATGGTCCCGGCCTGGGCCAGCGCGGTCTCAAGGTCTGGCCAGTCCCGCCGGGCGAAGGCCGCAGCACGCCGGGGCCGGAGCCGTCCACCGGCTGTCTTCCACCCCTGTCCGAGAATCTTGGTTGGCCAGCAGGCCACCGTGCCCGGGTACCGGCCGACGAGCTCGGCCAGCGCGTACACGCTCACGTCCTTCGTCTGCCGGATCAGCTCATCCCAATCGTGGTATCCGAGCTCCACGGCCTTGCGGCACAGGACGTCGCGGGCATTCTGGTGCGCCTGCGTCCGCCCCTTCACGAAACCGGCCTGGTGCGCTGTCCGCACACCAGGCCGGGGCGCCGTCTCGGTATGACGATTGCCGGTCCGGGTTGCTCGTCTGCGCGTGGCCGGATCTTGCTCCTCCATCGAGATCAGCACGCCCGCGTTCAGCCGTTCCTTGGCCTGCTCGCGCCACAGCTCGCTCAGGTCGGAGGAGGCGAGCGGCAGCGTCACGGGCAGGCCGTACTTCTCCCGGTACTGGTCAGCGGTCATGCCTTCACCCTGGTTGAGGTGCACGGCCAGCGACCGACACCAGCGCCCGCACTCGAGGCATTGCAGTCGGCCACCGCGGCTGGGCTGCACACCGGGCGTAGTGAGGGAAGGCATCAGGCGGTGGCGGGCCGAAGGTGGTCCCGGACGGCGTCGGCCGCCGTCTCGGTGATCGTGGTCTCGTACTGGTCGGTAGCGACGACGACAGCGTGGTGTATGGGCTGGCGTTCGGCCCGGACGGCCGCACCCCGGCCAGCCCGTGCGCCGGTATCGACCTCTGCCGCCATCGCGTGATCGGCCCAAACGCCTGGCCACGCTATCGATGCAACATGCCTTCAAGATCGGTCAACGTGCCTTACGTGCCTGAAAAGATCATCTGAGCTCTGACCTGCGAGAAGAGGCCAAGAACCCAAGATAACGATCGAACCGGCTCGACCGGCGGCTCCCGATCGCCGACGACACCGCCAAGCTCATCCTCGATCAGCAAGCAGTTGTCCGCGCTGCCTTCCCTGACACCTCGCCTAAAGAGCTGGCGCTGTTTCCCGGTACCTTGCGCAACCCCGACGGGAAGCGCTCGCTTCGCGCCACGTCACTGAGCAACTTCCACCGCGAGTGGGTCGACACCATGCCGCCTTTCCAACTCAGCGACGGAGGTATCTTCCCGCAGGAGGACGTCGTGGCGGCCGTCTACCGCCACACCTACGCCCAGCGGCATGCAGACGCCGGCACTCCGATCGACGTGCTGCGCGAGCTCATGGGCCACAAGAGCACGATCTCCACCCAGGTCTACTACCGCATCACCGAGAAACGCAGCCGAGAAGCCGTCGAGCAGGTCGCCACCCATCAATTCGACGGTGCCGGCAACCGCATCTGGCGACAGACCGCGCAGGTTCTCGACAGCGAACGCGCCCGGATGCGCGTCGGCCAGATCTCGGTCCCCTACGGGATCTGTGTGGAACCCGCCAACGTCCAGGCCGGAGGGGGCGCCTGCCCCTTCCGGTTCCGCTGCCTGGGCTGCGGGCACTTCCGCACCGACGCCTCTTACCTTCCCGAGCTCCGCACTTACCTTGACCGGCTGCTCGCCGATCGCGAGCGGGTCCTGGCCGCCACCGAGCTCACTGATTGGGCGCGTACCGAAGCCGCCCCGAGCGAGGAGGAGATCACCGCGATGCGCGTACTCATCCGCCGCGTCGAGAAACACATGGACGAGCTCACCGATGACGAGCGCGCCCAGATCGCCGAAGCGGTCAGGGTCGTGCGTTCCACCCGCCGCACCGTCCACCTCGGCATGCCTGCCATCCCTACCGACACCCGACACGTCACCATGCGCCCATGACCTCCACCGACGACACCCTGAACCCGCTGGTCAAGGCCCGGCACCGCGACACCCAGACACGCAAGCAACGTGTCCGGCAGGCACTCCAAATCCTCCATGAGGCCGGGGCCGACATCACCATCTCCTCCGTCGCCCGCGCCGCCGGTGTCCATCGCAGCTTCATCCACCGCCACTCCGAACTCCACGCGGCCGTCCTGAACACTGCCGCCGCCATACCTCCGGCACGACCAGCCCCTGCGGTCAGCGCAGCCTCCCTGCAGGCCGACCTGCTCAACGCGCGTCAGCACAGTGACCGTCTACGCCTGCGCGTCATCACCCTGGAAAGCCGCCTCTCCAAGACCCTCGGACAGTCGGTGGCCCAGGATGTCGGGCTTCAGCCGAACGAGGATCTGCATGTCCTCCGCAGCCGGGTCGCCGAACTCGAAGCACTCATCCAAAACCTGCGTAGTCAGATCTGCGACCTCACCGACGATCTCGACGCAGCTCGCGCGACCAATCGAGAACTGATGACACAGCTCAACATCACTCACGCGGCGAGCATCGCAGAAGTTCGCCTACGGTGAGCAAGATCAACGGCGAGGGTTAGCGTCCACGGGACCATTCATTGGAGCGTTTCGCGTGCCTACCCCGTTTGCACTCACCGGTGAAACGGTGTTCGCCCTCGACCTGGTCGGCCGCGTGCGGTGTCTCACGGATGGTCGCCTATGAAACAGCAAGACAGACGCGGCGCCGGTCGTGGTGATCTTCAGGTCATCGAGGGTGGCAGCCCGGTCTACTGCGGGGCGTGCGGGGGCTCGGGCTGGGCGCTGAGGATGGTGAGTGTTTCCTGGACGGTGATGGCGATGACCTCGTCATCGTGAACGCTCATCGTGCGGGTACGCCGCAGCTCGGTACGGACGGTCCGGGTGACGACGTCCGCGGCCGGGGTGCTGGTCTTCTGCTTCAGGTCGGTGTAGACGGTCCAGGCGAGTGCGGCCACGCTGACGATGAGCGAGCTCAGGGAGATGGGATCGAGGTACTGGTCGGGCCGGCGGCTGGCGTCGCGAGTGTGGAGGGCGGCTTCGACGTCGGTGACGAGGCCAGGCCCGTACTGGGCGGTGAGGCGATGGGCGGCGGCTCGCGCGCCTTCGGCGGCAGGGTCGGTCATGGTTGGCTCCTGAGATCGGTCATGTGTCGGGAGCGAGGACATAGTCCCGCACGGCGGAGGGAAGCGGCCGGCCGGTGATCTTCTCCCAGCTGGCTTCAAGCGCGGGCAGGCCGGCTTCAGCGGTCAGGCGCTTGAGGTCGCGCGGTCCTGGGCCGGTGGCGGGATGGGGAAACTCCTCAAACACCGCCACACACCGGATCATCCAATGCAACGCCTGACCGAGCTGGTTCCGGGATTCGGCGAGAAGACCGAGCTGGTGGTAGCTGTTGGCTATGCCGGGCCGGTTACCGAGTTCCTCCTTGATGGTCAGGGATCGGTGGTACCAAGCGTCGGCCTCATCGAGCAGCCCTCGATCCTGCGCGACCATGCCGAGCTGGTGGTAGCTGGTGGCCATGCCGGGCCGGATGCCGAGCTCCTCTTTGATGGTCAGAGACTTGTGGTACCAGTCCTCGGCCTCATCCAGCAGCCCCCGCTCCTGCGCGACCACGCCAAGCTGGTGGTAGCTGGTGGCCATGCCGGGCCGGTTACCGAGCTCCTCTTCGATGGTCAGAGACTTGTGGTACCAGTCCTCGGCC
>NZ_JBEZDU010000015.1:197394-289068 GCF_040648495.1 Nonomuraea sp. NPDC049129 | reverse complement strand
CGCCGGGGACGGGCGCTGCCGCCCCGGGCGCCACGCGGCGCGCGGCGGCCGAGCGCGCGGCCGCCGCGCTCGGCGACCAGTTCGGGGTGGCTGTGCTGGTGGCCGATTCCGCGGTCTCCTGGAGCCAGCTCGCCGGCGTGGTGTACGGGCTGGTGCTGGAGAGCCGCGAGACCGCTTCGGGACGCGGCCCGACCGACCTGTTCGCCCTGGCCGACAGCCTGGCCGACACGATCAGCGGTGCGGTGACCATCGAGGACCGGCACTCGCGGGTGCTGGCCTACTCCCGCTCCCAGCAGGCGGGGGATCCGGCCCGGGTGGAGACGATCCTCGGCCGGCGGGTCCCGGACCGGCTACGCGAGCTGTTCCAGCAGCGGGGGGTGTTCGCCCAGCTGGCGGCGACGGACGAGCCGGTGTTCGTCCCCGCCGATCCCGGGCACGGCCTGACCGGGCGGATGGCGGTGGCGGTGCGGGCCGGCCGCGAGTTGCTCGGTTCGGTCTGGGTGAGCTGCGAGCGCCCGCTGACCGGCGCCCGCCGGCGCGCGCTGGCGCACGGCGCACGCACGGTGGCGCTGCACCTGCTGCGCTCGCGGGCCAGCGCCGACCTGGAGCGGCAGGTGGAGTCCGACCTGGTCATCCGGCTGCTGGAGGGCAGCGTCGACGCGGAGACGGTGATCAGCCGGCTGGGCCTGCCGTCGCAGGCGCTGCGGGTCATCGCGATCCGCGCCCACACCGACGGCGAGGAGCCCCATGCCGCGCTGCTGCTGGCCTTCGAACAGGCCACCACCGGCTTCGGCTGGTCCAGACCCGGCCGCAGCACCCTGCTCGGCGACACGCTGTACACGATCCTGCCCGCCGAGCAGGCGGACATGGCCCGCCACTGGATCACCGCGCTGCGGGTCGAACTGCCCGCCCGGGTACGCATCGCGGCCGGAATCGGCGCGCCCGCCGCGACCGAGGAACTGCCCGCCGGCCGCCAGGAGGCCGACGAGTGCCTGGCTTTGCCCGAGACCGGCCGGCCCGGCACTGTCGCGCCCGCCTATGACGAGTCGTGGGACGACATCTTGCTGCGGCGGCTACGCGCGGCCTCGCGCACCGGCCGTGTCCCGGCCCGCGGGCCGCTGAGCACGCTGCTGCGACATGACGCCCGCCACGGCACACGCTACGTGCCCACGTTGCGGGCCTGGCTGGAAACCCAGGGCGACCCCGCTTTGGCCGCCGAACGACTGCAGGTGCATCCCAACACCGTCCGCAACCGGCTGCGCAAGATGAGCGAGGTCACTCTCCTGGACCTGGACGACCCCCGTAAACGCCTCGCCATGATCATCATGCTGGCCGCCTCCGACGCCGAGGACGACCCCCGCCGATGATCTTGTACCAGGCCTGTCACTGACGCCGACGCGGCCGGTCAACGCCGTCGAGGCGTGGCTGGGGGCCGGGCGTTGTGACGATGGCACAACGGCCGCGAAGTGATTGTCGGCCGCCCACAACGCCGCCGGCTGCCGCGCGCGCCATGCTGGCTTGGACATCGGCATTCGTACCCGTTGGAGGTTGGGCATGGTCGGCAACTGGCCGCGATCGGTGATCGTGGTGGGCGCGGGCATCGTGGGCCTGTCGACCGCGTGGTTCCTGCAGGAGCGCGGCGTCGAGGTCAAGGTGGTCGACCGTGGCGGCGTGGCGGCCGGCGCATCCTGGGGCAACGCCGGATGGGTCGCCCCAGGCCTGGCCATCCCGCTGAACGAGCCCGCGGTCCTGCGCTACGGCCTGCGCTCGCTGCTGAACGCGGACGCGCCGCTGCACGTGCCGGCGAGCCTCGATGCGGGGCTGTGGGCGTTTCTGGCCCGGTTCGCCGCCAACTGCCGCTGGCGATCGTGGATGCGCGCCGTGCGCGCCAACCTGCCGCTCAACGAGGAATGCGTCGAGGCTTACGAGGTACTGGCCGCCAACGGCGTGTCCGCCCCGGTCATCGCGGCGCCGATCACCGCCGCGTTCCGCACACCACGCCATGCCGAGAGCCTGCTGCGCGAACTGCGCCGACTGGAAGCGGCCGGGCAGCGGGTCGACCATACCCTGCTGGACGCCCGGCGACTGGCCGAGCACGTGCCGCTCGCCGGTCAGGCGCTGGGCGTGGGGGTGCGCATCGACGGGCAGCGCTACGTCGACCCGGGCGCGTTCGCGCACGCCCTGGGCAAGGCCGTGATGAGCCGCGGCGCGACCGTGTACGCCTTCGAGGTCGACGAGGTGCGCACCGACGGCAGGAAGGTGATCGTGCGCTCGGGCAAGGGCACCGTCCTGTCGGCCGACGCGGTGGTGCTGGCCACCGGCGCGTGGCTGCCCCGCCTGGCCCGGCAGTGGGGCGTGCGCGTCCCGGTCCGGGCCGGCCGGGGCTACTCCTTCACCGTGCCGGTGGACCACCCCGTCCCCGGCCCGATCTACCTGCCCGACGTACGGGTGGCGTGCACGCCGTATCGCAACGGGCTGCGCGTGGCAGGCACCATGGAATTCCGCGACCCGGACGCCCCGCAGGTGCCCGCCCGGCTGGAGGCCATCGTCGCCTCCGCCCAGCCCCTGCTGCGCGGTGTGCACTGGGATGAACGCACGGATGTCTGGGTGGGCCCTCGCCCGATCACCCCGGACGGCCGGCCGCTCATCGGCGCGACCAAAGCCCCCGGTATCTACGTGGCCGGCGGTCACGGCATGTGGGGTCTGGCCCACGGCCCCATTACGGGACGGCTGCTCGCCGAGCACATCACCACCGGCAAGCAGCCCACCGCCCTTGCCGACTTCGCCCCCCTGCGCTGACGGGCTTCTCCTGTCCGGCCGAGCACGCGGGCCGGCCACTGTGTCGAAGTTTCGCTGCCGAGCGCCGGAGCCGAGAGATCGTCAAAGGAAATACCCTGATCGGTCGGCTCGGCAGGTCAGGCGCCGGCGCGCACAAGGAGCACCATGTACACCAGCTTGATCGTCCTGTACACCGACCACCTGCGGGAGTGCGCCGACTTCTACCTCAGCCTTGGTCTGCCGTTACAGCTCGAACAGCACGGCAACGGCCCCGAGCATTACGCCGCCGAGCTTGGCGGGACGGTCTTCGAGGTCTACCCGGCCTCCGACCGCCGACCCCCCACAGGCAGCCTGCGTCTGGGTTTCCGCGTCCCCGCGCACGCGGTCGTCGGCAGGCTCCCGACCGGCAGGCACCTTCTCACCGACCCAGACGGCCGCATGGTAGAGCTGGAGATCACCAAGGAGACGAACATCAACGAGTAGCGCGCCTGGCAAGCCATCGCCGCCACCCTCGGCGGGGACGCTCAAAAGGCCCGTCATCGCGAGCAGTCCCGCCCGTCTAGCCGTGCTGCAGGCCCAACAACGTCTCCTGGGCTTGCTCGACCCCCGGCACCCAGCCAAGAGGTCGGCCCGCTTCAGAACCCCCTGGAGCGTGCTTCTCGTCCGGAACGAAACTGCGTTGTGACCACCACCCATAGATGGCGGCTGGGAGACAGATCAGCCTGCGGGATCGCCCGGATTCCCAGGTGCATGCTGCCCTCGGAGATCAACGGCGATGACCTCGGCGGAGACTCGGCCACCGACTTTAAGAGGTTCAGACTCCCAGGAAATATCGAGCGGGTCGATGATGCCGATCGGATCACTGGCGAAGGCGTCGAGAAGCACGGTCGTCTGCGATCGCGTGACCGCGCAGCCCTGCGCGGCGCAAGTCAAATAAATCTACAATGTAAAGGGCTAGGTCTGAAGGATTTCACTCATCACAAACCCCCCGGACAACGACGACGCCCAGTTGTGTACCACCCCATGGTGGATCAACGATCTTGTTGTGTTTCCTACGTAGGCGAACAGGGCTGAGCGCGTCAAAAACTACACCGCTCTGCCGGACGTCATCCGACGCCCTCGACCTGGCCCGGCCCGCCACGGGCCACCTAACGTTCGGCCACGGCATCCGCCGGCAACCGGCCCGGGCCGTGACGCGCCAACCCATCAACGAGCACGACAACCGTCAGGCAGATCTTCGCCGTCAACCTGGCAGGCGCCGCAGCATCAATGGCACCAGCAGGAACGCTAAGCCGGCAGCCAGGAAAGCACCGGCTCCGACAGCGCCGGCGATGGTTGCGGCGGCCGCGGCCAGTGGTGGGACCATGGGCTGCGCCACGCCCCACGACGATCCTTGTACGGCGAACCAGCGTGGCCGGTCGTCTTCCGGCGCGGCATCGGCGACCGCCGCTTGCCAGCGGCCGAGCAGGACGCTGTTGGTCGCGGTACAGCCCAGGTAGGCGGCGATGGTGAGCGGCACACTGGTGGTGGCGGCCATTACCAGCGCGAGCGCCCCGAGCAGCAGTGCGCCCATCCCGAGGATCAGCCCGTGCGAGCGCCCGGCGAGCAGCCGGCGGGCGGCCCACAGCGTGAGGGGGGCCAGCGCGGCGGCGCTCGCCAGCGTCAGGCCGGGCAGCCACGATGCGGCGCCCCGCTCCAGCAGCGCCAGCGGCACGTACATCATCACCGCCAGAGAGCCGATCGCGAACGCGGTGCCCGCCACGGTCAGCCGCATCAAGACGGCGGGTGGCCGGAAGCGCCCGCTCAGCCCGGCGGGCCGCTCGGTGCGGCGGTCGCTCTTCCCAGTCTGCCGCGCGGCGCGGCGCCCGCCGGATCGGGCATCATCGCGTGGTAGGAACGACACAGCGACGGCCGCCGCGACCAGGCAGGTGAGCGCGTCGGCGGTCACCAGCCAGCGCACTCCCAGCGGCAAGAGCACCGCCGCCAGCAGTCCCGCCGCGGCCCCGGCGGCCGACAGCGCCACTCCCAGGACGGCGAAGGTGGCATGGCGCTGCTCACCCTCGCTCGCCCGCGCCAGCAGTTCCTGCGAGGGCGGCTCGTACACCTCGAAGGCCAGTCCGACCAACGCGATGGCGATCAGCACCTGCGCCGGGCCCTGGGCCAGGACGAGCGTGAACAGGGCCAGGCCGGTCGCGGCCAGCCCGGCACTCAGTACACCGCGCGGCGAGAACCGCTCCAGCAGCAGCGCCCCCGCCCAGCGTGAGAGCAGCGCGGCCACCCCGAACAGGGCCAGCGCCGCCGCGGCCAGCTCCGGCCCGGCCAGCACCGCCAGGAACGACAGTGCGTAGGCGCCGAGCGCGTTGAGAATCCGGACCCACAACAGCACCCGCGCCGCCACCGGCAGCGACCTCCACATGGAACCCCCAGAGACGCCGACAAAGACGCCATCCTCACAGACGCCACCGACGATTCCAGCGCCCTCCTGGAGCCTGGCGGCACCGTGAGAGCTCGGCGACCTGCGGCTCGGCTGGTCGGCCAGGCTCGGCGTTCGCCGGTCGGGCGGCGGCAGGCCCGACGGCCGGCCTCGTCATGGGTGGCGTACTACTTCGGTGATGGCGGCAGCGTCTGGCACGGAGAGCCCGCCCGAGCCGCGTAAGCCGACCCCGCCCCTATCCCGTTGCGGTCCTCGTGAGACCGGTCAGCGCAGCGCCGCTTCGACCGTACGCACCCTGGACATGACGCGCTGAACGATCTCCTGTTTCTCACCTACAGGCGCCGCGTACTCGATCGCGGCCCAGGCGGCGGACTCGCCGACCGTGTGGAGGAGTGTCCACGCCGCCAGATAGACAGATGCCAGGCATCCGCCCGCGGTCGCGATCGCGCCCTCCGCGTGGAACGGCGCGTCCAGGACCGTCACTCCGCGCTCTTCGAGCCAAGGCCGGGTGATGGCGTCGGTGCAGGCGGGTCGTCCGGTGAGGAGGCCGAGGTGCGCGAGCACCAGGGCTCCGGAGCACTGCGAGCCGATCAACTGACGTGCGGGATCAAGGGGGAGACGCGTCAGCAGGGTGTCATCGGCCACGACATCACGGGTCTTGATGCCGCTGCCGAGGAGTACGACGTCGGCCTCGGTGATGAAGCCCAACGGCCGCTGACCGGTCACCTCCACGCCGTTCATCGAGGTCACGACGGGCGTTGGTGTCGTGATGTACGCGGTCACGTCCTGACCTTGCACGCGAGCGCGATTGATCAGCCCGTACGCGATAAAGCTGTCGAGCTCGTTGAATCCGTCAAAGGTGACGACCGCGACCTGCAAGCTCACTCCCTGCGCAGCTCTCCATAGCAAGCTCATATGGTACAAGTCTCACGCCTGACAGCCCAGGTCGGCACCTGTCCTGGGGCCGACGATGCCGTTCCGCTCGGGCTCATCACGGTCGTCCTCGCCATGATCGTCTACGTCGTGTCCATCCGACGTCGCCGCATGGCCAGACTCAAAGGTGCCCTGTCAGTACATGTCTCAGCAGGGTCTCCCTCAGGCCGCTGACCAGTGCTTTCATGGGGAGCGGCCCAGAGAGACGGCTGGCGTCGCCGCCTCTTGCCGCTGGCCGCCGGGCGCGGATAAGGCTACGGCCGCGGCGCCGGAATCCTTGAATCGCGTGGCGCGGCCATGCCTCCGGCGCGCGGATGAGTGTGAACGCCGGTCCTTCGCCCAACCGAGAGGGTGCCTATGTCTTCCGAACTTCCTGACTCATATGTTCCGGGGCCCGCCTCGACGGTGTCTCGGCGTACGTTCATCGCCACGACCACCGCGGCGGTCGTTGTCGCGGGCGACCTGGTGAGCGCGGAGACGGCGGTCGCGGAGGCGGCGGGCGCCGCCGAGGGGCCGCTCAGCGGGCGCGTCTCGCTGACCGTCAACGGCGAGCGGCACGCCGCGATGATCGACAATCGGACCTCGCTGCTGGACCTGCTGCGCGAGCGGTTCGGGCTGACGGGCACCAAGAAGGGCTGCGACGCCGGGGCCTGCGGAGCGTGCACGGTTCTGGTCGGCGGTCGCCGGGTCAACGCGTGCCTGACGCTGGCGGTACGGCTGGAGGGCGCGGAGGTCACCACCATCGAGGGGCTCGCCCCGGGAGAGGGTGACGAGCTGCATCCGTTGCAGGAGGCGTTCGTCGAGCAGGACGCCTTCCAGTGCGGCTACTGCACCCCGGGTCAGATCATGTCCGGGATCGGCTGCATCCGGGAGGGTCACGCCGGGTCGCCGGCGGAGATCCGGGAGTGGATGAGCGGCAACATCTGCCGCTGCGGCTGTTACGTGAAGATCGTCAGAGCGGTTGAGCAAGCGGCGCGGAGGACCTGATGCATCCCTTCTCCTACACCAAGGTCTCCGACCTCGAGGGAGCCCTTGCCGCCGGGCGGCGGGGCGGGCGCTACATCGCCGGCGGCACCACCCTGGTCGACCTGATGCGCGAGAGCGTCGAGCGCCCCGGCGCGCTGGTCGACATCAGTGCCCTGCCCCTGGGGGAGGTCACCGCCACCGCGGGCGGGGGCCTGCGCATCGGCGCGCTGGTCTCGATGGCCGAGGCCGCCGCCGATCCCAAGGTGCGGGCCACCTTCCCGGTCGTGTCGCAGGCGCTGGAGCTGAGCGCGTCGGCCCAGCTGCGCAACATGGCCACCATCGGCGGCAACATCATGCAGCGCACCCGGTGTACGTACTTCCGTGACGTGACAGCGCCCTGCAACAAGCGCGAGCCCGGCTCGGGATGCGCGGCGCTGGAGGGGTTCAACCGCGCTCACGCGATCATGGGCGGCTCCGACCAGTGCGTGGCCACCCACCCTTCCGACGTCGCCGTGGCGTTCGCGGCGCTGGAGGCGAGTGTGCGCCTGCGGGGCCCGGACGGGGAGCGCGGCGTCGCCTTCGCCGACTTCCTGCTGCGGCCGGGCGGCACCCCGGACCGGGAACAGGGCCTGCGGCCCGGCGAGCTGATCACCGCCGTGGAGCTTCCTGCCCTGCCGCGTCCGCTCAGGTCCGGCTACCTCAAGGTGCGTGACCGGCAGTCGTACGAGTTCGCGCTGACCTCGGCGGCGGTCGCGCTGCACGTCAAGGGCGGGGTGATCCGGGAGGCGAAGGTCGCAGCCGGAGGCGTGGGCACCGTGCCGTGGAAGCTGCCCGCCGTCGAACGCCGCCTCATCGGCGAGCGGCCGTCGCCGGCGCTGTGGACTGAGGCGGCCGAGCACGCGGCGGATGGAGCCCGCCCGCTCGCGCACAACCGCTTCAAGGTCGAACTGCTGAAACGTACCGTCGAACGGCAACTGCGCGTCGTGGGAGGAAGCGAATGAGCCGGCGAGCCGTGGGGGCGCCGCTGTCCCGGGTGGATGGGCGGCTGAAAGTGACCGGGCGGGCGACGTACGCCGCCGAGCATGACGTTGATGGCGTGGTGTACGCCGTCATCGTCGACAGCGGCGTCGGGCGAGGCCGCATCACCGGCCTCGACGCGCGCGCCGCCCTCGGTCAGTCCGGTGTCCTGAAGGTGATCAGCCACCTCAACGCGCCCAAGCTCGCTTACCGTCCCAACGCGGGATCGAACAACCCGGAGGGCGGTGAGCGGCTGCACGTCTTCCAGGACGATCGGGTGCGCTTCTTCGGTCAGCCGGTCGCCGTCGTGGTGGCCACCACGCTCGAGGCCGCGCAGCACGCGGCCCGCCTGGTCGAGGTCCGCTACGCCGCCGAGAAACCGTCGACCGGCCTGGCCGGTGACCGGACGAACAAGCCCGTGACCTACGCGCGGGGTGACGCGGAGCAGGCCCTGCGCTCGGCGGAGGTACGGATGGAGATGACGTACCGTACCGCCCGCAACCATCACAACGCGATGGAGCCGCACGCCACCATCGCCCGCTGGAACGGCCATCGGCTCACGGTGTGGGACAAGACCCAGTGGGTGAACGGCACCCAGGAAGAGCTCGCCGCCGTGTTCGGCATGCCGAAGGAGTCGGTGCGGGTCATCTCGCCGTTCGTCGGCGGCGCGTTCGGCAGCGGCCTGCGGGCCTGGCCGCACGTCACCATCGCGGCCCTGGCCGCCCGCGAGACCGGCCGCCCGGTCAAACTCGTCCTGGCCCGCAGGCAGCAGTACTTCGGGACGGGCTACCGGCCCGCCTATGAGTACAAGGTGCGGCTGGGCGGCGACCGGCGGGGGCGCCTGCTCGCCATGACGCACGACATCAGGGCCGAGACCTCCACGTACGAGGATTGCCAGGAGGGCGTCCTGACGACGGGGCAGATGCTTTACAGCATGCCCAACGTCTCGCAGACGTATGAGAGGGTGCCGCTGGATGTGAACACTCCGCTGTACATGCGCGGCCCCGGTCACTCGACCACCTCCTACATCGTCGAGTCGGCGATGGACGAACTCGCCCACGAGCTCGGCCTCGACCCGATCGAGCTACGCCGGCGCAACGAACCCGACGACGATCCCGCGACGGGGCGGCCGTTCTCCACCCGGCGGCTGCGCGAGTGCTACACCGTCGGCGCCCGCGAATTCGGCTGGGACCGGCGTGACCCCAAGCCGCGCTCCACCCGCGACGGCGACTGGCTGATCGGCATGGGCATGGCCGCCGGCGTCTATGACACCCAGCGCGGCGCGGCCCAGGCGCGGGCCAGGCTCGATGCCCGGGGGAGCGCCCTGGTCGAAGCCGCGTCCAGCGACATGGGACCGGGCACGTACACCTCCATGACCCAGGTCGCCGCCGACGCCCTCGGGTTGAGCGTGAGCGCCGTGACCTTCCGGCTCGGCGACTCCATCATGCCGCCGACCCCGCCCCACGGCGGTTCCATGACCATGGCCAGTGTCGGCTCCGCCGTCCAGGACGCCTGCGACAAGCTGCGCCGTCAGGCCGTCGAGCTGGCCGTCGCGGATGAGCGGTCGCCGCTGCACGGCGTCGACGCGGGCGACGTCGTGGCCGGTGACGGCCGGCTGCACGTGAAGGGCGATTCCGCGCGCGGGGAGACGTACCAGCAGCTCCTTGCCCGTAACAACCGCACCCACCTCGAAACGCTCGGCTCCTTCACCCCAGGAGAGAGTCGTTTCTCGATGTATGCCTATAACGCCACGTTCGCCGAGGTCGCCGTCGACCACCGTCTCGGCCTGGTCCGCATCCGGCGGATGCTCGGCGTCTACGACGCGGGACGCATCATCAGCCCCAAACTCGCCGACAGCCAGGCGATCGGCGGGATGGTCGGCGGTATCGGCGCCGCCCTGCTGGAGCACACGGTCACCGATCCTCGCGACGGCCGGATCGTCAACGCCAACCTCGCCGACTACCTCGTCCCCGTCAACGCCGACGTGCCCTCCCTGCGCGCGATCTACCTCGACGGTGACGACCGCGAGGCCGACCCCATCGGCGTCAAGGGCCTCGGCGAGGTCGTGTACACCGGCGTGGCGCCCGCCATCGCCAACGCCGTCTTCCACGCCACCGGCCGCCGCGTCCGCGAACTGCCCATCACCGCCGATGCGCTGCTTTGACTCAACTGTCCGTACGAGGAAGGCGGCGCAGCAGGTAGGTGTCCATGATCCAGCCCTTGCGGGCCCTGGCCTCGGCGCGAAGCTCGCGGATCCGGTCGCCGACCTCGGCCACCGGGCCGGACACCAGGATCTCGTCGGGGCTGCCCAGATAGGCGCCCCAGTGGATGTGGAAGTCGTCGAGGCCGGCGAAGGAGCAGTGGGCGTCCAGCATGACCACGACATCGTCGGCGGACGGGCCGTCCTCGGCCAGGCGGCGGCCAGTGGTCAGGTGCACGGGGCGGCCGACCTGGGTGAGGCTGGTGCGGTGGCGGGCGGTGAGCGCGGCCACGCTGCTGACCCCTGGGATCACCTCGTAGTCGAACGTGACGTTTCCGCGTTGGAGGATCTCCTCGACGATGGTCAGCGTGCTGTCGTACACGCCCGGATCGCCCCACACCAGGAACGCCCCCGTCTGGCCCTCCTTCAGCTCCTCACGGATCAGCGCCTCGCAGGCCAGCGCGCGGCGGGAGCGCCAGTCCTCGACGGCGGCGGTGTAGGCGGGGGTGGTGCGGTCGCGCTCGGGGTCGCGGGCCTCGGCGATCCGGTACGGCGGGCGGCCGTGCTGGTCGATCAGGTCCAGCCGGAGACGTACGAGATCCTGTTTGACCTCGCCCTTGTCGACGATGAAGAACACGTCCGTGGCGGAGATGGCCTTGGCCGCCTGCAGAGTGAGATGGTCGGGATCTCCGGCGCCGATGCCGATGATGAGTAGCCGCTTCACCCGCACGAGTCTGCCAGAGAGCTGGATATACGATATGCCTCCGCAATTCCCTCGAGGAGGCTCGTGAATCTGGTCGAGCAGGGCGCCGCTTTCGCCGCGTTCTGGCAGGAACGGCACCTGTGCACGCTCTCAACGGCGCGTTCCGGCGGGCCGCCGCACGCGGTGCCGGTCGGCGCGACGCTGGATCTGGAGACCGGCGTCGCCCGGGTGATCACCTCCGGTTCCTCGTACAAAGCCCGGCTCATCGGAGCGGACGGCGCGCTGGTCGCGCTCAGCCAGGTGGACGGCCGGCGGTGGTCGACGCTGGAGGGGCGGGCCGTGGTGCGTACCGAACCGGAGCAGGTGGCCGACGCCGAGCGCCGTTACACCGCCCGCTACAAGCCGCCCCGGCCCAATCCGGCGCGGGTGGTGGTGGAGATCCAGGTGACGCGCGTGCTGGGCAACGTGTGATCACCGTCGTCGGCATCGGCGCGGACGGCTGGGACGGCCTGCCGGCGGAGTCGCGACGCGTACTGGAGGCGGCGGAGGTGCTCATGGGCGCCTCCCGCCAACTCGGCCTCGTGCCCCGGTCCGGTGCTGAGCGGGTGGCCTGGCCCTCGCCGCTGCTGCCCGCGCTGCCCGAGCTCATGGAGCGGTACGCCGATCGCCAGGTGTGCGTGCTGGCCAGCGGCGATCCGATGTTCTACGGCATCGGCTCCACCCTGGTGCGGCTGCTCGGCGCGGCCCGGGTCAGGGTGCTGCCGCATCTGTCGTCGCTGTCGCTGGCGTGCGCTCGGCTGGGCTGGCCGGTCGAGCAGGTGGACGTGGTCAGCCTGGTGGGCCGCCCGCTGGCCGCGCTGAACGCCGCGATCCTTCCCGGGCGCCGGGTCCTGGTGCTGGGCGCCGGTCGGGACGCCCCGGCTCTGGTGGCGGGGCTGCTGACCGGGCTCGGGTACGGTCCGAGCCCGATGACGGTCTTGTCGGACCTGGGCGCGGCGTCGGAGTCCGTCCGGACGGGAACGGCCGAGAAATGGGCGGGAGCGACATCGGTGTTGCAGGTGATCGCGGTCGAGTGCGTCGCCGGACCCGGCGCCGAGCCGTTCGCTCGCGTGCCCGGACTGCCGGACACGGCCTTCGAGCATGACGGGCAGCTCACCAAGCGCGAGGTCCGGGCCGTCAGCCTGTCACGGCTGGCGCCGCTGCCCGGCGAACTGCTGTGGGACGTGGGCGCGGGCGCGGGCAGCATCGCCGTCGAATGGCTGCGCGCCCACCCGTCGAACGCCGCCGTGGCGGTCGAGAGCAGGGCCGATCGCGTCGCTGCCATCCGCCGCAACGCCGACCGGCTCGGGGTTCCCGCCCTGCGCGTCGTGGAGGGGCGAGCGCCGGTGGCGCTGGAGGGCCTGCCCGCGCCGGACGCGGTGTTCGTCGGCGGCGGCGCCACCGCGCCCGGAATGCTGGAGACCTGCTGGGCGGCGCTGCGGCCCGGCGGCAGGCTCGTGGTGAACGCCGTGACCTTGGAGTCGGAGTCCCTCGTCGCCGGATGGTACGCCCGGCTGGGCGGCGATCTGGTGCGCCTGTCCGTGCAGCGGGCCGCGCCCGTCGGCGGGTTCACCGGCTGGCGGGCCGCGATGCCGGTGACCGTGTGGTCGATCGTCAGGGAGGACGTTTCGTGACCGTCTACTTCATCGGGGCGGGCCCCGGTGCCGCGGATCTGATCACGGTGCGGGGGTTGCGGCGGTTGGAATCGTCGCCGGTCTGCCTGTACGCGGGCTCGCTCGTACCCCGCGAACTGCTGGAGTCCTGCCCGGCAGACGCCAGGCTGGTGGACACCGCGAACCTGACGCTCGACGAGATCGTCGCGGAGCTGGCCGCCGCCCACGCCAAGGGCATGGACGTGGCGCGGCTGCACTCGGGGGACCCGTCGGTGTTCAGCGCGGTGGCCGAGCAGATGCGCAGGCTGGACGCGCTCGGCGTGCCGTACGAGGTGGTGCCGGGCGTTCCGGCGTTCGCGGCGGCGGCGGCCGCGCTGGGCAGGGAGCTGACCGTGCCCGGTGTCGGCCAGACGGTCATCCTGACCCGTACGTCGGCGCGGGCCACGCCGATGCCCGACGGCGAGGACCTGACCACGCTGGGCGCCAGCCGTGCCACGATGGTGCTGCACCTGGCCGTACAGCGGATCGACGCGGTGGTGGCGGAGCTGCTGCCCTCCTACGGGGCCGACTGCCCGGTCGCGGTGGTGGCGCGGGCGAGCCGGGCCGATGAGGTCGTTCTGCGCGGCACGTTGAGGGACATCGCCGAGCAGGTCCACGAGGCCGGGATCCGCCGCACCGCGGTGATCGTCGTCGGCCGGGCGCTGTCGGCGACACAGTTTCCCGACAGCCACCTGTACAGCGCGGAGCGGGAACGATCATGCGACGGGACCTGATCGCGCTGCCCCTGCGGCAGGGCAGGCGGTGCCGCAGGGGCAGCGGCACAGCGCAGGCGCGCAGGATGGCGGCATGAGACGGGTTCTGATCCTGGGCGGCACGGCGGAGGCGCGGGCGTTGGCCGCCGAGCTGGCCGACGTCCCGAGCGTGCACGTGGTGTCGTCGCTGGCCGGGCGGGTGACGAACCCGAGGCTGCCGGTCGGCGATGTGCGCGCGGGCGGATTCGGCGGGCCGGACGGGCTGGCCACGTGGCTGGCCGCCGAGCGGATCGACGCCATGGTGGACGCCACCCACCCGTTCGCGGCGCGGATGACGGCTTCGGCGGCCGAGGTGTCGGCGCGCACGGGCGTGCCGCTCCTCGTCCTGCGCCGACCGGGCTGGCCGCAGGGACCAGCCGACACCTGGCAGCGCGTCGACTCCCTGCAGGCCGCCGCCACCCGCCTCGCCGAGTCGGCCGGGCCGGTGCGGGTGTTTCTCACTACCGGGCGCCGGAGTCTGCCCGTCTTCACCGGGCTGGCCGGGGTGTGGCTGCTGGCCAGGTCCGTCGATCCGCCCGAACCGCCGGTCCCGCCCCACGTACACGTACTGCTCGACCGTGGGCCCTACACGGTCGAGGGCGAGCTGGCCCTCATCCGCGAGCACCGTCTGGACGTGCTGGTCACCAAGGACAGCGGCGGCCGGCTCACGGCCGCCAAGCTCGTCGCGGCCCGCGAGCTGGGGCTACCGGTGATCATGGTGGACCGGCCGCCGCTGCCGACGGGTGTCCGCCTGGTGGAGACCGTGAACGCGGCGGCGCTCTGGGCTCAGGGGTAGCGGCGGGGGGTGTAGACGACGCCGCGAGCGGTGACCCGGGTCGTGGAGGAGCCGACGATCAGCAGGCAGCGCATGTCCACCTGGGCCGGGTCGAGCTCGCCGAGCGTGGTGACGGTGACGCTCTCCTGTGCGCCGCCGACGTCGCGGCCGATCACCACCGGAGTGGCCGCGTCGCGATGCTCCAGCAGCAGGTCACGCGCGGCGGCGAGCTGCCACGTACGGCTGCGCGAGGCCGGGTTGTACAGCGCCAGCACCAGGTCGGCCTTGGCGGCCGCGGTCAGCCGGTCGGCCACCACCTCCCACGGTTTGAGCAGGTCCGACAGCGACAGTACGCAGTAGTCGTGGCCGAGCGGCGCCCCCGCCCTGCTGGCCACCGCCTGCGCGGCCGTCAGGCCGGGCACGATCCGTACCGGCACGTCGGGGAACCCGGCCGCCGCCTCCTCCAGCACCGCGCTGGCCATGGCGAACACCCCGGGATCGCCGGAGGACACCACGGCCACCCGCGCGCCCGCCGCGGCCAGCTCCAGCGCGTGCCTGGCGCGTTCGGCCTCGACCCGGTTGTCGGTTCGGTGGCGGCGCTGGCGCGGGTTGGGCGCCACCCGGTCCACGTACGGGCCGTAGCCGACCAGGTCGGTGGCCGCGGCGAGGGCCTCCTGCGCCTCCGGCGTGAGCCACGGCCGCCCGGCCGGGCCGAGACCGATGACGGTCACCTCGCCGCGCCCCTCGGTCGATGAGGGCTCGGGGACGAAGGTGCGCTCGGCCGGGCTGGCGAGCAGGGCCAGCGAGAAGTACGGAACGCCGTCGGCGTCCACGTCCTTGAGCGGCGCGACGCGTTCGGCGCCCATGGTGGCGCGCTCGACGTACCAGGCGTCGTCCAGCCGCCCGGCCTCGGCCAGGGCGTCGCGGACCTTCTCGAACGTCCTGCCCAGCTTCAGCACCGCCGCCGAGTCGGTGCCGCGCAGCCGCTCGGCCAGCACCTCGGCGGGCAGCGTGCCGGGCAGTACGGTCAGCACCTCGTCCCGCTCCACCAGCGGCCGCCCCAGTACGGCGGAGGCGGCGCTGACCGAGGTCACGCCCGGCACCACCTCGGTCGGATAGCGGTGGGCCAGCCGCTTGTGCATGTGCATGTAGGAGCCGTAGAACAGCGGGTCGCCCTCGCTCAGCACGACCACGGTCCGGCCCGCGTCCAGGTGGGCGGCCAGCCGTTCGGCGCAGTCGGCGTAGAAGTCGTCCAGCGCGCCCTGGTAGCCGCTGGGGTGGTCGGTGGTCTCCGTGGTCAGCGGGTACAGCAGCAACTCCTCGATCTGCCCCTCCCGCAGGTACGGCAGCGCGATCGAGCGGGCGATGCTGCGGCCGTGCCTGGCGGCGTGGTACGCGATCACGTCCGCCTCGCCGATCAGCCGGGCCGTCTTGACCGTGACCAGCTCAGGGTCTCCCGGGCCCAGTCCGACCCCGTACATCCGTCCCGTCATCGCCGTCACTCCGTCTCGTTCGCGATGGCGTTGACCGCCGCCGCCGTCATCGCACTGCCGCCGCGGCGCCCGTGCACCACCAGGTATTCCAGGTCGCTGTCCGCCAGGGCCCGCTTGGACTCGGCCGCGCCGATGAAGCCGACCGGCACGCCGAGCACCGCCGCCGGCCTGCCGGCCCCGTCGGCGACCAGTTCGAGCAGCCGGAACAGGGCGGTCGGGGCGTTGCCGATCGCCACCACGGCGCCGTCCAGCCGGTCGCGCCACAGCTCCAGGGCGGCGGCGCTGCGTGTGGTGCCGAGGCGTTCGGCCAGCTCCGGCACGCCTGGCTCGCCCAGAGTGCACACCACGTCGTTGCCGGCGGGCAGCCTGCGCCTGGTGACGCCGGAGGCGACCATCTGCGCGTCGCACAGCACGGGCGCGCCGCGCCGCAGCGCCGCGCGGGCCCGGACGACCACCGAAGGCGACCAGTCCAGGTCGGCGACGAGGTCGGTCATGCCACACGCGTGGATCATCCGCACCGCCACCTGGGCCACATCCGGGGGCATCCCGGTGAGGTCGGCCTCGGCACGGATGGTCGCGAATGAGCGCCGGTAGATCTCGGCGCCGTCGCGCAGGTAGTCGGTCACTGCTGCCTTTCCTCGTATCGGTCGAAGCTGACCGCCATCAAAGCGGTCGTTCCTCGTAGCCGTCGGCGGTGGCCACCATTTGGACCACCCGGCCGCGGGGCAGCCCGCAGCGCCGCTCGCAACCCGCCCAATGCACCGGCGTCGCAGCGGGCGCGTCCAGGGTCGCCACCCACCGCCGTACGTCCTCCTGCACGTCCGCCAGCGACTTGGCGCAGCCGGGACGTCCGGTGCAGGCGCTCACCCCGACCCAGGGCGACGCCGGATCGGTCACCAGCCCTGCCGCGGACAGCTGCCGCACCGCCCGCTCGGCCGCGGCGGGGGACAGGTCCAGCAGGACGACCGTCCGCCACGGCGTCAGCCGTACGGGAACCGCCCCGCCGTCGTCGGCGGTGTCGGCGATAGCGCGTACCTGAGCGGCGGACAGCCGCCCGAGCGGCACCACGGCCTCCAGCGCCACGCGGCCGTCCCGCTGATCGACAGGTCCGGGACGATGGGCCGAGCGGGGAGAGGATGCGTCCAGAGCGGTCGTCGCACGCTCGCCCGCAACGCCGAGGTGGGCGGCGATTCGGGCGGGACCGTCCGCTAACTCCGCGATCCGCCACGCGCCCCGGTCACGATCGGAAAGCCCGCGCTCCCGTTCGTCGAGGAACGCCTCGGCGGCGGCGATCATCTGCCCGACCGCCGCGTCACGAGGCACGACAAGCCCGGTGTCCACGCCCGCCAGCAGCAGTGACACCCAGGCGTCACCGCCCGCCACCGCGCCGTCGGGCAGTGCCGCCCAGGCGTCACCATTCACTGCCGCAGGCACGAGAGTGACATCGGCGGCCAGCTGCCGCATGTCACCCGTGCCGTCGTCCAGCGCGAACAGGAAGCGCCCTGGCAGCCCGGCCAGCCGGGTCCGCGCGCACAGCGCCAGGTCCAGGGCCTCGACCAGGGGTTGCGTGTCCACCAAACCCGCAGGACCGCGGCCGCCGAGCGGCGAGGCGACGATGTTGCGTACCCGTTCGTGCGCGGCCGAGGGCAGCAGCCCGACGCCGGCGATCCGTTCGGCGAAGACGGCCGGCGCGCGCAGGCCCCGCACCTGTACGTTCGCCCGCGACGTGAGCTCGACCACCCCGGAGCCCAGCTCCGCCGCGCAGGCCGCCAGCTCGCGGAGCTGGACGCCGGAGACCGCGCCGCCGGGCAGGCGGACCCGGGCCAGCGGGCCGTCGGCGGCCTCGTGCACCTGGAGCGCTCCCGGACAGGCGTCGGGCCGGACCCGTCCGGAAAAGTCGGCTATGGACACGATGAGGATGGTAACGCCACTTCTGGTGGAGGTTGCTCCTGCCGTAGGCTCCTGGGTAGGCGATGGCAAAGGGAGGAAGCCGGTGCGAATCCGGCGCGGTCCCGCCACTGTGACCGGGGAGCGAACCCCACCGCAGGCCACTGCCCGGCAACGGGTGGGAAGGCCGGGGTGAGCGCTGATCCGGGAGCCAGGAGACTCCTGCCGTCGCGACACCCACGACCGGGGCGAGGACCCCGAGGGAGGATCGTGCCGTGCCTGGCGACAGCCATACCGTCCTGCTGCTCTCCACCTCCGACACCGACCTGCTGAGCGCGCGTGCCTGTGGCGCCGCCTACCGTCTGGGCAACCCCGCCCGGCTCGACCCCGACGATCTGCCCGGCCTGCTGGAGGGGGCCGACCTGGTCGTCGTACGGCTGCTCGGCGGTCGCCGCGCCTGGCAGGAGGGGCTCGACGCGCTGCTGGCCGGGCCCCGTCCGGTCGTGGTGCTGGGCGGCGAGCAGGCGCCGGACGCCGAGCTGATGGAGCTGTCCACGGTGAGCGGCGGCGTCTGCGCCGACGCGCACGCGTACCTGGCGCACGGCGGGCCCGCCAACCTGACCGAGCTGCACGCCTTCCTGTCCGACACCGTCCTGCTGACCGGGCGCGGGTTCGCGCAGCCGGCGCCCACGCCGTCCTGGGGGCGGCTGGAGCGCGAGGCACGGTCACACGAGGGGCCCGTGATCGGGGTGCTCTACTACCGGGCGCACCACATGGCGGGCAACACGGCCTTCGTCGAGACGCTCTGCGCCGCCGTCGAGGAGGCGGGCGGGCAGGCGCTGCCGGTGTTCTGCTCCTCGTTGCGCACCGCCGAACCCGAGCTGCTGGAGACCCTGCGGGCCGCCGACGCGCTGGTGGTGACCGTGCTGGCGGCGGGCGGCTCGCGTCCCGCGACGGCGGGCGCGGGCGGGGACGACGAGGCGTGGGACGTGGGCGCGCTGGCCGCGCTCGACGTGCCGATCCTGCAAGGTCTGTGCCTGACCACGTCCAGGCAGGCGTGGGAGGACAACGACGACGGCCTGTCGCCGCTGGACGCCGCCTCGCAGGTGGCCATCCCCGAGTTCGACGGGCGGATCATCACGGTGCCGTTCTCCTTCAAGGAGATCGATCCGGACGGGCTGACCGTCTATGTCGCCGACCCGGAGCGGGCCGCGCGGGTGGCGGGCATCGCCGTACGCCACGGGCTGCTGCGCCACACCCCGCCCGGCGGGCGGCGGCTGGTGGTGATGCTGTCGGCGTACCCGACCAAGCACTCGCGCGTCGGCAACGCCGTCGGGCTGGACACCCCCGCCAGCACCGTACGGCTGCTGGCCCGGCTCGCCGAAGCGGGCTACGACCTGGGCGAGGGCTTCCCCGGCGTGGCCGAGCAGGACGGCGACGCGCTCATCCACGCGCTCATCGCCGCGGGCGGCCAGGACCAGGACTGGCTGACCGAGGAGCACCTGGCGGGCAACCCGGTACGCATCTCCGCCGCCTCCTACGAACGCTGGTACCGCACACTCCCCGCCGGCCTGCGCACCGGGATCGAGCGGCACTGGGGACCCCCGCCCGGCGAGCTCTTCGTCCATGACGGCGACATCGTCCTGGCGGCGCTGCGCGCCGGGAACGTCGTGGTCATGGTCCAGCCGCCACGCGGCTTCGGCGACAACCCGATCGCCATCTACCACGACCCCGACCTGCCGCCCAGCCACCACTACCTGGCCGCCTACCGCTGGCTGTCGGCCGAGTTCGGCGCGCACGCGATGGTGCACGTGGGAAAGCACGGCAACCTGGAATGGCTGCCGGGCAAGTCGGCCGGCATGTCCGCCTCGTGCGGCACCGACGCGGCCATCGGCGACCTGCCGCTGATCTACCCGTTCCTGGTCAACGATCCGGGCGAGGGCACCCAGGCCAAGCGGCGGGCGCACGCGGTGCTGGTGGACCACATGGTGCCGCCGATGGCGCGGGCGGAGACGTACGGCGACATCGCCCGGCTGGAACAGCTCCTGGACGAGCACGCCACCATCGCCGCCATGGACCCGGCCAAGCTCCCGGCGATCCGCGCCCAGATCTGGACACTGATCCAGGCCGCCCGACTCGACCACGACCTCGGGCTGGCCGATCGGCCGCACGACACCGAGTTCGACGACTTCATCCTGCACGTGGACGGCTGGCTCTGCGAGGTGAAGGACGCGCAGATCCGCGACGGCCTCCACGTGCTCGGCCAGGCGCCGGCCGGGCAGGTCAGGGTGGACCTGGTGCTGGCCATGCTGCGCGCCAGGCAGATGTGGTCGGGCCGCGAGACCCTGCCCGGCTTACGTGAGGCGCTCGGCCTGGCCGAGGACGGCACGGCGGGGCTGGCCGAGGCGGACCGGGCCGAGGCGACCGCTCGTGCCCTGGTCGAGGCGATGGAGGAGCGAGGCTGGGCACCGGAGGCGGCCGAGGAGGTCGCTCGCACGCTGCCCGCCGATCGGCGCGAGCTCGTCACGCGGGTGCTCGCGTTCGCCGCCACGGAGGTCATCCCGCGCCTGGCCCGGACGACCGACGAGCTCGACCACGTCCTGCACGCCCTGGACGGCGGCTACGTGCCCGCCGGGCCGAGCGGATCGCCGCTGCGCGGCCTGATCAACGTGCTGCCGACCGGCCGCAACTTCTACTCCGTCGATCCCCGGGCGGTGCCCAGCCGCCTGGCCTGGGAGACCGGCCAGGCGATGGCCGAATCACTGCTGGAGCGCTACCGCGCCGACACCGGCGACTGGCCCCGCTCGGTGGGACTGTCCGTCTGGGGCACCAGCGCCATGCGTACGGCCGGCGACGACGTGGCCGAGGTGCTGGCCCTGCTCGGCATCCGCCCCGTATGGGATGAGGCGTCCCGCCGGGTCACGGACCTGGAGCCGATCCCGCTCGCCGAGCTGGGCCGGCCGCGCGTCGACGTGACCGTCCGCATCAGCGGCTTCTTCCGCGACGCGTTCCCGCACGTGGTGGCCATGCTGGACGACGCCGTACGGCTGGCCGCCGGGCTGGACGAGCCGCCCGAGCACAACTACGTACGCGCCCACGTGACCGCGACCGGCGGCGAGGAACGCCACGCCACGATGCGCATCTTCGGCTCCGCGCCGGGCGCCTACGGGGCCGGCCTGCTGCCGCTGATCGACAGCCGCAACTGGCGCGACGACGCCGACCTGGCCGAGGTGTACGCGGTCTGGGGCGGCTACGCCTACGGCCGCGACCTCGACGGCGTGGCCGCGCGCCCGCAGATGGAGGACGCCTACCGCAGGATCGCCGTGGCCGCCAAGAACGTCGACACGCGCGAGCACGACATCGCCGACTCCGACGACTACTTCCAGTACCACGGCGGCATGATCGCCACCGTCCGCGCGCTCACCGGCCGGGCCCCGGCCGCGTACGTGGGCGACAGCACCCGCCCCGACGCCGTACGCACCCGCACCCTGTCGGAGGAGACCTCACGGATCTTCCGCGCCAGGGTGGTCAACCCGCGCTGGCTGGCGGCGATGCGGCGGCACGGCTACAAGGGCGCCTTCGAGCTGGCCGCGACCGTGGACTACCTGTTCGGCTACGACGCCACGACGGGCGTGGTGGCGGACTGGATGTACGACAAGCTCGCCGAGACGTACGTGCTGGACCGGGAGAACCAGGAGTTCATGGCCCGGTCCAACCCGTGGGCGCTGCACGGGATCGCCGAACGGCTCCTGGAGGCCGCCGAACGTCGCATGTGGGAGCACCCGGACCCGGAGATCCTGCGCGGTCTGCAGGAGGTCTATCTCAAGACCGAAGGGGACCTGGAGGACGACACGAGCCGGTGAGCGAGGGCCGGCGATCCGGCCCAGTGAAGGTGCAGGTAGGACGCGGTGACCAGCGGGTCGCCGTGTCCGTCCGTGCCGCCTCCCCGGTTCCGGAACAGCGGCTCGCCCCCGTGCTCGACCGTGGTCCGGTGGAACTCGTGCCCGTGGAAGCGCTCGCCCGCCCTCGTCAGGGGTGAATCCTTCAGAGCCACGGCGTCCCGGTAGCCGAGCGTGAGCCTGCCGGTCATCCGCGCCCGGCCCGGCACCCGCCCGCACATGCGCCGCCCGTCCAGCTCCTCGCACAGGTAGAGCAGCCCCGCGCACTCGGCGGCGATCGGGCCGCCGAAGGAGGCCACCTGCTCACGCAGCGGCTCGTTGGCGGCCAGCTCGGCGGCGTACACCTCGGGGAAGCCGCCGCCGAGCACCACCGCGGCGGTGCCGTCCGGCAGCTTGTCGTCGCGCAACGGGTCGAAGGTCGCCACGTCCGCGCCGGCCGCACGCAGCAGCTCGACGTGCTCGGCGTACCCGAACGTGAACGCCGCCCCGCCCGCCACCGCCACGACGACACCCTCTCCGACGCGCGCTCTCTCCTCGACGCCGGCGCTCTCCTTCGTCGGGTCCCATACCGGGCCAGTGAGGGCAGACGCCGTCGCGGGGTCCCATGCCGTGGCGGTGAGCGGGGGCGCCGTCGTCGCCAGCCGCATCAGCCCGTCCAGGTCGCAGGAGCGCGCCACCAGGGCGCCGAGCCGTTCCACGGCCTGTACGGCCTCGGCTTCACGTTCGGCGGCGGGCACCAGACCCAGATGGCGGGAGGGCGTGGAGACGGCGTCGTCACGGCGGATCGCGCCGAGCACCGGCATGCCCGCCGCGTTCAGCGCGGCCCGGCACAGCTCCTCGTGCCGGTCCGAGGCCACCCGGTTGAGTACCACCCCGCCCACCCGTACGCGCGGGTCGAACGTGGCGAACCCGTGCACCACGGCCGCCACCGACCGGCTCTGCCGGGCCGCGTCCACGACCAGCACCACCGGCGCGTCCAGCAGCCGGGCGACGTGCGCGGTGGAGGCGAAGTCGCCGTCGCCCTTGCCGTCGAACAGCCCCATCACGCCCTCGACCACCGCAACGTCGCACCCGGCCGCACCGTGCAGGAACAGCGGCGCCACCCGCTCCTCGCCCACCAGCCACGGATCCAGGTTGCGCCCGGGACGCCCGGCGGCCAGCGCGTGATAGCCCGGATCGATGTAGTCGGGGCCCACCTTGTGCGGCGAGACCGCCAGCCCGCGCGCCCGCAGCGCCGCCATCAGCCCGGTGGCCACGGTCGTCTTGCCGCTGCCCGAGGCAGGCGCGGCGATCACCAGCCGCGGCACTACCACTCGATGCCTTTCTGACCCTTCTGCCCGGCGTCCATGGGATGACGTACCTTGCCCATCTCCGTCACCAGATCGGCGAGTTCGACCAGCCGCTCGGGCGCGTCCCTGCCGGTGATCACCAGGTGCTGGTTGCCCGGCCGCCCGGCGAGCGTCTCCAGCACGTCGTCCAGATCGAGCCACCCCCACTTCAGCGGGTAGGTGAACTCGTCCAGCACGTAGAACCGGTACGTCTCGGCCGCCAGGTCGCGTTTGATCTGCGCCCAGCCCTCACGGGCGTCGGCCGCGTGATCCTCCTCGGTGCCGGGACGCTGGATCCACGACCAGCCCTCGCCCATCTTGTGCCAGGTCACCGAGCCCCCCTCGGCCGTGTCGCCGAGCACCTTGAGCGCCCGTTCCTCACCGATGCGCCACTTGGCCGACTTCACGAACTGGAACACCCCGATCGGCCACCCCTGGTTCCAGGCGCGCAACGCCATCCCGAACGCGGCCGTCGACTTCCCCTTGCCCGGCCCGGTGTGCACGATCAGCAGCGGCCGCGTCCGGCGCTGCCGGGTCGTGAGACCGTCGTCGGGGACGGTGGCGGGCTTCCCTTGCGGCATGATCAGACCGCCTTCCGGTGATCGCGTACGACCGAACTCAGGTCGGAGAGCGCGTCGAGCGGGACGAGGCGCGCCCGCAGCCGTGCCGCCAGCCGGACCGCCAGGCCCAGCCGCACCGGGCCGCTCTCGCAGTCCACCACCACGCTCGCCGTGCCGTCCAGCAGGGTGGCGGCCCGTTCCACATCGCCGCCCGCCGTCACCCGCCCGTCGGTCACCAGCACCAGCAGCGGCCGCCGTGCGGGGTCGCGCAGCCGCTCCACGCGCAGCACCTCCGCCGCCCGCACGAGCCCGGCCGCCAACGGGGTACGGCCGCCGGTCGGCAGCGAGCGCAGCCGGGCCGCGCCCGCCTCAACCGACGAGGTCGGCGGCAGCGCCAGCACGGCGCCCGCGCCACGGAAGGTGACCAGGCCGACCTTGTCGCGCCGCTGGTAGGCGTCAAGCAGCAGACTGAGCACCGCCGTCTTGACGGCGCTCATCCGCCGGCGAGCCGCCATCGAGCCACTGGCGTCCACCACGAACAGCACGAGGTTGCCCTCCCTGCCCTCACGCACCACCTCGCGCAGGTCGTCCTGGCGCAGCACCAGCCCGGGACCGGTACGCCCGCGCCTCACCTGGTGCGGCGCCGCCGCCAGCACCGTCGCCAGCATGTGGAGATCGCGGACCCGTCCGCCGGGGCGGCGCGAGGCGGTGGCCCGGCCGCGTGTGGTGCGTGAGCGCGAGCGCCGCCCCGCCACGCCCTCGCCGATCCCTGGCACCTGAAGCAACGGCACCCGGTACGGCGCCGCCAGCCCGGCCACTCGGCCCGGCGGCTCCTGCCCATAGATGCTCCCGGCGTCCGGCGACTGCCCGGCATCGGCCAGCTGCTTCGCCGATCCCTTGCCATCCGGCATCCAGCCGTAATTCGGCATCCAGCCGTCGTTCGGTACGCGGCCGTCATTCGGTAGGCGGCCATCATCCGGGACGCGGCTGTCATTCATCATCCGGCCGTCGGAGGGACCGGTCGGCTGATCGCGCATCGGCGTTTCGCCGTCACCCGCCGGTGGCGCGGCGCTCGCCGGGCCGCCGTCCTCCCCAGGCCCGGAATGGTCAGCAGGCCCGGAGGCGTCAGGAGGCCCACAGGCGCCAGGATTCCCGCCATCGGGACCCTCCGGACCGTCCGGATCGTCGTCCTCCGACGTGCTTTCCAGCAGCTCGTCGAGCAGCGACTCGTCCAGCCCCGGAGCGTCGAAGGGGTCGCGCCGCCGCCGATGCGGCAGCGACAGGCGGGCCGCCGCCCGTACATCCTCGGTCGTCACCCTCTCGCGCCCATGCCAGGCGGCATGGGCGATGGCGGCGTTGGCCGTGACCAGGTCGGCCCGCAATCCGTCGACCTCGAACGCCGCGCACACCGTCGCGATCTGCCGCAGGCGCGCGTCGGGCAGCCGCACGCCGGACACCCGGCCGCGAGCCCGGGCGATCCTGGCCGCCAGCGCCGATTCCTCGGCCGCCCACCGGGCCGCGAACTTCTCGGCGTCCGCGTCGAAGGCCAGCCGGCGTCGTACCACCTCGGCGCGTTCCACCGGATCCCTGGACGCCTTCACCTCCACCGTCAGCCCGAACCGGTCCAGCAACTGCGGCCGCAGCTCACCCTCCTCCGGATTCATGGTCCCGACCAGCAGGAACCGGGCCGGATGCCGGACCGACACCGACTCCCGCTCCACGTAACAGGTCCCCAGGGCCGCCGCGTCCAGCAGGAGGTCGACCAGGTGGTCGTGCAGCAGGTTCACCTCGTCCACGTACAGGACGCCGCGATGCGCGGCCGCCAGCAGGCCCGGCTCGAACGCCTTCACCCCCTCCGTCAGCGCCCGCTCGACGTCGAGCGAGCCGGCCAGGCGGTCCTCCGACGCGCCGACCGGCAGCTCCACCAACGCGGCCGGACGGCGAAGCCCTTGGGCGTCCGGCTCGTGCGGGCCGTCCGGGCACTCGGCGTCGGACGTGGCCGGATCGCAGGCGAACCGGCAGCCGGGCACCACGTTCACCGGGGGAAGCTGGGCGGCCAGCGCGCGCACGATGGTGGACTTGGCGGTGCCCTTCTCACCTCGTACCAGCACACCGCCCACCCGGGGCGAGACGGCGTTGAGCACCAGCGCCAGCTTCAGGTCGTCGAGCCCGACGACGGCGCTGAACGGATACGAGACGATCAAGACAGGACCTTCCGTACGTTCAAGACAGGATCTTCCGGTTGACGTGGGCGACCCGCCAGCCGCCTCGCGTGACGGTCAGTTCGGTGACGGACAGCGGCGCGAGATCGAAACGGGCGGCGCGCAGGGGGTCCAGCCCCAGCGCATGGCCGAGGGCCGCCCGGATGGCGCCCGCGTCGCAGACGGCGACCGCCTCGGGCTCCGCGCGTACCGAGTCGAGCCAGCCGGCCACCCGCGCCGCCAGCACGGCCAGGCTCTCCCCGCCGTGCGGCGCCGCGTCCGGATCCGCCAGCCAGCTCGCCAGCGCGTCCGGCTCCTCCCGCGCGACCCGCCCGTACGGCAGGCCGCGCCACCGGCCGTGATCCGCCTCGGCGAGCGCGGCGACCACGCACGCTTCCCGGCCGAGCGCGGCGGCGGTCTGCCGCGCCGCGACACTGGGAGCGACCCACGCCACCGAGCCGCCCGCCACCGAGCCGGTCAGCGCCGAGCCGGTCGCCGCCGAGCCGACCGCCATCGAGTCGGCCACCACCGAAGCCAAGCCGTGTGCTCTGGCCAGGCTCGCCGTGTCGGCGTCCTCATCGGCCAGGGGAAAGCAGGCGGTCCGCATCCCCGGCGTGCTGGCGTGCCGGACGAACAGCACGCCGGCTCAGCCCGGCGAGACGGCAGTCGCGGGTACGGCCGCCGCCCGCCGCGCCGCCCTGTCGCTCACCCACCCGAACAGCACACCGAAGGCCGTCCAGAAGACGAGCTGCGTCCCCAGCGACACGAGCCTGAACTGCCACAGCAACGTGGCAGGAAAGCCCTCGGGCACCTCGTCCACGGTCGGCAGCAGCAGCCACGCGGCGACCACCGGGACCAGGTACGCGACCCCTGCCGTGACCCACCGCGCCCATGGCCCGGCGGTCACCCGGCGCGCGGTCGCCACCGCGATCGCGATCGCGGCCAGGCCGACAAGGATCATCACGACATAGAGGGCGGTCCGGCTGTTGATCGTTTCCGGGTCTCCGACAGCCGGCGGATTGGCCGGATATTTCACGAACGGTACGAGGATCACCGCCCCGAACGCCGCCCCGGCGGCGGCGAGCGCCAGCCCGCCCTCCGACCGGGGACCGACCCGGCCCCGCAGACCCGCGTACACCAGGGCGAAGACCCCTCCCACGGCCAGCCCGTACAGGCCGGTGGCTAGGAAGAGCCCGGCCTTCTGGCCTGGCCTGCTGACCAGCTCCGCCTCGCCGTGGTCATGGCCAGGTTCCTGCGCGGCGTGCGCCTGTTCCAGTGCGATGGCACTGTCCACCTGCGGTTCCCCGAAGGCGAAGGCGAAGCCGCCCGCGATCAATCCGGCCAGCAGGCCCAGAAGCAGGCCCCTGACCAGCAGGGTGCGTACCATGCCGAGGTCTAGTGGCAGGGCACGCCGAGCAGGTGACGCCCGTCGTGCATGAGTTCGTGCAGGTACGCACCCGTCTGCGAGATGGCGCCGTTGTCCATCAGCACCAGGTAGGCGACCAGCAGCAGTACCGGTACGGCCAGCAACCACAGCCGCAGACGGGGGAACGGAATGACGGTAGGAGCGGACAGACCACTCATCAGTGCCTCCTCAGGGATGACGCGTCCCAACAAATGAGGTCACGGAGGCCCAAGCGACCTGGCTCCCGGGATCTACGTCCCGGATACAGTGGCGCGTCCGCACCGGCATCTCACCGGATTTCCCTTGGACAACCGTGAAATCTACCGGAACGTATCCTTTCCTCCCGTTCGCGTCAACACATCGAGGAAGGCTGACGTTGGCGGGGTGAAGCGCGCACGGCTGGTCGCGGGTGCCACTCGCGGCGGGATGGAGCGGAGGTTGGAGGCGTATCGGGCAACGGAGTCGGCGATGGCGTCCGTGTCCACGTCCAGCGCCGTGGCGTTGATGTTGGCGATGGTGTCGCACGCCTGGTGGCAGCAGGCGTCGTAGGCGACCCCGGCCGTCCCGCCGAACAGCGCCGCCTCAGCGGCCGTCTTGATCCCCTCGGCGCCGGTGAAGATGCCGCCGGCCGGGATCCCGACCGCGATGAACGGCCCGTAGTCCGAGCGCCCGTCGAAGTCCGTGCCCACCGTGGGCAGGCCGCGGGAGCCGTAGAACGCCGCCAGCTGCTGCTCGATCTCGGCCGAACCGGGCGGACCGGCGGGAGAGCCGACGTTGTCGGAATTGTCGCCGTCGTACAGCTTGTAGGCGTAGTTCGGCGTGGCCACCATGTCGAAGTTCAAGTACACCCGGATGCGGTCCCGCTGCGCCTGCGACAGCGACCCGACGTACTGATCGGAGCCGAGCAGCCCGATCTCCTCGGCCGCCCAGAAGGCGAAGCGGACCTTGTTCCTGACCGGGTAGAGCGCCATCTCCTCGGCGACCTCCAGGATCGCCGCGCTGCCCGAGCCGTTGTCGTTGATGCCGGGCCCCGCCGTCACGCTGTCGAGGTGCGCGCCCACCATGACGACATTGCGCGGGTCGCCGAAGCGGGTCTCGGCGATCACGTTGTCCGTGCTGCCGAGCACGAGGTTGGCGTCGACCTTGAGGTGTACGGTCGCGCCCGGCGTGCTCGCGAGTTCGTTGCCCACGGCGAAGTCGGCGAACACCATGGGGATCCCGCCCCGCCACTCGCCGATGTCCAACGGGAACGCGTCAGTACGACCCGGCTGGCCTTCGTTGAAGATGATGAGCCCGGTCGCACCCGCCGCGGCCGCGTTCTGCACCTTCGTGACGAACGGGCAGGTGCCGCGCTGGACGAGCGCGACACGTCCGGCCACGAACCCGGCGAAGTCCGCCGCTTCGCAGCCACTGGTCGAGGTCGGCGTGGGGGTGGGTGGCAGCGTGAGGTCCACGCCCTGGACCGGCGCGGTCACCTCGCCCGACGGGGAGGGCTGGAAGGTGAAGAAGTCCTCGTTCGGTAGGTACGTCTTCGCGCTCGGCGCGGTGAGCGCCAGCGTCGGCGGGGTGTTCTCGGCCCAGCTCTCGACGAAGTTGATCGGCTGCCGCGTGACCTTGTATCCGGCCTTGCGCAGTTTGTTCGCCACGTAGTCGCGGGAGGCGTCGTAGCCGCTGGTGCCGGTCGCGCGGATGCCGCCGTGGGCGGTGGTGATGTCCTGCAGGGCTCGCAGGTGCTTGGCGACGTTCGTCCCCTTGACCTGCTTGACCAGCAGCTTGGCGAAGACGTCGTCCAGGCCGTCGGCGTTGGCGGGCACGGCCATGGCGATGGTCACGGAGAGCGCGGTGACCAGGATGGTGATGACTCTGCGCATTCGGATTCCCCCTGTGGGACAGGAACGGGAAGGCAGACGATCCCCGAGTCTCGCCGAACGCGAACGTAACCCGGCCCCGTAACCGTTGAAAAGACCCCCAGTTGAAAGACCCCCGGCGCCGCGCTTGGTGCGGAGAGAGGGCGGCCCCGCGTGGTACATGGGACCGCCCCAGGTCAGCGGGCCGGCCGGGATGAGCGGGTCAGCGGACGCGGCTGAACGGGACCGCCCAAGGCCGGCGGGCTAGCGGACGCGGACGAAGACGGGGTTGGAGTAGAACCACAGGTCCTGCCACGGGCTCTCCTTGCCGTCGGCCGCCGGCTCCATCTCGTCGGTGCTGGTGCCGCGTACCCGCAGGTAGCTGTCGGTCTGCACGTCGCTCAGCGTGTGCCGGATGACGTAGTCCCGGCCCTGCCGACGCCAGTCGCCCGGGCCGAAGCGCGCCACGACCTTGGTGGTGGGGTTGGTGTCGGCGTCCAGGTTGGCGCTCACGCCGCTCACCTGCCCGGTGATGAGGTCGACGCGCCGCACCTCCGGGCGGTCGCCGTTGCCGTTCTTGCCCTCCAGCGGCCGGAACCGGATCTCGACCTCGACGTCGGTGCGGTTGCGCCGGTTGACCACCAGCGTCTCGCCCACGGTGGCCTGGCGGCCCTGGTTGCCGGCGGTGACGTCGAGAGCGGTGATCAGGTCCCCGGTGGTGACGAAGATGCGGCCGTTGCGCAGGGCGTCCATGATGTCGCCGTAGTCCTGGCGGGCCATCACGTACGTCTTGCTGTACTCGCCCGGCCAGAAGTCCGAACCGCCGCGGGTCCAGTGCACGTGCGAGTCGGAGGTGGCCGTGATCCACCAGTGCCGCCCCTCGCCCAGCAGCGAGTCCCACAGGCCGCCGACCCGCGCGGTCATCTGGTCGAAGCCGCCGTAGGTGGGGTGGTTGCCGTACCCGCCGCGGGCGCCGCCGTTCAGCGGGCCGGCCTGGTGCCCGGGGGCGCCCTCGAAGCCCACGTACACGTCGGGGGCGGTGTTGTTGCCGTTGCGGAACTCGCGCGGAGTGTCCTGCCCCCACACGCCGAGCCCGGTCGCCGACCGCGCCGCGTGGTGCGCGATCACCAGCGGCTTCTGCCGCATGTCGCGGGCGGCCTTGAGGAACCCCACCATCACCGCGGCCTGACGTCTTGCGGAGGCGCCGGCAGGAGAGGCCACTACCGGGTCCTGTTTCGGCCGATCGGTATAGTCGAGGGGAACCTCCCCGGGGGAGGTCGCGGTGGTGGGGCCCACCGCCTCGCCGCCGATCCGGTGGCGGGTAACCGTGGCACCCAGCCGCCAACGGTCCCTACCAGAGGTTGTTTTGTGCTGCTGGTAGGAGGATCTTCATGTCCCGTCCCGAAACGGAGCGTCCCGTGGACGCCGATGTCGACCTGCGCGTGGCCGCCCAGCGTGCCGAGCTGCGCCGGGCTCCGTGGGCGACGCTGGGGGTGATCGCGCTCGGCGGCGCGGCGGGTGCGCTGGCCCGCTACGGCCTGGGCGTGGCCTTTCCGCGCCAGGCCGGGGCCTTTCCGTGGACGACGCTGGCCGTCAACACCGTCGGGTGTCTGCTGATCGGGGTGCTCATGGTGGCCATCACCGAGGTCTGGTCCGCGCCCGGATGGGTGCGCCCGCTGCTGGGCGTCGGCGTGCTGGGCGGGTTCACCACCTTCTCCACGTACATCCTGGAGACCAGCCAGTTGCTGGCGGGCGACGCGGCTCGCATGGCGCTGGCGTACCTGGCGCTGACCCCCCTGCTGGCCTTGACCGCGGTATGGGCGGGCAGCGCGGCAGCCCGCTGGTGCGTCGGAAAGAGCAGGCGGGCATGAAACTGGCCGGAGCGGCGCTACGGCTGACCATCTACGTCGGCGACACCGACACCTGGCACCACAAGCCGCTTTACCACGAGATCGTCCATCGCGCGCATGCGGCCGGGCTGGCCGGCGCGAGCGTGTTTCGCGGCATGGAGGGCTACGGGGCCTCGAACCACATCCACACCTCGCGCATCCTGTCGCTGTCGGGGGACTTGCCGGTGTCGGTCGTCATCGTCGACGCCGCCGAACGGATCCGGGCCTTCCTGCCGCAGCTGGACGAGCTGATCTCTGAGGGGCTGGTCATCTTGGACGAGGTCGAGGTGATCCGCTATGTCGGCCGCCCCAGCAGCGGGCCGGCCCAGTGAGCGGCGGCCCGCTGACAGTGGCGCTGGTCGTTCTCGGCGGGGCGATCGGCGCGCCGCTGCGTTACCTGGCCGACCGGTTCGTCCAGGCGCGCCACGATTCCCTGTTCCCGTGGGGCACCTTCACCGTCAACCTGGCCGGCTCGGCGCTGCTGGGCTTCCTGGCCGGACTGCCCGCCGACGGCGCGGTGATGGCCTTCGCCGGCGCCGGGTTCTGTGGCGCGCTGACCACCTACTCGACCTTCAGCTATGAGACCCTGCGGCTCGCCCAGGATGGAGCTCGCTTCGTCGCCTGGGCCAATGTGGTGGCCAGCGTGGCCGGCGGCCTGGGCGCGGGCGTGTTCGGCTTCGCGCTGGCCCATGCCGTAACGGGCTGAGCCCGGTGGTGATCGATGCCGTGTACGCGTCGGCCTCGGATGCGGCGTTCGTGCCGACGTCGGTGATCGACGGCACGTTCGCGCTGACGTCGGTGATCGATGCCAGGTTCGCGCTGACGCTTGCCGCCGCGTGCGCGGCGGCGTTCGTGCTGGCGGTGGTCTCGGCGGTGGCCGGGTTCGGTGGTGGGGTGCTGTTGCTGCCGGTCTTCACCGCGTTGTTCGGGTTACGCGTGGCGGTGCCGATGCTGACGCTGGCCCAACTGGCCAGCAACGGCTCCCGCGTCGTGTTCAATCGGCGTGAGCTGCGCTGGTCGCTGGTGGGCTGGTTCGCCCTCGGCGCCGTCCCGCTGGCCGTGGCCGGCGGCCTGCTGCTGGCGCACGCTCCGCTGGGGCCGCTCAAGCGGCTGTTGGGCATCTTCCTACTGGTCGTGGTCGCCTGGCGGCGCCTGCGTCCCCATCCCCGCTCGCCGGCCGCCCCGGCCTTCGCGGCGGTCGGGGCGGCCTCCGGTCTCGGCTCGGCGCTGCTGGGCTCGGTCGGACCGCTCACCGCGCCGTTCTTCCTGGCGTACGGCCTGACGCGAGCCGCCTATATCGGCACTGAAGCGGCCAGCGCCCTCGTCATGCACCTGGCCAAGATCGCCGCTTATGGTGCCGGAGATCTGCTCGGCTTGCGCGTGCTGACCTACGGCGCGGCCCTGACCCCGGCCACGCTGGCCGGCGCCTGGCTGGGCAAGAAGATCGTCGCCCGGGTCAGCGACGGGGTGTTCGTCGTGGCGGTGGAGGTCGGGCTGGTGGTGGTCGGCGTGTTGTTGCTGATCGGTCTCTGACCCGGGCGGATTCCCGTGGTGGCCGCTTTCAACGGCCGGTGTGGGCTTGGCCGCGAATAACCGCGAATGGCGGCGGTGACGCGACTCGGCGATCAGGGAGAGCCAGCCATGACGCCGGAGCTATTCGTTGCTGTTGATTGTTACGGATGTAACATGGGCGCGTGACGGAGAGCGCGGACGAGCAGGGCTGGTTGTTGATCAGCGTGTCCACGGCGGGAGCCGCCCCCACGCTGCGGGTGCAGGTGTGGCGCAAGCTGCGCTCGCTGGGCGGGCTGTATCTGCAGCAGTCGGTGTGCCTGCTGCCCGAACATGAGCAGACCCTGCGGCAGGTACGCCGCTTGCTCGACCGGGTGCGTCAGCAGGGCGGCACCGGCCGCCTCCTGCACGTGGCGATGACCGATCAGGCCGAGGAGCGGCAGGTCATCGGCGAATTCAACGCCGCCCGAGACGCCGAGTACGCCGAGGTGCTGGAGCGCCTGCCGGCCTTCCGGCAGGAACTGGCGCGCGAGCGGGAGCGCGGCAGGGCCACCTACGCCGAGGTCGAGGAGTCGGAGGCCGACCTGGAGCGCTTCCGCTCCTGGCTGGCCAAGATCGCCGCCCGCGACTATTTCGCCGCTCCGGCCGGCGCGGCGGCGGGAGCCGGGGTCGAGGAGGCCGCAGCCGACCTGGCCGCCTTCGAGCAGGACGCGCTCGCGGCCGAGTCCCCGGCCACGGAGAGCGGTCTCACTGTGCCGGCGCGGGTTGCGGCCGAAGTGCCCGCCACCGAGAGCGGTCTCCCCGTGACGGAGAACGGAACGGGGGAGCGGGCATGACCGGCTGGTGGGGATGGGATCTGCTGATCGGGGTCGCCGTCGCGCTGCTGGTCACCTGGCTGGCGCTGATCGCGGCGCTGGCAGTCCTCCGGCCGCGCGGCGGGCTGCTGCGCGAGGCGTTGCGGCTGCTGCCCGACGTGCTGCGGCTGGTGCGCCGCCTGGCCGCCGACCGCGAGCTGCCACGTGGGGTGCGGGTACGTCTGGGGCTGCTGCTCGCTTACCTGGCCATGCCTCTCGACCTTGTGCCCGACTTCATCCCGGTCCTGGGCTACGCCGACGACGCGATCATCGTCACGGCGGTGCTGCGCTCGGTGGTCCGCCGCGCCGGGCTGCAGGCTGTGCGCCGCCACTGGCCCGGCACCGAGGACGGATTCACCGCGCTGTGCCGCCTGACCGGCCTGGCCGAGCGCGGCTCGGCGTCCTGAGTCTCGCTGAGAGCGGGTGGCATCCTGCCGACCGCTGGCCAGCTTTGTGGCATCTTGCCGACTGCCGGTCAGCGGGTATGGGCAGCACTCTTCTGTCCCGCAGGCTGCGTGCTCGTCATCGGGTATGGTCGGCGCGGTTCCACCAGAGGGCGGTCGTGACGGCTCCGGCCGCGCCGGTGGCCGTGACCAGGAGCAGTCCGGCGAGGCCAGGCGGGTCCTGGCCGGGGTCGGCGATGCGGGCGTACAGGGCGGGCACCGACCAGGGGAAGGCGGCGCCATAACCGAGCGCGGCGATCACCTGAGCGGTGAAGACGATGGCGAGCAGGACGCCGACGGCGGCCAGGTAGCCGCGGCCGACGCTGGCGGCCAGGGCCAATGGCGTGCTGGTCAGCGCGGCCAGCGCGGCCGCGGCCACGACGCGTGCGACGCCGTCTCCCACGGTCGGCCCTGACCAGCCGGGCAGGGCGAGCAAGGTGCCGATCAGCAGACCGAGCCCGGCGAGTAGCAAGGCCAGCAGCAGTGCCCAGTGCGCGGCGATGGTGAACTTGGCGGCCACAATGGCGGTGCGGGAGGTGGGCAGGGCCAGCAGGTCGGTGGCGGTGTGGTCGCTGAACTCGCGGCCGAACAGCCAGATCGCGATCATCCCGTAGAGGCCCAGGCCGCCCACCGCGACGGCCTGGGCGAGCAGGGCGAGATAGCCGGACCAGTCGGCGCCGGCGCCGGACAGCTGGGCCTTGGCGCCGAGCAGGCCGAACGCCCGGGCGCGGGCGGGGTCGGCCAGGATGAACATGAACATCCGTCGGCGCGGAGCACCGCGCAGGCGGCGTGGTCGTCGCGGGTGGCCAGGCGCAGGTGGCGGCGGCGGTGCCGGTCCAGGTGGTCGGCGTCGTGCTCGCCGATCAGGCGGCCGTGGTGCAGGATGCCGATGCGGGTGGCCAGGCGGGCGACCTCGGCCAGCAGGTGGCTGGACAGGAACACGGTGGTGCCGTGCTGGTGGGCAGTCGAGACCGACCACGGGGAAGGCGGCGAGCAGGTCGTGGGCGTGCACTGGGCACATCCTTCGGGGTTCCGCACCGCCTGAAGCGCGGCATCACGGGTCCGCGGTCGTGTTCAGGCCGTCCAGGAGCAGGTCGAGGCCGGTGATGAACTGGTCGCGGTCGGCGTGCTCGCGCAGGTCCGTGGTGGTGCGCGTCAGGAAGGGGTAGTCGGCGGGGTCGAGTTCTGCCCAGCTTTCGGCGGTCTGCGCGAGGTAGGCGTCGCGGCTGGTGGCCGCGTCGAGGGTGGCGCGTGGGGTGATGATCTGGGCGCTGACGCCGGTGATGTAGTAGGAGATCGCGGTGGAGACCGCGAAATGCCGTTCGGCGGGCAGCCCGGTCCGTGCGACAAGGGTGCCGATGCGGTCGAGCAGGCGCAGAGCGTTCGCCAGCGTGGCCGGCGCGGTGACGTGGGAGGCCGCCCAAGGGTGCCGATCAAGGGCGTCGAAGACGGCGATGGCGAGCGCGCGCAGCCCGGCGCCGGCGCCTTCCTCGAGGCGCGGAACCGCGGCGAAGGCGTGGCCGAGCACCTGGTCGGCGGCCAGGGCGACGAGCTCGTCCTTGTTCGTCATGTGCCAGTAGAGCGCGCCGGGTCCGGTGTTCAGCTGTTTGGCCAGCAGCCGGAAGGTGAGTCCCCGCTCGCCGTGCTCGTCCAGCAGCGCGACGGCCGCGTCGACGATCACCTCTCGCGAAAGGGCGCCGGCGCGTCCCCCGGTGGGTGCTCTTCCGCGGGTCCGTGGCATGACCTCATTTTGACACATCCTGGATCGGCGTTCCATATTACTTATGGAACGCCGATCCATATTGGTGTCCGGGCAGCCGCCCGGCGCTCCGCCCGTACGGGAACGAGGAAGCCCCATGAACACCAGCCACCACCCGATCGCCATCGTCGGCGCCGGCCTCGGCGGCTTGACCCTCGCCCGGGTCCTGCACGTCCACGGCATCCCCGCGACGGTCTACGAGGCCGACCCCTCGGCGAAGTCCCGTACGCAGGGCGGCCAGCTCGACATCCACGAGGACGACGGGCAGCGCGCGCTCGCCGACGCCGGTCTCACCGCCGAGTTCCGCGCGATCATCCACGAGGGCGCTGAGGCGCTGCGCGTGCTCGACCAGCACGGCAAGCCGCTGTTCGAGGCCCCCGACGACGGCATGGCGCGGCGTCCCGAAGTGCTTCGCGGAGACCTGCGCCGGATCCTGCTCGACTCCCTGCCCGGCCAGACGGTCCAGTGGGGGCGCAAGGTCACCGGTGTCCGGCCCCTCGGCGACGGCCGGCACGAGCTGACCTTCGCCGACGGCGCGAGCGTGACCAGCGGCCTGCTCGTGGGTGCCGACGGCGCCTGGTCGAAGATCCGCCCACTGCTGTCCGACGCCGAGCCCGAGTACACGGGCACGACGTTCATCGACACCTACCTGTACGACGCCGACGAGCGGCACCCCGCGACGGCCCAGGCGGTCGGCGCCGGCGCGATGTACGCGCTGACCCCGGGAAAGGGGATCATCGCGCACCGCGAGGCGGGGAACATCCTGCACACCTACGTCGAGCTGAACCGCCCCGCCGAGTGGATCGCCGACCTCGACTTCACCGATGCCGCCGCCGTGACCGCTCGGGTCGCGGCCGAGTTCGACGGGTGGGCACCGGAACTCACCGCGCTGATCACCGACGGCGAGACCGCTCCGGTCGCGCGCATGATCCACACACTCCCGGACGGACACCGATGGGATCGCGTGCCCGGCGTGACGCTCCTCGGCGATGCCGCGCACCTGATGCCGCCGTCAGGCGACGGCGCGAACCTGGCGATGTTCGACGGCGCCGAACTCGCCAAGGCGATCGCCGCACACCCCGGCGACATCGAAGCGGCACTCACCGCCTACGAGAAGGAGCTGTTCCCGCGTACCGAGGCCTTCTACGCCGACGCCCACGAAATGCTGGACCTCTGCCTCGGCGACCGCGCACCGTTCGGACTCATCGACCTCATCAACGGTGATTCCCAGGGGCAGCCCTGAGCCACAGCGCCGATCACGGGGTGAAGGCCGCGGCGGCCGCGTGATCCTGCGCGAGCCTGTCCTGCTCAGCCGTCCACCCGGTCGCCGCGCGCAGCTGGTCGAACTCCTGGGACAGGGTGGTCCCCGAGGTGGTGCGCGCGTCGGTGCTGATGGTGACGGCCAGCCCGTCGGCCAGGAGCCGGGGCGCGGGATGCGCCTGGAGGCTGGAGACCGCGCCGGTGAGCACATTGCTCGTCGGGCACATCTCCAAGGCGATACCGTCGCGCCGCAGCCGCTCGAGGAGCGCGTGCTCGCCGACGCACCTGACGCCATGGCCGATCCGGCGCGCGCCGAGCACGTCGATCGCCTCCCACATGCTGTCAGCGCCCGCCGCCTCACCGGCATGGACCGTACAGGGGAGCCCCGCCCCGTGGGCGAGATCGAAGGCGGCCCGGTGCGGGGTCGCGGGGTGCAGCCGCTCATCGCCCGCGAGATCGAGTCCGGCCACCTTGTCGCGGTGCCGCAGCGCCGTCTCGGCGACGGCGAGGCTCTCCTCGGGCGTCTGGTGCCGCAGGCAGCACAACAGCAGCCCGGTGCGTACGCCGGTGGCCTGCCGCCCCGCCGCCAGCCCCTCGGAGACCGCTTGGACCGCCTCGTCCAGAGTCATGCCACGATGGCCGTGCAACTGCGGGGCGAAACGCGCCTCGCCGTAGACCACCCCATCGGCGCTCCAGTCTTCGACCAGCTCGCGGGCGGCCCGGTGAAGGGCGTCGGGGGTCTGCAGTACGCATAGCGGCAGGTCGATGTAGGTGAGGAAGTGGGCCAGGCTGCCGCAGGAGGCGGGTGCCGTGACCAGTTGCTCGACGGGGGCGGTCAAGGCGATGCCCTGGTGGTGTGCCAGGTCGGCGACAGTGCCGGGGCGTACCGATCCGTCGAGATGACAGTGCAGTTCGTGACGCGGTACGGAAGCGGCGGTCATTGGTGCTCTTTCACGTCATGTCGGCTTTGGCGGATTCCGGCGCAGGTGGTGAACAGCAGGTCCTTGAAACCGGCTTCATTGACCCGGCGGACCAGCGTCAGATTGGGCGGCGGGGCGGAGCGGCGGCGGTCGATGATCAGCTGGCCGCGGGTCTCGTCGCCGAGGGCGATGTCCACATGGGCCCGCTCCTGTTCGGTGATCAGTTCGGGCCGCAGTGCCACGGCCATGGCGACGGGGTCGGGGAGGTCATAGCCGGCCAGGCCGGTGACGTCGCGGGCCCAGTCGGCGAGAGTACGGTTCACGCGGTGGGCGAAGGTGGCCATCGGAGTACCGAGCCGCTCCAGCCGGGACTGGTCCGCGGGCGTCATGACGGCGTCCCGGCGGGAGACGTCCCAGCCGATCCAGGTCACCTTGTCGGGCGTGGCGCTCTCCAACACCACCCGGGCCGCCTCGGGGTCGGCCCAGGCGTTGAACTCGGCGGTGGCCGTGATGTTGCCGCTCAGGTCCGCGGCGCCGGCCATGCAGTACACATGCCGGTAGCGGGTCAGCAGATCGCGGTCGCGGACCAGCGCGGCCGCGAGATTGGTGAGCGGGCCGAGCGTGACCAGCGTCAACTCGCCCGGATGACCGCGCGGGGAGGACAGCAGGACCTCGACGGCGTGCCGCTCCTCGGCCGGCCGCAGGGGGTCGGGTAAGCCGATGTCGCCCATCCCGTCCTGGCCGTGCACCTGCTGGGCGGTGGACAGCGGACGTGTCATCGGGCGTTCGCATCCCGGATGGACGGGGATGTCGACGCGCCCGGCCACTTGCAGGGAAAAGAGCGCGTTGCGGGTCCCCGTCGCCAGGGGTACGTTGCCCGCCACCGTGGTCACGGCGCGGATGTCGCCCAGACCGCCGGCGGCGGCCAGCAGCAGCGCCACCGCGTCGTCCGACCCGGTGTCGGTGTCGATGATCAAGGGAAGAGCCGACACTGCTCACCTTTCATCTAATCGGTTAGACCACGCTATCTAATCGATTAGCTGGCAGAATGTAAACCGCCATGACGAAACGCGCAGACAAGCCCATCACGCTCGCCGATGTGGCCCGCCGGGCGGGGACCTCCACGGCGGTGGTCAGCTATGTGATCAACGACGGTCCGCGTCCCGTCGCCGCCGCGACGCGCGAACGCGTCCTGGCGGCCGCGGCCGAGCTGCGCTACCGGCCCAACCGCATCGCCCGGGCACTGCGCTCGCGTACGACGGGCGTGGTCGGCCTGGTGCTGGCCGACGCGTCCAATCCCTACTTCGGGGCCCTGGCCAGACACATCGAGCAAGCGCTTGAGAAGCGCGACCGCCTCACGCTGGTCGGCAACGCCGGATACTCCGCGGAGCGCCAGCGGCATCTCACCGAACGGTTCCTGGCCGCCCAGGTCGACGGGCTGGTGATCGTCGCCGCGGACGGCGGGGGAGATGTGGCGGCCCAGGCTGAAGCGGCGGGCGTACCGGCCGTGTACGTCCATCACGGGCACCCCGGCGGGCACGGACAGGTGGTGGCGGCCGACAACCAGGCCGCCGTGCGCGAAGCCGTCGGACACCTGCGCCGGCACGGGCACCGGAGCCTCGCCTTCCTGGCCGGCCCCACCGACGATGGGCCCGTGGGAGTGCGCCGCGAGGCATGGGCCGCGGCCGTGACCGGCGATCCGGACGCCGTACTCCTGCGCTGCGACTACTCACGCGGCGCCGCGGACGCCTTGACCCGCCACCTCATCGCCGAAGGGACCATGCCGCGCGCCTTGATCACCGCCACGGACGAGCACGCCATCGGGGTCCTGTCCGGGGCGTGGGCCCGCGGGCTTGCGGTCCCCGACCGGCTGGCGCTGATCAGCCTCGACGGTACGCCGGAGAGCGCCCACACCGCTCCGGCGCTGACCGTCACCGAACAGCCGTTGCGGGCCATGGCGGAGCAGGCCGTCGAGCTGCTGTTCGGCGATATTTCCGGGGCGCTTGCCGCACATGCCCCTTTGGTCGTCAGGCGCAGCTGCGGCTGTGCGGCTTGATGATCTCGTCCAACACGCTGAAATTTCTTACGCTGGGCGTGTGCCCGACGATGATGGAACTCGGCCCGCCCGCGTCGAGGACGTGCATGAACTGGCCCTGGCCATGCCGCACGTCACCGTCGTACACGGGACCGGCGGCAATCCGGTCTACCAGGTAGGCGGGAAGTCGTTCATTTTCTTCCGCAACCCACGGCCTGATGCGGTCGACCCCGAAACCGGGCAGCGCTATTCGGATGTGATCGTCTTCTGGGTCGAGTCCGAGGCGGACAAGCAGGCGCTGGTGCAGGACGAGGCGTCGCAGTTCTTCACCACCCCGCACTTCGACGGTCACCCGTCGGTACTCCTGCGGGCCGGCCGGATCGGTGAGCTCACCCGGAACGAGCTGGCCGAGGTGGTCCAGGACGCGTGGCTGTCCCGTGCGTCAGCGCGCAGAGCGGCAGCGTGGCTGAGCGCGCATCCTCCGGCGTGATCACACTTCGCCTGGGAAAGCTTGCTCACGGGTCCGGGTCCGTCCCATGCTCCGGCTTGAAGGTTCATTCAATTAATTGATTGAGTAGTATGTGCGACATGCCGCCAAAGGAACGGCATGCTCACCGAGGATCAGGGGAGGCCCCACATCATGGTCACGGTTGTTTTCGGCGCCCGGGGGAGTGTCGGCCGCCATGTCGCCGCGGGTCTGACCGCTTTGGGCAAGCAGGTCCGGCTGACGAGCAGGACACCGGACAGCTCCCACATAGCGGCGGATCTGGACGCGCCGGAAACGTTGCCCGCCGCGCTGGAAGGCGCCTCGCAGGTCTTCCTCTATGCCAAGCCCGCGGGCATCGCTGGTTTCGTGACGGCTGCCCTTACGGCGGGGGTGCGGCACGTGGTGTTGCTCTCGTCCGGGGCGGTCGTGCAGCCCGGCGCCGACCGCAATCCGATCGCGCGGGACCATCGCATCGTGGAGTCGGCCCTGGAGGAGTCCGGGCTGTCCTGGACCTTCCTGCGGCCGGGGATGTTCGCGACCAACGCCCGATGGTGGTGGACGCGGGCGATCAAGGGTGGGGAGGCGGTGCGACTGCCGTACCCGGAGGCGATGACGGCTCCCGTCAGCGAGCGGGACATGGCCGCGCTCGCGGTGACGGCGCTGACCGAGCGCGGGCACGGGCGGCAGGCGTACACGTTGTACGGGCCGCAGGCGCTCACCCTGCGCGAGCAGGTCGGGCACATCGGCGCGGCCATCGGCAGGGAGATCCCGATCGAGGTGGTCACACCCGAACAGGCGCGGGCCGACCTGGGCAGGACGATGCCCGCCATGGGAGTGGAGGCGATCATGGGCGCGTGGGCGGCCGGCGCCGAGACCGTCCCGGAGACCTCCGTCATCGTCGAGAAACTCACCGGACGCCCCGCCCAGACCTTCGCGGAATGGGCGCGGGACCACGCCGCCGACTTCCGCTGACCACCTTCAGGCCGGTCCTGCTCTGACAGGTCTCGCAGGACCGGGAGCCTTCGCCGTCGCAAGGTGCATGATCGCTGGGCGGCTGGGCAGGTGCACGCTCGTGCAAGATGAGGGGTTGGTGTTACTCGCGGCCTGGGGGCAATTCCTGGTGCTGCTGGTGCTGCTGGGTTATTTCCTCCTGCGGCGCCGTTCATGACGGGCTCGAAGCGCGTCGCGCCGATCCTGGCTGTGCTGCTGCTGAGCGGGTGTGCGAGCCCGGCCTGGGATGACCACGACTACGGGCTGAAGGCCGCCCAGTCGGCGCAGTCGGCCGCCTCAAGCCTGGAGATCGTACGGCTGGCCGTACGCCATGAGGACCGCCTGACCACGCCCTACCTCAAGACGTTGTTCACCGAGACGGTCAAGGATCTGGGCAGCGTCAACAGCCAGTTCGGCGGGGTGCAGCCGCCGTCCCCCGCCGCCGACGAGGTGCGCGGGCGGCTGCTCGACCTCACCGGCGAGGCCGAGGACCAGGTGGCGTCGCTGCTCATCCAGGTCAGGCGGGACGGGATCAAGGACCCGGCGGCGGCCGCAAAGGATCTTGAAGAGGTCGCCGTGAAGCTGCGGGCCTTCGAGGAGGCACATCGGTGAAGAAGCTCTTCGCGGTGACGCTGGGCATCCTCACCGCCTTCGGGGGGTTCGTCGACATCGGGGACCTGGTCGCGAACTCACTGGTCGGCGCCAGGTTCGGGATGTCGCTCGCCTGGGTGGTCGTGGTCGGCGTCATCGGGATCTGCCTGTTCGCCGAGATGTCGGGCCGGATCGCGGCCGTCTCGGGGCGGCCGGTGTTCGACCTGGTCAGGGAGCGGATGGGGCCACGGGCCGGCCTGGTCAACCTGGGGGCGTCGTTTTTCATCAACGTCCTCACCCTGGCCGCCGAGATCGGCGGCGCGTCACTGGCTCTGGAGCTGGCCACCGGGATCAACTACCTGCTGTGGGTGCCGGGCGTCGCGCTGGTGGCGTGGCTGGTGATGTGGCGGGTCAAGTTCGAGACGATGGAGCGGATCTTCGGGCTGGCCGGGCTGGCGCTGGTGGCGTTCGCGGTGGCGCTGTGGCAGCTCGGGCCCGACTGGCACGAGCTGGGCCGCCAGCTCACCCGGCCGCCGGCCGACGAGGGCGCGCCGACGTACTGGTACTACGCGATCGCCCTGCTCGGCGGTGCGATGACGCCGTATGAGGTGTTCTTCTTCTCCTCCGGCGGGGTCGAGGAGAAGTGGACCCGCAAGGACCTGATCACCTCACGGGCCAACGTGTTCGTCGGCTTCCCGCTGGGCGGATTCCTGTCGCTGGCCATCGCGGGCTGCGCGGCGGTGGTGTTCTTCCCGGTGAAGGCGGAGGTCGACACGCTCGGCCAGATGCTGCTGCCCGCCGGGATCGGGCTGGGGCAGCTCGGCCTGGCCGCGGTGATCTTCGGGGTGTTCGCGGCGACGTTCGGCGCGACGCTGGAGACCGCGCTGTCGTCGGGCTACACCATCAGCCAGTACTTCGGCTGGCAGTGGGGCAAGCTGGTCCGCCCCCGCGACGCCGCGCGCTTCCACTCCGTGGTGCTGGCGTGGGTCGTCATCGCGACCGCGCTGATCCTGACGACCATCGATCCGATCATGGTCACTGAGTACTCGCTGGTCTTCTCGGCGGCGGCACTTCCCCTGACGTACCTGCCGGTGCTCATGATCGCCAACGATCCCGACTACATGGGCGGCCAGGTCAACGGCCGGTTCAGCAACGCACTCGGGACCGCGTACATGATCCTTCTGCTCGTGGTGGCCGTGGCGGCCGTCCCGCTGATGATCGCGACGAAGGCGGGGCAATGAGGGCCAGGGAACTGCACGCGAACCTGCACCTGCTCGACCGGCAGGTGATCAGCGCTGACGACGGGCGCCCGGTGTGCAAGATCGACGACCTGGAGCTGACCTTCGACGAGGAGGGGTGCCCTTACCTCGTGTCGATCCTGACCGGCCCGCTCGCGCTGGGCCCGCGCCTCGGCGGCCTCGCCGGCCGCCTGATGGTGGCGGTCACCGAACTGTTCCGCCCCGAAGAGGATCCGGGCCCGCAGCGCCTCCCCATGCGCCTGGTATCCGACATCAACAGCGCTGTCACGGTGGGCGGTACGCCTCAGGAGGCGGCTCTCGAACACTGGGCCCGGGTCAACCTCATCGCCCCGCTGCCGGGCAGCGGCGCCGAGCCGGTCGCCCGCGACCGGCGCCCGGCCAGGATCGGCGAGGTCACGGGCGAGTTGCGGATGAGCGCCCTGCTCGGCCGCCGCGTCCTCGACGAGGACGGCAGGCCGGTCGGGCAGGTGGCCGATGTACGGCTCCGCCAGGACGGGCCGATGCTCGGCGACGTGCAGCACGCTTTTCGCGTCGCCGGCCTCATCGTGGTCCCTCGTCACACCGGCCGACTGTTCGGCTACGAACGCGGCCCGCACGGACCCGGCCCAGCACTCGTCCGGGCCCTCGTCAGAGGACTGCACCGCGACAGCCGCTACGTCACCTGGGAGCAGGTGGACACCCTCGGCGAGGACGTGCGGCTCAACGCCGAGATGGACGCGCTCTTGCCGCTCTCCGACCTCTACCGGCCGATCTCAGCAGACGAGGGGCAAGACAGCGGTCCAACATCATGAATGCCTCGTCGGCCACACTGAGCCCATGCGATACGTCGGCCGGGTGCCCGCCCCGCCACTCGACCGGTTCATCGACGACATCTACTGTCTGACCGGGGTGCCACGCATTGCTGGCGCCGGTCACCACCGCGACCTTGCCCTGAAGTTTCAAGTCCATGGCATCCCTTTCTGCGGCACAGCCGCAGCGTTGACCGGTGATGGCGATCAAGGCTACGGATCGCTCTCAGCTCGTGTGTAGGTCGTTCCTGGTGAGCCAGGTCAGGCAGGCGTCGGCGACCTCACGCCAGCCATGGTCGATGGTCAGGGAGTGGCCGCGGTCGGGGAACTCCTGGAAGTCGGTGATCGCGGTGGAGTCCCGGTACTGCTTGAGGGTCGCCTTGGTGACGGTCTCGGGGACGGTGTGGTCCTTGCCGCCGGCGATCAGGAGCAGCGGTCCCCGGGCGTTGTTGCCGGTGTCGACCTTGGCGGGTGAGTGGGGGGAGACGTTGGCGACGGCGGCCTCGAACAGCGGCTTGCCCGGCGCGGGGATGGTCCAGCGTTCGTACAGGTCGGCGGCCTCCTGAGCCGGGATGGCGTTGCCGAATGCGTAGGTGAACTGGTCGAGGGTGAGGGAGACGGCCCGGTGCTTGTTGGCCGGGTTCTTGAACACCGGCAGGGTCGAGCGCAGCGCCGACAGCGGCAGCGGCAGCACGCCCTTGATCTGTGCGGCGTCGATCGCGATCGCGGCTCTGGCCAGGTCCTGCCCGAGCAGCTTCTCGGCGATCATGCCACCGAAGGAGTGGCCGATCAGGATCGGCTTGACCTCCAGAGCGTTGATGATCTCCGTGTAGTGGGCGACGACGTCGTCGATGCCATGGTCGGCGATAGTGTCGGGGTCCTTGCGGGACTGTTCGACGCTTTCGCTGTCGCCCGGCCAGCCGGGGGCCATCGCGTCGTAGCCGGCGGCCGTGAACAACTCGATCCAGGAGGACCAGGAGGTGGCGTGCAGCCACAGGCCGTGAATGAAGATGACGGGAGTGGTCGGTGCGGTCATCGGTTGCTCCTCTATGCCGGATGGGGGTGCTTGACCGCCTGGGTCGCGGTCGCGGCGGTGCGGATGTGGTCGGCCACGGCTGCCGGTTGCGACAGCGCGATCGCATGTGAGGCATCGACCTCGATGGTGTCGGCCCCGGCGCGCTTGGCCATGAAACGCTGGGCGGCGGGATGGATCGCCTGGTCGGCGGTCGCCACGACGTACCAGGACGGCAGGCTCTTCCAGCTCGCGGAGGGAGAGCTCTGCTCGAACGCCACAGCCGCGATGGGGCGCTGCGCGACGGCCGCCACCGAGGTGAGACGCTCAGGCAGGTCGGCGGCGAACACAGCCGGAAACTGGTCGTCCTTGAGGTACAGCTCCACGGCCTCCTGCCCATCGCCTGTGCGGAAGACGGCCGGCCGCAGCGCCGGGCCCAGCAGGCTGTCGGGGAAGCGGCCCGTGATATTCAGCACGCTTTCCCCTGCCTCCAGGGCGAAAGCGGTCACGTAGACCAGCCCGACCACGTTGCCCAGTTGGTCCGCGGCCCCGGTGATGACCACGCCGCCGTAGGAGTGACCCACCAGCAGGACCGGGCCGTCGATCGCGGCGACGACGCCGGCGAGGTAGGCGGCGTCGGTGGCCGGTCCGCGCAGCGGGTTGGCAACCGCGATCACGGGAATCCCGGAATCCTGCAGCTCGGCGATCACGCCCGCCCAGCTCGAGGCGTCCGCGAAGGCACCGTGGACCAGCACGACGGTCGGCGTGCTGCCGTTCTTGAAGGATCTCGCTGTGGTCATGGCCTCACCGTAGGAACCTCTCTGCGCGCCTCGCGTACGTCACATGACTGCGTCACCGAGCGTTACCGGAGAGAAGCGGTGGGGTCAGGCTGATATGCGCAGGGTTGTGGTCAACGCCGATCGCGAGGTGATCCCCAGTTTGGGGAAGATCCTGTAGAGGTGGGAACTGACGGTTCGATGGGACAGGTAGAGTTTCTCGCCGATCTCCCGGTTCGTCAGGCCGTCGGCCGCCATCTGGGCGATCTGGAGTTCCTGCGCTGTCAGCACGTCGCGTGCTTCGCTGCTGCGGCTGCGGCTGCTTTCGCCGGAGGCCCGCAGTTCCTGGCGCGCTCGCTCGCTCCAGGGGATGGCCCCCAAGGCGTCGAACGTCTCACGAGCCATGCGCAAGGGCGCCCGCGACTCGGCCGTACGCCGTTGGCGCCGGAGCCATTCACCGTACGCCAGCTGCACCCGGGCCCGCACGAAGGGCCATCGCCGCAGGTCGGCCCCGAGCGCGGCGTCGAAGAGAGGCTCTGCCGCCGCCTCATCGGCCAGAACGGCCCGGGCGTAGCGCAGGTCGGCGTGCAAGGACGGCGACGGTGTGGTGAGCGCCACCGTCTCCAGTTCCTCGATGATGCCGGCGACCGCGCGGCTTTGACCGCTGTGCACCGCGGCGTCTGCGAGTTCGGCGATGGAAAAGCAGCGTAGCGCCAGGTGGAAGGCCGGATCGGCGGGGTCGTGCATCCGTCGCAGATGGTCGAAGGCGTCGGCATAACGTCCCTCGCCCAGCGCGGCGAGCCCACGCGCATGCTGCACCGTGGCCAGCACGGGGCGGGCTCCGATGGGCAGGGCCACCTGCTCGGCCGCCACCGCGAGGCTCTCCACGCGATCCTGTTCGCCGCGTAGCGCGGCGAGCACCGCGCCCGAGGCCTGAGCGATGGCGTGCATCAGCGGCTGGGATGTCTCGTGCGCCAGACGGGCGGCCTCCTCGGCCGCGGGAATGGCCACGCTCAGGTCGGCCAGCCGGGCCGCGCTCCACGCCTGGGCGCCGAGGTCTCGTGCCAGGAGGCTGAGCCGGCCCTGCGCGCGCAGCGCCGGCAGCGAGGCGGCGCAGAATTCCTCTGACAGGTCGAACGCCCCCACCATCAACGCCGAACTGCCGAGCAGGCGGGCCGCCAGCTGGTCGCCGGCCGGGTGGGCGGCCAGATGGCGTAATCGCTCGATCACGACCTTGCCACGCTCGATGGGAGCCGCGAACGCCAAGACCGTCAGCAACCGCCCGTCCAGATCGTCGACGGGCAGGCCCTCGGCCACGGTGACGACGCGTTGCCGCGACCGCTCGTCGGCATGAGCCCAGAAACATCGCAAGGACGCACTGGACAGGAGTTTCAGCGCGAGATCGACGTCTCCCTGCGCCGCCATGCTCTCGGCGAGGTCGGCCAGCGAGTGCGCTGCCGCGCTGTCGTCGCGGATGCCGTCTTCGAAGGTCTCGCGGATCCACACGATACGGGCCCGCTGCTGGGCCGACAGCTGCAGCCGCTCGCCTTCGCCCAGCAGTCGCACGACGATATCGCGCCGTCCCATCTCAGCCGCGTACTCGGCGGCCCGCACCAGCCGTTCGCACCGGTGAGCGGGATTCTCGCTGAGTCTGGCGGCGTGTTCCAGCGCCGCGACGGCCGACAACAGGTCGCCCCGACGTCGCACGCTTTTGGCCGTAGTCTCCAGCTCGACGGCGATGGTCTCATCCGGCCTGGAGGTGGATGCCGCGCGGTGCCAGAGGCAGCGGTCCGGCCGGCCGGTGAGGACGTCGGCTAAGGCGGCGTGCACCGCGTGCCGCTGGGAGATGCTCGCCCCCTGGTAGATCGCCGAGCGCATGAGCGGGTGCCGGAACGACACTCCGGCTTCGTGCACGTCGACCAGCCGTACGGTGACAGCGGGCGCCAGATCGTCTGCCGTGACCGGCACGCCGGTGATCAGCGCAGTGGCGTCGAGGGTCTCGGAAAGGGCGGTGCTGTCGTTGAGCGCGGCGACCAGCAGCATGGTCCTGAGGTTCGACGGCAACTCCGACATGCGGGCGGTGAAGGTCTGTTCCAGCCGGGTGGTCAGCGGGAGCCACCCCGGCGGCAGGGGCCCCTTCCCGTCCTGCGTTTCTGCGGCGATCGGCAGCTCGACCAGGGCCAACGGGTTTCCCGCGGCCTCCCTCAGCAACCGTGTGCGCACCGTCGGCGTAAGGGTGGGGCTGCAGGCGTCCAGCAAGGCGGTCGCGGCCGTGTCATCGAGCCGATCGAGGAGCAACTCCGGCAGCTCCGCCCCGTCAAGTGGACTCCGGAAACCGTCGCGTATCGCGGCCAGCAGCACGATCGGTTCGGAGTCCAGCCGTCGCGCGACGAACGCGAGCACGTCGGCGCTGGCGCGGTCCAGCCAGTGAGCGTCTTCGACCAGGAGCAGGACGGGCGAGCGGGCGGCGGCTTCGCCCAGGAGGTTCAGCGCCGCCAAGGCGATGAGGAACGGATCGGGTACCCGGGCGTCGGTCAACCCGAAGGCCGCTCCCAGCGCGTCGCGCTGCGGGGCGGGCAGTTCTCCGATCTCGGCACGGAGCGGAAGCAGCACCTGATGCAGACCGGCGAAGGGCATGTGCGTCTCTGATTCCACACCCACCGTCCGCAAGATCCGCATGCCACGCGCGGCCGCGATCCCCGCCGTGTCCAGCAACAGGGCCGACTTCCCGATCCCCGCCTCGCCGCGCACCAGCATCGCCCCGCCGCTCATGCGGACGCCGTCCACGAAATCGTCGAGACGCCGCTGTTCGGACTCCCGCCCGAAAAGTGCTCTTACTGGCTGGTTTGCCGGCATATAAAGCCATGGTCGCTTGCTCTCGGAGTCCCGTCCAGCGAACCCGGCCTCCGGGTAGAAGCGGACCGCTGAGCCGGAGTCACTGTCCCATCCGTTGACAGATCGCTTCTGACCAGGCCGGTCGTGCGCTGTGGTGGAATCTGCGGGTGTGGCGGTGATGAGGGTGCCGCCGGGGATGAACAGCATGCCTGCGTCGGGAACGTGGGTCATGAGGATTCCGCCCTTCACTGATGCGTTCAGTTCTGCGGGTGCGCGTGTTCTGGGCGGCTCGCAGGCGGCGCGGATTCATCTCGATCACGCCGGCTCCAGCCCGGGATCGGCTTCCGTGGCGCGAAGTCCCTGGTGAAGACCAGGGCCGGCGGCAGCCCGGCCGGTTCCGGCGTCGTCGCGAGGGAGAGTCCCTCATCCCCTGTTCGAACGCCTCTGAGCAGCGCCTTGTCACTTGGTGGAACTGTCCGGTCGGATGTGACCGATATCCGGGGCGGAGGTCAGGCGGCGGCCTCGCGGATGAGGTCGGCGACGGCGGCGGGCTGGGAGACGTAGACGGCATGGCTGCCGATGACCTCGACGACCTTCGCTCCGGCGCGCGCGGCCATCGTGCGCTGAGCCGGTGGCGGGATCATCCGGTCCTCGGTCGCGACGAGGTACCAGCTGGGCTTGTGCCGCCAGGCCGGTTCGGTGACCGCCCCGCCGACGGCGTCCACGCCCCACGGGACCTGGGAGTCAGAGGCGATGAGGGTGTTGACCGATTCGCCCCTGTCGGGGGCGAACGCGGCGATGTACACCAGCGACGCGACGTTGGGGTGGGTGCCGGCCTCGCTGATGACGGCCCCGCCGTAGGAGTGACCGACCAGGATGGCCGGGCCGTCGAGGCGGTCCAGGATCCGGCGGGTCTCCGCGGCGTCATCCTCCAGCGACAGCGCCGGGTTCCGTACGATGTGGACGCGGAGTCCGTCCCTGGTCAGCTCGTCGCAGATGCCCTGCCAGCCGGATCCGTCGACGAAGCCACCGTGCACGAGCACGATGTTCCCGATGGTGGTCATGGTCGCTCCTGAGCTGGATGGACAGGCCCGGCGCCGGTCCCCGTGCACTCCATCCAAGTCGCGCGCGCATGGCCCGACCACGCAGAACAGGACGCAGAAGTAGCGCGGAAACCGTCAGTCGTTCGCCAGATCGCGGCAGCGGCTGCTCGCCTCGGCGTCGCCGATGGCCTCATACACCTCGGCCGCCCGCGCGTAGGTATGGCGGCTCTCGCCGGTCCGGTCCTCGTCGGCCAGCAAGGCCGCCAGTGTCTCCAGGGAGCGTGCCTGCGGGACGGGCAGCTGAGCCTGCTCCATGAGGCTGATCGCCTTGGTGAGCTTGGTGATCGCTTCGGCGCGGTGGCCGAGCAGTCCCAGACATTCGCCGACGCGGGCAAGCGCGATCGGCCGGGCGAACGCCGCGACGCTCGGCGTTACCCCCGAGCGGTCGTCGTTCAGCAGGGCCAGCAGGTCGAGGTACTGCTCCAGTGCCTTGGCGTGGTGTCCCGCATCGCGAAGGCAGGTGCCGAGGGCGCCGAGACAGTGGCAGTACCGATCCATGTCGCCGTTGGCCAGGTGGATCCGCGCCGCCTGGGTTTCCGCCGCGATGGCCTCATCGAGCCGCCCGAGCCGTCGAAGCGCGCCAGCCGCGTGGTGGTGGGCCAGGGCGATCTGCGTGGTGGCACCGCTGCGGGTTGCCAGGTCTATCGCCTGGGCTGTGTAGCGCAGTGTGGTCTCCAGGTCCTCTCGCGGCACCAGATGGACCCAGGCCAGCATGTTCAGCTGCGCGGCCTGCCGGGCAGGATCCCCCAGAACAGCGGCGGCCTCGGCACCGAGGGTGAACACCTCGTACCAGTGCGGCGCGTGCATCCACTGATCGGAGAACCAGTCCATCGACTCGGCGCAGTCGAGGACGGCGGTGAACCGGCCGATGCTCGCCGCGTAACGTAACGCGCCCAGCCAGTTGTCCGCATTCACGCGTAGCCAGTGGTCGGCCTCCTCGGGGGAGGCCAGGTCGGCGAGGTCGGGGTCAGGCCGGTCGGGACGGCCGTACAGGGGCTCGAACCACCGCCCGGCGGTGGTGGCCATCCGCACCAGCCACGACGTCATCGTCATGGTGAGCGCGTCGCGCTCGGCCGCGGGTTCCTCCTCCCGAAGCCGGTCGCGGGCGAACAGCCGGACCAGGTCGTGGAAGCGGTAGCGTCCCAATGTGCTGTCCTGCAGCAGACCGAGGTCGACGAGTTCGTCGAGGGCGTCCCATGCCCCCTCGATCGATGTGCCGCCTACCACGGCGGCGAGAGCGGCGTCGAAGCTGCGACCCGGCACCAGGGCGAGCCGGCGGAAGACTCGCCGCGTTGAGGGGGCCAGCTGCTCGTAGGACAACCCGAACGCGGTGGCGATCTTGAGGTCGCCGGCGCTGAGCTGGTCCAGGCGGCGCTCCTCGTTTGTCAGCCGGGCGGCGAGGTCGGTGGCGTTCCAGTCGGGCCGGCTGACCAACCGATTTCCGGTGATCCGGAGCGCGAGGGGCAGACCGCCGCACAGCTGCGCGAGCTGCCAGACGGCCGCGCCTTCGTCCGAGGCGCCGCGGTCCTTCAGGATTCCGGTCAGCAGTTCGGTTGCCTCCAGCAGGGGCAAGGGCCCGAGACCGAGTCTGCGCACTCCTTCCAGGCCGGCCAGCAGGCGGCGGCTGGTCACCAGGGCCTTGCCCGCGCCACCGCCCGGCAGCAGCGGCCGGACCTGCTCCTCGGAGGCGGCGTTGTCGAGCACGATCAGTGCGCGCCGGTCACGCAGCAGAGACCGGTACAAGGACGCGCGCCCGGCGACGTCGCCCGGGATCTGCTGATCCGCGATGCCGAGTGCGCGAAGCAGCATGCCCAGGGCCTCGTCGACGGGCAGTGGCTGCGCGGACATACCGAACAGGTCGAGGAAGAACACCCCGTGGGGGAAGTCCGGCCGCAGGGCGTGGGCGGCGCGGACGGTCAGCGTGGTCTTGCCCAGCCCGGCAGAGCCGGTGATGAGCCAAACGCCAGCGGTGCCCGGCGCGTCCCCGGCGCGTAAGAGCTCGCTGGTCCAGGCCAGTTCCGCGGCTCGGCCGGTGAAGTCGTCGACGGAGCGCGGCAGCTCGCACAGACCGGTCGGGCGGGCCCAGTGATCGCGCAGGCGGCCCTCGCGCGCCAGCTCGACGAGCTGTTTGCGGTCGGCCTCGGCCAGACCGAGGGCATCGGCCAGCGCGGTGACGGTCCGATGCTGGGGGCCCTTGCTGCGTCCGCGTTCCATGTCCGACAGCGTCCGGGCGCTGACCCCCGAGGCCTCGGCGAGCTGCTCCAGCGTCAGACGTGCCGCGTGCCGATGGCGACGCAGCACCTCCGCGAAGCTGGGTGGGGCAGTGATCGAGTGCTCCTTCTCCGCGCCCTAGTGGAGATCACCCAAAGCTTACGGGAAGACCGGTGACAGCGGCCTTGGTCATCGGTCACGGGCACGTTCACCCCGCGCAGATCGGCGGCACGAGACACCCGCGTCAAGCCCGCTCTGAACCTGGAACAAGACCTGCAGTCACGTAGCGCTCGGTGACGCAGTCAGGTGACGCTCGCGCGGCAAGCGAGCCGGTTTCTACGGTTTGCCCCATGAGCACCCAGCGCTCCTTGAGCAGCGATGCCGGGGACCGTCGGCGACGCCCCGGTCCACCGTGGAGACACCGGCGAGCCGGACCGCACAGTCGGCGCATTCGGCAGCCTACGACCCTCGCTCGCCTCGAAAAGGGGAACGTCTTGTGAAAGCAATCCATTTCACCCTTGACCCGAAGATCCGCGGCCGCGTCGTCGTCCCGATCGCGGTGATCGGCATGCTCGCCTCCTTCGCCCCTGCCGCCGCCGCTCAGGCCGTCCCGGCGCGCATCACAGCCATCGCCTCCAAGACGCCGTCGAAGACCGGCCATGAGCCGCGCATTCCGGCAGGTTTCCGCGAGAAGAGAGTTCAGGTCGGCAACGTCGCGATCAACTATGTGCGGGGTGGACACGGGCCGACGCTGGTCCTGCTGCACGGATACCCGCAAACCTGGTACACCTGGCGCGAAATCCTGCCCGAACTCGCCAAGCACTACACGGTCATCGCGCCGGATCTACGCGGAGCAGGCAAGAGCGACGCACCCGCCCGTGGCTACGACAAGAAGACCCTCGCCGCTGACCTGTACGGCTTGCTGACCACGCTCGGCCTCAGGCGGGACATCAGGCTCGTGGGGCACGACATCGGCACGATGGTCGCCTACGCCTACGCCGCCGGCCACCCCGGTGACGTCACCAAGCTGGTCCTCAGCGAGGCCCCCATCCCCGACAAGACCCTCTACACCTTCCCCTCCCTCACCGCGAAGGGGCCCGGCTTTTGGAACTTCGGCTATTTCAGCCTCACCAACGGCCTGCCCGAGCGCATGGTGAACGGCAGGGAAGAGCAGTGGGTGGAGCGTTTCGTCGACTCCCTCGAAGTCAGGAAGAACGGCGTCAGCGACAAACAGGTCCGCGAGTACGCCCGCTACCTGCGCGATGACGCTCACCTGCGGGCGAGTTTCGCATGGTTCCGCGCCTTTCCCAAGGACGTCGCCGACAACAGCGCGTACAGCGCGAAGAAGCTCACCATGCCCGTGCTCGCCATCGGCGCCCGCGGCAGCCTCGGTGACTCCGTCCCCACCCAAGTCCGCCAGTACGCCAGCCATGTGACCGGGATCGTCATCGAGGACTCCGGTCACTGGATCTTCGAGGAACAGCCCGAACAGCTCACCCGCACACTCCTGCGCTTCCTCAAAAAGAACTGACCCGACACCGAAACAGGAGCACCCACATGAACAAGGAACGTCCACCCCAGACCGGCGACACGCAGAACCCCTTCTGGTTCCTCGGCGGCCGGGTCCAGATCCTGGTGCCGGGCACGGCGACCGGCGGCACCTTGAGCGTGATGGAGTTCACCGACCCCAAGGGCCACGCGCCACCCCTGCACGTTCACGAGGCAGAGGACGAGATCTGGATCGTGCTCGACGGTGAGATCACCTTCTTCGTCGGGGACGACCGCTACGACCTAGACGCCGGTGCCGTCGCGCACGGTCCCTGCGGCGTCCCGCACAGCTACCTGGTCCGCTCACCGAGCGCCCGCATGGTCGCCGCCTTCGGCCCCGCCGGCCTCGAGAAGTGGTTCGCCGCCAACGGCTCGCCCATCTCCGACGTGAACGACGCGCCGGCCTCCTTCGACATCGAAGCCATTATCGCCTCGGCCGAGGCATACCGCCTGCGCGTGGCGGGTCCTCCGCCGGTGGCCTAGGCGCACCGTGCCACCACGCCGCGCCACCCTGTGCCCCGGCCCTGCTCGACGGGCGGACAACGGCTGGAGCCCCCCGCTGCCTCATCGCCTCGCTTGAGAACCCCCATCCCTACCAAGGAGATCCGCCATGTCGGCGTACGCGTCCCCACAGACCTCTCCGCTCTCCCGGCCGAGCACTCGGATCCTGCTGTCCGTGATGCTGGCCGTCCTGGCCGTGCTGGTCACGGCTCTCTCCTCGTCGGCCGCCGCCGTCACCGCGGCGAGCCGCAGTACGGCCAAACCCACCGTGGTGCTGGTCCACGGTGCGTTCGCCGACGCCTCGAGCTGGAACAAGGTCGTCGCCCGGCTCCAAGGGGCCGGCTACCCGGTGATCGCCCCCGCCAACCCCCTGCGTGACCTGGCAGGTGATTCGGCCTACCTGTCGAGCGTCGTCTCCACCATCGACGGACCGGTCATCCTGGTCGGCCACTCCTACGGCGGAGCGGTCATCTCCAACGCCGCCACCGGCCACCCCAACGTCAAGGCGCTGGTCTTCATCGCCGCGTTCGCACCCGAGGAAGGCGAGTCAGCTCTTGACCTGACCGGCAAGTTCCCCGGCAGCCAACTGCCCACCAGCCTGATCACCCGCCAGTACCCGCTGCCCGGCGGCGGCACCGGCACCGACGCCTACGTAGATCCGGCCAAGTTCCACGCCGCCTTCGCCGCCGACCTACCCGCCCGCGACACCAAGCTGATGGCCGCCACCCAGCGCCCGGCCGCCCTGGCCGCGCTCGGCTCCCCGAGCGGACCGCCCGCCTGGAAGACCATCCCCTCCTGGTACCTGGTCGCTGGCGCCGACCAGGCCATCCCATCCGCGGCCCAGCGGTTCATGGCCCAGCGCGCCGGCGCGCACACCAGCGAAGTCGGGGAAGCCTCACACGTGGTCATGATCTCCCGGCCTGACGCCACCACCGCCCTCATCACAGCGGCGGCCCGCACCACCAGCTGATCCCACACGACGACGGTCCGTCCGGCACCGCGACAGGCGAGACCCCGCGCCTGTCGCGGTTCTCACCCTGGCCGCCGAAGCGTTCGCCCCGCGGACTCGACCGGATCGTGACTGCCCAGGACACCGGCTGACCACCCCCACCACCGGACCCGTCGCGCCGCTCCGCCCGTCCCACGTTCGCCCGGCAGCCACACCTTCCGAATGGAGACAACCCCATGGTCCGCTCCACCGCCCCCTCGAGCAGGCGAACCTTCCTCACCCGAGCGACCGTCGCATCGGCGCTGCCCCTGGCCGCCGGCCTGCTCGGGGCCGGCGAGGCGCCGGCATCCGGCGCCCTGCCCGACTACGCGCCCATCCCCGAGGCGTCGAAGGGCCCGAAACTCAATGAGAAGGGCTACTTCGTCGGCCGGATCGACGGCGACCTGTACTGGGTCACCGACTCCTCCTATCAGGCCATGTTCCTGACCACGCGCCAGGGCGTCGTCCTCGTCGATGCGCCACCCACCATCGGTTACAACCTGCTGCGCGCCATCGAGGAGGTCACCCGGGCCAACGGCCGCCCCCGGAAGGTGACCCACCTCATCTACTCCCACTCGCACGCCGACCACATCGGAGCCGCCTCGATCCTCGGCAAGGACGTCATCCGCATCGGACATACCGAGACCGCGAGATTTCTGCGCCGGGACGCGGACCCGACTCGGCCGGCGCCCACGCTCACTTTCGACGACCACCACGTCCTGTGGGTCGGTGGTGAGCGTCTCGAACTGGCCTACCACGGCCCCAACCACTCACCCGACAACATCTTCGTCTACGCCCCCAAACACGAGACCCTGATGGTGGTCGACGTGCTCTATCCCGGCTGGGTGCCGTTCAAGAACCTCGCCGTCTCCCAGGACATCCCCGGCTGGCTGCGGGCCCACGACACCGCCATGAGATATCCGTGGCGCACCCTCGTCGGCGGCCACCTCGGCCGCCTCGGCATCCGCGCCGACGGACACCTGCAACAGCGATACCTGGCTGACCTGCAGACCAGCGTCCGTGACACGGTCTCCAGCCTCGATCCGGCGCCGTTCTTCGGCAAGTACGGTCCGGCAGGCAACGCGTGGGCGATCTTCGCCGGTTACCTGAACGCTGTCGCCCAGCAGGCCGCCGCCCCGGTCATCGCCGGCTACCTCGGCACGCTGGCCGCCGCCGACGTGTTCACCAAGGACAACGCCTTCGGCCTGCTGGAATCCATGCGAATCGACACCGGCCTGCTCGGCCCCTTCGGCATCCGTCCCTGACCAACACGCCCGATTGCCAGCGAAGAGACTGATCGGCGTGCCGTTACGGGCGGCCAGAAGTCGTGGTCCCACGAACACCACCCCCACACCGATCAGGAGGACGGCCGCGTTGGATACCGTCTTCGTTGGTTGCCGTCGCCGAAGCGCAGCTAAGCGAAGAATCCGTTAACCCCTCGACCTTGTTTGGTGACCGCGGTGATGCGCCGCCGCAGCGCCGGATCGGCGAGGAAACGCAGCCGTGCCACAGTGCGCACGCTGCGGCCGACCTCCCGAAACGCCCGGTAGATCTCGTTCTTGCGCGAGTGCGAGCCAAGCCGGCGCAGCAGCGTGACGGAGTTGAGCCGGCCCTCGCGGATGGAGATCGCCACCGGCATGAGGTCGGGCCACATCTTCTCCCGGCAACGGCCCTGGCAAGGTGCTGTGGTGGGCGCTGGCCCTCGGCGCGGATCTGGGCGGCAACGCCACGGCGGTGGGCGCGGCGGCCAACGTCGTTGTCCTGGGCATCGCCGCCCGTAACGGCACGCCGATCAGCTTCTGGCAGTTCACCAGGCGGCCTGATCGTCACCGCTGTCGCCATCGCCATCGCCACCCCGTACCTGTGGCTGCGCTACCTGACCTGAGCGGCCCCGTGGCGGTTAGTGTGACCATGGAAAACCGGGTGGCGCGGGAGGCAGACCGAATTGGTCGCATAATCCAATGGTTTTGCGCAGCCTTCAGAATCAGGGAGCCGCCACGGCTGAGATCAGGACGGTGGTCCCGTCCCTTGCTCGGCGTCGTACAGGCCGGCCAGCGAGGGGGATCCGCCCCGGAATCCACGATGAAAGCGTCCGGGTGGGCCGAGACCGAAGAACTCGCGCAGCCAGGCGACGTGCTCGGTCTTCTCGTTGTGGATGGCCTGGGCCATCGCATGGGTCCGGGGGTCTTTTGCTTCGGTGAGGTGGCGGAGACCGGAATAGGAATGTGCGGCCTGCTGCACGGATCCGATGAGGGCTTCGGGCAGGTTGTCCCAGTCGGCGAAGATGCTGCCTATCGGCTCGTCTTCATGTTGCAGAAAGCTCTGGATATCCTCCGGCAGCCTGCCGCCGAGTTCGCAGATGCGCGTGACGAGCGTGTCGAAATGGTTGCGGTCCTCATCTCGAATGTCCCTGAGGATCTCCCGCAGCCCTTCGTCCGCGAAGCCGATCGAATGAGCCGCCAGGATCGTGTAGCGATAGACGGCGCTCAGCTCTGCTTTCGCGGCCGAGGTGAGATGGCCGATCAGGGCGTTGACGTCGATACCCGCTCGTTGGAGGGCTTCGCGTGGAGTGGTCATGGAAGGGCTCCGGATTTCAGGCGGCGGAGGCTTCCAGCGGCGCGCGTTCCTTGGGGTTGAGCGCGAGGAACGTCACCCCGGCCAGGGCGCCGCCGACAAGGTCGGCCAGGAGCCAGATCCAGATCTTCGACCAGTCGAAGATCCCCATGGTCGCGGCGCCGATGGCGACCGCCGGGTTGAAGGCGCCACCCGAGATACCGCCCACGGCGAACGCCCCCGCGGCCACGGTGAATCCGATCGCCAGGCCGTAGAAGCTGTTGCCCGGATGGTCCCGGCTGGTGGCCGCGTTCAGGACGACGTAGGCGAGCGCGAAGGTGAACAGCGCCTCGGCCAGGAGCGCCACCCACAACTCGCGGCCCTCGGGCGACACCGGGGTCACTTTCGCGGGGTTCACCACGAAGCCCGCGACTACGGCCGCGAGGACGCCGGCGGCGAGCTGGGCGATCCAGTACGGAATGGCGTCCGTCAGACTGATCCGACCGCGCAACAGTACGGCCAGGGTCACCGCAGGGTTGTAATGGGCACCGGAGATGTGGCCGCCCGCGTACACCATGACCATGAGAATCGCTCCGATGGCAACCGGGGCGAGGGGCGCCATTGCCAGGACCGTGGCGCCGACCGTGAAGACCAGAAAGAAGGTGCCTATGAACTCCGTGATGTACCTGCGCACGACGTCCTCCTGCGGAATGAGGTTCTAGGTGTGCTGAAAATGGCGGCCATCCAGATCTTGGCATCGTGCCCCGCCGGGAAGAGGACCTGATGGCCTTACGGCTCATTTACGGCTCTGCCGGACGGCATTTTGGGACGAAGATCGCGCTGGCTGGACTGTCAGGAGATGGTCCAGGCCTCGCAGTTCCGGAACGGCGGCTACATGGTCGACTTCTACGGTGCCGGTTACCAGGTGGCCGAGCGCATGGGCCTGGCCGCCCGGCTGCAAGAGCTGCGCTATCCCGTCACCGGGCTGACCTACGTCAACCATGACGGCCGCCAGACCAGCCGGTTCACCCTGCCGCCCACGTTCCGCGAAGTAGTCAGCCTGCTGCGCAGCGATCTCGCCCGTACCATCGCTGACCAGGTCAGGGCCCCCATCCAGTACGGCACCACCATCGAGGCCGTCCACCAGGACGGCGACGAGGTCGCGCTCACCCTCGCCGACGGCACGCAACGCACGGCGGATCTGCAGGACCAGCTCGCTCTGCTGTTCCTGTGGCGCGAGGACGATCCCGCCATCGCCGCCGACCCGGCCGGGACGCTCCGCCGCCACTACGGCGATCTCGGCTGGATCCTGCCCGCCGCCCTGTCCCGACTTCCCGAGGATCTGTACTACGACCAGGTCACTTAAGTCGAGATGGACACCTGGAGCCGGGGCAGGGTGGTGCTGCTGGGCGACGCGTGCCAGGCGGTGTCGCTGTTCGCCGGACACGGCGCCTCCATGGCCATGGCCGCCGCCTGGGTCCTGGCCGACGAGCTTACCGGCGACGACCTGCCGGTCGCCCTCGCCCGCTACGAACAGCGCATGCGCCCCACCATCGCCGACGTGCAGGCATTCGGCCGCCGCTTCATCCAGTGGATGGCCCCCTCAAGCCGCCTGCGCATCATGGCCCGCGACTGGATGCTCCGCCTGGCCGCATTCCCGGCGACGCGGCCGATGGCTATGGCGATGCGGTCCGGGGTGGCGCATCGTTTGGAGGCGAGGGGGCTGAGGATGGCGTTGCGGACGAAGTTGGGGCCGCCCTGGCCTGCGGAGTTGGCCAGGCGGTTGTTGGCCTCCTGGATCTGCGTCTCCAGCAGCGCCAGGTTCCGGTCGACCTCGGCCTTGGCCGCCGCTGGGATCTCGGGCAGCTTGTCGGCCACGCTGGGGCAGAGGATGACCGCGCGTCCTCCTCATCCATACAACTCGGGGCGAGGACGGCCTTTCTCCCGGTTCCGCGTCGACGAGCCCAGCCACAACCCGGAGAACTGGCCCGTCATCGTCATGGCTGCACCATAGTCAGCCGACACGACAGTTCGCGGCTGCTTCGCCGACGACGACCTGGGATAGCGCAGAGTTGTTGGCGTACATTCACCCCCTGCTCCAGCCGGAGCCGGAGCCGAACCGCGATCCGATGGGTCCATGGGCGACCTCGTTGCCGACTGGATCGGCGAGGTCCACGTGCTGCGGCGGCACGGTCACATCGGCCTCCAACTCGGCGAGGACGCGCAGGTCCGTGATGATCACGCCAGCCACTCGATATCCCGGAGCGTTCGGGGATGTCCAGATGCGGACGTTCCAAGGCGGGGTACCGAGCTCAGCCCCCGAGCTCCTGCTGTCCGGCCCGCGGGCTACTCTCCGCCTGCAGGACTGGCAGCCAGGCTGCGCAATTCGTGGGCGGTATCCAGAGCGTGGGCCTTCCCTGGCAGGGCATCCAGGATGCGACCGAGGGTACGGCGGCGGATCGTACTGATGGGCCACGCATGGGCAGTGGTCACCGCGTGTGCGAGCCCATCCTCAATGTGGCCCTTACCGATGAGCGTGAGAGCACGCACGAGCTCGTAGTGGGTGATGTTCGCGGTGAAGGTAGCCGGGCAGAGAGCGAGCGCCTGAGGAGGCGACGAACACCGATGTCGCCGCCCCCTGCCCGACGGTCTTCCACTCGGTGCTGTCGATCCGCGCCTGGAGCTCCGGGGTCATCTCGACATGCCGCACCAGCCCGGTCTCGAGGATGGCGCCGGGGTGAATCGGGTTGACGAGGATCGCGTCGTCCGCCCATCGCCTGGCGCCCTCGACGCCGCGCGAGCGGTCTCCCTACCTAGGCCCGACCTCGCCGACCGCGCGTTTGTAAAATACCGACGGTATGAACACGCGCGCGTCGCTAGCGCGGTAGGCGGAGTCCCGCGATGAGGAATTCGACCAGCCGCCGCGCGTCGTAGCGGGGATCGTTCTCCGCGCCGATGCAGAGGTTCCCGACGCCGCGCATGAGCTCCAGGGCGTCGACGTCGGCGCGGATCTCGCCGGCGGCGGCCGCGGCTTGGAGCAGTTGGCCGCACACGGGTACGAGCCGGTCGAGGAAGTAGGCGTGCAGCGCGTCGAAGCCGGCGTCGTCGGAGCGGAGTACGGCGGCGAGCCCGTGCTTGGTGACCAGGAAGTCGACGAACAGGTTGATCCATCGCCCCAGCGCGGCGTAAGGACTCGCGACGGCCGCCAGCAGGGCTGGACCGGCCTCGGCGCAGGCCTCGACCTGGTGCCGGTAGACGGCGATGATGAGATCCGCCCGAGTCGGGAAGTGGCGGTAGATCGTGGCCACTCCGACGCCCGCCCTGGCCGCGATGTCGCGCACCGGCGCCTCGACGCCCGAGGTCACGAAGACGGCCGCGGCGGCGTCGAGCAGCGTCCTCTCGTTGCGCCGGGCATCGGCCCGCTTGCGGGGGCCCGCGCCTCCGTCGCCGTCGTTCACCGTTACCGTTCCCTCCACTGCTGGGTTGCGAACCGGAACCGTGTTCCTTATAGTAGTCGGAACAGGATTCCGTTTACTCATCATGCCAGAGCGCCGACCGACGGCCAACCCAAGCATCGTCATCGCATCACACCTGGGCATGGGATCGCAGTAAGTCGATGCGATGGGCGTCGGTTATACATATCGGAAACCCGTTCCGTTTAATCTCTGGTAGCGCCCAGTGTCGAAAGGACCAAAGCCCTCAATGCCGCATACCACCCGGCCTCGCTTCGGGATCATGACCGCCCCGTCGCAGGTCGACTACCACGATGTCCTGCGGGTCTGGCGCGAGGCGGACACGATCCCCGAGATCGAACACGCGTGGCTGTTCGATCATCTCCTGCCCATCTTCGGCGACCCGAACGGAACGATCTACGAGGGCTGGACGCTGCTCTCGGCCCTCGCCGCACAGACCCGACGGCTGCGGCTGGGCGTGCTCGTGACCAGCAACCGCATCCGACCGCCCGCGATGCTGGCCAAGATCGCCACGACCGTCGACATCGTCTCCGGCGGACGCCTCGACTTCGGCATCGGCGTCGGCTCACGACCCAGCGTCCCCTGGGCCCGGCGCGAGTACGAAGCGCACGGCCTGCCCTTCCACGACACCGCCCACGCCGTGGGCAGCCTCGCCGAAGCGTGCACGGTGATCAGGCGATTGTGGACGGAGACCGAACCGTTCGACTTCCACGGCACGTACGTCCAGGTCACCAACGCCTTCGGCAACCCCAAGCCGGTCCAGCGCCCCCACCCGCCGATCCTCATCGGCGGACGCTCGTCCGCGACGCTGCGCGTGGTCGCCGAGCACGCCGACCTGTGGAACATCCCCGGCGGCGACATCGACGACGTCGTCAGCCGCAGCGCGCTGCTGGACCGCTACTGCACCGAGATCGGCCGCGACCCCGCCTCGATCACCCGCTCGATCCACCTGCCCGTCTCCTACGACCAGCCCGGCACCACCCGGGACGCGATCGGCGAAGCGATCGACGCTGGTTTCCGGCACATCGTCCTCGGGTTGTCGGCGCCCTATCCCGCCGACGTCGCACGGTGGGTCGCCGACCAGTTCATTACCAAAGACCACTGAAGGAGCATCAAAATCATGATCGAAACAGACATGGCGGTCCCGGCTGCGGGCGATGGCGACGTGGCCGTCAGCGTGCCCGCTCCGGTCGTCTCGGTGAAGCCGGTGGTGCTGTCGGCCCCGGGCCGTGGTGAGGACCTGCGGGTGCGCGTGTCCGCGCCCACGGCCGGGCGCGAACTGCCGGTCATCGTCTTCTCGCACGGCTTCGGCTGGTCGTCGGACGGGTACGCCCCGCTGGCCGACTTCTGGGCCGCTCACGGCTTCGTGGTGATTCAACCCACCCATCTCGACTCGAGGACGCTGAGCCTGCCGCCAGAAGATCCCCGTACCCCACAGATCTGGCGTTACCGGGTCGAGGACATGAAGCGCGTCCTCGACCAGCTCGATCTCCTCGAAGCCGCCGTACCCGGTCTCGGCGGGCGGCTCGACCACGGCCGCATCGCCGCGGCCGGGCACTCCTGGGGCGGCCAGACGGCGAGCATGCTGCTGGGTGCGCGAGTCCTCGATCCCGAGGGCGAACCGGGAGAGGACATGTCCGACTCCCGGATCAAGGCGGGGGTGCTGCTCGCCACGCCCGGCCGGGGCGGAGCCGAGCTGAGCCCGTTCGCGGCCGAGCACTTCCCCTTCATGAATCCGAGCTTCGCGGCCATGACCACGCCGGCCCTCGTGGTCGCGGGGGACCGAGACCAGTCCCACCTGACCGCCCGAGGGCCGGAGTGGTTCACCGACCCCTACTTCTTGAGTCCGGGCGGCAAGAGCCTGCTCACCCTGTTCGGGGCGGAGCACTCGCTCGGCGGAGTCTCCGGGTACGACGTCGCGGAGACGACGGACGAACACCCCGGACGTGTCGCCCTGATCCAGCGGCTCACCTGGGCCTACCTTCGCCATGTCTTCTACCCCGAAGACCCGAGCTGGCTCGCGGCGCGCTCCGCGCTGGCGGACGATCCTGAGCCGCTGGGACGGGTCGAGAGCGACTGAGGCGGCCCCGGCCCTACCGGTAGACCAGGTGCGCCCGGTAGCCGCCAGTTGCCGCCTGCACCTGTGCGGAAAGGATGGTGTAGCCCTCCTGGACGAGGATCTGGTATTTCTGCAGCAGGATCTGAGTGGCGATCAGCTGTGTCGTTACTTGCGAATTCCAGGTGCAGGAGGGGTTGCAGATCTGAGGCCGGGCCGAAATCGCGGCCGTGGAAGATGCCGCGATGGCTGCTGAGGGGACAAGCGCTGAGCCGGCGAGGCTGCCGAGAATCAACGCCAGCCCGATAACGGTACGTCTGCTGCGCACGGCACATCCTTTCGCACAAAGGGGACCCGCCTATGGCGTCTGCGGGATCGGCTCGACTCTATGTACGAACAGAACCCTGTCCCAGGGCACCAGCAGGGCATTCACCGGGCATTCCAGCCAGGTCGTCACCGAGTGTTGTCCGGTTCCGGCCACTCATCGGCCTCCGTAGCCCGCTACGCCTCGACGCGGTAGCCGCTGGCCTGGGTCTCGAACAGCCGGGCGTAGCCGCTGTCCGCGGCCATGAGGTCGTCGTGGGTGCCCCGCTCGACGATCCGCCCGTCGCCGAGCACCACGATGAGGTCGGCGTCCCGCACGGCGCCGAGCCGGTGTGAGACGAGCAGGCTGGTACGGCCCGCCCGGTGCTCACGCAGCCGCCGGTGCACCTCGTATTCGGCCTCCGCGTCGAGTCCCGAGCTGGGTTCGTCGAGGATGAGCAGGTCGCGCTGTTCGCGGACGAGCGCGCGGGCCAGGGCCAGCCGTTGCCACTGGCCTCCGGACAGCACCACTCCGGCCTTGTCCTCCGGTCCGAAGAAGATCCGGCTCAGCATCGTGTCGTACCCGCGGGGCAGGGCCCGTACGGTCTGGTCGGCTCCGGACATCTCGGCGGCGGCCTGGATCCGGCTCCGGTCGGACATCGCCTCGATCTCGCCGACGCCGATGTTCTCCGCCGCGGTGAGGTCGTAGCTCATGTAGTCCTGGAAGAGCACGCCCATCCGGGCGCGGAGCTCGGCCGGCGGTACGTCGCGAATGTCCACGCCGTCCCAGAGGATCGCCCCCCGGGAGGGATCGTAGAAGCGGCACAGCAGCTTGATCAGCGTGCTCTTGCCGGCTCCGTTGAGTCCGATCAACGCGACCGACGCGCCGTGGGGGATGGTCAGGTCGACGCCGCGCAGCACCCAGGGGTGGCCGTCGGCGTACCGGAACCACACGTCACGCAGTTCGATGCCGCGCCGCAGGGCGGGCAGCGCGGCGGGGCGGTGCGGCGGTGGGAGGTCGTCGGAGAGCGACATCACCCGCTCGTGGTGGTCGAACAGGAGCAGTGAGTGGCCGGCGTTGGCCGCGTTCTCCACGGTCGCGATGAGGGCGGCCTGGGTGCCGGCCACCGCGCCGGCGAAGGCCGTGACGTCGCCCAGGGTCAGCCGCCCGGACAGGGCCGAGTACACCGCCCAGATCAAGCCGATGCCGCTGACCAGGGCGGACACAGCCGCCAGTGACGACTGCGTGAGCGCTTCGCGCCGGTCGAGGCGCCGCTCGGCCGTCTGCATCGTGGTGAGCTCGCCGATGACCCGGCGCCTGAGGAAGTCGCCGAGCCCGAAGAGCCGTACCTCCTTGGCGGCCTCCACGTCGGTGAGCAAGGAGGAGTAGAAGATCTGCCGCCGGGCCGCCGCCGACTGCCCGGCGAGCATCTTGGCCCGCCGCTTCTCCAGGGACATCCTGGCGGCGAGGGTGGGCAGCGCCGCGACCGCCACCAGCCCGGCCATCAGCGGGCTCAGCACGGCCAGAGCGCCGAGGAGCCCGGCCAGGGCGATGACGTTGCGGCAGAGGTCGAACAGGCCCGAGGTGATCGGCCCCATCGCGCCGCCCGTGGCCTGCGTGGCCATCCGCAACTCGTCGAGGAAGACCGGGTCCTCGAAGCGTGACAGCCCTTGGAACTCGTTCACCCTCGTGTACAGGCGGTCCTGCAGCAACAGGTCGAGCCGGCGGTCCGACTCGCCCCGCAGGTACCCCGTGACGTGCGGCAGCACCCCGGAGGCCAATCCCAGCGCGACGAGCCCGGCGACCGGCCCCAGCGCCCGTTCCGCGAGGCCCGTCGCCAGCCCGTCGATGAGCAGCTTCGTCGCCCACAAGGCGCCCGTGGGCAGCAGCCCGGCCACGACGGTGACCACCAGCTGGGACACCGCCAGCACAGGTCCCGCCCGCCAGCACAGCAACCCCAGGGTGGCGGCCCGCCGCAGCCGGTCCGGCATCATCCGATGGTCGCCATGGCGGTGAGTTCCGTGTCCGCGGCCAGTACTTTGCCCTCCTGGTCGGCCCGGAGGAAGGTGGGGAAGGCCTCCACGCCGAGGGCGTGCGCGAGACTGCCGGCCTCATCGCCTGTGATCACGCTCGACACGCCGCCGACCACGGTGACGAGATCGGCCACTTTCGCGCCATCGCCGGTGATGACCGCCAGGGCGGGCTGCTTGCCCGCCTCCTCGGCGAACTGCGGTGCGCGCTCGTGACACGTGCTACAGCCGACGTCGAAGAAGCCGACCAGCCGCGCGCCCGCCGCCGCCTCGGGCAGCGTGCGACCGACCAGGACGCCGGGATCGTACGGCATGAGCATCGCGTGCCCGGCCAGGCGTTCCAGCTCAGCGGTGTGCTCGCGGAGCCGGCGGAGCACCCCCAGGTTGAGCACCAGGTTGAACAGGCACAGGAGGGCGAGGAACACGACAGCGGCAACCAGGAAAGCCATCAGGAAACAACCTCACTTCAAGCGAGCCGGGGTCTGGCGGCGGGTGGCCGCCGCCGCCAGACCTGCGTGTACTACCTAGCCACCGCAGACTCTGAACGCGTAGCAGGCGCCGCATCGGGTCGTGCCGCCGGCGGTGGTGCAGATCTTGCGGAAGTCGGAGCGCTCCCGGCAGTAGCAGTGGACGTACCACTCGGCGGCTGCTTTCGCGGACGCCTTGGGCACCAGCTTGCCGAGAATCCGGTCGCCGAGCCGGCCAAGAACAGCAGTCATGGACTCGTTCCTTTCGTAGCGATGCGGTTAACCGAAACCTATTCGGGCGGCATACAGCACCCCATACAGCCGCGCTACAGCCGGGCGGTGAGCAGCCTTTCCAGCACCGGATCGCAGCGCGTCGCGGGATCGGCGAACAGCCCCGCGGCCTTGCCGGCGTCCGCCGCGGCACGCGGGTCGCCGAGGGCCGCGCGTGCTCTGGCGAGCTGCCGGAGGCAGGCGGCCTGGCCGTACGCGTCGCCGATCTTGGTGGTCAGCTCCAGGACGCGGGCCAGGTCGGCCACCGCCGCGGCCGGATCGCCCTGCCGAAGATGGATCTCGGACCTGCTGAGCAGCACCTCCCACTGGTCCTCCCGGTTGCCGGTCGCCTCGCAGCGGACCAGTGCCTCCGCCAGTACCGCCAGTGCCTTGTCCCGCTGGTCGAGCAGGCAGTGGGCGCGGCCGAGCGCGGCCAGGGTGATGCTCTCGCCGTACAGGTCGCGATCGGCCCGCCGGATGGCCAGGCACCGTTCGAAGCGGTCCACCGCCTCGCTGTGGCGGCCCAGCCGGAGCAGCACCTCGCCCAGGTTGTGCGAGACCAGTCCGACCCGGTTCGGCCGGTACGTCTTCAGCAGCAGCAGGCCCGCGCCGATGTGGTCGAAGGCCGCGTCGAGATCCCCGGTCTGCATGCACAGCCAGCCGAGATTGTGCAGCGCCAGCCCTTCCTCACCGCGTTCGCCCACGGCCCGCCAGAGGTCGAGCGCCCGTTGCAGGAGGGCGCGGGCCGCCTCGGGACGGCCGGACTTCCACTCCAGCAGTCCCAGCGTCGCCAGCGTGGCCGCCTCCGCGACGCGGTCGCCGTCACGCCGCGCGACCTCGATGGCGAGCCGCGCGATGGTCTCGACCTCCCGCCAGTAGCCGCTCTTCATCGCGATGGACTTGATCAGGGCCATCAGCTCGATGACGAAGCCGCCCTGCTCACCTTTCGCCGCCTGTACGGCCGCCGCCACCAGGCACGGCAGGTCCGTCTCCAGCCACCGTACGGCCGCGGCGAGATCCGGCAGGCCCACATCGGAGGCGTGCTCGCCCCCGCCGGCATGCATCAAGTGCGGTTGCAGCAGGGCCTGCAGCCGTCGGAGGCGATCGAGGTACCACCCCAGGGCCCGTCCGAGCGCCCGCGTACGCTCCCGCGGCGCGTCATGGGCGGCGGCCAGCTCCGCGGCGAACAGCCGCAGCAGGTCGTGCATGCGGAACCGGCCGTCGCCGACCGGCTCGAGCAGCCGGGCCTCGGTCAGCTCGTCGAGCGCGGCCTCCGCCGTCGTCTGGTCGATGTCGGCCAGCGCGGCGGTGAGCTCGACGCCGGCCTCGGGCACTTCCAGCACGCCGAACGCCCGGAAGACCGCCTTCGCGGTACTGGCCAGCGTTCCGTACCCGACCTCGAAGCAGGTTCGCACCCGCAGGTCGGCGGCCTGGAGCTCGTCCAGCCGCCGTTGCTGGTCGCCCAGCCGCTCGCCGAAGCGGGCCAGCGACCAGTCGGGCCGGCCCGCCAGCCGGGCACCGGCGATGCGCAGGGCCAGCGGATGGAAGCCGCACCAGCGGGCGATCTCCGCGGCCGCCTCCGCCTCGGCGCTCACCCGCTCGGGACCGGCCAGCAGCGTCAGCAGGCGCACCGACTCCACCTCGTCGAGCATGCCGACGGCGATGGGCACGGCGTCCATGGTGGTCAGCGCGGCGCGGCTGGTGACCAGCGCCGCGCAGCCGCCGCCCGCCGGTAGCAACGGCGCCACCTGGGCGGCGCCGACGGCGTTGTCGAGGACGACCAGGACGCGGCGGTCGGCCAGCAACGACTGGTAGTGAGTGGCCGCCTCCGCCGGTGCCGCCGGGACGTCGCCGGGCGGCACTCCGAGCGCGCGCAGGAAACGGCCGAGCACCTCGGCCGGCCGCAACGGTGGCAGGCCCGGCGTGGATCCCTGGAGATCCACGTAGAGCTGGCCGTCGGGATAGCGGTCGGCCACGCCGTGCGCCACCGTGAGGGCGAGCGCCGACTTACCCGCCCCACCGGGACCGTGCAACGCCGCCACAGGCGGACTCGCCGCGTCGCGCCCGTGCGGCGTCTCCACGGGCGGACCCGCGCCGGAACCGATCACGGCCGCGCCCGGCTCCCCGTACAGGATGCTGTGCAGGTGAGCCCGCTCGGCCGAGCGGCCCACGAACACCAGCGGCGCCCGGGGAAGCAGACGTGGGCGCGGACGCCCGTCGTCGACGGGCACGGCCACGGTGTCACGGTCGGCCGCCAGCAGGGCGGTGTCCCTGCGCAGGATCGCCTGCTGCAGCAGACGCAGGTCCGGGCCTGGATCGATGCCCAGCTCGTCGGCCAGCACCCGGCGGGCGGCCCCGAACGCGTCCAGCGCGCCGACCACGTCGCCGCAGCGGTAGAGGGCCGTCATGAGCTGACCGTGCAGCCGCTCGCGCAGCGGATACTGGCGGATCACCTCGCGCAACCGCGCGGCCGCGAGCTCGTTCCTGCCGAGGGCGAGCTGGATGTCGGCGTGTTCCTCCACCACGCCCAGGTAGTGGTTGGTGAGACGGGCGACCACCTCGCGCAGCGTGGGCCCGAGCGGCACGTCCTCCGCCGCCGTCCCCTCCCACAGGGCCAGGGCCTGGGTGAAGGCCTCCTCGGCGGCGCTCGTGTCGCGCTTGGCCAGCGCCTGGCGGCCGCGCGCGGACAGCGCCTCGAACTCCAGGAGGTCGAGCTCCTCCGGTCCGGCCCGCAGCAGGTAGCCGACGTCGGAGGTGACCAGCCGCTCCTCATCCGGCAGCAGCTTGCGCAGCTGCATGAGGTACGTACGCAGGTTCGCCACCGCGGAGCGGGGCGGCCGCTCGTCCCACACCTCCGCCACCAACGACCTGATCGGTACGACGTGACCCGCCCGGGCCAGCAGCATGGCGAGAACGGTACGTTGCTTGGGCGCCGTGATCCTGACCGGCGATCCGTTGACCTGGATCCGCATCGGCCCGAGAAGTCGAAACCGCACGATGTACCCGCTTTACAGCGGTGACCCGCCCAACCGGCGCAGCGCGACACCGAGCAGGCGGTCGGCGTCGAAGAACCCGCGCTGCCGGGAGTCGACGCTGTCGATGTTGTCACCCAGGACGACCAGCGCGCCGGCGGGCACCCGGGCCACGCCGTCCCCGATCCCCGGCGGAACGGGGTCGCCGGGTAACGCGACGGCGCGCTTGATGTTCCAGTGCCGGCCGTCCCGTCCCGGCGGTCCGAGCCCCGCGGCGGTGAGCGGCGGTTCGAGCACGACCACGTCGCCCGTGGCGACCTGGTCGATCCGGCGCCTGCGTACCAGAACCAGATCTCCGTCGGAGAGCGTCGGGGCCATGCTCGTCCCCTCGACCGTGACCACCACGTAGCGCCTTCGCGCCCACAGGGCGCCCGCCACCGCCGCCAGTACGAACCCACCGATGATCATCTTCATGGCGCTCTTCCACGGTCGGCCCTGCGAGGAATGAGTCTTCTTCCCGCGAAACGATCTACGTTGGGACGTGACCCTGTCAAGGCGCGGATTCCGCGGATTGCTCCATCGCGGGACCAATGGCAATCGTATTCGGGACTTCGGCCCCCTGTGGTCGGCCGCCTGTTTCGCCAGGCTGGAGCTGAGGTTCCAGTGCGGGAAGGGGACCGTTCAGGAAGGGGAATGCGTGATGACCAGACGGATCGTGGTCGGCGTGGACGGGTCCGAGCCGGCGACAGCGGCGGTGCGGTGGGCCGCCGCCGACGCGCGGCGCAGGGGACTGGCCCTGCGGATCGTGCATGTCTGCGAGCCGTGGCCGTACGGGCTCGCCGCGTTCAGCGCGGAGTACTGCGCGGGCACGCTGGATGCCGCCGCCGACCAGGCGCGTGAGCTGGCGGAGGGCGTGGAGGTGACGACGGAACTGCACACCGGGAACCTGGTCGACGAGCTGATCGGCGAGTCGGCCGCGGCTGACAGCCTGGTGCTGGGCAGCAGAGGGCTCGGCGGTTTCAGCGGCATGCTGCTCGGCTCGGTCGGCACCGCCGTCGCGGGCCACGCCTGGGGCCCGGTGGTGATCGTCCGCGGGCCCGGCCAGGAAGAGCACGGCCGGATCGTCGTCGGCTATGACGGGTCCGAGGACTCCGAATTCGCCATGCAATACGCCATCGAGCAGGCCCGCGTCCGCCACGCGCGGCTGCACCTCCTGTACGCCTGGCAACTGCCGCTGTTCTCCCCGTACGCGGCCGCCTACGACAGCCTGCTGGAGAACGCCTTCCAGCACGAGGTCCGTACGGCCGGCGAACGGGTGAACCCCTGGCGCGAGAAGTACCCCGACATCGAGATCACCGACGAGCAACTGTGCGAGCACCCGGCCGGCGCCCTGATCAAGGCCTCGACCACGGCCGACCTGGTCGTCGTCGGGTCGCGTGGGCTGGGCGGCTTCGCCTCGGCGGTGCTGGGCTCGGTCAGCCGCGCCGTGCTGCACCACGCCACGTGCCCGGTCGCGGTCGTACGGCCGCACCCGGAGAGGCCATGAACGGCGACTCGCCGACCACGGAGGACGACGATGAGCGGAACGATCGTGGTCGGCGTGGACGGCTCGCCATCGGCCGGATCGGCGCTCGGCTGGGCCGCCGACGACGCCTCCCGCAGGGGACTTCCCCTGCGGATCGTGCTCGTGCGCGAACCCTGGGCGGCCGAGCATCCGCCCACCGCGGCCGGTGACCGGCAGACGCTGACCGAGCGGTGCACGTACGTGCTCGACACGGCCGCCGACCAGGTACGGAGACTCATCCCCGAGCTGGAGGTCTCGACGGCTCTGGTCACGGGCGCGGTGATCGAGCGGCTGAAGATCGAGTCGGAGACGGCCGACAGCGTGGTGGTGGGCAGCAGAGGGCTCGGCGGATTCGCCGGACTGGTGCTGGGCTCGGTCGGGCTCGGCCTGGCCGGGCACGCGCGCAGCCCGGTGGTCGTCGTCCGGGTGCCCGGCCCCGGGGGCCACGCGGAGATCGTGGTCGGCTTCGACGGCTCCCCGTTCGCGGAGTCGGCGCTGGAATACGCCCTGGAACAGGCCAGAGCGCGGCGCACACTGGTTCGTGCCGTGTACGCCCGGCGGACACCGATGCTCGCCCCGCAGCTCACGGGGTACGGCCCGCTCCTGACCGGGACGCCGGCCGATGAGGAGGCGGAGATCCGGCTGCGCCTGGCACCGTGGCGCGAGAAGTACGTCGACGTCGAGATGATCGAGTCGATCGTCCCGGGACACCCGGTCCCCGCCCTGGCCAGGGCGTCCGAGAGGGCGGCGCTCGTGGTGGTCGGATCGCGCGGACTGGGCGGCTTCGCCGCGGCGGCGCTCGGGTCGGTCAGCCACGGTGTCCTGCACCGGGCTCGCTGTCCGGTGGCCGTGGTGGGCGCTCCGCGGATCACGACGTGACAGACCATCCGAGGTCTCGGGCCGTCAGTCTCGCCGATCCATCCGCAGTCGTGCCGAGAGTGCCGCCGCCTGCGTACGGCGCTGCATGTCGAGCTTGGACAGCAGATTGGACACGTAGTTCTTGACCGTCTTCTCGGCCAGGAACATCCGCTCGCCGATCTGCCGGTTGGTCAGCCCCTCGCCGATCAGGTCGAGGATGTTGCGCTCCTGCTCCGACAGCGCCGCCAGCGGGTCCCTCCTGGCGGCCTGCTCCCGAAGCCGCTGAAGCATCGCCGCGGTGGTCTGCGGATCGAGCAGCGACTGCCCCGAGGCGACCGTACGCACCGCGCCGACCAGGTCGGAGCCGTGGATCTGCTTGAGCACGTACCCGGCCGCGCCCGCCATCACCGCCTCGAACAGCGCGTCGTCGTCGGCGTAGGAGGTCAGCATCAGGCACGCCAGCCGCGGCAGCCTGGACCGGGCCTCGCGGCACACGTCCACGCCGTTACCGTCGGGCAGCCGGACGTCCAGCACCGCCACGTCCGGCTTGAGCGCCGGGATGCGGGCGATCGCCGACTCCGCGGTCCCGGCCTCGCCGATCACCTCTATGTCGTCCTCGGCATCCAGCAGGGCGGCCACGCCGCGCCGTACCACTTCGTGATCGTCAACGAGGAACACCCGAATCATGCTCCGACGCTAACCGGCCAGGTCAACCGCGGAATAGAGGCCAAAGTCCCAAAAGCGAGTGAAGACCAAAGCACTCAATAGGCAGGACTTTCGCCCCTAGGAGGCATGGAGCTGCCGCTGTGGGATGCGAGGGGATGAGGCAGGGCAAAAACAGCAGGTGGCAGCCGGTGAATACGACAGGAACGGGTTAGATGGGCACCGACAGGATCGACCGAGCAGTCCCACGCGCCGGTACCCGTCGGCCGGCGCTGATGCCGGCGGTGGCGACCGTGGGATTCGCGGTGAACTTCTGGGCGTGGGCGCTGCTCAGCCCACTGGGCCCGCGCTTCAAGGAACTGCTGGGACTGTCGGCGGCCCAGCAGGCGCTGCCGGTGGGCGGGTTCGTGATCCTGGCCGCAGTGTTCGCCGTCGTCGCGCTCTGCGCCACGGTCCTGGCGTTCACCCCACCGCTGATGCCGCTGGGCACGGTCGCGTTCCTGACCATGGCCGCGGCGCTCGGCGCCGGCAGCGGGGCCACCTTCGCCCTGGTCGCGGTGGCGGCCCCGGTCGACAAGGTCGGCTCGGTCACGGGCCTGGTCGGCGCCGCCGGTGGGCTGGGCGGGTTCGTGCCGCCGGTGGAGATGGGGTTCGTCTACGGTCTGTTCGGCTCCTACGGGGTGGGCCTGGCCCTGCTGGCCGGAGTGTCGGTGCTGACGCTGGTGCTGACTTTGACCGCGGTGCGTGCCACGGCCAGGCGGCGCTCCGCCGCGCTACCGGTGCCGTTCGGACCGTTCGCCGAGGAAGCCCGATGACGAAGAGACTGCCGCGCAAGGTGTACGAGAAGGAGCTCTTCCGCCTGCAAGGAGAGCTGGTGAAGCTGCAGGAGTGGGTGCGCGTGCGAGGCCGGCGAGTGGTCGTGATCTTCGAGGGGAGGGACGCGGCGGGCAAGGGGAGCACGATCAAGCGGGTCTCCGAATACCTCAACCCGCGCGTGGCGCGCATCGCGGCGCTCCCGGCACCGACCGAGCGTGAGCGGTCGCAATGGTACTTCCAGCGCTACATCGAGCATCTGCCCGCCGCCGGGGAGATCGTGCTGTTCGACCGCAGCTGGTACAACCGCGCGGGTGTCGAACGGGTGATGGGATTCTGCACCCAGGAGGAATACACGCGATTCCTGCACCAGTGTCCGATTTTTGAACGGTTGCTGGTGGAGGACGGGATCCTGCTGCGCAAGTACTGGTTCTCGGTGAGCGACGAGGAGCAGGAGCGGCGCTTCCACGCCCGGCTGAAGGATCCGATGCGGCAGTGGAAGCTGTCGCCGATGGACCTGGAGTCGATCAATCGCTGGGAGGACTACTCCAGGGCCAAGGACGAGATGCTGGTGCACACCGACATCCCAGAGGCGCCGTGGTACGAGGTGGAGAGCGAGGACAAGCGGCGGGCCAGGATCAACATGATCGCGCACCTGCTGTCCACGATCCCCTATGAGGAGGTGCGGCGGGCGGAGCTGAAGATCCCGCACCGCCCGCCCGCCACCGGCTACCGGCGCCCGCCGCGCAGGCCGGAGACCTTCGTGCCGGACGCCGCGGCGGACCTGCGCTTGCCATGACATGACGATCGAAGCGCTGATGGATGAAGGAGTCGTGCGAATGGCGCCGGCCGACCGGATCCCGTACGCCCTGGCGGCCTGACCGAGGCGGACCCGAAGAGTGCCGTATGGCCGTGATCGATGGGACTTTGGCCTCTGCCGGTGGCAGGCACACGGGCGGATCGTGGGGCTATGGCGATCCGCGGCCTGACCTGGGAGAACGACATGACCATCGACATCGCGCTCGAGGCGGCGCGCTGGGCGCCGTCGGTGCACAACACCCAGCCCTGGACCTTCGCCGTCACGGGCCAGGAGATCGCCGTCCGCGCGAGCACCGATCGCAAACTGGCCCTGGAAGACCCTGGCGGCAGGGAAATGCTGATCAGCTGCGGGGCGGCCGTGTTCAACCTGCGTACCGCGCTGCATCAGGCCGGCCGCGAGCCGATCGTGCGGATCCTGCCCGATCCCGACCGGCCCTCGCTGCTGGCGACGGTACGGCTGGGCGAGGCCGTCGAGCCGGACGAGCACACCAGCATGCTGGCCGGGCAGATCGAGGTGCGGCGTACGCACCGGGCGGGATTCACCAAGACGCCCGTGCCCGAGCGGCTCGTGGCACAGTGGCAGCGCGAGGCCGCCACCGAGGGCGCGACCTTCACGCCCGTCGGGGCGCCCGCCGCCGTACGGGCCCTGGCCGCGCTGACCGAGGCGGCCCAGGCCGTCCAGTCGCAGGACTGGCCCTTCACCCTCGAGGTCATGCGGTGGGCGCGCCCACCGGGAAGCACCCGAGGTGACGGCGTGCCCGCCGACTCCTACCCCAAGCGGCCGGCTGACGCCGACCTTGAGCAGCCGACCGGCGCGTACCCCGAACAGCTGAGCGGTGAATTCGCCCAGCGCGACTTCGCCCACCAGCACCCCTGGGGGACCGACACCGACCAGAGCATGTCACGCGCCACCGGGGTGGTGGCACTGCTGACCACCCGTGAGGACACCCGCGAGGCCTGGCTGGCGGCCGGGCAGGCGCTGCAACACGTGCTGCTGCACGCCTCGGCTCACGGAGTGAGCGCCGCCTTCCACACCCAGGCGCTGGAGGAGCCGCACCTACGCGACTTCCTCCGGCAGCGGATGTGCGCGGGCGCCTACCCGCAGATGCTCATGCGGCTCGGCATCGCCGCCGACGAGAGCCACGGGGTCCGCCGCCCGCTCTCCGACCTGACCGACTCATGATCCTCCGCCCGATCCATAGGAGTCAGGAGGCGGAGGCGTCCTGGGGTTGGCGCGTGAGCCGCAGGAAGGTCTCCTCGACCTGGCGGGCGATGTCCGCCGCGGTCAGGCCGAGGCGGGCGAGCACGCGATCGCGGCCGGCGTGGTCGAGGAACGCCACCGGTACCCCGAAGTCACGCATCGGCACGTCGACCCCCGCGTCGCGCAGAGCCTGCGCGACGGCGGAGCCGACGCCGCCGGCCCGTACCCCGTCTTCCACCGTCAGCACCATGCGGTGCCGGGCGGCGAGGCCGGGCAGCAGGTCATCGACCGGCTTGACCCAGCGCGGGTCGACCACCGTCGCGGTGATGCCGTGATCGGCCAGGCGCTCGGCGACCCGCAGGCACAGCGGAGCCAGCGCGCCGACGGCCACGATCAGGACATCTGCCACCGGTTCGGTGTCCGTGCTCTGGCGATCAGCAGTGGCTTCCCGGAGCACGTCCATGCCGCCGATCCGCCCGACGGCCGGGATCGGGGCACCGACGCTTCCCTTCGGATAGCGGACCAGTGTGGGCGCGTCGTCCACCGCCAGCGCCTCGCGCAACTGTTCCCGCAGGCGTTCGCCGTCCCGGGGTGCCGCGATCCGCAGCCCCGGTACGACCTGAAGGACGGCCAGGTCCCATACGCCGTTGTGAGAGGCGCCGTCGTCACCGGTGATCCCCGCCCGGTCCAGGACGAACGTCACCCCGCACCGGTGCAATGCCACATCCATCAGCAACTGGTCGAAACAACGGTTGGCGAATGTGGCGTACACGGCGACGACCGGATGCAGCCCGCCCGTGGCGAGTCCCGCCGCGGCGGTGGCCGCGTGTTGCTCGGCGATGCCCACGTCGAGGACCCTGTCGGGGAAGCGCTGGGCGAAGGGTTCCAACCCGGTCGAGCGCAGCATCGCCGCCGTGATCGCCACCACGTCAGGTCGTTCGGCACCGATCCGCACCAGCTCCCCGGCGAACACCGAGGTCCAGTCCTCTCCGGCCACGCGCAGCGGCACCCCGGTGTCCGGATCGATCACCTTGACCTGGTGGAACCGCTCGTCGGACTGCTCGGCCGGCGGATAGCCCCGCCCCTTCTCCGTGATGCAGTGCACGATCACCGGGCCGGAGAACTGTTTGGCCAGGTGCAGCGCCTGCTCCACCGCCGCCCGGTCGTGACCGTCGATCGGGCCGACGTACTTCAGGCCAAGGTCTTCGAACATGCCCTGCGGCGCGACGAAGTCCTTGAGCCCCTTCTTGGCACCGTGCAGAGCGTCGAACAACGGACGCCCGATCATCGGGGTGCGGTCGAGGATGTCCCGGGTACGCCGCAGGAACCGTTCGTAGCCGTCGGTGGTGCGCAGCGCCGCCAGGTGGGTGGCCAGGCCGCCGATCGTCGGTGAATAGGAGCGCTCGTTGTCGTTGACGACGATCACCAGCGGCAGCGACGGGTCGGCGGCGATGTTGTTCAGCGCCTCCCATGCCATCCCGCCGGTCAGGGCGCCGTCCCCGATCACGGCGACGACGTGGCGGTCGCGCAGACCGGTGAGACGGTGGGCCTTGGCCAGCCCGTACGCCCAGCTGAGGGCGGTCGAGGCGTGCTGGTTCTCCACGACATCGTGCGGGGACTCGACCCGGCTCGGGTAGCCGGAAAGCCCGCCTTCCTGCCGCAATCGCGAGAAGTCCTGCCGCCCTGTGAGCAATTTATGCACGTACGCCTGGTGGCCGACGTCGAAGATGACGCGGTCGGTGGGGGAGTCGTAGACCCGGTGCAAGGCGATGGTCAGCTCCACGACGCCGAGGTTCGGCCCCAGATGGCCGCCCGTGCGGGAGACCGCGTCGATCAGGAACTCACGGATCTCGGCGGCGAGCCGGTCCAGCTCCGCGGGGCTTAACCCGTTGAGATCCGCCGGACCGCTGATCGACGACAGAACGCTCATGGGACGACCACTGCTCCTTCGCGAAGTCTTCTTAACCTCAAGTGGTGGGCCCGCGCTGCGGCTCGCCGCCCGACGACCAGTCACCCGGAATGTGCGACAGATGCCGACGCATCAGCTCTTCGGCGAGCGCACGGTCGCCCTTCAGGACCGCCGCCAGCAACGGACGGTGCTCCGCCGCGGAGCCGGCCAGGTCACCGTCCGCGGTGAGGCGGCGCAGGTTGTACAGGCGGGTCTGGTCGCGCAGGCACGCCACCGAGTCGACCAGTCGCCGGTTCCCGGTCGCCTCCAGCAGCAGGAGGTGAAAGTCGCGATCGGCCTGAAGGTTGCCGGCCAGATCGTGCTCCTCGGCCGTCCGCTCGATGACATCGACAAGGTGCGACAGCCGCTCCACACGATCCCCCAAGCCCAACTCGGCCGCCCGGCCCACCCCGGGAACCTCGAGCATCATGCGCAGCTCGAAGATCTCGGTGAAGTCCTGCTCGGTGAACGACACGACACGGAATCCCCGATTGGGCAGCGCCTCCAGCAGACCCTCATCGACCAGGGCGAGCATCGCCTCGCGTACCGGACTCGTGGACACCCCCAGCTCCGTCGCCAGCGATGCCGCCGAATACACCTCGCCCGGCTCCAGGGAGCCCGTGACCAGCGCCTCCCTCAGCACCGACAGCGCCTGATCGCGCAGACTCGTCCGCTGCAGGGAAGCTCCCGTCAAAACCATGGCCAGTACTATATCACCGATTAGCCGTCACGTCTCATAGGCCACCAGGGCTGTTCGAGGGAGCTTTACCGATCGATCGTTCGGGCAGAAACTGCGAGTATGAGCGATGGATCGGTGATGCCGTCCATGCGGCTGGACGAGCTGCTGGCTGAGCTGCAGGTGCGGCTGAACGCGGTGCTCGCCACGCGCGACCGCGTGCACGCGCTGCTGGACGCGGTGGTGTCGGTGGGCAGCGATCTCGATCTGGGAACGGTGCTGCGGCGGATCGTGGAGACCGCGGCCAACCTGGTGGACGCCAGTTACGGCGCACTGGGGGTGATCGGCCATGAGAGCACGCTGATCGAGTTCATACCCGTGGGATTGACCGAGGAAGAGATCGCCAAGATCGAACACTGGCCGCACGGGCTCGGCCTGCTCGGATTGTTGATCAAGGACGCCCGGCCGCTGCGACTGGCGCGGATCGCCGATCACCCGGAATCCTACGGTTTCCCGCCCGGCCATCCGCCCATGGGCACCTTCCTGGGCGTGCCGATCCGGATGCGGGAGGAGGTGTTCGGCAACCTCTACCTGACGGAGAAGCGCGGTGGCGGCGAATTCGACGAGGAGGACGAGGCCGTCGTCATCGCCCTGGCCACCGCGGCGGGCGTGGCGGTGGAGAACGCGCGCCTGTACGAGCAGACCCGGCGGCGGGAGAAGTGGCTACGGGCCTCCTCGGAGATCACCACCAGCCTTCTGTCCGGCACCGATCCGCGCGACGTCCTCGTCACACTGACCAGCAAGGCCAAGGAGATGACGGATGCCGACCTGGTCGAGCTGATGGTGCCCGCCGACGGCGGCACCCGGCTGGTGGTGGAGATCGCCGAGGGTGACCGGGCGGACGAGCTGCTGGGCACCTCGTGCGCGGTGGCCACGACGATGGCGGGGGAGGTCTACACCCGCGGCGAGTCGCTCACCGAGGGCGACATGCGGCTGCTGGTGCCCTTGGGCGCGCCGCCTTCGGTACGCGGGGTGGTCGCCATGAGCAAGCGCTCGGGGCGGCTGCCGTTCAGCGAGGCCGACGGCCACATGCTGGGGGCCTTCGCGGGCCAGGCGGCCATCGCGGTGGAGCTGGCCGAGGTGCGTCGCGCCGCGGAGCGGCTCAGCCTGCTGGAAGACCGTGACAGAATCGCCAGGGACCTGCACGACGTGGTGATCCAGCGGCTGTTCGCGGTGGCCATGACGCTGATGGGCGCCGTCAGGCTGATCGAGCGTCCTGAGGCCACGAGCAGGGTCCAGCACGCGGTCGACGAGCTGGACGAGACGATCCGGCAGATCCGAGCCAGCATCTTCGCCCTGCAGGGCTCGGGGACGAGCGGGCTGCGCGGTCAGGTCGCCGAGCTGGTCGACGGGGCCGCCGCGCACCTGGGCTTCCGTCCCGGACTGCGGCTAGAGGGGCAGCTCGACACATTGGTCAGCCAATCGGTGGCCGAGCAGGTGGCGGCCGTGCTGCGCGAGGCCCTGTCCAACCTGGTACGGCACGCCAAGGCGGCCAAGGCCGACATTCTGCTGGAGGCGGCGGCCGGCCGGCTGACCCTGGTCGTCACCGACAACGGGGTGGGCATCGAGCCCGATGGCCGGCACAGCGGGCTGGCCAACCTGGAGGAACGTGCCACCCGGCTGGGCGGCACGTTCACCGTCGATTCACCCGAGGGCGGCGGAACCCGGCTCAGCTGGTCGGTCCCGCTGTGATGCGGTGGTTCAGCTGGTCGGTCTGGCTGCTCAGGTGGTCGGTGCCGCGGTGATGCGGCGGCCGGAAACCTGCTCGGCCGCCACCACGATGTAGTGGTCACGGCTGCCCGGCGCCCACGGCACCAGGGGGAGCTGTGCGAGGCGGGCCATCTCCTCGGGCTCGTGTACGGCTCGCGCGTGCCCGACCGCGGTCACGGACCAGCCGGTACGCGCGTCGGGGTCGAACTCGTCGGCCTCGAAGGCGACCACGCTCCGCTGGGTGGCCGCGGCCAGCTTGGAGCCGACGGAGGTGCGGATCACGATGTGCTCGCCGTACAGGCAGAAGTTGACCGGCTGGACGGCGGGCAGGGCCCGGTCGGTGAAGACGATCCGGCCGATCCGCGCCGTGTCCAGCAGGTCGAGGCACTCCTGGCGAGAGAGCACCTGCAGGCCGGACGCGTCTAGTTGCATGCTTCCCAGCATCAGCGGATCGGGGAGGAGACGTTAGAGTCTTTCGTCCTTGCTTCCCGGCCATGCGGCCAGGACCGCCGTCCTGGCCGCATCCCCGCCCTGACAGGAGCGTCCACGAGCAACCCCGGATATCAGCCCGTGAACTCCAGCTCGGCCCGGTCGCGGCCGCTGTACAGATCCCAGTAGACCGCCGCGATGTCGTCCGCCTCCGCCGTGGGGAAGCCCGCCGGCGCGTTCGAGCCGATCCAGACGCTGATCGCCACGTGCGCGGCGTAGACGCCTCGGTCGGCCAGGACGCCGTTGAGGTTGAGCACCCAGTTGCGCAGGGCGGCGGCGGCCGCGTTGATGTTGCCCATCATCGGGTTCGGCGTGATGGAGCCGCCTCCCGTGGTGAACAGGAGGGTGCCGGCGCCGGCTTCGAGCATCGCGGGGAGCACCTGGTTGGCGGCGGTGACCGCGCCGTACAGGTAGTAGTCGATCTGCGGCTGGAGGTTGTCCACGGTCACCTCCAGCGGGCCGGCCATGGTGATGCCCGGGACCGGGGTGTGCGGGGCGGGGGAGTACTCCAGTACGTCGATACCGCCGAAGTGCGCCGCCGCTTGTTCCAGGGCGACGGCCAGGGCGGGGCGGTCCATGATGTCGGCGGGGAAGGCCGCCGCGGTGACGCCCGAGCCGGCGAGCTCGGCGACAAGCTCATCCAGTTTGTCCTTGCCGCGGGCGATCAGGGCGACGTCGAAGCCGTGTCCGCCGAACAGCTTGGCGATGGACAGGCCCATACCGGGGCCGGCACCGACGATGGCGAGGGTGGGCATGATCAACTCCTGTCAGGTGAAGGGAAACAGACTCAGGCGATGGAGACCGCGAGCTTGCCCTGCGCGCCGGCGCCGAAGTCGGCGAACGCCTGGGCGACCTGGTCCAGCGGGTAGGTGGCGGTGATGGGCACTCGCAGGGCGCCGGCGACGGCATCGGTGGCCAGCTTGTCCAAGGTGACCTGGTTCGGGTCGGCCATCACCGAGGTGACGCTGACCTCCCGGCCCTCGACCGCGTCGGGGCCGAAGCCGAGAGTGGAGGCGAGCCGGCCGCCCGGCCGCAGCAGCGCCGCCAGCTGAGCGCCGTCGCCGGCCAGGTGCAGCACCGCGTCCACGCCGTTCGGGGCCAGGGCGCGCACCTGCGCCTCCACCTCCGCGGTGAAGTCCACCAGGTGGATCTCGGCGTCGGTCAGCCCTCGTACGAAATCGCTCTCCGCGCCTGGTCGCGCGGTGGCGAGCACTCGGGCGCCGCGAGCCACCGCGACCTGTACGGCGAGCGCGCCCACGCCGCCGGTGGCGCCGGAGATCAGGACGGTCTCGCCCTTCTGCGGGTCCACGGCGTCGATGCTGTCCAGGGCGGCCGTTCCGGCCAGTCCCAGCGCTCCGGCCGTAGCGGTCGAGAGCCCCTGGGGAATGTGCGCCACGCCGTAGGCGGCGGGCACGACGAGGTACTCGGCGAGCGAGCCGGTGCCCAGGAACGGCTTCATCGCCACGCCGAAGACGTGGTCCCCGACGGCGAACCCCTCGGCGCCTTCGCCCACGGCCTCGACCGTGCCCGCGAAGTCCTTGCCCGGGATCAGCGGATAGCGGTGCTCCATCACCTGCTGCAGGTAGCCGGCCGCGGTCGCCGCGTCGAAGCCGTTGATCGACGAAGCGGCGACCTTCACCAGCAGCTCACCGGCTTCGGGCCGGGGCGCGGCCACCTCGGTGATGGCGGGGCTCGCGGGGACGGAACTCAGGGCGATTGCGCGCATGGCGACTCTCCTCAATTAATCGGAACGGCTTATCCGTTTGTTCTGTGCAGCGTAACACCAGAATCGGATAGACCATTCCGATTCTGTATGATGGCTTCATGAGCCCTGCCGCCCGCCGCGTCCCCGCTTCCCCAGACCCCTCGGCAGACCCCTCGACCCAGGGCCTGCGCATCGATGCCCGGCACAACCGCGATCGCATCCTGGCCGCGGCCCGGCGGGTCTACGCGCGCGACGGCATCGAAGCGTCGATGGCCTCCGTGGCGCGCGAGGCGGGGGTCGGGATCGCGACGCTCTTCCGGCATTTCTCCGCTCGCGAGGACCTCGTCGCGGCCGTCTTCGCCGACACCATGCAGACGTACGCCGATGCCGCCGCCACCGCGCTGGCCGACCCCGATCCGTGGCACGGATTCACCTGGTACATCGAGACCGTCTGCGGCATGCAGGCCGCGGATCGCGGTTTCTCCGAGGTGCTGACCATGACCTTTCCCAGCGCCAGGGCCATGGAGGCCAAACGGGACGAGGCCTACCGCGGCTTCAGCGAGCTGGTCGTACGCGCCAAGGAAGCCGGCCGGCTGCGCCCCGACTTCACCACCGAGGACCTGGTCATCCTGCTGATGGCCAACGCCGGTGTCATCGCGGCCACGGCCGGCGCGGCCCCGGAGGCGTGGCGCCGGCTCGTCGGCTGCATGATCCAGTCGTACGCCGTCCCGGACCCCGCGAACCCCGAGCCCCTGCCGCCCGCGCCCACCCCGACGGCCCTGTACCGGGCGATGATCCGCTTGAGCCGCGCCCCCGCAGAACGCCGATGACCTCTTAGGCGCAGCCTTCGAACTGCGGCACTGAGGTGGATATCGAAAGACCCGTCGCGCCGAAGTGTTTGCGGAGGAGCTTGGGCGCCGTTAGGGACTGGTACATCGCGGTGATGGCCCGGTTGACCGCCTCGCATCCCGCGACGTCGCCATGGCGGAGGGCCACGCCGTACCGCTCCTCCGTGAACGGGGCGTGAACGATGGTGTACGCGCCCTTGTCCCGGGCGGCGAACCCGGCGAGGATCAGGTCGCCGGTGGAGACCGCGTCCACCGCGCCGGATCTGAGGAGGTCCACACACTCGCTGTAGGTGCGGGCCGGGACCAGGACGGCGGCCACGCCGCGGCCTTCAATGATCCGTGACGTGGAGATGGAGCCCTGGGCCTCGCACAGTTTGCGCCCCGCGAGATCTCGTACGTTGCCGATGTTCGTCGTGCCGTTGCGGACCAGGATGTCCTGCTGCGAGACGTAGTACGGCCCCGCGAACGTCACCTGCATCTTGCGCGGTGGGCTGATGGAGTAGGTGGCCACCACCATGTCCGCCTCGCCGGAGTTCAGTTTGGCCTCCCGGCCTTCCGACGTCGTGGCGACGAAGGAGACCTTCTTGCCCAGGTGGCCGGCCACATAGGTGGCCACGTCGACGTCGAAGCCCTCGAAGGTGCCCTGCTTGGTCCGCAGGCCCAGGCCGGGCTGGTCCGGCTTCACCGCGACGATCAGCTCGTCCTTGTCCAGGATGGACGGGGTATGGCGGAGGACGCTCATCCCGCACCCGGCCGATGTCAGGGTGATGGCCGCTGCCACGGCGACTCGCGCGAGGCCGCCGACTAACTTGCTCATCGCTCCTCCGGGGTGCGGGCCTGCCGACGCGAGCCCCACGGTAGGGAAGGACGATGAAGCAAGAGTGAACCAGCGGTGGCGGCACCCGGTCGAGATGATGACGGCGGACGCGGTTTCTAGGACCTGAGGTCCCCGAGCTCTCTCACTCGGCCGAGCCAGGTCTCGGTGCCGCGCGGATGTGCGTGCGTTCGCCCTGTCTCCCGATGAGACTCAGGAACTCGACGGGACCGGCGCTGGTGGCCCCGAACCAGTGCGGGGTGCGCGTGTCGAACTCCGCCGCCTCCCCGGGCTTCAGGATGAGGTCGTGTTCGCCGAGTACGAGGCGGAGCGTTCCGTTGAGGACATAGGCCCAGTCATAGCCCTCGTGGCTGCGCAGGTCGGGTTCGGCGTCGTCGCTTCCGGCCGGGAGGACGAACTTGTAGGCCTGGATCCCTCCGGGCCTCCGGGTCAGCGGCAGGATGACGGCGCCGTCGCCACGGGAGATGGGCCGCAGATTGACGCGGGGGTCGCCGGTCGGCGGCGCGTCCACGAGCTCGTCGAGGGTGACCCCGTAGGCGCGAGCCAGCGGTAGCAACTGCTCGAGCGTGGGACGTCGCAAGCCCGCCTCGAGCCGGGACAAGGTGCTGGTGGAGATCCCGGTCTCCGCCGCGAGGTCGGCGAGTGTGACGTCCCGATGCAGCCGAAGGCGTTTCAACCTCGGTCCGACGGCGTCGAGAGTGCGGTCAATGGCCTCATCCATCCCGCCATTTTGCCATTCGGCAACAACGTTTGCACATCCGCCTTGACGCTCAGCACCATGAGGAACGCACCTGCATGAAAGGAATCCCGTGAGTACGAACCCGTCCTCAGACACGGAAGCCCCCGGCCCGACCGTCCAAGACCCACGACAACGACGTACGATCTTGGCCGGGGTCTGCGTCGCGCTCATGGCGGTCATCGCTTCGGTGTCCGGGTTGAACGTCGCCCAGCCGGAGCTCAGCGTCGCGTTCGACACCTCGCAATCCGAGGTCCTGTGGTTCATCAACATCTACACCCTCACTCTGGCCGCGTTGCTCCTGCCGCTCGGCGCGCTGGGCGATCGGTGGGGCCGCAGGCCGGTGCTGCTCGCCGGCCTGCTCGTCTTCGGCGTGGCGAGTGCGGCGGCCGGGGTTGCCACGTCGTCCGAGCTCATGCTCGCCGCGCGTTTCCTGAGCGGCGTAGGCGCGGCGATGATCATGCCGGCCACCCTCGCGGTCATCACCTCGACCTTCCCGGACGAGGAACGCGCCAAGGCGATCGGCGTGTGGACCGGCGTCGCCGGCGGTGGCGGCATCTTGGGGATGTACCTGTCGGCCATCCTGGTCGACCTGGCGAGCTGGCGGTGGCTCTTCGTCCTGCCGGTCGTGCTCGTCGTCGTCGCCATCGCCATGACGCTGCGATCCGTCCCGAACTCGCGCGAGGCGTCCGGGCACGGGTTCGACGCCGTCGGTTCGCTGTCGTCCGTGGTCGCGGTGGTCGGTCTCGTCTTCTTTCTCCAGGAGGGCCCCGAACGGGGCTGGACCGCGCCCGCGACGCTACTGAGCCTCCTCGTCGGCGTCATCGCCGCCGCCGGATTCGTGGCATGGGAGCTACGCCGGCCGGCGCCACTTCTCGACGTCCGCCTGTTCCGCGAGCGAGGTCTCGCGAGTGGTTCCGTGTCGCTCCTGGCCGTCTTCGGCGTGCAGGCAGGGATCTTCGTAGTCCTCTTCCCGTACTTCCAGGCGGTGCTCGGCTGGTCCGGCCTGCGCTCCACCCTGGCGCTCATGCCGATGGCGCTGCTGATGATGTTCGCCTCCGGTCTCGCCCCGAGGGTGGCCGCGCGCGTCGGCGGCCGCTCCACGATGGCCTCGGGGATCTTCCTGGGCGGCGCGGGGCTGGTCCTCATGGCCACCTTCGTCTCCGTCGACGGCGGCTACCTGTCGATCCTCCCCGGCATGCTCGCCATGGGACTCGGCATGGGTTTGACGATGACGCCCGCCACCGAGGCCATCACCGCCGCCTTGCCGCGCGCGCGTCAAGGTGTCGCGTCCGCGCTCAACGACGTCACCCGGGAATTCGGCACCGCGCTCGGTGTCGCGCTGCTCGGAGCGGTCCTGACCGCCGGCTACCGCGGTGCCATCGATGCCCGCCTCGACGGAGTACCAGGCGCCGACACCGCCCGTGAAGGCGTCGTCAACGCCCTCACGGCCGCCGACGGGGCCGGCCCCCAGGCGCGGGCGCTGATCCGAGCCGCCCAGGAGTCCTTCGTCGACGGCTGGCAGCAGGCCATGTGGGCAGGCGCGGCGGTCATGGCGGTCCTGTTCGTCTACGTTCTCGCGCGAGGTCCGCGGCAACGTACCCTGGGCTCCGATAGCGACAACCGGGAATCCATTCCTGTCCGGGGGAGTGCTCAAAAGGCAAGTCGAATCGATTCGACTGGGCCATGAGCGTCTCTTGGCGGGGTGATCAAGAGCCAGGAAACGGTCGCGACATGCCGCCGTCGCGCGGACCGGACCTGGATGGGACCTGGAGTGGGTCTCAGGCGCCGGCGTCAGTCGTCAGTCGTCAGGAGCGGGGCCGGGCGGGCCCGGTCGTGGCGCGCAGCGAGATCGGCGGGGCGATCAGGAGGTGACGGTGCGGGGTGGCCGGGTCGGCGATGCGCTGGATGAGCAGCTCGACGGCGCGGGCGCCCATCTCGCCGGCGGGGACGTCGGCGGCGGTGAGCGGCGGGTGCAGGTTCTCGGCCCAGTGCTGGGCGGCGACGCCGGCGATGGAGAAGTCTCCGGGCACGGTCAAACCCGCCTCGGCCAGCGCCCGGTACATGCCGGACACCGCCGCCTCGTTGATGGTGGCGATGGCGGTCAGCTCCGGATGGTCGGCGAGCAGCTGCCGCAGGCAGCTCTGCCCGGCCTGGGCGTCGTCGGCGCAGCAGACCCGCACGCCGTGCAGGCCGCGTTCGGCGATGGCGCGATCGAAGCCGGCCTGCGCGCGGTGGCCCGGCCCATAGCCGGCGGCGACCAGCTCGGCGTTGCGGTTGACCAGCGCCAGGTGCCGGTGGCCGAGATCGGCCAGGTGGTGGACGCACTTGGCGATGAGCGTCTCGTAGTCGATGTCCACCCAGGACATGTCCTCCGGCCGGCGGGTACGGCCGATGCCGACGAACGGCGGGCCGCTCTCCAGCAGCCGGGTCACCCGGTCGTCCTCCAGCCGGATCTCCATCAGGATGACGCCGTCCACGCGCCGGCCGGTGACCACGCGCTCGAAGGAGCGGTCGTGCTCGCCGCCCGAGGGTGACAGCAGGACGTCGAGGTCGGCGCGGGCGGCGGCGTCGACCATGCTGGCCACGAAGCCGAGCTGCATGTCGGTCAGGCGCTGGCTGGCCGGCGGGATGACCAGGCCGATGGTGCGGGTACGGCCCTCCTTGAGCGCCCTGGCGGCGGCGTTGGGCCGGTAGCCCAGCTCGTCGATGACGGACTGGATGCGGCGCTTGGTCTCCTCCGACACCGGGCGCTTGCCGGTGAGCGCGTACGAGACGGTGCTGCGCGACACGCCCGCCCGCCTGGCGATCTCTCCGATGTTCACCCGTACTCCTCGTCCAATCCACCGCTCGGCGACCATCGTAAGTCGAACCGGTTCACGAGATGGCACGTCATCGCATTCCGTGGCGCGGACGGGTCGTCTGCCGCGCATCGCTCGCGACATCTATGGCGCTCGGCCGCCGACCCCGTCTTGACGCTGTTCAGCGGCCCGTACTTCTACCAGGACCCTGTCGACGGCTCGTACGTCTTCACCGTCTACCAGACCGGCCGCCGCTACCGGATCAGTGCTCGACCTCATGCCGATCGTGCTGGGGGAGGAGCTGTCGCGACCCATCTGGGCGCCCTCGACCGTGCTGATCGAGGACGGCCGGCGCGTACCTCATTCTCGCCGCGGCCCACGAGCGGCGGTGTGCCAAGCCCGTACCCGTCACCGGCCCCAGAGCCGCCAGGTCTGGTTGAGCGGACTGGCCTGGCCAACCGGGTTGCAGGTCCACTGAAGAATGGGCGCCCTGGGGGCGGTCGAGATGGTGCTGACGTCGACGCACTTGCCGCTGTGCCGGGCGACGAGCTGATAGTCCCGGGGATCGTTGCCCGCGTAGGTCACCTTGCGCAGGGCGAACTGCTGGTTCTGCGCCCCGCCGGCGCAAGTCCGCTGGCTCACCGGCGTGCCGTCGGCTGTGGCCGCCGCGTTCACCTCAAGGCACTTTCCGCTCTGCTGGTTGACCAGTGTGTACGTGCCGGTCACGCCGGTCACCGGCTGGAAGTTCCACAGTTGCTGGTCGCCGCCCTCGCAGGGGAACTGCTGCTGTACGTTGCCGTCGGCGGTGCTCAGATCGGTGTTGTCCAGGCATTGCTGGGAGTGCTGCGCGACCGCCACGGACTGGAAGCCGCCGTCCGATGGCGGCAGCAGCGTGACGGTGAACGTGTCGTCGGCGTTGGTGTGCGGCAGGTTCAGCGTGATCGCGTTCCCCGACAGCGTCAGGACCGTGTTCTGCACGGTGATCGGCCCCTGGACCGCGCCGCCGCCGTTGTACGGGACGCGCTGCACGACCGCGCGGACCTGGTTGTTCTGCACGATGCCGCTGGTGGTGTCGAGGCGGCGCAGACCGACGGCGATGTTGCCGGTCGTCCCGCCCCCGCCCACCAGGACCTTGGCCACGCCGGCCGCCTTGGTGGCGAAGGCGTCGTAGGCGGCACTCGGGGTCGTCGAGACGATCTGGCCGGTCTGGGAGGCGTAGAAGCGGTAGACCCACCATTCGCCCTTGGGCAGATGCCGGCCGGCGCTGTCGCGGACGAGCAGGTTGCCCAGATCGTTGTGCAGGTTGCCGGCGCTCGCCCAGTTCGCGCGTAACCCGTCGGCGCCCGCGCGCTCCAGTCGGGCGATGTACCACGACCCGTCTCCCGGGTTCTGCTCGTTGGAGGCGCCGTACTCGTTGATCTGGTACGGCCGCGGGTGCGGGACGCCGCGCGGGTCGAGCGTGGCGTTGGCGGCCGCCACGTTGGCCACCGGGTCGCCGGGCAGGGAGTGCCAGCTGACGATGTCAGGGATGACGTTGTTGGCGCGGACGAAGTCGAGGTAGCCGTTCCACCAGGCGTTCGTCGTGGAGGGCACACAGGCGCAGCTCGGCCCCACGATCAAATGGTTCGGGAAGGCGGCACGGATGCGCTGGTAACTGCGCCGCCACAGCTCGAAGTACTGGGCCTGCGGGCGGTTCCAGAACAGGGAGATGTTCGGCTCGTTCCAGATGTCCCACTGCACGGTGATTCCGGCGGCTCGTACGTCGTTGATCAGGCGAGTGAGGAAGGCGTCGTAATCGGCCCAGTTGCCGTTGTCGCCCGGAAAGCGGGAGATCGGATACCCGTCCGCGCCCCATAAATCATGCGGAAGGATGATGAACTGGCCGCCGAGCGCGATCGTCCGCCGGGCCTGGGCCAGCGTCGCGTTCCACCTGCGGTCGTAGGCGCCCGACACCCAGCCGCCGGGTGAGCCGAGCTGCGCGCCACCGGCCCGCATGTACCGGAACTTGACGTCACGGTAGAAGTGATCCGCCGGTCCGGACGCGTTCTCCGTCATGCCGTAGATCCACCCGGACGCGCGGTAGGTAGGGGCGCCACCGGCCGAGCCGAAGTCGACACTGATGGATTCGTCCGCGGCGTGCGCCGGCGCCGGGATGGTGAAGGCGATGAGCATCCCGGCCAGAAGCCCGGTGACGCGAGCGAGCCGTCTACCGGGCGGTCGTGGGGTTGCCGTGAACATGTGCGGCTCCTTCGGAATCAATTCGACGGCTGTGCCCGTACGTATGGCCGGGCTTTCGCCCATCGCACGGACACGTCTGCGGCGGCTCTGACGAATCGATTCGACCGGAGCGTAGATCCGGTGTCGAAGGTGTGTCAATGGCCTTCATGTCCCGCGTTCCTCGCGCGGGCTCCGGGGCGGGAACCACGGCGGTCAGGATCGCTGACCGCCGTGGAGACATGGTGTTCGGGCCGCACGATTACGGTGCGCACGTCGTGACGGAGACCTGGACGCGCATGGGCGCGGGGGTCATTCCTCGACGGTGATGGCCAGGGCCGGGCAGACCATGGCGGCCTGTTGGACGTCCGCCAGCCGCTCGGGCGACGGGTCGTCGTTCAGCAGCACCACGATCCCGTCCTCGTCGCGCTGGTCGAACACGTCGTCGGCGGCCAGCACGCACTGCCCGGAAGCGACGCACTTGTCTTGGTCAATAATGATCTTCATGATGTCCTCTACCAGGTGACGGGCAGTTCGTAGGCGCCGAAGATGAAGCCGTCGTGCTTGAAAGGGATCTCATCCAGCTCGGCGGCGAGTGCCAGGGTGGGGATCCGCCGCAGGAGGGCGGTGTAGGCGACCTGCAGCTCCATCCGCGCCAGCGGCTGTCCCAGGCACTGGTGAATCCCGTACCCGAAGGTCACGTGGAGCCGGGCGTTGCGCTGGAGGTCGAGCCGGTCCGGGGCGGGGAAGACGGACGGGTCGCGGTTGGCGGTCTCGTTGACCGCGATGATGCCCTCGCCCGCCTTGATGACCTGGCCGGCGATCTCGATGTCGGCCAGGGCCACCCGGCGCAGCCCGCCGTGGGTGATCGTCAGGTAGCGCAGCAGCTCCTCGACCGCCGAGGCGACCAGCTTCGGGTCGTCGCTCTCCCGTACGAGAGCCGCCTGGTCCGGGTTCTGCAGGAGGGCCAGCGTGCCCAGCGTGATCATGTTCGCGGTGGTCTCGTGCCCGGCGAACAGCATCAGCACCCCCATCTGGGCGGCCTCCGGCCGGGTCAGCTCACCGGCCTTGACCCGCTCGACCAGCCCGGACAGCAAGTCGTCGGCGGGCTTGGCGAGCTTCTCGCCGATCAGCCCGTCCAGGTACTCGGCCAGCCGCCGCTGGGCTCCTCCCCGCTGCTCGGGGGTCGAGTTGCGGTTGATGATGGTCCTGCTGTTGGCCTGGAAGAAGTCGTGGTCGTCGTAGGGCACGCCGAGCAGGTTGGAGATGACCAGCGAGGGCAGCGGCAGGGCGAACCCCTCGACGAGGTCGGCGGGCTTCGGCCCGGCCAGCAGCCGGTCGATCAGGTCGTCCGCGATCTGCTGCGTGGCCGGCCGCATCGCCTCCACCCGCTTGACGGTGAACGCCGAGGTGACCATGCGCCGCAGCCGGGCGTGCTCGGGGTCGTCCATCATGATGAAGCCGATGCCGCCCGAGCCCCCCTCCTGGGCGGCCATGCTCTCCATCGACGCGGCCTCCGCCGGGGAGAGCCGGGGGATGCCGCGCGCCGGTTCGACGCTGACCCTCGGGTCGCCGAGCAGGGCGCGGTGCTCGGCGTGGCCGGTCACCAGCCATGGGGTGCTGCCGTCCCACAGCCGGACCCGGGTCAGCGGGCCCTCCTCCTGCCGGGCTCGCATCGCGGGCGCCGGGTCCATCGGGCACGTCGCCGACCTGGCGATGTCGTACTCCGGGATTGTCGTCACTGCTTCCTCCTCGAATCGAAAGGCTAAGCAATTAAATCAATCGATTGATTTAAACTCTAGCGGTGGATGGGCACCTGTCAAACGGCGGGCAGAGCCGCTGATCGGCCCATTGCATAAGCTGTCCTTCCATCACGCCTCGCCGTACACGGCCGAGGACCTGCGACGACCTGAGGGACTGAGGCCGTCGCGGGCTGCGCGAAGTCCCGGTGCGGTAGAAGACGACGATCATGAAGATGACACGAGACGAGCAGGTCAGCGCGACGCGGGAAGCCCTTCTCGCCGCGGCCGAGCGGCTGTTCGCCGAACGCGGGGTGCACGCCGTCGGCAACCGCCAGATCAGCGAGGCCGCCGGGCAGGGCAACAACGCCGCGGTCAGCTACCACTTCGGCACCAAGGCCGACCTGATCCGCGCGATCGCCCGCAAGCACACCGGGCATATCGAGCGCATCCGCGAACGCATGATGACCGGCATCGGCGACTCCGCCGACCCGCGGGACTGGGCGTCGTGCCTGGTCCGCCCCTTCGCCGAACACCTGGAGACCCTGGGCAGCCCCACCTGGTACGCCCGGTTCACCGCGCAGGTCATGGCGGACCCCGCGCTCAACGCGGTCATGGTCGACGAAGCCCTGACGGCCGCCCCGATCTTGCGGTTGTTCCGGGACGGCCTGGCCCGGTCCCTGCCTGACCTGCCCGACGAGATCCGCCGCGAACGCGTCACCATGGCCCGCCACCTCATCGTGCAGATGTGCGTCGAGCGGGAACGGGCCCTCGCGGACGATGCCCCCACCCTCCATCCGACCTGGGACGACCTGGCCGCCAGCCTGATCGACGCGATCGTCGGCCTGTGGCAGGCCCCGGTGACACCCCGCTCATAACCGGCCCGCCGTCTGCCCAGCCCGCCGACCAGTCGAGGCGGCAGGCGGCCCCCCAAGTGGACGACTTGAGCCCTGTTAAATCGCGTGCTTGACTTGGCTAAATCATCTGGTTTACTTGCGTGGCATGGCACGCCCTGTGGTTCGGCGCGCACCAGTGCCTGGGTCAAGCCGCTGGCCCGCATGGAGCTGCAGGTGGTCCACGGCACCCTTTACCGGCACGTTCCGACGCTGAAACTGGCCACCGACCTGCACCAGGTCCCGGTCAAGTTCAACGGGTCGGTCTACGGCGTGCACGAACTGCCCGTCACCTGGTGACCCATGGAGGTGGGGGGGGGGGGCGGGGACCCCCCCCCCCAAAAGGGTAG